>CAYYYR010000015.1:0-60586 GCA_964476255.1 uncultured Nitrososphaera sp.
GATCAGGTATCCTGACATGGAAATTACCTATGTGCAGCAGGGAGAAGTAGAGACCATTGATGACGATGACTTTAGGACCATAGAATACAGGTTCTTTCCAGACGCTGGAAACAAGACGACGTATATTTATGAAAATGTGGAATATATCGCAAAGGCGCAGGATAGCCAAGTGGTAGTGGCCGTAAAGCCTCTGTCTAGTGCCAAGGTTGGCGAACAGTACACTGTCAGGATGGTCCTTCACACTGGCGGCGTAGTAGGATACCAGATAAACGAGAAAATAATAGAAATAATGCCCTAGCTTTTCAGCTATGCAATGGGCACGGAAGTTCGCTTGTGCAAGTTTCTCTTCATAAGATCGCTGATCTTCTTGACTTGGTTTGTAGATATTTTTAGTTTTTTTGCAACATCGTTTAGACTCATCTTCCTGTCAACTAGCAGGTGGAGTATGGGGTCTATCATTTCATAGTCCATCCCTATTTCCTCTTCTGCCAAGTGGTTGTCCCAGAGCCTGGGACTGCTCTTTTTTTCTACGATCGCTTTTGGGATGCCAAGATGTTTTGCAAGAACCCTCACCTGCGTTTTGTACAGGCCGGCAATCGGCATAATGTCTGCCGCCCCGTCGCCAAATTTAGTAAAATAGCCTATGCAAAGTTCGCTCTTGTCGGATGTGCCTGCGACAAGGTAAGTGTTGACGCCTGCATAATAATAGAGAATATTCATTCTTACCCTTGCCATAAGATTTCCTCTTGCCCTTTTGTCCTCCGGCAATGCCTGCTCGTATTTATCAAGCAACGTGCTGATGTCAATGATATGGTATTTTATCACGAGTGACTTGGCAAGCTCGATCGCATGATCAGTGTCTTCTTTCGGCGTAGTGTCACTTGGCATCACTACGCCGAGCACTCTCGAGGGTGAAAGTGCATTTACCACGAGCTTAAGAACAGCTGAAGAATCGAGCCCACCACTCAGACCGACGACAATACCCTTGCTCTCGCTTTTCGCAACATATCCTGAAATAAAATGCTCTATTTTTTTCGCTAGTTTGCCAAGATCATGGTCGAGTAGCTTCATAGGTGTCTCGGGCTTCAAACTGAAGCTATGAATCCGATTGCTCTATTAATACTCTTTATCTATTCCGCTATGCGATTGCATCGGATGAGTTAAAAAATCGTCGCGATCAGCTGTGCTTATTACCGAAGGTTCTGTAGTTGTGTGTAACAGTTTTATTCTACTATTTCCAAGCCGATTTTTGCTTGTGCCAGATCATCATCTCTATCCCACGCCCATAGCCAGTGTGGTGGGGGAAGATTTTGTAGAACCTAAATTTCCCCTCCAACTCACTAATTTCAAGGTTTACACAGTGTCTTTGAAATGCTTTTTTGACTCTAGCTAGCAGTCCCATAATTTGGCTTCTGCCTGCCATATACCATAACTAGTATCATTCCGACCGCTACTACAGATATTACCAAGACCGAAGAACTGAATTCCGGGATCACTCTGGTAGCACTGATTTCAACGAATGATGTATCCTGAGGGACTATGAATCTTATTGATATTGAATCAGCGGCTCCGGGTATCGTCTCAAACTCTACGTTTTCTCCTCCATTGGTTTCCACCGCATAAATATCAGAAATGATGTCCTCAGTAAAGTGCAACTCTATGGCTCTGTCGGTAGCAGCATTGTCATTGTCAGATAAATCTACGTGAATGGATGATGTTTCTGGCTCTATTGTAAAAGAAATTGGAGTTACACCTGATGAACTACCCCACATTTCGTAGCTATTTCCATCAAGAGTTGTATGCAGATTGAAAGAATCTGGGGCGGTAACAGTGATCTTCACGTCATCGGTATCCGTTGATCCCTGATTATCCGTAATTGTCACACGAAATTGCAGTTCAAGACTTTGGCCCGCAAATACCTGTGGCGCGATAAAAGTTGGATGCGCGGTATTTGCGCTTACCAATGTTACTGGGAAACCTGATATTTGGGACCATCTATAATCTGCAATTCCACCATCTGTGTCAAAGCTGAGTGCGCCATCCAGTCTTGCCAACGAACCTGCATCGACTGTTTGATCTCTACCTGCGTGGGCATCGGGATGCAAGTTTAGTACTTCGACGTCATCATCCTGTTCTTGCACTGTTATCACAAACGACGCAGATGCGCGATTGCCATGTGCGTCCTGGACGGTGCATGTTACAGCCGTTTCACGAATTTCGAAAGTCGATCCCGAAGCTGGTGAGCAGCTCGGAGTTAAACTGCCGTTTACCGTATCAGACGCCGAGGCTAAATAATTTACTATTGCGCCTGACTCGCTAGTTGCTTGCACCACAATATCAGAAGGCATTGCAAGTGTTGGAGGGATTGTATCTCTTACAGTTATAGTGAATGTCTCTTCTCCGACATTTCCAGCGGCATCCGTGATTGTACAACTGACCGTTGTTGTTTCGATTGGGAAAACAGAATTCGAAGCTGGAAAGCAGGCTGGATTCGCAAGCAGTGCATAATTGTCCTGAGTAGATACACTAAAACTAGCAGGGGCGCCTGCAGGACCAGTAGCTTCAAGAATCATATTGGCCGGAACTACGATGGTGGGAGGCTGGCTATCGACCGTTATTGCTATGGAAGGTAACACGAATTGGTTACAGGCAAGATCAATGGCACGCACGATTATGGAGTAAGAACCATCACCTAAACCTGACACATCATAGTGCCAATTATCCCAAATCTCTCCTTCTCTGATCGCTGAATCAGATACGTGTACAGAATTAGGATAACTAATAAGCACCTCAACAGTACTTACCCCGGTGCCTGAATCCTCTGCTGTTCCGATTATTTTGAATGATGGTCTAACAAGAGCTCCAGATGGAGGCCAGCTGACAGTCAGAGAGGGAGCTGAAGCATCATTTAGGTCGGTAACGGTGGCATTGACGGGTCCCCCGACCACAGTGGCATTATTCGGACCGCATTGGGTCGTAACATCAGCGTAAGCCGTTCTTGGCACCATCTGTATTGAGTCAAAAATCCTCATGCTATCCACAAAATAACTTGCTCTTTCGTTGCTGGAATCTCCATTAGTACTTGAAAAGCTGTATGATAAAGAGTCTACATTTCTTGTAGTAGGCGTTATCCCACTTGGCGGACCTTTAAGAAAATATATCATAGGCTGAAACGGCCTTTCGATCTGACAAAGTCTGTTAAAGCCGTAGGCCTTTATCACTTCGGCACCACGTTCTGCATTCTCTTTACTTCTCTGATATGTTCCAAAATCATAAATCTTGACGTTTCCGTCCAAGACCAACCATCTATCGGCAACTTCGCGGGCGGAGATTCTCTCCGTCAGCATGCTGCAATTCTCCTGATCGGTACTATTATTGCCATTCAAATTTGTCATTGCAGCAGTTCCGTTAACCAGAAAGTACATCATTGGCAGAACGGGATTATTCAGGGCATTAAACGGTCTGCCCACAAAGCACATCTCGTTAAACCCATACTTCTTGATTACTTCGGCACCACGTTCTGCATTATCATTATTTGTCTTGAAATCAAGAAGCTCAAAACCTCCGCTTTCATCGACAATTTTCCAGTCTTGGCCAATTTTACTTACCACTATGCTATTGGGAGAAAAGCTTTCACAATCTTCTGCAAAACCCAAATTGACAATCGATGGTTGCCCTACATCTTCCACAAATTGTGCTACGGCAGGCCACGCAAGAGCGATGATTGTGGCCATAGGTCCGGCAATGATAGCAATCAGGATCTCCCGTTTCCTGTCTGCGAAAATAGATCGTCCACCATTATTGCTTCTCGCTCCATGGTCTGTTGATGAAATTGTTGGAGCATTCGGTCCTGTGTAGAAAATCTTGGACGCAACAACGTCAGGCTTGCAATGCAGCTTTGGTGTTTCTTCCTCTGAGGTGGATTCCAGTTCTAACTGATTGCGACCGAAATCAAAGGCATCGCCTAGGCTTTTACCATAACCTAAGCTGCGATAAAAGCTAACTGAGAATTTGGTCGCCGCTCTTTCAGATATTACCGACGACATCCCGATTATGCAATCAACATGTTTCCCGATGTTCTTTGCCTGAATCTGGGAGTAGCATGCATCCAATATTACACATCGGATAGGATTACCATCTCTGTTGATCACTGCGAAGAGATTTGTCAAAGCATTGGGAGATAATTCCTCGACAAATCCTGCTCTATCTTCAAAAAACAGTGCGCCTTTTTCGCTTCCATGACCTGAAAAGTGGACGATATCTGGTTTTGACTGAAGCAGCAGCCTCTGCAGATCAACTACTGATACAGCGGACCTGCGTTCTAACTCAAAACTATCTCGATATTCCGTTCGTTGAAGTTCGGATTCGATATTGTTGTATTCTTGCTCTAGCTCCAGCCTAGGCGCATCTTGGGGACTGGCTGCGATGAATAGAATCTTAGTCTTGGCGCGATGAGCCATTAATCCAGCTTACGAGTGCATATATAAATAGAAGCTGCTTACTTTTGTGACGCGCGTCTTGGCGGCCATCAAAATGGGGCTGATTCATCACAATTTCTTGGATCGGAACATTTGGTATTAATACAAATTATTTTTATAATTGGCTTTCACCAATCATCAATCAACTTGCAATTCTCAAGAATAAATACCAGCTTTGAGGTTGGTGCATAATGGCTTCAGGCGTAGCAATAACTATAGGACTAAACTCTGTAGACCCTCTTCACTATGGAGGATGGAAAGGCTCCCTAAAAGCATGTGAGGCAGATGCTCATGACATGTCAAGCTTAGCGAAAAATCAGGGATTTGAAGTCAAATCCCTACTAACAAATGATGCCACAAGCGCTAATGTGATTAGGGAGATGCAAACGACTTCAGAGAAGCTAGAATCAGGAGACATTTTCATGATAAGCTATGCCGGACACGGTGGACAGCTTCCTGATAAAAATGACGATGAATTGGATGGAATAGATGAGACATGGTGCCTCTATGATCGCCAGCTAGTAGATGACGAACTCTATGCACTATTCTGTGATTTTGCAGAAGGCGTGAGAATATTGGTATTCTCTGATAGTTGTCATAGCGGTACAGTTGTAAAAGCGGCCTTCTATCAGAGTGAAATGGATATTCGAGTGACCAATACAGATATGAATGGAACAGGGTATCGATTCATGCCTCTAAACATGGTCCATGATACGTACCGCATAAACAAAGCACTCTATGATCAGATCCTGACAAAACAAGAACTCAGGAATTCAGAGCGTAAAGTAAAAGCATCTGTCATCTTAATTTCCGGCTGCCAGGACAATCAACTGTCGGCTGATGGTCCGTCTAATGGCCTTTTTACATCGCAGTTGTTGAGGGTTTGGAATGATGGCATTTTTCAAGGAAACTACAAAGAGTTTAGAAATGAGATAGTAAAGAGAATGCCGCCAAAGCAAACGCCGAACTATTTCACAGTCGGGAACAAGAATGTCGAATTTGAAGAACAAACGCCATTCACCATCTGACTCTGCCTAAATAGGCATTTAGAACGCCATTAAGTATAGGCTATGTCAAGAAATGCTCCTAGGAAGGAAAAGATTAGTTTCTTGCAGATCTACTTTTTACAGCTCTATTTGGTTTCAATCATGTTGATTATCCTGTCTATCAGCTTCAGAATCTCAGCATTAACGCTATCAATCTTACCATTAGGATCTTCGAGCAATACCTTAAAGCCAACAAGTGAAAGTCCTATTGCAGCGATAATTCTATCCATCCTGCGTTTTTCCTCTTGAGAAGACTCGCTGCAGGGTGTTGCGGCGAAAGTCAGGTAAGAATTCTTGTACATTTCTTGCAGAGCCGCATTTATGTAATTCAAGTTATCGAATAGCTTGACAACCTTGCCTGCGACTACTACATCTCCATTTGTCTTGATCTGGTTCAAGAGATCTATGACAACGTTAAACTTTGTCGACCATTCTTTGGCGTATAGTTCGAAGGCATCTGCAGGATCTTTGAGCACACGTGCTTTAGACCCGTCGGAACACGTTACTTCCGTCCACTTGTCTAAGAGTCCAAGAATTCTTATGTCACTAATGTAACTCAGCGTAGCTGCTGTGGCGCCTCTATTCATCCCTTCTGCACTGAGTATCTGAAATGTATCCGATGACTTGGCGGCTGTTGTTAGAGTAGCACTGGGCATTTTTGACTCTTCGCTCACTAGGTATTAGGAACAATGGGTTTCTATAAGATTTGCGGAAAAGATCCGCCTTCGTGTTTTGACTTTGTATTTGTTAACATAATCTGAACATCATAAGCTATTCATTAGGCTTGTGTCACCTTTATTAGAGCCTTTTAGTTCTCCTTGCTTTTCCAACCCTGATCGCTAAGGTTCTTGACCAGCTAAGTCTAGAGACGTTAGCTCCACTATGAACGCAATATTCGGACTCGGAGAGATTCCGTCTTTCAGCGACTGCAAACATTGAATATCCCAAGATAATCCTCCTAGGAGATTAATTCTATTAATACAATTACCCTCGAAATACAATACGATACGATTGGTTTGTGTTGTTCTGCATGTGCTAGTGAAAGCTAATCATGGCTGTCAGAACGGAACAAATAGATAGTGACAACGCAGAATTTCCTGGTTACCACTGCAAAAATTCTACATTCTCTTATTTCGATGCTACCGGAGTTAACGGCTGGGCGTTTCGGGTAGCCTTCTTTGCTTTAATGATATAGCCCACGTGCAACGAAACGAAGGTAGGCACAAAACCAGCTGCGATCCAACCGATTGATTCTAGCATATCCATTTGTTTCTTTTCACCTCTTTAGACTCGCCCCATCGTTCAGGTCGAAGTGGCTGACCTGATAACTCTTGGCGCTACTCGTTGTTGGCCCCACATTGATGCCTTTAGTAGATGAGTTATCCATTATGACCACCAAACTTTGGTTCCTTTGCGCTATTTGGCATAGTAATTTGTTTTTCAATTACGAACTCTGGAAAGACTGCCAAGAGAATATCTGGGAGAGGTGTTAGAGCTTCGCTAGCTAAACCTTGCAATCGTTTATGAATGGCAATTGCCTTTTGCTCTAATGCTTCAGTCTCACCCTCGTAGGCCTCTATCAACCATCCGCAGCCTGCCTTACATTCAATTTGAACTGTGCAATGTTTGATGCCATTTGGTAGATATTTGCCATCGTATGAAATGTGAATTGCTGCATGTTGCGAGTTGCCTTCTGCGTTCACAAGCTCATCTAAGATTGCTTGTGCAAGTGCATGTACGCTGCTGTTAAATGCGTTCGACATTCCCTTTAATCTCCTTGGCAAGTTCAAAGGCTATTTCTTTTCTCAGTTTTCCATACTTCCCCTTCCTTGTAAAGCCCGTTAATTGACCACATTTTTTGCATCGCACCCTTTTGACATGCAGTAGATTGATTTGATATAGGGGAACTAGACCACACTGGTTGCATCGATAGTGTGTGAGGAATTTTCTTTGAATTGTTGACAGCTGTGCAAACTCTATCCTGTATCTATGACATATAGCTCTCGTCGATTTCAAGAGTAACTCATCCGCTGCAAGCATATCGATAGGACATAGTCTAGCTAATTCATGCTCCTGTAAAACAGAGTGGATATCCCGATCTCCCGAAAAACGAGAGCTGGATACTGGCCAGCTAGCGGCATCATCCATCAGACCATTGTACGGAACTCTTGCTAACGCCATTAGAGTCTCTTCACCTCTTCTGTCTTTCCATCAGGCGCTTGTGGTCTTGACGGTGCACGTAGGTACTTCATGGATCTTAAGTTGTGGAGAATAGTCTTTGACTCGGAAACTGAATATGCAGGATATGGTCGGTTTGCTATCGAAATATTCTTCTTTGCTTCCTGGAAAGAGTAGTCACTTAGGTTTCTGGATACTTGGTACATGTCTCCCCCCACTACGACCGTATTCGGCGCTGCAATGCTGTTGATTTTTGCGCAAATGTTTACCGTCGTACCGAATATATCCAAGCCCACAGAACCCATTGTTCTGGCCAAAGAGATTTCTCCATAGTCTAGGCTTACTCTATAGTTGAGCTCCGGAAGCGACTCCGAAAGGAACTTCATATTTACGTTAGGATGGAGCGCCGCCATTGCAATGCTGCAATCGAGGCTGTTTCTTATCGTTTTTACATCTTCCAGCTCTTCGATGGGAGGGAAATAGAATAGTAGGCCGTCACCGATATTTTTGACTACTGTTCCACCATAGCCTCTCACGACAGCAGTCGCCCAATTAATGAACAAGCAATAGTACTTACTCATTTGATGGCTACTTAGAGCGGCGGTTATCCTAGTAGAGTTGACCATGTCGATGATCCCTACGCAACAAGTACAGCAACCTTCCGAAAAGGAAATATCGCCAGCTTCCAACACAAAATCATGTGTCTGAACCGCAGATTCTGACAAGGGCTTGAGACTCGGTGGCTCGGAACTTAGGGTGATTCCCATAATCGAGAATAATATAAAGATCTTAATAAACTTTTAACCAAACAAACTTATGTTGTATTTAACCATATTGCCTCTGATTCTACAATATGGGAATACATGCTTCTTCAAAGCGGGCGCATTAGCTTTTTGGGAATAATGTCCGTATAGTTAAATAATCTGATTCCCATTATATAGATAATTAATGGCTTCTGCACTTGACCGATTGCTTGCACAGGCGTTAGAATCTATGATCCGTGAGAAGCTTGGCCAAACGACATGCGAAAAGATTGAAGATCGCCTGCGCCAGCGCTATAATTTGGGTTTGGCAGAATCCATCAAAGATTTTCATACATTGGATGCTACGCTTAGGGAGTTTTTTGCTTCTGGAGCCGATGCTATTGAAGAAGACTTTGCGAACCGCCTGATTTCAATCAATACCCCTGCAAAGGGGCGGCCATGGATTACGATAGAGAATAAAGAGCTGGCAGAGCTTATTCTTGGAGCATACGGAGATAAGGAGAAAAGGCTTATCCTAGAACTGGCCTTCAAGCAGCCTTCAGTCATACTTGATATACTCGAAACAACAGGCATTCCAAAATCATCAGGTTATAGGCTGATAAATCAGCTGGTGGAAGAGGGTCTACTTACGGAACAGGGATACGCGGAAACTTCCGATGGCAAAAAAGTGAGCAAATACACTGCGCTTTTTGAAAAGGTTAAGATCGAGATAGACACGAAGGGATTGATTGTACAAGTGCTGTTGAAAGAAAATATCTTGAACGAGAGTCAAATAATTCGCGTGCTCCTAAGAGGAAAACAAGGTATAGCCTAGTAAACGCTACAAGTGTGGAAAGTCGACCTATCCGTTTTCAGTCAAAGAAGCCCCAAAGATCCCATTCTTCGGGCCGTTCCAATACTAGCCTTACAAGATTGTGCTATTGCGAGAGCCCTGCAGACGTTAGCACGCACTAGCTACATTGAGCAGATTTCCCTAAACATTAGGGTGTATGCTTTTATAGCACTTCCATAGATAATTCTTATATTAATGATGTCCATGCTGATGTATGCCGATAACATATCAGACTTGCATCAGATCGGTCTAATGCGGGGGCGCTATCGCCTTGACCACATCTGAAAGTAAGGGGACTAGTTCTCCTTCACAAGACAAAGCTGGTTCAAAGATCAACTATTATGTTCTTGTAGCCATGTTTGCAGGGATCATCATCTTTGCTTTCGCAAATTCTTATGAACCCAATATCTTTAGTCAAGCTGATTTTTTTGAGATTATCCTCACAACGGCTCCAGGAGTAGCAGGTGTTGCAGGGCTGCTTGTAGCAAAAAGATATTTGCACTCCAAAGTATTTGGCCGCGCATACCTAGCATTAGGCATCGGATTCTTGTTATGGTGCAGTGGTAACATCGTATTTACAATAATGAACGTAACGGGTACTACGTTACCCTATCCCGGACCTCCCGATCTATTTTTCGTCCCATATTACCTGTTCGTTCTTTACCATTTGATTACCTGTGTTCGCTACTTTAGGAAAAGGCTCTATCTCCGAGATAAACTTACTATCATTTTGATTCCACTTGTAATAAATATCGTGTATATCTTTGCTTTGCTGGTACCTGTATCCATTCCGGGCAGCGTCCCAGATTTACTCTCTCAGCAGGTTACTATCGGCGGGCAAACTTTCAAGCTAGTAAATGTAAATGATCCATCAGTGGGGAATAATGATTACCAACGGATTGCTGTTGGAAACGAAACTTTTGCTCTTGTACCACTTGAGTTAACCTCAACAGCCTATCCAAGTATGCCGCAAAGCGATTCACCTGTTGATTTGGCACCCCTCGTATTTGAACGATTTACTATTGGGCAGATTAATACGCAGCTTGATGCACAATTCTGGCCGCCCTTTCTGGCAGGTATCTACTATAACGCCATATCTACTATCAATCTGTCCTTTGCTATTGTAGGAATGACAATCTTCCGCAATTCTGTCCTTGGCGCCGCTTGGGGCTTGCTGTTGCTTGGAATAGCGTTAATCGCCGCAGCCGACATAATATTTGATTTTTCAACAATTTACGCGTATGATAGGACCGGTCCATCTATAGACTTCTATGTATTTGGTGCTTCGATCGTGGTCTACGCTTTGATTATACATAGAAGGATTTTGTAAGTTAGCTGATGTAAATGCCGGCTGACTTCAATGACGATTGGCCAGCTCATCAGCTTGAAATTCCCTACGCTCTCATTTGATTGCGAGTTTCAGACTGTCTTGACTCGCATTCAAAAACTAAATGCGCTCATGAAAATATCAGAAAGACACAAGACCGAGGAGCCAAATGAGGAACGAATAACAGTGACGGCGGATCTGAAGCAAGAATTAACACTAGATCAGGTTTCGGAGATACTATCGAGCATAAAGCAAGATGAAATATAGGTCAACAAGAGGATACTAACCTTGTCGGGGACCTGATGGCAAAGGTAGAAGAGATGCTAGCAATAGCCGAAAAGATGCATCTAAAGACTATGTAGGATTACACATCAGCATGTGCCTAGGAACAAACTGCTGTTGTGTTGAATGAATATCAAGCTAGCCTTGAATTAGCTCCTAAAGATAATGCTCAGCTGGTTTAGCTTGGCGAAAAAAAGATGGCTTGGACGGGAAGTCGCAACAATTGTTCCTGATCAAGCGATTACTAATGGATCTGAAAGCGTTCTGCTGTGGCTACGCACCTATTACGACCAGAAATCTAGTTTATCATTACTTGACACAAAAGATTCGTTTTGTAACATATTGCTTAAGTAAGTCCTACTATCACAATACGATGTTGACTCGAAGTATACTTGGTAACGGCATTAGATACTCGACACGCGAACCGCTTATTGCCCCGATAGACGAAGAGGCATTTGGCAAGAGAATTCAGGAATCTCTCTTCAAAAATGCCCAAGAGGTCCGCTCACTTGCACAGACTAGCCTGACCACTAGAAGCTTCAGAGGAGAAATCGAAAGAAAGATTGTCGATCTGGGAGATCCAAAGGTAGCCGGCTGGGCCTTTCTTCTAAATGAGAACGATCCTCACTATTCAGAGATTATTGATATAATCAAGCCGTTGGCTAAGCACAGGGGCATGGATCACCCTGAATCCCCCCTTACCTTCGCAGGACATCCGGAAGACCAATGGTTTGACTGGATTCAAGATAACTATAATTCACTAGTTCTTGATGACAAAAAGCCGCCCCACTACGTGCTGATCGTAGGCGATCCTAAACTGGTTCCTTTCAAATTTCAGTCACTCCTTGATAGTGCAGCCTCGGTAGGCAGGGTAGACTTCGATTCGTTAGATGATTTGAAAACCTATGTTGAAAAAGTGATCCGATTGGAAAGGTTGTCCAGGCCGAAGGTGCGCAAAGAAGCAATCATTTTTGCACCAGATGCAGGTGTTAATGATCCAACTTATTTCAGTCGCAGGTACATGGCAAAGCCACTTACAGACCACATCAGCAATTCCATTGGCTTCAAGACAACCTCTATACTTGGAGCCAACGCCACCAAGAAAAAGCTTGAGAAAGCGCTTCATGGGTCTAACCCAGCACTAGTCTATACTGCTAGTCACGGTCTTGGAGCCCCAGATCAGAATCTCCAAACGCAAAGGACTGTTAACGGAGCTATATGCTGCCAGCGGGTCAATGGTCAGCAACGAGATGACGAGTTCTTCATGGCCGATGATGTCCCAATAGATGAACCGTTTCTTGAAGGATCCGTGTTTTTTCAATTTGCATGTTTTGGATATGGTACTCCTAGTCAAAGCGACTTTATGCATTGGCTAGGCAGCCCAGAACTTAATTCTGAAGAAGATTTTGTGGCCGCTATGCCCAAGAGACTACTTGCTCATCCTCGCGGTCCTGTCGCATACATTGGGCACTTGGACACTGCATGGCTTCATGGTTTTGATGATCCTACTGATCCTTCGATTCTAGAGAAGTGGCACCCAAGAATTGCCCCCTTTGTATTTGCTGTCAATACCTTGCTAAAAGAAACAAACCCTATCGGAATGGCTATGGTAGAAATGAACAAGCGGTACGATATCACCAATGCGATTCTAACTAGTACACTTGATCGGCTTGCACGGGGCAAGATACAGATCAATACAGATTATTTCAGTAGAATAGCAGACACATTCATTACAAGAAGCGATGCGCAGAACTACATGGTCTTTGGCGATCCAGCTGTAAGACTCAGAATAAGGATGGCATAGAATGCAAGCTGCTTGCAGAAAATGCAATCAAATATTGTTTTGGTAGAGTTCCGATCAGGCCGACAGAAAAATGCTTCTAATCGTATACTATTTGATATTTCATTCGTGCTCAGGTGTCATGTGTAGTGCATATGTTGGACAACTAACCGAAGTCTCAAGAGATGCCCCCTTACATAATTAGCGCAATATGTTGTCGTAGGAATCATGTTTCTATAAAGCTGAAGTTGATTTTCAAAGAATCTTTATCCAGATTCAGTCATAACTTTTCAATCATTTCATCAGAAACGAATGGTGCACGCTCTATGATTGAATGTACTATTGCAGGCGCGAATTCAATACCATGCTTGTAATCTTCTGGGCCGTATATGTAATACTCGACGTATGAACGGCCTCTCACTTCGCCCTGTCAATCTCTTTCTGGTTCCCTGTGATCTTGTCTTCCAGGGATTGTCTTCGGCTTTTCTAGCGGCTCCATAAATGGACCTAAGGTACTTCAGTTATAACCTAGCTGGCACCTTACTGAGAGAGATATCCCTTGCAACTTTATGCTGGCAGGCTCCGACTTTTGCACATCTGCACGACTTTTCCTTATCACGGCTAAGCGCTAGTGGGCACACTGCGAAAACTCCAAAATGATTAATAGGCTGATGTGCTTTAGCTCATAAAAAGTGCGGCAGACATGAAATCCGACAACCCTGTAATAAGCAAGATCCTCGATGCTTACAAACCTATATGGTCCATAAGTCATGCCACTTCACTAATGGGTTGGGATTTCGAGACTTACATGCCCAAGAAAGGTGCTGAAGAAAGAGGAGTGGCCGATTCTCAACTCCAACTGTTGTATAAGGAGCTTCTGCTAAACAAAGATTTTGTTGACCTCGTCGTATCAGGGAAGAAACAGGAGGGCCTTAACGATGTAGAGAAGGGCATCATACGAGTGCTTGACAGAGACATAACCAAACAGTCAAAGATTCCAAAGGAATTGACTGAGGCAGAGTCTCTGGAAAAGATAAGAGGCAACATCGCCTGGAGGCAGGCGAGAGAAAATTCTGATTTCAAGAAGTATGAACCCCATCTTAAAAACATGATAGAAATAAAGAAGCAGGTCGCCGAGAAGATAGGTTATGAAAAACATCCGTATGATGCTCTTCTAGATTATTTCGAAGAAGAGCTTACAGTAGCTGATTTGGATAAGTTATTCGGTGCGTTGACTCCGCATATTCAGAAAATATTGAAAAAGCTCGTGGATTCAGGCAGCCCGTTTTGCAAGGAGAGCAACCTTGGAAAATCAAAGTATGACGTTCAAAAAGTTGATGAGCTCAATCGTGAAATTCTAAGTCTCCTTCAATACGACATGGAACGTTTCAGAATGGACATATCTACGCATCCTTTTACCGAAGCTTTGGGCATTAATGACGTCAGAATAACAACCCGTTATGAAGGAACGGATTTCAAAAGGTCGATATCTGGTACTATCCATGAATGCGGTCATGCCTTGTATGACTTGCAATGCGATCAGTCACTTTCAGTCACTCCTGTAGAAGGTGGCTCTTCGCTTGCGCTTCATGAATCTCAGTCAAGGTATTGGGAGAATATTGTAGGCAGAAGCCGGGCTTTTGTTCAATTGATAACTCCCTTGATTAGAAAGCAAATAAGGTTCGCAAACCAAGCCACTGAGGACGAGTTGTACCTGTATTTCAACAATGTCAAGCCTGATTACATACGAGTCGATGCCGACGAGGTTACCTACAATCTCCATATAGCAGTAAGATACGAAATAGAGAAAAAAATATTCGGAGATGAGCTAAAGGTCTCCGAAATTCCTGAATTCTGGAACGATAGAATGGAGCAGCTGCTTGGAGTAAGACCGACCCAGGATTCGCAGGGCGTGCTTCAAGATACTCATTGGAGCAGTGGCCTCATTGGGTATTTCCCTACATACACTTTAGGAAACTTGGTTTCAGCAATGATTGCCTCAAAGATGAACAAAGACCTGAAGGATTATGAGGAAAACATCGGGAAAGGAGATTTCAAGCCCATCCGAGAATGGCTAAGACTAAAAATACACCACCATGGATCTGTTTATGCACCCAAGGAGCTCCTTAGGCATACATTCAATGAAGGCTATAACCCAAATTACTTCATGACCTACTTGGAAACTAAGTACTTTGAGTCTTAAACCCATATTCTGTTGCGATAAAAACGAGTAATCCAGCGATTCACTTTACAACTATTACCCATTTTCCTTTTCACCCGTTAACAAGCTGAACGTTTCAGCTGCAGACACGGAACGCATGGGAGCAGCTGCAATCTTGGCCGTCGCATTATTGACAGTTGGCAATCGAGGAAAGCTCAGGAATAGTCATCGGCAATAGTTAAGCTTGCAGTCTTCCCGGCTGATTATTCATGTCGAATCCTCTTAAGACACCCGAATAATGCTATTATCTACCTGAATAATTTTGCGCGTATTCGGGCAATTTGAAATTCTTGACCAATTACCAATTATTCCCGTTCAAGAATGCCAGATTTGAATCCTCTCATCAATTGCCATAACCCGACGTACTCCAGTAAAGAATCTTGGAATTTGAGGTTCAAGTTTTGAATTCGGAGTTTCCATGTTGTCGCAGATGACATCGATCACAAAAGGTTTTTTTTCTTCGCGAGTGAATCGGAAGGCTTCCCGGTAGGCCATAATCAAATCACACTGGTTATCAACCCGGATTCCTCCAGCGCCACAGGCATTTGCAAAAGTTGCCCAATTTTGTCTCGGTTTTATTTTTGCTATTTCTTCAGCTGCAAGTTCTTGTTTCTCCACCATATAACGCAAATATACATTCCCCAGGGTCTCATTATTCATGACAACGACTATCAGCGGAATCTCGTACCTTACTGCAGTATGAAGCTCCATGCCGTGCATCAACATACTTCCGTCTCCCATTATGCAGATACAAGGAACCTGATTCTCTGTATTGTCGCGGTGATCCTGATGCGCGAGCCAAGCTCCTATTCCAAGAGCAATTCCATAACCCATTGGTCCGGTAGTGGAAAGGAATAGAAATTCATTTGGTCCGTAGCTTTCCCAATAATGTCCCGTAAAGAAGGTATGTGCTCCAGAATCTACTACAACTACTGCATTGCGAGCATTGCAGCTGTTTGCCACTTCCCGAAGATCGGCTATGACTCGAGCCGGATGCACAGACTTTTCTGAGCTAGGATGGTCTTCTATCTTGTCATACCTATCAAGATTCTTAATAGCTTGTACCCATTTTTGACGGCCATGTTTGGTTTTTATCAACGCATCATGATAGCTAGCTTTATTTTCTTCCATCCAATCAAGAAACGTCTTCACATCAGCCATAACCATTTTGTGATCAAATTCAATGTCGCGATCACTATTCGGATTAATGTCAATCAAAATTAGTTTTCTGCCCTCGGGAAGTGGTGCCTTCCCAAAGAAAGTGTTATTGGCATTTAGTGTTGTACCCAGTACCAACAGAACTTCGACCTTCGGAATACCTTTGTCCTTATCTCCAAGAATTGCCTTATTGGCCCACAAGCTACCTCCGATGCCGAAAACCCCCAATGACATACTATCGTTTTCTGGTAGGACTCCCTTTGCTCTCAGTGTGGTGAGGACGGGAATGCCATAGGTGTCTGCAAACCTCTTTAACTCGCAACTTGCTTGGGAACGAACCGCGCCGTTGCCCGCCAGTATGGCCATATAGGTATCTTCTTTGATAATCTCGGGCACGTCCATAACCTCTTCTCTATCAATAATACGAGGAGGTCCTTTGGCCGGAGCGATGTACGAGCAGCCTTTGCATTCCATAAGTTGTACATCTCGTGATATAGAAAGGAATGCAGGAAGGCTTTCAACATCGCGGATCGCGCGAATAGCCTTTCTTAGAAATCTTGGAACGGCCTCAGCCTCTGCTACGCTAGCCGCGAATGCTGTCATCGGCCGCATCAAAGCGATATCATCTATTCCTAGCGAGCTAGAGGAATCTTGGAATGTTCCCTTCCCTTCCCAGCTGAGAGGAATTCTTCCCGCTATAATGAGTATAGGCGATCTATCGGCGTATGCCGCCGAAACCGCCGTGACCATGTTTGTAACTCCTGGTCCCCCTATTCCCATACAAACGCCAAACTTCTTCTCCTTTAGACTTAGACTTGCCCTCGAATAACCATCTGCCATGAATGCCGCTCCCCCTTCGTGGGCTGCAACGATAGGACGGATACGTGAGTTGTCGCTTCTATAGCGATTAGCCAGTTCTATAGCAAGCGGATCAACAACGCCACCCGGGACAAGAAAAATGTGGTCTATACCTTCCTTCTCCAGTGTCTCTAAAATGAACTCTGTGACCTTCTTCTCTGAACTCATTTTTCCTCGTCACATCCACCTCTCATTTCATAACACGCGACCCTTTGAATCGCTTCGAATCCAGTTTCTGGCCTGCTCATCCGTTAGCTTTGCCAATTCTTCACTTTCCCCTCGAAACGATACCACTTTTGGTGCCACCACGACCCAATCAAGTTTTTTAGGCCTATCCTCCAAATCTATATAATTGCAAAGCACTTCTTCTGCAGTCTGCAGAGCACCCTCTGCCCAACCTTGTTTAAAGGAATAGGCCTCGCCGCAGATGAAAATATTTTCACTTGGTAATGGTTGTCGCATCCTATCGATGATTTCGTCGTATCTGTAACCGGCTTTCCAAAAATGCCATGCACCTCCAAAGGGCGTGTCCCCCCAATCATAATAGGCAGCAGCGCATGGCTCTGGCAGCTCATGCTGGCCATGGATCTTCATTACTTGCCTGTGTGCTTCTTTTATCATCAATTTTGATGCTCTATATCCATGTTTAGATCCTTCAAACAAATCTTCATCTCCGGATCCTTTAGAGCTATCCCTGAATGGTACGGATTCAAGGCCATGCCAGAATGGAACAGATTCAATATCACTGTATGAGGCAATCATCACCGCATGCTTTCCCCGGTGAATTTCAAAGGGATTTTTTTGGTGAAGATCCTGTAGATCTGTGAAATAATATGTCTGGCGAAGCGGCAAATCGCTTATAGATCTGCCACGAAAAATACTGAGTGCTTTCCACCATGGATACTCATACTCAAGCCCGATTTTTACCGCTGGCTGAATGAGTACCGAATCCAGATCCTGCTTTAATCTAGATACGTCACCATTTTTGAAGCCCTTCCAGTCAATTCTCTCTAAAGCTGCCCTTGGCAATGCTAAGATGATACTCCGTGTTGTCCAGTCTTCAAATTCGTCAGTATCATTTGTACGTTCTCTTTTTCCCTCTTCTGTTTTAGTAATACTGAAACGCAAGGTATAGTTTTTGTCTGCATTTCTCTGTATTGAAATCAAACGGCGATTTAATTCAACTTGGCCACCCATCTTATCGACGAACTCTCTACAAAGGGCGCATGGAACCTCCATCATGCCCTCCTTGATGGTGTCGTATTCATTACCGGAACTAGTCTCTCCGCCTGTCGGCAATAGCGCAACTGCATTTCCGTTAGAAGCGTTGGTGTCATAGCCGCTAGCGTATTTGAAAAATATGTATGCCTCCGGACTAAGTACTCTAAACAACAGATTCCAAAATCCGAATTTCCACAGATCTTGATCAAAAACCTTCACATCAAACCATTCCTCTGGCTTTAGATTTTCTGAACCTGGAACAAGTATCTTCATGACATGAAGTTGCAACTGATTGGGAGTCTTCCCTTTCTCAGACCAATCGAGGAAAAATGGGACTTTGGATGGATCGCTGAAATTGGATATCCTGAGGTGCTGTCCACGGAAATATGCGTAATTATTCCTTCCATCAGGGTCAGGATCAGGATCATTATCGCTCAACTTTTTCCGTGTGTATCCCATTGGAAACGGCTCGCTGTGCAGCCCTAGCTTGACCACTAAACTAGTGAAGATTGGGTGTTGGTGCTCACCTCCACCCGGTACACCCGATATATATCGCATACCACCTAGTTCAACTTTTAAGTTATCATGTGGAAGACGTGCAGTTAGCAAACGTCCACCGATCCTATTACTATACTCCAACAACACAATTTTCTTGTCTTTGGTTTTGGGATTGCCCTTCAGGCGCCAAGCACAATATGCTCCAGCAATGCCGCCCCCTACTATGGCGTAGTCCAGCTCGTCTTTTTCTTCAAGTACTTTCTTATCCCTGCTCCAACACTCATGGTTTGTCATACTTTACGATGCCTCCCTTTCTTGTGTAACGTTGCGAACCTTGAATCACATAAACATTATTGCCAAGTAATCCGTTGTTAATTACGATGGATCTTGGATCAATCGGATTCCCTGAATCCATAGCTTTGTTTCTTGAAATATGAACGAAGACTTGGTTGTCCTTTACTATTGCTTTCTTCTCCTTATAATTACCGGCCTGAACGAATATTGATTCTTTCTTGCTTCCGCTGATTATGTTGTCTGAGATTGTCATGTTGAAGCGAGTGTTTTCTACGGCCCAGCCATCAAGGCTTAGGCCGCCAATCGCTCTAACTCCATACAGCTTAGCATTGCTTATTTTGTTTTGTATGATATTGCATGTTGCTTCTGAACCTCTTGCTTCCGGGTCACAGGCGCATATTGCGTTAATCCCACAATCACAACCGTCGATAGTATTCCCAATGATGTTTACGAATAGCTTGGCGTCAGAGATCTCCCTTAACACTAGGGAAAGTGTAGCAAGAACATCGATCGCATTCTCTGTAGTACTACTGATCTTATTGTCTCTGACATCGACGAATACCCTTGTATTTGAAGGACTGTATGAACCTGAGATACTGAGCCCATTGCGACCGCAGCCCGAGATATTATTTCCAATGACCTGTAATCGCATTGTAATGCCGTCTGGTTGGTCTAAAGTGTCGTTTGCAATCGCATCGGCCCAAACGTTTCGCATTTCATTGCCAATTATGGCAACATCATTAGTACAGCCGTTACGGCTCTCAATGAACACATGATGGCCCTGCCTTCCTATTTCTTTGCCACGACTGCGGGGGACTGATTCTTTTTTCTCCTTTTTTCCGTTGTCAATCAAGCGGTTATTGTAGACTAGCGCACCATTAGTGCCAAATACCAACAGGCCGTGTTGTCCATTACTTTCCATCACATTACCTGTTACCAGGAACCGCGCTCCCTGTACATTTGAAACTCCATTTGCACCACTATTGCAGATGGTAAATCCAGATATGCTAGTTTCGTCACCCAGCAAGACCAGACTTTGGTTGGAGTCTAGGGGGCGATCAAATATTTCCTTCGCGCCAATCATTTTATGATTTTCATAACGAACAAATCCATCAATTCGGCATTTGTCTGGTCCTCGTCCAATCAGCTGGCATCTTGGCGGGACAAAGATGGGATAATTTTCCTTTGTAGTCTTTAGGCTGTAAGTCCCCTCTTCAACGATAATTTGATCACCCTCGCTTGCATTGTGCACAGCGTCGGAAATGCATTTGTAGTCACCTTTAGCCCCAGATGCAGATACATATAGTATTTTTGGGCTTAACTCACCTGTCAAGTCGGCTCGCTTTCCACGCACTCGTCAGATGGTAAGAACAAGATGCCTTTGACTTTGGCAGATCACGATGGGAAGTGGTATTTGTTGGGTTTGGATTGAAACCTAGCACCCATAACGTTGATTTTAAGGGCGACTGCACAGTCTTTAATTATGAATGATATATAAAAATATTCTCGAAGCACCGAAAAATTTGAATTGTTCATCCCAAATTTAGCGAGCCATTCTGAACGATAATGAAAGCATAATGGCAAAATGTCGAAAGAGCAAATGTTTTTCTTCACAATAATTGCGATCCTATATGTTGACTCATTGAACATAATGTTATCATCGCCCAGTACCCCGTCAATTTGAGCTTCTGATGGCTGGATAATGCTCCTTACATAAGTCATACAACATACCTTGCATATCGCGTCTGCCTGCTTCTTGTTAGAATAACAGGCGCTCAGTACTACACATCGAATCTTGTCTTCATCCGTCTTGGTAGGATCCTCGTTCAGTATCCTGAAAAGACTTGCTAGAGCGTCAGGAGGTGCCTCTTCTGGATATCCTGCTGAATCTTCGAACACCAGAGTGCCCTGTGTGCTTCCATGACCTGAAAAGTGAATAATGTTGGGTCTAAAGCGCAATATCAGCTCTTGGAGATCTGCTAGTGATACAGCATGTCTTTGTGATAATTCGAAATTCTCCCTATGTTCGGAGCTGCGGATTCTTGCGTCAATCATATTGAATTCCTCTTCGACTTTCAATCGCACAAAACCCTCAGGGCTGGCAGATAGGAACAGGATTCTGACCAACAAGCTTTTGGTAAACATCTCATACTATTAATGTTGTGTCAAGGTGCTAGCGTAATAGGACAATTTTGGTCTTGGTAGCTTTGTGTAAAAAGTAAGAACGCATAAAAGCCAAGTCATGCGCTTAAGCAGCTATCTGAGCATGGCTTAGCGACTTTTTACACAAAGCCCTTAACCGCAGATTAGTTAAATAAATGCCTAGAGCACGCATCCTGAGTGAAAATAAGCAGCAACTCGACGAACACAGAACTTGAGATGTTCTGCGTATATTACGTAGATATGGAAAGCTCTACCTATAATACTGCCCATTTATGCCCGCAAGATTACGCGGTGTACTATACAGTTTTTTATGTTACAATATCAAAAATAGCGGTCAATTTCGGGGGCAGAGTCATCAAACATGTTGGCGATGCTTTGCTGATCTATTTTCCGGCGACATCTGACCCCACAAATAGGGAGGCGTTCAAGTCGACCCTTGATTGTGCAATGACTATGCTCGGAGCTAGATGCACGATAAACAATGCGTTTCACGAAGAAAACCTACCACCTCTCTCGTACAGAATCAGCGCCGACTATGGCAGAATGGAATCGGTAGAGACCGATACATCACCCGCTCCTGATTGGATCGGACCATCAATGAATATGGTTGCAAAAATGAACCATATGGCAAAGCCCAATACCATGGTCGTAGGCGGCGACCTCCACCAAATCCTTTCAAGATTTTCATTCCCAGAGTATCTTCAAGAGCTGGTCGGTGAGCTCAATATTGGAATACGGCAAAAGTACCCGGTATATTCCGTAATGGCTAGAAAGGCCAATGGAGTCCTTTCAAGTGTCATAGTTGGGAATAAAGCTGCGCCCCATGCCGTTCAGTTAGCCAGAGATAGACGGTCTGCAGCAGCAAACTCTACTACTGCAATTCCGAATGTAGCGATAATTGATGATGAACAGGACATACTTTTGACTTTTAAACGATACCTCGTTGGTCAGCCCCTTAATGTCGAGGTGTTTGCTGATCCGATACAACTTCTTGGACGGCTTGCACTTGCCGGACCCACCTACTATGACCTTGCAATCATTGACATTAAGATGCCGAAAATAAATGGTTTCCAGGTTTATCAGACTCTGGCCGCTCTAAAGCCAGGCATTAAGGTGCTTTTTGTGAGTGCCCTTGATTTTGCCGATGAGGTTCTTGCAGCTCTTCGAGGAATTGACAGGGAAGAAGACTTTCTCAGAAAGCCTGTTAGCAGGGAAAGTCTGGTATATGCAGTTAATAGAAAAATCAAAGCATGCTTGCCTAATGTTCCTGCGCCGTATATTTTCAGTTTCCATCGGGACTTAGTTGTTCTGCAAATAACAATAATTCTCTACCGAACCATTACTCAGGATCGCGCTGGACAAACTGGGATGTGTTGTATAGCTCTAGGCTGCTGTAACTCCTCTTTCTAAAAGATCTCCTCGTCCTTTCTCGTACCGCCAAGGCCAGTCTTGATAGTCGCCGCGCATTCCAAACATGCATTCTCTGAAAAGGGGAAATCTTTCGTGCACTTTTTGCAAACGGGCTTTTTGCATTCGGAACATGTAAGCGATGCAATTCTTGTATTGCAGACATAGCAAAGTGTCATACCATTCTAATGCATCAGGTAGCGTAAATATTTTTGTCAAGCTGGTTGAGGCACTTTTAGGTAGTTGCGCTCTACCAAATAGTGCAAAATCCTTGCCGCACACTTGTCAATAGAATTGTGCTCAGTGTCCACCGTAATCTCGTTGTTGACAGGGTCCTCATACGGATCCTTTACCCCTGTCATATCGCTTATCTTGCCTTCAAGCGCTTTCTTGTATAGCCCCTTTACGTCTCTCTTCATGCATGTTTCAAGCGAGCACTTTGTCCATACCTCGATGAACCGGTCGCCAACATGCTCCCTTGCCTGCTGCCGGGACATCTTGTAGGGCGAGATTAGCGAGACAATTGACACTATCCCGTTGCGCGAAAGCAGTTTGGAGAGGTACGCCACACGTTGAGCGTGGATCTCCCTGTCTCTCTTGGAGAACCCCAGATCCGATGAAAGCCCCTTTCTGACTTCATCGCCGTCAAGCAATTCTACCTTCACACCCATATCCCTTAATTTGTCTGACAAAACTCGTGCCAGAGTCGTCTTGCCAGAAGACGGCAAACCGGTAAACCATAAGACAAATCGTTTCTCTGATGCGCTCATCCTGATATAAAGGTCGCAAGCTTTCATATCAGTTACCAGCAATTGTTCTACAAGAATTACAAATGCTTTTTAGGTGCATGAAAGGAGAATTTCTGAATGAAGCAACCAAGCGGGCACATCTTTGCCTGCACCCGCAAGAGCGAGAAAGAATGCCTTGACCGGATGCTCTTTGCGACAAGCCGGGTCTACGGCGAAAGCGTCCTGAAAATAAAAAAAGATGATCTACTCTTTTTGCTCAATCTAGAGACGGATACCCTCTACGGCACATTCAGAGCAAAATCTGACGGCGCCAAAAACATTGTTCCTGAAGCTTGGCGGGGTAGATATCCTTACCAGGTGCAAGTTGCGCGCAATGGCTCCGTACATTCGCTAGTAGCAGCAAGAAAAGTCCTGTCAGGCACTGGAATCGGCTGGCGCGACACTCTTGATGGCGAGCAGGCACGAGCTCTCTCGCAATACATCGAGAACCCGAACGGCAAGTTAAAGATCATAAGAAATAGTGTCGAGGACAAGCCAAGGCTAGAGTCGACTACCCTCTGGGACTATCCCCGACAGAGTTACGGCAAGACCCAGAAGGGGAACAACAAATACGCTGGAGTGACGCCTGCATTCGTCATCTACAACATGATCAAGCGCTATACTGAGCCCGGCGACCTTGTACTCGACCCGATGTCCGGCAGCGGAACATCAATGGATGTGTGCAAGGAGGAGGACCGCAAATGCATAGCATATGACATTTCGCCTACTAGGTCAGACATTACCCAAAATGATGCCCGCAAAATACCACTTGCAGATGAAAGCGTCGATATGATATTCATTGACTCGCCGTACGGCGACAACATCGACTACAACGACCATGCCGGCAACATAGGCAAGATCTCTTCGGAAGATGATGAATTCTACAAGGCGCTTGACATGGTGATGGCCGAATGCTATCGCGTGTTAAAGCCCGGCAAAGTGATCGGTTGGTTGATAGGCGATCAGTGGGTCAAGAAAAAGTTCACACCAGTCGGCTTTTATATCTACAGAGACCTCTCCAAATATTTCGACACTGTCGATGTCGTTTGTGTGGCCAGAAGGAGCCAGACATCGAATACCGGGTTGTGGCATAATCGTGCATTGCGCTTTAACTTTTACCTTCGTGGATTCAAGTACCTCTTCATAATGAGAAAACCGGCCGCGGGCAAGCCTACGAATTTGAAGCAAAACCATCCAGTGTTGGAAAGGGCTGGAACAAAATGGAATCAATATAAGAGAAATTAGAGTTTAGATTTTTTGATTTCAGATCTTCTTTTTCTACCTAAACAATCGACAATCACAGGAATTCGGAGTGCAATCCGGATCCAATCACTGAAACTTGAAAGCTTGTTCCAGATTTATGATCGAAAGATCGTGTATGTCGTTTGAGGTTCCTGACATCATGCCAAATACCATTAGCTAGAACTATTTTATGGAAAAGTGCACAGAAAAAAAATTTCTTTGGGAAGGAAAACACAAGCATTGACCATGATTGCTCTTTTCTTGGCTTCGATCGCAATCATGGGCCAAGGCTTTCCGTCGATCCGTCAGACAGAGGCTGCAAGTGCATCATGCATCGATCTACCGATATCCGGCGTGTCTGCTAACGGATTCGAACAGCGAAATCCCCCATCCAATGCCATTGACGACAGCCTAAAAACCAGATGGTCAGAGTATGGTACTGGCTCGTGGATAAGAGCAGATCTTGGAGAGCAGATGGCCATCTGCAGCGTAGACATTGCATGGTACAAAGGCAACCAGCGGATCAATAACTTTGTCATCGCTGTTTCAAGCGATGGAACAAGCTACACAGACGTCTACAGCGGCAAGAGCAGCGGAAAAACAACCGCTCATGAAGAATACAGCTTTTCAGAGACTGTCGCAAGATATGTCAGAATTACTGTCGCCGGCAATACTCAGACTCTGTGGACCAGCATCACCGAGATTGGGGTGAATGGCCATGAACCGATAAAAGACACAATTGATCCTACAATAGAGATTACGAGCCCGGCTAATGGTGCGACCCTTATCCAGCAAAATGGCAAGATCACGTTCCATGGAACAGCATCTGACGATATTGCCTTGGATAGAGTCGAATTGAGGGTTGACAATGGTCAGTACTCTATGGCAACTCCAAAGGCAGCCGGGGACTGGTCTACGTGGAGCATCACGCTCGATGTTGGAGCTTCGGGGACATATAGAATGGTGCCGAGGGCTACTGACAGTGCCGGTAACCAAGCTTGGAGTTCAATCACCCTCAACGTGATCGTTGACGCATCCAATCCTTCGGTTGCCATAACCAGTCCTAAATCTGGTTCCACCATGTTGCCGGGTACCACTTCGATTCAAGGAACATCGGCAGATAATTCAGGCGGAAGTGGTGTTGGCAAAGTAGAAGTCAGGCTTGATAGCGGTTCGTACAAGACAGCAACTCCAAAGGCAGCCGGGGACTGGTCTACGTGGAGTGCATCATTTGATATGGCTTCAGGACAGCATGTGATTTATGCGAGAGCGACGGATAAGGTAGGAAATCAGGCAATGGCATCTAGCTCCATAACCACAAGTTCAGGCACTTCAGGTGGTGGCGGAGACACAGTACCACCTGCTAGCGATACCGGTTCGCTCGACAACTTCGGCATCAAAAAGCTGTACGCGACAAAGTCAGGAGGCAACGAGTGGTACGTCAACATGGCCGACCCGACAAGCGACCCGATGTTCCGCAACCTGCCGTCAATGACAAAGCAGCCGGACGGCAGCTGGCAGGTAAGTGGCGGCAGCAAAGGTCAGGTGAGGATGGAGGCGTGGTCGCCGGCTAACGAAAAGTGGCAGAACGTCGAGATAACGATGTATGCCAAGATGGTGAGCGGCTCGAACGAACTCTTGCAGATGTACTCCCGCGGAGGGCACCACACCTCCAGCAACGAGTGCCTTGGCAGCGCGTACAAAGCAAGAATCTATGGCGACGGTGAGGCCAGGTGGGTAAAAGAAGTCACACACCCGGCTTACACCAGCAACCGCGGAAACGTGCAGGCTACGACAGACCCGCTGGAAGGCAGGTGGATCGGATTCAAGGCTGTCATCTACAACTTTGTAGTTGACGGCAAGACGTACGTCAGGATGCAGTCGTACATCGACGACGACGTAACTGACTCTAATGGCAACCTGGTCATTCGGAACAACTGGAAGCTGGCGTCTGTTGTCGAAGATAGGGGAGGATGGGCGACGAGCAACCCTGACTTTGACGAAACGTGCTTTTCCGTAGACAAGGACAGCAATGAGCAGTACAGGCAGAGAGACGAGATACTGAGCCTTCCAGGCGGCACAAGCACGCAGAACATCGCAGCCTGGCGCTCTGACGGGCTGACGTGGAACTGGAAGTACCTGACGGTTAGGGAGGTAACCATACCGACCACCTAACTTTTTTTTCTTAGCCTTTTAGAAATTAGATTTGTTTATACATAATGAATTTGCTGGACTCCTAACTCAAAAGAATGGACAAGAAATTATTGGGCTGATGAAATCGCAAGAATAGTGGCAATTATGATTATGACGCCAAGGGCTCCGCCGACTATCACCATTCTCATCCACTTTGCCATGATTATTGATGGAAACTGGTCTTTATTATAATCTACTTTCCCTGGCTTTTGACGTGTTTCTCTATCACTTCGTCTATGGTCTCGTTCATGGCTGCCTCGGCAATGTCGCTTGCATATTCAGCTGTCCTCCTAATGTGTTCTAGGGCCAACTTTATGTTGGTTGGATCATGAACCCTGTCTTTTTCTACTGCCCCTATCGCGTCGTCTTCCAGCGAACGGATATTATCTGCGCTATCGACCGTCTTGTCGGCCAACTGGTAGTCCCGGCGCA
The DNA here is from genome assembly GCA_964476255.1 of uncultured Nitrososphaera sp. Taxonomy (GTDB): domain Archaea; phylum Thermoproteota; class Nitrososphaeria; order Nitrososphaerales; family Nitrososphaeraceae; genus Nitrososphaera. The sequence goes on from CAYYYR010000015.1 coordinate 27,163, forward strand.
AGAGCGCTTCGACCGAGTCGCCAAGCACAGTCAGGGCAAGGTTGCTCATTCTGTCTATCTTTTGCATCGCATCCCTTGGTATCCTTTCCTTCAGCTTGGCCGCCTTGTCGGCTATACCGCAGGCGTGGTCCGCCACCCGCTCAATACTCTTGACTGCGACCCTGTAGCTAAGGCAGTCGGAGGGATTTTTGAGCCCCATTTCCCGGAGCACCCGGCCGTTCTGCGTGGCCATCACCAGATTGCGCAGGACATAGAGGCTGAACCTGTCGACCTCGTCGTCTGATTTTATCACTTCATTTGCCATCTCGCGGTTGAGCTCTGCAAGGGACGACATGGCGTCCCGGTGCATCGACGAAGCGATGAGATACATTCTCCTGATCGCGGTGTTGACGGACAGCTCTGGCAGCGACAGCAACACCTGTAGCGTGATGTTGTCAGATGCGTCGGCTATCATCTCCGTCCCGACAAGGTTGCGCCTTACCACATCTCTGACCGCATCGCGAAGCATCGGGTTTATCCTGCCCGATTTTAATTTAAGATGAATAATGTTATAGCCCGCCAGATACATGGACACGACTTTTCTCTTGAGCGTGTTGCTGCTCTCGTTTGGTAGTATTATGGCAGTCACTTCGCTGAGCGCCTCTGCAGGCCCGCCCGCGATAGGGACTACCGACAACGAATTATCCAGCTCCCGCATTAAGGTCACCTGGTCTCCAGCCTTCAGGCGCATTTCTTCAATCCATTTCTTTGGCAATGAAAGGACGTACGTGGATCTTCCGGTAAACTGGATCTTGCGAACTTCTTTATTGTCCGACCCTGTTCTCATGTGTCTGTAGGTTGGTTTTGTGAATAAACGGTTTGCGAGAATAGACTATATGTCACTATATACTTTCATATGATCTATATAGCTTAGCGCCTAGGGCTCGAAGTGGCGGTGACAATGTAGTGCACCGAGTCGCCTATGTAGCAAGCGTGGTCGGCGATGCGCTCAAGATAGCGCAGTATGAGCAGAGTAGAGAGATAGCATCTAGGATCCTTTAGCATGTCGTTTGTACCTTTCTTTGTAGTCGGTGTTATTACTTCACGCAGGTATTTCCTGTATAGCGCGTCGACGGTGTCATCCATTTCGTACAGTTTTTCCGCCGCGCTCTTGTCCTTTGTCGACAATGCCTTTATGCTCAGGTGGATCATTTCCCTTGCCGTGCCGGCCATTTCCATCACCGGGGTCTTGTCACAGTGCGAGATCGATCCCATAGTCCCGATGATGTCCATGATGTCGTACGCATAGCGGCCGAACCTTGAAAAGCCGTAGGAAATCTCCATGCACGACCTGATGAAGCGTAGATCAGTCGCGACAGGCTGGTAGCGGGCGATCAGCTCCATCGCAAGCTCGGTCGACTCGTCCTGCAGAACCCTCAGCTGCTCGGACCACTCGAAAATCTGATCCTTCGACCCCGTCCCCTTTTCGTACGACTCTATGGCGCCGTCTACGGACCGGACCGAGAGGTTGGCCATATCCATAATGATGTTGCTCATGCGATTTATGCCGAGATCAAGGAGGCGGGTCAACTATGCACATCTAACCAAACTTGCCCGATATATAGCGCTCGGTGAGCTCTTTCTGAGGGTTCTCAAATATCTGCTTTGTCGGTCCGTACTCTATCAGCTCGCCCAAATACATGAACGCGGTGTAGTCAGACACGCGGGCCGCCTGCTGCATGTTGTGCGTCACTATGATTATCGTCAGGTCCTTCTTCAGGTCGTTCATCAGCTCCTCTATCTTGGCCGATGCTATAGGGTCAAGTGCAGATGTTGGCTCGTCCATTAAAAGAATTTCGGGCTGCATCGCAAGCGCCCTAGCTATGCAAAGGCGCTGCTGCTGGCCGCCGGAAAGGCTGATGCCGGGTTTATCTAGCTCGTCCTTTACTTCTTCCCAGAGCACCGCGCCCTTCAGGCTCTCTTCCACTATTTCGTTGATGAGCTTCTTGTCCCTTATGCCGTTTAGCTTCAGACCTGCAGCGACGTTGTCGTAGATGCTCATGGTGGGGAACGGGTTTGGCTTTTGGAAGACCATGCCCATCCGCCTCTTAATGATGACAGGGTCCACGCTCCTGTCGTAAATGTCGACTTTGTCGAGGAACACGCTCCCTTTCACAGCCGCGCTGGCGGTCATTTCGTTCATGCGGTTCAGGCAGCGTATGAGCGTGGTCTTGCCGCAGCCCGACGGGCCGATAAGAGCGGTGACGGTGTTCTCCTTGACATCGAAGTTGATGTCCTTGAGCGCCTGCTTGGTTCCAAACCAGGAATCGAGGTGCCTGACGGAAACCTTGTAATCGCGCACGTCAGAATCAGTGCGCCCGACCTTATAATCAAGACTGTCGGCATACTCTTCGCTGGTCATCCGGCTTCCTCCCGCACTTCGCGTAATTAATGATTGTCTAAATAGATCATTTAGGTGAATATAGAGGCCGACGACTTTCATTCTCTCGTGCCTCGCATCTTCTTTAGCATTCCCGAGACTATAGGGAAAGAGTAGTTCAGGCTTAGTGGGGGTAACCTCAGCCTGAACTTCTTCTCAAGCACAAGATACCTCAACGCCACGCTGAGCGATAGGATCATGAGTATCAGAATGAGGGCGGCTCCCCATGCAGACTCTTGAGAAGCATGCCAGGGCAGCTGAGACAGCCTCCAGATCCTAAGAGGCAGTGCGTCGACAGGCCCAAAGAACCCCTGGAAGAACAGGCTGGTCCCAAGTATCGTCATGATAAGCGGCGCAGTCTCGCCGGCGATTCTGGAAATTCCAAGGACGATCCCGGTCAGGACCCCGTTTTTCGCGCTCCACAGCGTGATAAACATCGTCACTTTCCATTTCGGTATGCCGAGCGAATGGCCAGCTTCTCTGACAGAGTTTGGAACGAGCTTTACAGTTTGTTCCGTGACCCCGAGGACGATTGGTATCATTATTATCGACAGGGCTATGGCGCCGGCCATTACGTTAAACGAGCCTATGGTAAGGACCAGGATGATGTAACCCACTATGCCCAGAACTATCGAGGGCAGGCCGGTCATGACATTGTTAAAGAACCTCACAAAGTATGGAAATTTTCCAGTGCCGGCGTATTCTGAAAGATAGATGCCGCCCAACACCCCGACCGGCACCCCCATCAGCGACGCCAAGCCGACAACTATGAGTGTACCCTGTATGGCCGGACCTATTCCACCGTCGCCTCTAACTATAGAACCCTGCGGCTCTGTCAGGAATTCAAAGCTTATCGCCGAAGCGCCGTTCTTGAAGACTTCGAAGAGGATGCTGCCTAGTGGGATCAGCGCTGCTGCAACGCAGGCTATTGTCGCGACTGTAATCGCCTTGTCAATTATCCTGCGCCGGGCATTCGTCCTCAGGATGGAGTCCTGGATTATCTGCTTGCGCTCTGAAGCGTTGCTCATTCCCTTGCCCCCGGCACTACCCTTACCATCCTTGACACAAGAAACTGCGCGCCAATGTTTATCGCCATGGTTAATATGAACAGCACGACTGCAAGCGCGATGAGAGAGGAGATGTGGAAGTTGGTGACCGCTTCGTTGAACTCGTTTGCTATCACGCTCGACAGGGTCTGGCTTTGGTCAAACAGCCCCTCGGGAATGGCGGCCGCCCCCACAGCGTTCCCAATGACCATGGTGACCAGTATCGTCTCGCCTACGGCCCTTCCAAGCCCAAGGATCGCCGCTCCAAGCAGGCCTGCCTTTGCGTATGGAAAGACGAACTTCCACACCGTTTCCCATCTTGTAGCCCCAAGGCTGTATGCCGCTTCCCTCTGCGAGTTTGGCACAGCCTTTAGTATTTCGCGCGCAATGGATGATATGATCGGGATTATCATTATCGCAAGCACAATGCCTGCAGTGAAAACGTCCAGCCCGAATGGAGTCTGGGCGAACAGGGGTATCGAGCCGCCGAAAGCCTCGTGCAGCGGCCTTTCAATGAAATCCAGAATCCAGAATCTGAAAACAAACAGCGCCCACAGGCCGTAGATGATGCTTGGGATGGCTGCGAGCACTTCGACGATGTATCCAACGGGAGTCCCGATTCTGGGTGGGGCGATTTCAGAGATGAATACGGCTATCCCAAGGCTGATCGGGACGCCGATGGCCATTGCGATCCCGGCGCTTACCAGGGTCCCCACGATGTAGGGGAGCGCGCCGTAAGACTCTCTACCTTCCACAGGGTTCCAGTCAGTCTGGGCAAAGAACTGGAAAAAGCCTTCCTTTCCAAACGCGGCAAGGGAGCCCTCCGCAACAGAGAACACGACCAGCCCGAGCAGCAAAAGAGTATAGCCTGCAGCGGCTATAACCACCCACTTGAAAATTGTGTCACCCCTGCGCTTGCCGCGCAGGAAAAATGACGAAAGCATGTTTTTGCGCTCTTCGCGGGACTGCGTGGATTCTGGTGATGTCATGTGGATTACTCGCTAATTGAGATATTGTTCATTGAAGCAGTTCGTATTTTATTATTGTCAACGAGGAAATCATAGATCAAAATGAACTATATAGGAAAAAGGTGGGGGCGGCAAGCCTTAGGCTTGGCTGGAGCCGGCCGTTATCCCGCTAATGTTGCCGCCTTTTGCGAACCTAGTGTATGCTATTACGCCTATGATCGAGGATGCTAGCATCAGTATGGCAATGACTTCGAATTCGGGCACGACCATCGCACCGTGGATGTCTACCGAATTCTGCCCGTCAGGCACCGTAAACCTGATCGTGGTCGACGAAGAGCTCTCCGACACCTCTTCATAGTCGATCTCCTCATTGCCCGCCCTTACCATTGTGATGCCGTCGATCATGTTTTTTGGAAGAGTCAGATCTATCTCTCCTTCCCCTTCAAGCTCGACTGTAACATATTGCTCCGGAGTGATGCTGAATGAGGTCGCCTCAGCGCTGGTCGACGTGCCCGTTATTGTGTAGCTGTCGCCGTCATGTGTTGACGATATTGAGAATTCCTGTTCTTCAGTGCCGAATACTTGCTGTCCGTTGTAGGTCAACCCGGCCAAGGTTTCGAGGTTGAGCTCCTGTACTTCATCCGGCAGGGGGACATACGATAGCTCCTCCGCAAACACCTGGCCTTCGTCGCTTATTGCCCACGCGATAAAGTCAACTATTGCCCTGGCCTTTTCCATGCTGTCAATCGAAGGCGACGTGCTCAATTCCTCGTAGAGAAGCAGGTAGGTAAAGCTTGCAATCGGGTACGAGTCCGGCCCAGGTGCGTCAAGCACGTGGACGCCTTCCCACGAATCGGCGCCGGCCGGAAGTGTTGCAGCAGCAGACCCGACGGCAGCACTCGTTGCCTCGAGCGACGGCTCGATGAAGTTGCCTTCCCTGTTCTGTACAGATCCAAAGTTCATCCCGGTCGTAAGAGCGTAGGCAAGCTCCACGTATCCAATCGAATTATCGTTGCCTCTTACAGCGCTGGCGACACCCTCATTTCCAGGCGCGCCAACGCCAACTGGCCATTCGACTGAGGTTCCGAATCCCACTTGTTCATCCCATTCAGGGCTGATGAGTGAGAGGTACTGCGTCCACACAAAAGTCGTGCCTGAGCCGTCTGACCTGTGTGCGACAACGATTTCCGCGCTTGGAAGAGGCACGTCGGGATTCAGCTCTTCAAGTCTCGGATCGTCCCATCGCGTGATCTCGCCGAGGAAAATGTCTGCCAGTATTGGCCCGGTGAACTTCATGCCATTCTGGTTATAGCCCGGTATTTTGTACGCCGGCACTACCGAACCGATGGCTTCGGGGATGTGGACCGCCGGAGCCGGAAGCGCATCTTCTCTTTCTGCGCTCAGCGGGGCGTCCGTCGCGCCAAAGTCCACTGTCAATGCGGTGAACTGGGCGATGCCTCCACCGCTGCCAATCGACTGGTAGTTTATGCTAACTCCGGGCTGTACACTTTGATATTCCACGCGCCAAGTGTCAATCAACGGAAAGGGAAAGGTTGCGCCTGCGCCGTTGATGGCGATCTGGCCCTGTGCATAGGCCTTCGCCGACATTGCAAGTGGCACAAAAGACGCCAAAAGAATGCCCGCGACAAGCCATATCGATAACTTGCGTCGGTCTAACGTATGCATGGTTTGAGAACAAGTACATGTGGATTTAGCGTTACCCGCTATAATTCACATTCATCCCAATAGATCACGTGATCTCTATAGCGGGTTGGATTTTGATTCCGGTTATAAAAAAATTTTTCATCGTAAAAGTCAAGCCGAGGTTGTTGGTTGTAACCCCGTAGCACGGTGCGGGATGGGTGGTGAAATGGCAAGCTGCCGGGGTTCCCAACAACCTCAACGGTGGCTCGCCACTAGAAAGACGCGATGAAAGAAAAAGGTACCCAACATACATCACATAGGATCACGGCATCTACTGCTTGTCCTTTGGCAATGGATATCAATTCATCACGCCAGAGTAATGGCATGCACACTTTGATGGAAAATTTATTGCCAGACAGTCCCGCAGCCAGGCATTTCGCGCTCTGCGAATCGTGCTTTTGGAGCGCGACCATCCTGAGAATGGATCATGATGTCGTCTGCCCCGCGTGCACAGATTCCAATGTCTCCCTGATCCCGCTTGCGATTGATGAGCAGTACAGGATCAAGCTCGGCTCAACTGCCGGCCTGGAGTTGTCGTTTTCAAAACGATCGAGATAATTTGATATACCGCGGGAGCAGCTTTTCCTCCGTGGAGCTTTACATATTGCGGCACGGCGAAGCCGGCAAGCGCATTCCGAGTGGTAGCAAGGACTCTGAGCGGCCGCTCACGGTCGCCGGCCAGGAAGAGGTTGCAGAAATCGCTAGGGCGCTTGCCAAGCTAAAAGTCGAGCTTGATTTTGTAGCCACCAGCCCGCTCAAGCGTGCGCGCCAGACCGCCGAGACCGTGGCAAGGGTCCTCAAGGTCAAAAAGGGCAGCATGGAAGAATGGAATGAACTCAAGCCAGAGGGCAAGAGGGCAGAGCTGTATCGCAAGCTGTCGCAGTTCAAGCCAGAGTCGGCGGTGCTGGCAGTAGGTCACGAGCCCTACCTGAGCACGATGATAAGCGAGATCGTGTTTGACGGCGGTACTGGCAGAATTGTGTTGAAAAAGGCAGGCCTGGCAAAGATCACAGTGACGGCGTTCCAGCCAAGGGCGAGGGGGGAGCTTAGGTGGCTCCTGACTCCAAAGCATCTCAAAAAAGTCGCTAAGTGATCCATATAGATAATATTATTATCGTAGCTGCCGCAACTGACAATAGCTACTAAAAATGAAAGTGTCGGTGATAGACCTTGGGTTTAACTCTGTCAAGCTGGTCAACTATGACATAAAAAAGGACGGCACATTCAAGGCCTACCAGCAGGAGGGGATCAAGGTCAAGCTCGGAGAGGGGCTGCACGAAACCGGATACCTTGGCAAGGAGCAGGTGGATCGCACCATAAACGCGCTCCACATGTTTCGCGACATAATCAGTTTCGATTCAATAAGGCACGTGCTCCCCGTCGCGACCAGTGCGGTCAGGGAAGCCGGCAACAAGAATGACTTTCTAAAGCAGGTCTACGGACAGACCGGCTTTCAGTTCAAGGTCTTGTCGGGGCAAGAGGAAGGGCTCTATTCGTACATCGGGGCTCTGCAGGCGACCTGCACCCCGACCGCGCTCTTTTTCGACCTCGGGGGCGGCAGCCTGGAGCTGGTGTATACGGAAAACTATGGCATCAAAAAGATCAAGTCGTACCCGCTCGGCGCGCTCCGGCTATCGCAAATGTTTGGCAGAAAGGACGGCACTTTTTCCAAAAAGGACTATGAGAAGATGGAAAAGCACGTACTCGAAGAGCTGCCGGACAGAAAAGCGCTCGTCCCGAGCCCGGACACCGCGCTCGTGGGAGTCGGCGGCACGCTGAGGGCGATGGCCCGGTACGATCAGGAGCTGAAGGACTACGAGCTTGACAAGATTCACAACTACCAGATGGATTCGCAGTCGGTGTCCTCGATTGCAGAAGAACTGTACGAGATGGAGGCTGATGAGCTTGAGGAAGTCAAAGCTATTGGCAGCAACAGGGTCGACACGATCGCCGCCGGCGCGTGCATCATAAACGCGCTAGTGCATAAATTCGGCTTTGAAAGAATAGTGGTCAGCGCGGAGGGCCTGCGGGAAGGGATACTGTCAGTCTTTGTCCGCGATCCAAAGACATTCTATAGCGGCGGCATCAGCAACGAAAAGGCAAAGGCGTTCGTGGCGTTTGCCTGCCAAGCTGAAATGCTGCCAGAGCACACTGTCACGCTTGTCAGGCCGCTTGTCGCAAACGGCATGCTGCGCGAAAAGGAAAGGATGATCCTGACCCACGCGATAAAACAGGCGGACGAGCTCCCCATGATCACCAACCTGAACAACCTGTTTTACATTATGATAGACGAGGACAGCGCGTTCTTGAGCCACAGGGAGCAACTGATACTGGCGCTGTCAATAGTGCACACGCGCAAGGCAAAGGCGGCCGACTGGCTCTTTTCCCGCTATAGGTCGATACTGGAGCCCCAGAACAAGAAGTCAATTGAAAAGATATCGGCGTGCCTCGCGCTCTCGGCGATCCTCGAGAGGTCAAGGGCAAATGCGAAATTATCCATCAGAGGCAAAAAGGCGGACATAAAGATAATGCCGCAGCCGCGGCAGTTTGTGCCTGCCACGCTGCTTGAAAACGCGGTAAGGAATTTCGAGCAGGCGTTTGACGTTTCGGTGAACTGCACGGTAGAGCAGGCGGCAATGGCAAAAATAAAGGAGAAAGTCGAAGCATGAAAGACAAGTTTGCGCCAAAGGGCAAGCTGATAATTGTCGAAGGCGTCGACGGCTCGGGCAAGTCCACCCAGATCCGGCTCCTGGAGAAGTGGCTCCGCTACATCGGGATGCCGGTGTTTTTCACAGAGTGGAACTCGTCGGAGCACGTCAAGGAGATAATTTCAAAGGGCAAGAAGAAGAACCTTCTGACCCCGACCACTTTTTCGCTGCTGCACGCGACCGACTTTGCGGCAAGGTATGAAAGAAACATCTTTCCGCTCTTGCGCGCCGGCTACATCGTGCTAGCCGATCGATACATCTACACCGCGTTTGCCCGCGACGTCGTGCGAGGCTGCAGCCCCGACTGGGTGCGCCACGTCTACGGGTTCGCTGTAAAGCCGGACGTTGCCTTTTACTTCAGAGTCCCGGTGGAAGTCTCATTTGACAGGATAGTAAAGAACCGGCCAAAGCTAAAGTACTACGAGGCGGGCATGGACCTCAACCTGAGCAACGACCCGTACGAGAGCTACAGGATCTTCCAGGGGAGGATAGTGGACCAGTACGAGTCTATGGTCGGTCCTGAAGGGTTCACGGCCGTCGACGGTACGGTCGACATTGAAGAGCAGCAAAGGGCCGTCAGGCAGAAGGTGATGGAGGTGCTGCCGCAAACGATGCGTAAAAAGATCTCGGCGGGGGTTCTGGACCAATGAAGCAGGATAGCTCCCGGCCAATCCGCTACTACGGCAGGGGGATACCCTACCTGCAGGACGAAGAAGTCAAGGGCAGGCTCATAGTGATTGAAGGTCCGGACGCGTCGGGCAGGAGCACCCACATTGGCATGATAACTGCAAAACTGGAGGCAGAGGGACACGCCGTGCTCAACACCGGCCTCCGGCGATCCGAGCTGGTGAGCGAGGGGATAATGGATGCAAAGAGGGAGCACATGCTGGGCCGGAGGACCATGAGCCTCTTTTACGCGGCCGACTTTGCAGACCAGCTTGAAAACAAGATAATGCCGGCCCTGCGCGCCGGCTACATCGTGCTTGCCGACAGGTACATCTACACGCTGATGGCAAGGGACTCGGTCAGGGGCATGAGCAAGCGCTGGTCGCACCAGCTTTTCGGCTTTGCGATTGTGCCGGACCTAGTGTTCTACCTCGACGTCGACCCGGAGGAGCTTGTGCACAGGGTGTTCCAGAAGAACACCTTCCTAGACTACTACGAGTCAGGGGCCGACCTAGGTCTTTCAGACGACATGTACGAGTCGTTCATGATCTACCAGCGCATGATCGCAAAGCAGTTCCGTAGCATGCAAAAGCGCTATAGCCTTACAATTGTCAACGGCAACAGGCAGATCCCGGAGGTAAACGCCGATCTGCAAAAGAGGATCGACCACTTCCTCGGCTCGATTCAGCACTGAAGCGCCATGGCAAAGTCGGCTTTTGCAAGAAAATTCCGGCAGAACGGCAAGCGCGCGGACGGGAGGCTTCAGGCATACCTCGCAGACCCGCAGAATGAAAAAAACATCCACGACGTCAGGACCTCCGTCCGGAGGCTGGACTCTATGTTTTCCCTGCTGCCGAAAAAAGTGCGCACGCGCTACCGCGACAGGATCGAAAAGTACAGGGAATTCCTCAGGGCGAGCAGCAGGGCGCGGGACTGCGACGTGATAGTCGGCAGGGTGTCGACGCTCGGGGATCTCGACATGGCCGACCTGCAGCGTAAGAAAAAGGCAGAGCTTGCGAGGGCGACTCTACTGGCGCGCCCGCTGAAAAGGCTGCCGCCCATGCGGCCTGTACAGGACGACAGGAGGATTGGCAAGGTTGCGCGCAGGCTGATCGGACGGATTGGGGAAGAGCTGCCGGTGGTGCTGTCAGACAGCAGCAGGGTCAAAGAGCTCCACCGGCTCAGGAAGGACTTCAGGAAGCTGCGCTATATCCTTGAGACGGTGCCGGCCACCGACAGGAAAAAGTACATGAAAAAGGCGGCCAGAGCGGCCGGCAGGGACCTGGAGCTCAAGGAGCTGCAGGCGCTCCTTGGTCTGATCCACGACAGCGACGTGACGCTAGAATACCTTCATGACAAGCCGGGAGCCGGCCAGATTCTGAAAAAAGAGATCAGAAGCAGAGAGCAGCTGTACCAAAAGTTCGTCAGGCACATGAAATAGTCATTCCTGTATTACCAACTGCAGGCAGCCGATGTGCACCTTGGTGTCTGAAAACATCGCGCAGCTCGTGCATCCGTAGAGCACCGCCTTGCTGCATTTTATGCACACGGCCATGGCCTTCAACTCCGCTCCGCATGCCCTGCAAAAAGTGTCCGGCACGCCTGCAGCTTTTCGCGCAGACCTTATCTTGGTTGCCCAAGTCTAACCCGTAGGCGCAATGACTCTATGTGATGTATGTGGGATAGCTTTTTCTTGCAAGCCCACGAGATAACCGGCGCAGTAGCTTTGCCGTTGAGGTTGACTGGAAACCCCAACAGCCGATCTGACGCTGCGGGGCCACACCATCAACCTCTATTTCGACCACTTTTTCATCCATGCAAGAAGGTACATGACTGACTCTATGAGCGCCTGCCCCTTGCCCGTAAGCCTGTATTCCACCCGGGGCGGGATCTCGCTGTACGCCTTTCTTTCAAGGATGCCGCCCTTCTCCAGCTCCTTGAGGCGGCTTGCCAGCGTCTTGCTGCTGATGCCCTTGAGCGCCTGCCGGAACTGCTTGTGCCTGACCGGCTCTGTGGAGCAGCAGAGCGGTATCAGGATCTCAAGCGTCCCCCTTTTCGTTATTATCTTGCGGAGTCGCGCGGTTTCGGACATGAGCGAAGATGCGTCATAGCCGGCAAAGTTGCAGTCTTGCATTACCGGGATCTTGGTTTCCTTCATTACACCAACGGCAAGTGTTGCGCCTTGTCAACTTAAATAGTTTCCCAAGTAAAGCATTGAATTGAAAAAGAAGCGCCAACAGAACATCAAACAGACCATACGCAGGAACTACGGCAAGATAGCGCTGGAGGAAAGCAGCGAAGGCACATGCTGCGCGCCCGGCTGCTGCTCCAGCACTTCGCCGGCCCAGGCCGCCGCGTACGTCGGCTATGACGCGAACGAGCTGGGATCCGTGCCGCAGGCGTCGGTCCTCGGCGTTGGCTGCGGGGCGCCTGTCAAGTTTGCCGACCTGCAGAAAGGCGAGACGGTCGTCGACCTTGGATCGGGCGCGGGAATCGACGTCTTTTTGTCGGCAAACACTGTCGGCAGGCCAGGCAGGGTCGTCGGCATTGACATGACGGAAGAGATGCTAGAGCGCGCCAGAAGAAACGCGAAAAAGAGCGGATATGCCAACGTCGAATTCAGGAAAGGGGACATCGAGGAGAGGATTCCGGTCGACGAGAGTTCCATTGACGCCGTCATCAGCAACTGCGTCATCAACCTTACCACGGACAAAGTAAAAGCGTTCAAAGAGATCCATAGAATCCTGAAGGGCGGCGGCAGGATGGTGATTTCCGATCTTGTCGCCGACAGGAAGGCGGACTCGATAAACCTCGAAATGTGGAGCAGCTGCATCGACGGCGCGCTGGCAAAGAATGACTACCTTGCAAGCATCAGAAAGGCGGGCTTTAAAGAAATAGGCAAGCTTGAAGAGCGCCAGTTCATGGGCGGGGCGCTGGGGCTGCCCTTTGTGGCGATCGCGCCCTTTGCCGGCGTGGCAGCGATGGTCTACGCCTTCGGCCTAGTTTCGATGGCGCATTTCAACCCGGCAGTCACGATAGGCTTCCTCGTCAGCGGCCACATCAAAAAGTCGCAGTTGCCCGTCTACCTTGGAGCGGAAATAATCGGGGCGCTGCTCGCAAGCCTGTTCGTGCTGGCTTTTATCGGGGGCGAAGCGGACCTTGGCGCAAACGCGCCCGACTATTCGTTCCCGCTGCCGCTCATCTTTGGAGTCGAGGTCCTGGTCACGGCGCTTTTGATGGCAGTCATTTTTGCGGTGGTTTACACGAAAGGCATGAGAGGTTGGAGCGGAATCGCAATCGGCCGCATGGTAGGCCTCAACATCTTTTTTTTCTCCTTCATTTCGGGCGCGTCGATGAACCCGGCAAGGTCGCTTGCGCCCGCGCTCGTGTCCGGCGCAGTGGCGGACCTGTGGCTGTACTGGTCCGCGACCTTTGCCGGGTCTTTTATTGTTGCCCTGCTGTGCCGGAAAAAATTCAAGAGCTAGGCTCTTTCTCTTTCTTCTCTTTTTCTGAATCTGCTTCGGTGGGCTCGACCAGCTTGAACCGGCTCCCCACCTTCATGACAAACGGGCCAATGAACGCAGTCACGATTGTGACAACGCCGATCAGCGGCAGGATCGACTGGCTTATGGCGCCGACGTCTTGGCCGCCCTTGGCCACCACCAGCGACAGCTCGCCCTTGGTGGCTGATATACCGAGGCCGGCCCTGAGCGCGGTGGTGCTGTCGTATCCGAACCTGACCAGCATGCCCGTCACTATCAGGAGCTTTGAAGCAAACGAGGACAGTATCAGGATTATCGCCGGCACTATGAACAACGGGATCAGCGAGACGTCCATGAGCGCGCCTATCGATATGAAGAACAGGGCGGCAAACATGTCCCTCAGCGGGATCGTGATTATCCTCACCACCGCCGCGCTCTTGCTTTCGGCCACTAGCACACCGGCGATGAACGCGCCAATGACGACGGACATGCCGAGGCCGTTTGCGATGAACGACAGGCCGAAGGCTATGCTGAGGATCGTTATCAGCAGCAGCGCATAGTCGTTGGTCCTGCCGGCCCTGTCGATTATCTTTGGTATGACCTTCCTGCCCAAAATGAGGAGGCCACCGACAAAGCCGCCGACCGTCCCAAGGGTGATCGCGATGTTCAAGGCGGACGGAGTGCCGCCCGTCGCAACAAAGGACTGCATGATGCCGAGCGCGCTGATCACGATGATGTCCTCTACTATGAGCATCCCCAGGATGAGCGTCGACGACTTGTCGCGTATCAGGCCGACGTCTTCCAGTATCCTGATCGTGATGACGGTGCTTGTGACTGACAGCGCGAGGGCAAGGAACATCGAATCGTAAAAGTTGAACTCGAGGTACTGGGCGATAAAGAACACTATCAGCAGCGTGCCGAGCGACTCTGCAAGCGCCGTGATCACGGACGTCCTGCCCACCGATCGCAGCTTCGCAAGCGGGAATTCCGTGCCGGCGACAAAGAGCAGCATAATGATGCCGAGCTCCGCAAAAAGGTTGAGCGTTTCGGTGCTGTGCACGAGGCTGAAGGGCGGGACATAGGGCCCGATTATCATGCCGGCGATGAGGTAGCCGATCACCATGGGCTGCCGCAGCTTGAACGTGATCGCAAGCATAATGGCGGCAACCACCATTACGACAGCGATGTCCTGGATCACAAATTCTATCGGGTTATCGCCGATGGTAAAGAGCTGCGGAAACAGCGATTCGGCTGTCTGTTTTATCGCTGCGGAATAGCTCACCGCCCAATTTTATGATGAGCATGCATAAAAAGACAAGCTTTGCCAAGTGTGAAATGACAAAACTAATTATACAATGGCAAGCAATTACGCCTGTTGCGTTTTAAGATCGGCAAGCGGCGCCTCCTCTACTTCGCGTTTGGCATCGCCGCGTTTCTAATTGCCTATTCAGCCGGCGCCGCCGTCCCCATGAGCGACGAGGAAGCCAGGGAAGTGAGAGAGCAGTTCGCGGAGCAGATCGAAGGCATCGACGAGACCGGCATTTTCATCAACAACGTCAGGATCGCCCTAGGAATGTTCATCCCCGGCCTCGGGGTCGGCCTCGGGTTGTTCTCCGGCTTTGCCACCGGCTCGGTCTTTGCCGCGCTCGCAAACTCGTCGCCGGTGCTGGAAGGCGTCCCGCCGCTCTTGATCTTTCTTACGCCCTTTGGCGCCATGGAGCTTTTCACGTACGGCCTTGCAATGTCAAGGAGCGGCATGCTGGTCTACTATTTCGTAAAAAAGAGGCCGTGGCGCGACTATGCCGTCCCGACCCTTATCGAGCTTGGCATAGCGGCGGCGGTTCTGCTTGCTGCCGCAGTGATAGAGTGGCAGATCATAGAGCAGCTGGGCGGCCTTGACGACGTCAGCGCCATCATAGAGCCGACGTAGTCATTCTTCCGGCGCGACTACCTGCAGCCCTTTCAGGCCGTATTTCTCGATGAACTCGTTGGCCTTTGCCGCTATTTCGTTCCACTTCCACCTGCCTACGTCCATCCTGCACAGGTCAACCTTCCACTGGTCGTTCCTTTTCATCCACCGGTAAAGCCGGAGGTCCTTGCCAAACTGGCTCTAGACAACTACGAGCGCCACTATCAGGTTGCTGCTCCGGTAAATGTCATGGCCCTCGAGCACGGTGAACGTCTGGGACACGGGATATTTTGCTTCGCTCATGCCATGAGATTCGAGCCAGATTTTATAAAGATTGCAACAAAAAGGGGAAGAGTGTTACTGACCTTCGCCACATGCAGGGCACACCTTTTGCGACTTGGGCATCTTTGCGCCGCATTCAACGCAATACCTGACAGGGCCCTTGCCGGCGTCCTGCATGCCAACAGACTTTTCTTCCATTGGCATGGAAAAATAAAAGCCTGATTTAATATTTAAACTTCAGGTCAGAATTCGAAGTACGTCTGCCTCTTCGCTTGGTCAATCACCATCGCCGAGAGGTCGGAGAACTCTTTCCCTTCAAGGTCGGCCACCGCGCCCCTGAATGTTGTTTCCTTGTCGGTCGTCAGGTGCTCAAAGACCCAGGCCTTCAGCTTTGCCGTGTCAACGCCGTTTTCGCGCAGGAATTTGGCGATTTCGGACTGCATGAAGTGCTTTGTCATGTCGCGCGGCCACGGCCTTGGCAGAAGTATCACGCTCCTGCCCTGCCTGACTGCCTGCAGCAGATCGGCCTTTTTCTGCTCAATGTCGCCTGTCACGTGGAACGTGACGATCAGGGCCTTGTCGGTCGGGACGCGCGATTTGGCGGCGGCCACCTGGATGGAGCTGATGCCGGGGATCACCTCAACATTGTCGTCACCAAAAATTTCAAGCAGCCTGTCGACCACTTCCGACTCGGAAAAATTGACGTCACCGGTGAACGACACGGTGCAGTACTCGCCGTCCTTCATCTTTTTGTAAACATCTTGATAGACGTCTTCCTGCGTCTTCATCGTGACTTCAAGCACCTGTTGTTTGTTCCGGTCGATGACGCCTTCAATCGTCGACAGCGTGTACCTGTAGCCGACGATGTAGCGCGACCTATGAATTGCTTTTTTGGCAATGTCAGTCAGGTAGCCTGACGAGCCGGGCCCGACGCCGATGACGAACAGCTTTTTTGGCAATGTTTACGCGCAGATAAAGCTGCCCAATATTACTACTTTGCCACAACCATCGTGTTGGTGCTGCGTATCCCCTTTATCTTGCGCAGCTCCCAAGAGAGGACTTCCGCCACATCCTTGTCAGTTTCCTGCTCCACGATTGCCATCAGGTCGTACTCGCCGTACAGGTCATAAACTGCGCGGACGCCTTCGAGCGACCTGATCTCTTCGTGCACGAGCTTTTCCAGTCCGGCATCCGTGTTTATCAGGACGAACGCCTTTGTCTTTGTCATAAACGGGTCGTTAGCTCTGCTCCGGATTATTGCAATATAAATTTTCGCAAGTTATGACGATGTTTTTACTAAATTTACAATCGGGCTCCAGTCCATCTTTTGAAACCCCATCGGTTCCTTTGCAGGGTATTTCACCCACCCCTTGACTATGGAGAACTTTTTCACCTTTGACTTTTCGCCGAGATTCACCTTCACCTTCAGGACAGTCCCCCAGTCCTTTTCCTCCGGCGCAATGTCCAGAATCTGGCTGAACGGTACCTCTAGGTTGTCGGGGCTCTTGTCAAGGTCCCTTTCAAGGTGCTCAAGCTTGTAGCCCTCGGCCGGCCGGAAGACTTTTTCTCCGGTTTCAAAGCGCTTTGCCTGCCGGCGCGTATGGGTGTCATGCATCCGGAACGTCATGTCAGTCTTGAAGATGAACGCGAGCCGCCTGTCCGTCACGACCAGCATGCCCTCCTTGCCGCGCTTGAAAAAGCCTTCCTCCTCGCCCCAGACCCAGAAAAGGTGCGCCTTTATCTGCTCGTCCCAGTCAACCAACGTGATAGGCTAGCAAATACCGCATTAATAATTTATTTGAATAAAAATTAAAAAAGAAAAGTGTAGTTGAAGGGACTTAACCTTCTTCCCAGCCCTTCTTGAACAGACCGGCCTTCTTCAGTGGGATTGGTTGTCCTGGGACATAGTCCATCGGCCTCATCCAGAATATTGCCTTTGTTGGGCAAACGCCAATGCATGCTCCGTCAGAGATGCATCTTTCTGGATAGAACACGAATGCCTTACCCCTCTTCCATCCTTCCACTGGCTTGACCCTCAGTACGTCTGGGCCAAGGCTGGTGCAAATCTCTACGCAGAGAGCGCAGCCGATGCAGTGTTGTTCGCTAATATCAGGAAGTATTGCGACTGGCATCTAATTCACTTACCCAACGATCCATGCTGAAACTATTTAAACCCTATGCCGATTTTATAACAGCGATATAATCAAAGACTGATAAGAACGGGGCTGATCGCCCTGTACACAGAAATACTAGCGGCGGTGAACCGCTAATCTGGTCGTGGCTTTTTTTGTACAAGGCTAACAAGCGCCTGTTCCCTTCAGCCATTCTTTTCTGGGCAAAGACTGGAGAAAAGTCGACAGTTGCACAATATTAATCCTTCTCAACTCTTGTACATAGTTTTCTGGTTGAAGCCAGAACCGGCTATATAGCTACTGCGCTTATTGCCGCACATGCAAACGCTCCACGTCGCATTCGACGACACTGACTCGCGCGCCGGCAGGTGCACGACGCATCTGGCGTTCAAGGTGGTGGAGCACCTGAAAGGGGCGGGGGCAAAGCTTGTCGACTACCCGCTGCTGATCAGGCTCAACCCAAACATCCCGTGGAAGACAAGGGGCAACGGCGCGGTCTGCCTGCGGGTTCAGGTGCCGGATGCATGCAGGGCCGTTGATTATGTCAGGCAGGCGGTGAAGGAGGGCTCTGCCATCGGCAGCGGGGCCAACCCGGGAGTCGCGTTCCTGCAGGGCGACCGCGTCCCGGCAGAGCTGCAAAAGTTCAGCGCGCTTGCAATGTGCGACGTGCTGAGCAGGCAGATGGCCGAAAATGTGGCCAAGGCTGCCGGCGTCCAGTATTTCACGTTTGGCAACGGGCAGGGGCTCGTGGGCTCGCTCGGGGCAATGGGCTGCCTGCTCGACGGCGACCATACGTACGAGCTGATCGCCTACCGAAAACTGGAGAACTGTGGGACGCCGCGCGTCGTAGACAAAGAGCGCGTGGTAAAGTTCAGCGAGGGCACGTACCCAAACACGTTCAACAACTACGACAAGAACCACGGCAGGGTGCTAATTGCGCCCCACGGCCCTGATCCGGTGTTCTTTGGCGTGAGAGGCGAGAGCCCGGATGTCGTCATGTCGGCCCTACCTGCCCTGCAGCCGGAGGAAGAATTGGACGGCTGGACCATTTTCCGATCAAACCAAGGAACCAACATGCACCTGCAAAACGAGATCAGGGTTGCGCAGGCCAAGGCGTACACCGCCGGCCGCGTAAGGTGTACGATAAAGACTAGGCCGCACGCCATGGAAGGCGGGCACGTCATTTTCACAGTAGAGCAGGACGGCGCGGAGATACCGGCCGCGGTCTACGAGCCAACCGGGCTTGCCAATGTTGCGGCAAAGCTTGAAGCCGGCGACGCCGTTGAAATCGGCGTCGGGGTGAGGAAGGGGACGAGCAAGCACCCCAAGATCCTGAACATTGAATATTTGTCGGTGCTCGAGCTTGCTCCTGCCTTTGACGTCATGAACCCGGTATGCAAAGTCTGCGGCAAGCGCTTGAAGTCAGAGGGCAAAAACAAGGGCTACCAGTGCGACAGGTGCAAATACAAAGACGCAGGCGCAAAAAAGATTTTCACGCCGCTAGAACGCGGCATCAAAACAGGGCTTTACGTCCCGACGCCAAAGGCGCACCGGCACCTGACAAAGCCGCTGCAGAGGTACGGTATCGAAAAGGCCGGCTTGCAGCTGGCCTAGAACCAGGACTTTTTGATGTTGGCCTTGATCTTGCCTTTCAGTTCGTCGGTTATTTCTTCCGGCTTCATTTTGTGATCCTTGGTCGCGTGGGCCGCGCACTGGGCCAGTATTTCGTCTTCCGTCTTGCCTTTTGCCGTCCAGCCGCAGTCAAAGCCGACAGAGCTGCACTTGAATTTTAGCATGGGCTAATTTTTCGCCCGGACGCCTATAAAGATATACCAGAATCTGGTCGTGTGTAAAAAGAGTAGCGAGGGGTTGATTTGAACTTACGGCCACTTGCAATTTTGCAAAAGTGGAAACCGCTCTGCGGGTTATGAGCCCGCCGGGATAACCTGGCTTCCCCACCTCGCTGACAGCATCTTGACACAGGGGGAATATATCTCTGTCCATTTGCAACCGAAAGCAATCTCAATGCCCTCGGCGCTAGCTTTGTTTTCGGTTGCCCCGCCAAAAACATCAGGCTATGGCATTAGCCTTGGCCTGAGCCAGAACCGCCCTTTTCCAAAGCGAGCTGATAATGCCTACCAATAAAAAACATGGTGGGCAAAATGGAAGGAATCGAGTTTGCGTTTCTCGCTGCAGGGGTCGTGGCCGGCGCGTTTGTCAGGTACATGCTGGCGGAGTCGCCGCTGATCCTCGGCATGCTTCCAGTCATCCTGGTCATCAATGTCGCGGGTAGCTTTATTCTCGGCATATTTTCGATCCTCGCGGTCCTGTGGAACCTAGACGCCAAGTATTCGCTGTTTGCAGCCGTCGGGTTTTGCGGATCGCTTACAACGATGTCGTCGTTTGTCATTGAAACGAGCGACATGATCGAAAACAGGCAGTTTGGCAACGTCGCGATCAACATACTGGCAAACGTCGGCCTGTCGGTAGGCGCGATATTTGGCGGCAGGGCGCTTGCAGAAGCGCTCGTAAAAGGCTAGATTTATTTCCGTCCATGCCGTTATTAGGCCTGCATGAACGCCAAGTCGCTCAAGGACATCGACTTTGAAAAGCGTAGCGGGCTCTTACCGGTGGTAGTGCAGGACAGAAAGACCAAGGACATCCTGATGCTGGCATACGCCAACAAGGAGGCCCTGACCAACACGGCCAAGACGGGCAACGCCTGGTTCTGGAGCACGTCGCGCAACAAGCTCTGGATGAAGGGCGAAGAGTCCGGCAACGTCCAGCCGGTGCACGAAATACTGGTCGACTGCGACTCTGATGCCATTCTGTACATGGTCGACTCGGACAAGCCCGCGTGCCACACCGGCAACAGGACATGCTTCCATAATGTGCTGGAATAATGGCAAGATAGCTCAAAATGTGCATTGCCATACATTATTGCTGTAATTTTCGCAATAAACGCGCAGTTCAGTGGCACAATATATAGGCGTGAAAAAGTTTAGTAATACTAAAATGGTGCTTAGCGATGTTTTAATCACATATTATTTGATGGAGAATAGATTATGGGCAGTATCCGATCTCTAAAGTGCAGGGAGTGCGGCAAAGAGTACGAGCCGCAGTTTCGCTACGTCTGCGAGGATTGCTTCGGCCCTCTGGACGTCACCTACAAAGAGCTGTCGATAAACAGGCACACTTTTGAATCAAGGGAAAAGACCTACTGGCGCTATTTTGAGCTCCTGCCAATAGCCGACAAGAGCAACATCGTCAACCTGAACGCCGGGCTGACCCCGCTGCAAAATGCAGACCAGCTCGGCGAAAGGCTCGGGCTGAAAAACCTGTTCATCAAGAACGATTCCGTCAATCCCACTTTTTCGTTCAAGGACAGACCAGCCGGCGTAGCCGTGTCAAGGGCCAAGGAAACAAAGCTGAAAGCCGTGGGCTGTGCGTCCACCGGCAACCTGGCGGCCGCTACGGCGGCACACGCGGCAAAGGCAGGGCTGCAGTGCTACATTTTCGCGCCTTCTGACATCGAGCACGTAAAGATTGCGCAGGCGCTTTCGTACGGCGCGGAGTTTGTCGCGGTGGAGGGCACCTACGACGACGCAAACAGGGTCGCGTCGATAATCGGCGACAAGAAGGGCATCGGGGTCGTCAACATCAACATGAGGCCGTATTATGTGGAAGGGTCAAAGACGCTCGCCTACGAGGTGGCGGAGCAGCTGGGCTGGCAGGTGCCGGACAGCTTGGTGATCCCGGTGGGGAGCGGCGCGATGTTAAACGCGATATGCAAGGGCTTTGAGGAGCTCCACGCGCTCGGGCTGATAGACACCCCCAAGAACATGAAGATAATAGCCGCGCAGCCGCACGGGTGCGCCCCCATAGTTGACGCGTGGAAGCGCAACAGCGACGAAGTGATCCCGGTCGAGCACCCGGAGACTATAGCAAAGAGCCTGGCCATAGGCGATCCGGGCGACGGCCTTTACGTCCTGAAAAGGCTGAAGCAGTACAATGGGCTTGCAGAGGAGGTAAACGACAGGGAGATCGCAGACGGCATTATGCTGCTTGCCCAGACGGAGGGTATATTCACAGAGCCGGCAGGAGGCGTGTCAGTCGCGGTGCTCAGAAAGCTGGTAGAGGAAGGCAAGATCGACAAAGACGAGCGCGCGGTCTGCTACGTCACCGGCAACGGCCTTAAAGCTACGGAAGCGATTATAGGTCTGCTGCCAAAATTGAATGTCATCAAGCCGGACGCCGCGGAGATCGCGGCAATGATAGGGTGATAAAATTGGCAAAGATCGAATTCGTAGTTCCTTCAGTTTTGAACAAGGGGCAGGGCGAGAAAAAGGTCCCGCTAGAAGCGTCTGACCTCCAGGACGCGTTTGCAAAGATCTCGGACCAGATGGGCGACGATTTCAAGCGCAGGGTATTCGACCACAACGGCAAGCCGCGGTCATTGATCAACATCTATGTCAACGGCAAGAACATGCGCTTTAGCGGCGGCCTAACGACCCAGCTAAAGGACGGCGACTCTGTCTACATCCTGCCGGCGGTGGCAGGAGGGGCAGAGCTTACAAGCGAGGAGCTCCAGCGCTACTCGAGGCAGGTGATGCTTGAGGAGATCGGCTTTGAGGGCATGGAGAAGATAAGGGGCGCCAAAGTGTGTGTGGTGGGCGCAGGCGGCATCGGCAACCCCGTGATTACGCAGCTCGCGGCCATGGGCATAGGCAAGCTTCGCATCGTCGACAGGGACGTGATTGAAGTTACCAACCTGCACAGGCAGCACCTGTATACGGACGACGACATTGGCCGCGTCAAGGTGGAAGCTGCTGCAGAAAGATTGCGCAAGCTTAACCCGACGGTAGAGATCGAGCCGGTGCCGACGTCTGTCACGAAATACACCGCGGAAGGCATCGTCAAAGGATTCGACGTCGTCATTGACGCGCTAGACAGCGTGGACGCGCGCTATGCCCTCAACGACGCGTGCATAAAGCACAGTATCCCGCTGATCTACGCGGGCGCGATCGGCGTGACGGGCTCTGTCTGCACCATCCTGCCGAATAATTCTGCGTGTCTGCGCTGCATGTTCCCCGAGCTGAACGAAGAGGAGATGCCGGCTTGCAGTACCGAAGGCGTGCACCCGTCGATACTGTACCTTGTGGCAGGCGTACAGGTGTCTGAGGCAGTCAAGATAATCATGGGCAAAGAGCCGGCGCTGGTGAACAAATTACTTTACATCGACCTGAGCGAGCTTTCGTTTGACAGGGTCCGGATGTTCAGGCAGGACGAATGCCCGTCGTGCGGCAGCGCTCGCAAGGACAGCAGCGTGGTTGCAAAAGAGCTGATAATAGAAGAGCTGTGCGGAAGGGACAGGGGCAAGCGCACCTGGACCGTGACGCCGGCAGAGCCGGTCCCGGTAAACCTTGGCAGCATAAGCAAGACTGCCGAGTCGCTCGGCTACCAGGTCAAGACGAGGGGCAACCTCGGGATAACTGCCGTCAACTCGGGCAGGATGTCCGTCAGCTTCCTCTCAAGCGGCGCCGCGACGATAGTGGGCGCAAAGGACGAAGACGACGTGGTAAAGATCTACAAAACGTTTGTCGGCCACTAGCCCATAAATTCAGTCAGGCTCGACTGCATCTTCTTTTCTTCCTTGAATATCAACTTCAGCTCCATCGTTATAGACTCTACCCTGCTGCGCAAATAGTCACTGATCTTGTACTGCTGGCACATGTCAGTCGCAATGCCAAGGTATTTTTCGACCGCGCCCCTTGTCACCGTCTGTATGAGCTCGTTCTGGCATTCTGTGCACTTGCCTAGGAGCGGCATCCTGCGGAACTTTGCTCCGCACGTCGTGCAGCGGAACGTCTGCGAAGAGTACGACCGCATGTTGCCCATGATGTCCGGCAAAATGTGTGTGGTGAGCACCATGGCCGCGACTTCGTCCGCGTCTACGGCATTGATTAGTTTCGCTGTATCGAACTGCATCTTCAGCTTCTCCTCCATCGTGTTGAGGGTGGAGTATGCGCTCCTCTGCGCCTTTGTGACCAGCGCGTCTGTAAAGTGGGTAAAGCCGTAGCCAAAGAACTGGCTCTCGTCGCCTATCCTGTTCTTGATCGTTTCGATCAGGCTTGCCGCGTCGGCCGCCTTGCCCTGCTTCCAGGTCGCTTCGTAGAACTCTACCGGGTACGAGCTCGCAATGTCGACGTTGTGCGCCTGCCGCTGCACTTCGTGTGGGAGCACCACCGGCTGTATCAGCAGGGGCGCGTCCATCAGCCCGCCTATCTTGTCAGGCAAAAAGTCAAACGAGAAATTCAAGAACGCATCCATCAGGAGCATCACAGAGTCGGCGTCGCCGTCGCAGTCCCGGCGCTTGGCAGAGTGCCACACCGGCGACGCAAGGCAGACCTGCGAGTCGGTAAAGCCGATTATCCTGCCCATGATGCCGACGGACGTGTGGGGCGCAAGGCCGACGACAAGGCGGCCCACGAGGTCGCCGACTGTATCCACGCTGTAGAACGGCTCCACGTCGTACAGCTTCTCCAGCTCTTCGTCTATGAATTTCGCTGTGTTGAGAAGGTGCTTTGCAGAGTCGCGGGGGATGATGACGTCCTGCATCATCAGCTCCACTATCTGGTCCGGCGACTCTAGCTCTTTTCCGAGGTAGTCGCGAGTGTAGCCCAGCTCCCTCAGCTTCTCGATGCTGACTGCTATCCACGCCGGCTTGAAATGCGTGAGCGGCTCGTTGGTGGCGTCGAACCTGACGGTGCCGTCCTTGAACGCGTGCAGGCCGTGCTTCTGGCGCAGTATCCCCTTTTCCAGTGGCTCCGCGGACCTGTGCCGGCTCATGAGCGACTTTACCCCCTTGAACGGCTCTGCCGGCACCACGCCCAGCTTTTTCTTGGCCTGCTCCATCGCGGCCTTGAGCGGGTAGTTGACTGACGAATGCGTCCTGCCGTCCTTGCCGCAGCGCGCGCACTTTTCGCCGTCTTCGACCTCTCCCCTGCACACGATGCAGAGGTTCCGGATCATTGTCGACGCGCCGCAGGCGCGGCAGTGCGTTCCGATCGAAGGCAACTTGCAATCATCGCAGTAGCGGTTCGCTATCTCGGTGTAGAACGAGTCTTCCTTGCACGCCTTCATGATGTCGCGCGTCGCGCCGCCCTTCGGGCCGACCGGGAACAGCACGTGCACCGGCGGCTTCATCTTGCGCTCGGCCGCCTTTTCCGGCCTGCCGACCCTTACCGCGATGGTGGAGGCAAATTTCGGCATCACGTGGACCCCGGACGATTTCGTCACAAACTCTGTCGCGTCCTTGGCTTCGACCAGCGGCCCGGCGAGCAGCCGCCTCAGTGAGAGGGCCTGGCTGCTGTCGTCGAGCCTGATCCTGCCGTCGGCTATGGAATGGGCGACCCCTAGCCGCTCCAAGACGTCCTTTAACTTTGCGTCGTGTGGCATGCCGTCGTCGAGCCTGTCCTTCAGGTAGAGCGCTTCGTCAAGGCCGACTGTGTCCCAGTAGAACGAATATTTCGGGTGCAGCGGCAGGCCCAGCTTGCTGATGCCAAACGCTTCTTCAACTGCCGGCACGATCAGCGGGTTTTCGGCCAGCTGGATCAGCCTTTCCCTGTTCGAGTCGACTGGCAGCGCCGGCAGTTTTGACTTTAGTTGCTGAGCCCATATCTCCTCGACGTATCCTGCGGGCGGCAGTTGGGCGTTGTTTTCGAGAAAGTCGCCGTAGCTTATCAGCATGTCACCTAGGTACAGGATCTTGGCGACACTTGTCCGGATCTTTTCAGCCTGCTCGACCGTGGGCACGGGCATCACCGTGCCGTCGTCGAGCCTGACGATCGGCGCTTCCAAGGTGTCGACCAGTGCTATGGTGGACGCCTTGCCCGGCACGTCCATCTTGATCTGCGTGCCCGCCACTATGGCGTAGTTGAGTAGCACCGGCACTGCCGGGTGTATCCCCACGGTCGCAAAGCCAGTGTTGTAGCAGCGGCCGTAGCGCAGGCGGAAGCCGCCTATCTTTTTGGACATCGAAAGCACGGGCCTGCCGGTGATGACCTCTGACATCCTGTGGTGGGCCGCGTCGTCGTCGCCCGTCTGGATCGCCCCCTTCAGGTCCTTGAGCCAATCCCAGCCGTCTAGCTTTAACGTCTCAACCAGCTTCAGTAATTTCCTGCTGCGGCCGATCAGCCCGTCGTTCATGACCCGGAGAGTGCCCCCGCGCACCCTGTCGGTGAATATCCTGCGCATGCCCTTGTGCCCCACCACTTCGACCGGGTCTGTGTCCACGCCGTCCAGCTCGACCGGCACGCTTGAAATGCACTTTATGACGTCTTCGTCAAGGACCTTGAACTGGAAGCCCATGACTTCCCGTTCGTAGATGCGGAGCTCTTCGACGAACCTGCCGGTTTCGTCGTCAAACGAATTTGCGACGTACTTGCCAAGGCCGACCACCTTCCTTGCGTGATCGGCCATGAGCATGGTGAGCGCGGCTTCGGTGCCGCCGGCCGACCTGATCGGGCCGGCAAACGACACCGACAGGTATTGCGAGCCGTCTGCGTTGCTCTTTATCGTGACGTCGGCTATCCCTTGCAGCGGGGCTACCGTCACGCCTTCCGTGACCACCGCCAGCGACACGCGCACGGCGTTGTCGAGCCGGGTCTTCAGGTCGCCCGAGCCGTATTCGCCTGCCGCAATCTCCTCCGCTATCTTTAGTGCCGCCTTTTCCTTTGTAGTCGCCGCGAGCAGGGTGCGCAGCCTGTCAGCGATGTCGATTTCGTGCATCTTGGCGACTCTGTCCGCCAGGTCGTAGGCTATCTTGGGTTCCACAATGTCTGCGACGTCGATCCCGCGCCGCCTTGCCTTTAGCGCGTGCTGGTAGTTCTGGTAGACGTTCTGGAGGATGTCCTGCTGGTAGCGCCTGTAATATGCCGGCATTCTCACGTCCTTGAGACGGGCCTCGGCTTCATCCGGCATCATGATTATCGCGACCTGATGGCCTTGACTATCGACGAAAAGTTTTCCTGCCAGTTGCCGTCCTTTTCTATCATTGTGCCGATGACGATGATGTCGGCGCCCGCCTTTGCTATCCGCCCGGCGGTTTCAGGCGACCGGATCCCGCCACCGACGATCAGCGTGCCTTCATAGTTCTTCCTTACCGCCGCCACCATTTCCGGCTGCACGCTCTGCGACGCGCCCGAGCCGGCTTCAAGATAGACTAAGCGCATGCCCAAGTACTGGGCCGCGAGCGAATACATCACTGCAAGGTTTGGCTTGTTGAACGGGATTCCCCTTGCGCGGCCGACGAACCAGGCCGCCGTCCCTTCGCCGACAATGATGTAGGCTGTCGGCAGGGGCTCGATGCCATACTTTTTCACCGCGACCGCGCCGAGCGCCTGCGCTTCTGTTATGAAATACGGGTTCTCTGAATTCAATAGCGAGCTGAACAGGATTGCGTCGGCTTTTGGTGACACGCCCGTGACGTTTCCGGGAAACAATATCACGGGTATCTTGATCTTGGATTTTATTTCCGCCACCACTTTGGCTAATTCTAATTGATCGATGACCGACGAGCCGCCCACCAGAATCGCGGACGCCCCCTTTTCCTCCACCTTCCTGGCAATAGCTGCCGCGTCGGTAGAGTTTTCAGAGTCGATAAGCGGAAGGCAAATCGTGCCGTGTTTTTTTATCTCGTCTCGTAAATGCTGCTCGACCTTTCCTGGTGCCACTTCTTCTTTTGAAACAAGCTGGTCACTTTAAAGTTTGATGCTACGAAGCTTTTTATCCTATGGCGCTATACAGATTTGTATAGTGTTTATGGCCGACGTAAAATCCAATTCTAACAATCTTTATGCCTATCTTGTTGCAAATTCTCTATTTACTCCACGCCAGTTGTCAATAATTTCTAAAAAGCTGCAGGGTGGCGACCGGGCACCGAACATCAGTTCAGGGGCCTATTACAGGCAGGTGAAGCAGTGCCGGGACAAGGTCAACGCGGTTTTGTATAGCATGATACTTCTGCAATCGACGGGGATCGTGCAGCCTGAAGCATTGAGTGCTATTGGCAGGCTCGCAGAACAGGTAGGCGTGATATTTGCTTCGGAAGACAGTGATGTCGCCAGCCGGCTGAGCGTGGGCGACGTGATATCCGTGATTGATCAGCTGGTAAAAAGAATGTCCAAGTTGTAAAATAATGTTGTTCTGTAGCGATAAATCACGGTGCCGTAACGTAATGCCGTGACATGATCGTCGACGTTTCCTTCCTAATCACGTTTCTGACCAGCAGTGCCGTGACGTCAGGCGCCTTTGCGTTCCTTGCAGGCATAGCCTGCGTGATGGTTTACGCTAGGGCAAAGAGCGCGCTGGCGGGCCGCCGCTACAGGGCCGACGAGGCAGTGGTCGAGGCGGTCGTTCTCGAATACACTCGCAGGCTGCGCGACTACGACAGGGTGATCGCGGAGCTCCGATCAAAGGTCGACATCATGGAGGTGAGGTCGCAGCCGCCTCAAACAACGACGTCACAGTACCAGCAGGTGTCACACCAGCCGCAACCTCACGTAGCGCCGGCGAGTGAGCCCGTGGCAGTCACGCAGCACGCGGCGGTTGAGAAGGAAGGCAACGGCACGACCGATTACATTTTGAAGCTGCTCGCAGAGAGGCCGCGGACTTCACGAGAGGTCCAGCTTGCGGTCGGCAGGACGCGCGAGCACACCGCCCGCCTCATGAAAAAACTGCACGACTCTGGCCTTGTAAGCAGGGACGTCAACGCAAAGCCCTTCAGGTATCACATCACGGACGCAGGTCGAGAGAGGCTGAGGGAGAAGGTTGCGCCTGCTGCTGTCTAGTGATTTTGTAGACCCACTCTTTGCCCTGGCGGTTCCTAGCCAGCCTGCCGCGATCAGAGTATCTTGAGAGGTAGGTCGAGATGATGCTCAGCTTGATCGGCTCGTTGTATTGATCCTCATAGAGCTCGAGGATGTCGGTCGAGGTAAAGCCGCCGTAGGGGAACTTGCCCTCGACGAGGCTCCAGATCCTGTCGCCGACAGAGGCCGCCGCCTTGGCTGTGAACGTCTCGGCCTCGCCGCTGCCGTTCGACTCGATGTTGAGAAGGTCCATGAACTCTACTATCTTCATTATCTTGTCTTTGGACACGTTGCCCTCTAGGGAGAGGTTGTACTTGCTCCCCTCGGCGTCCTCCAACTCGATCTTGAACTTTCTCTTTCCCGGGCCCATGTCAGAGTAGATGGACGTTTTATCGTCTTAACACTTAACACCAGCTCTGCCATTGTTGATAACAAAGAGCTAAGCTCTTGTTAACCGCGCTTGAGAGAGAGGCTATTCCGGTTAACAACTGCCTTTGGTTAACCAGATTTCTAGTTGGAAACTCCCCGTTTACGGTTCCAGTGGAAATGGAGGGGTCCTGTCCGGGTTTGTTAACAGGGCCAAGGTCGACGTTAACGCTCCAGTAGAAACAAAGGGGTCATTTTCAGCCCTTTTGGCCGGCGACGTTCGTATGCTGTTAACAGCAGTTGATCGCGCAATAACTTTTGTCATGCCGACACCCCTTGCTTTCCTGTCCACAACCCTTCTCAAATCTCTTTACAATCAATGTCATCAAGCTAATACGCAAATTAGCTATAGTTGATTCGGCCGGTTAAAAACGACCTGTTAACGTAACTGTTAAGATAAAGTTAACAAGTAAAGGCTCTGGATAAGAAAAAGAGGGGGCGGCGGGTTAAAATTGGCGCGCCAAGAATGGTGATCGATAATTGAGCTCTGACATTGATAATATTTTCACAAGAGCCGCAAGCGGCAAGTCGCTCGTCAAAGCTTCACAATTTCTGAATATAGATTACGTGCCGGAAAAACTTCCGTTCAGGGACGAAGAAACAAAGACGCTTGCACAGGTATTGTCGACGATCTTCAAGGGCACTAGGCCATCGAACCTTCTTTTGTTTGGTAAGCCTGGGACCGGCAAAACAGCGGCGGCCAGAAACGTCGTAGAAAGGCTTGCAAAAAAAGCAGTCGAGCTCAAGATGAACGTAACGGTCTTGTTCATTAACGCAAAAACTGCGGGCAGTGCATACAAGGTGTTGTTTGAAATCGCGGAAGATCTGGGGGTCAACAAAGAACAGGAAAAGCACGTTCACTTTACTGGCCTGTCGATGGGCGAAGCGACTGACAGGATACTGCAGTTTATACAAAAGAAAAAACTAAACCTTATCTTGGTAATCGACGAAATAGACTCGCTCGTCGACAAGAGCGGCGACGACATCCTTTACAACTTTACAAGAGCCAACCAGAAGATGAAGGGAGGCTTTGTCAGTCTCATCGGGATCTCTAACAGCCTGACGTTCAAAGACAAGCTCGACCCGCGCGTGAGAAGCAGCCTCAGCGAAGAAGAGCTGGTCTTCAACCCCTATGCTGTGAACCAGCTGCGTCAGATACTGCAGGAACGCGCCATATCTGCCTTCAATGAAGGCGCGATTTCCGACGCGGCCGTCAACCTGTGTGCCGCTATTGCGGGAAGGGAGCACGGCGACGCAAGAAAGGCGATCAACCTGCTGAGGGTCGCGGCAGAGCTGGCCGAAAGGGAAGGCGCCGCCAAAGTCGACGAAAAGCACGTGCGGGCCGGAGAAGACAGGTTGGAAAAAGAGGCGCCCTTTATAGCTATGAAAAACGCAACGACCCACGACAAGCTCGTCATCGTTGCAGTAATGAAGTCAAAGAATGGCACTACGGGCGAAGTGTACGACGTCTACCTGTCGCTATGCAAGGAAGTGGAGCAAAAGCCGCTGACCCAGCGGCGCATGACCCAGATAATAAGCGATCTGGAACTACAGGGCCTGATCTCAACAGACATCGTCAGCCAAGGCCGCTACGGCAGGTCGCAAAAGATCAAGATAACAGTCCCGTTAACGACCGTCAAAGAAGCGCTCAAAGAAGATTCTACTTTTGCGCCGCTCATAGATTGAAATCCTGGATAGACGGCTGGAGCGTCATCAGGTTGACAAGAATCGCCAGCCCCGGCGACGGGGTGATGCCCATCGTCTGCTGGTATCTTGTCTGGCTCTGCCATGCGCCCGAGTTCACTACAAGCGTCCCGCGGTAGCTCTGCACGTCCGTCACGTGCACGTGCCCCGAGTGGAAGATGTCCGGCACATCGGTGATGACCATCATGTCCTCCTGCTCGGGGGCGACCGGCGTCCGTTCGCCATATGTCGGAGCGAGGTGGCGCGCCTTGAGAAGCACCTTCATCGCCTCTGCAGGCCTGTGGTAGCTGAGGCCCGGCGTAGTTGCAATAACGTCGTCAAGGCTCTGACCGTGGAACATGAGCAGCTTTACTCCGTTCAGGTCCACAAAAGCCGGGTTGCCCAGCATCGTGCAGTTTTCCAGCCCGTAAAGGTGATCTGTGGGACTGCCCGGGATCGCTGGCTGCGGGAGCGCCCTCCTGCCCGGGTCGTGGTTGCCCGGTATCACCAACACCTTGATGTGTTTCGGCACCCTTGCCAGCAGCCTCGCGGCGTGGCTCATCTGTTTTCCCGCGTCCATTTCCAGCAATTCTTTGTCCTGGTTTGGAAATATGCCGATGCCGTCTATCAGGTCGCCCCCGACACAGAGGAACTTGATCTTGCGCACAAGGTCGTCGTCAGACGACAGCCAGTCCAGAAAGCACAGGAATTCCTTTTCCATGAAATACTTGCTCCCAACATGAAGATCTGAAATCAAGACCGCGTACGCCTCCGACCTGCTCCTGTTCGGCAGGTGGTCAGGGATGTCGGGCGTCATGACGCTCTTTACCGTCAGCCCCGGCGCCCCCTTGCAGTTTTCAAGCTCTAGCATGACCATCTGGTCCAGAGCCAGCGCAGTCGCCCGCTTTTTCGCGTCCTCTGCCACCGCGGTCACGGTCAGGATGCCGGTATAGTCGTCGACCGCGATTTCGATCCCGTTCTTTTTGGTGCGCCTTGACATCAGTAGGCCGGCCACCACCGTCGAGCCGGCGCCGCCGTGCAGGCTCTTTTCGTCCCTCTCAACAAACTTGCTGCTAACGGCGCGGGAGGCCTGCTTCACCGATGCTATCTTTGATATCCGCTTGCTGTCGGGCCGCTGCGATAAAATGCGCATGGACTTTTCAAATCTGCTCCTGAAAAGGGCGGCGTAGCCTTCCACTCCTTCTCCGGTGGTCACCTTTGGCGTCGGATCCATCAAGATGCTGCAGGCCTGCTCTATCGGCCCTTCGTCCTTCTTGGGGCTCAACAAACTTTTGATGTCGTTGACAAGGATTACCGCGTTTTTCGACGGCTTTTTCGACTTTATTATTTCCTTGACCGTCTGGAGCACGTCGGCGTCCAGGCCCTTTAGCATCGCAAACGCGTCGGGGTGTATCTGGAAGCCCTTGCTAGTGGCATACGATAATGCACTGAAAACTTCATTTTGCAAAGCCAACGCTGCCGGCCGTTTTGATGTCGAGCTTGATGCTTAAGTAGATTTCTATGCGGCAAAGTTTTATCCCAAAAGGGCGCAATACGGTCGTTGAAGAAATTCTGCGGCAGGTGCAAGAAAGAGCTGCCGGCCGACGCGAAATACCTGCTGTGCAAAGAGTGCCACGAGCGGGTGGTCATGTCCGAAGAGGACAGGGAATTTTACGAAAACTCGCGCCTGCACTATTGAGCTTTTCTTCTTCTTGTCTACTTTCTTTTTGCTCCTGTACTTTTGCGCGCTCTGCTCTCACGTGTGTCCTCCGGGAGCCCTGAAGGCGCACCCAGCTGGGGCTTGTCCACAACGGGGACGCCGACAGAGGACTTCAGCCTTCTGGCAAAGTCGCGACGTGCAACCACCATTTCGCGCCGCGTGTCCATCAACTTTAGAAAGCCCGTGTAAATCTGATCCTGATCAGAATAAGTCCTTGCCCTGATCTCTGACAGCACGTCCTCAAACGAGTCGGCAAACCTCATCGAAAGGTCGCCCATCTTGGAAATGGCTTCGGCGTCCATTTCTGCGTGCTTTTCCGCGGCCTGAGCCCGCGCTTCCTTGGCCTTTTTCTTGGCTACTTTGGTGCCTGCGACTATCAGCTTCCTGAGCTCTGCAAGCGCGCCCCCGATCTTTTTTGACAGCTCTGACTCGGTGTCGACGTACCCTTCCGGCGTTGACACTGCCGTGGTTTCAGGCCGCGGCACCGTTGTCAGCTGCCGCCCTCTTTCATCACCACATCGGGAGTCGTGCCTTTTCTCTCTTTCACTTCGAGCTGCTCTGCAGCTGCCGCCCGTATCTCATCCCCTGAAGGCCTCAGCGATTTACCCTCCGGCAGCGGGGCATCCCTACCGACCGCGTACTGCTCGAGCGGCTCTTTCACCACCACCGAGCCGCCAGCCAGCGCGACCTTTGACTCTGGGACGTCAAAGCGCGAATTATCGGAATCGCTGAAAACCACAATCAGGCCGCCGGCCTCTTTTGCAACGTGGCCTATCGCCTGCCCGTTTGCGACCACCATCTTGTTGAACAGGTCCTTCGGGTACCTGCATTCATAGCTCGCCAGATCGGCGTTAGTAGGAGGGTTTTTCTCCATTGCAGCAACAAGCGTCACCGCGCATAAAACGGATATGAGGAATTGGAGTAGAACAAAGTTAAATGCCAAGGTTATAATTGGCGTAGCCGCGATTTTTGCCGGTTGGAGGTGCAGCAGCGGAGCCCAAAAGTGGCGGCAGGCCTCTCGTTCGCGGCGCTGGCCATGCTATACTCTGTCATGCTGATCGGCGTCTACATCACGGCGTCGCACCAGGGGCTTTCCTGCCCCGACTGGCCGCTCTGCCCAAACGGCTTTGACCTGCCGTCAGAGAGGCATTTCTTTGAGCACTACCACCGCGTGATGGTGGTCATTGCCGCCGGCCTGATCTATGCGACTGCAGCTTATTCCTTCTGGAACGCCAAGCCGGCCCGCAAGACTGCGATTATAGCCGCAATTGCGGTGTCGGTGCAGATAGTGTTTGGGATGCTGGTAGTCACCCTGCGGCTGGAGCCCCTGCTCGTGGCGACCCACCTGTCGACAGGCATCCTGCTCTTTGCCATGACCCTGATGACCTTCCTTACGTCGTATAGGCTGGCG
>CAYYYR010000016.1:0-5199 GCA_964476255.1 uncultured Nitrososphaera sp.
AAAGGTCGCGGACATGTACAAGCAGAACGTGCTCGAGCCGCTGGTGGTCAAGCAGCAGATAATCAAGTCCGCGACAGAGGTTGTGACCATGATCCTGAGGATCGACGACGTGATCGCTTCAGGCAAGTCCAGAGGCCCGGCAGGCCCGCCAGGCGGTATGGGTGGCATGGGCGGAATGGGCATGGAGTAAACCTCCGCTCTTTTTCCCTTTTTCAAACTACATATACGGCCCAATCATTTTGAGCAGCTGTGGCGATAATTGAAAAGCTCAAGCAGCTTAACATCGTCGGCTCGATAGTCGTGATGCCGGACTTTTTCGTCGACCGCATAATCCGGCTCGAGTCAAAGGAGAAGCTTTTCGACGCGCTGGCAGAGAAAGCCAAGCGAGGAGGCGGGAGCGTCAGGGGCGTCCCAGCGACTGACGTCAAGGGCGGCAACGCCGTCAACGTCGCCTACTGCCTTGCAAAGCTTGGGGTAAAGCTCGCGCTCTTTACCGTGGCAGACGAGATTGGCGCGGCCATGATAAGGCAGGCGTTTTCGCAGTTTGGCGACAGGGCGACCCTCAGGATCGCCGGCGGAAAAAGCGGCCTCACCACCGCCTTCGAGTTTCCCCACGAAGACACGCGGGTGAACGTGATGGTGAGCGACATTGGCGACAACGCGAATTTCGGCCCTGAGAAACTGGGCTCCGAAGCCGACAGGGCGATATTAAAGAACGCCGACGGCGTCATGATAGTCAACTGGGCCAGCAACCTCAGAGGGACCGAGCTTGCCGAGTTTGCGTTCGGGAACTCGCCGAGCGCGTTCCACTTTATTGACCCCGCGGACGTAGAAACGAGGAAGCAGGATTTTCGCGACTCGCTTGCCAAGCTGGCAAAAATGACCGACTGCCTCAGCATCAACGAAAACGAGTGCAACTCGCTTGCAGACGCGCTCGACCTCGGGCGCCTGCTCGGGCCCAGCTACGGCGCAGACGAAGTCAGGGGCGCAGCCAAAAAGATCTCTGAAAAGGTGGGCATCAGCACGGACCTGCACTCAAAGATCGGGGCGGCGTGGTCCAACGGCAGGGAGAGCTCGTTTGTGCATGCGATCAAGGTCGACGCAAAAACATTGACTGGCGCCGGCGACTCGTGGGACGCCGCGGACGTTGTCGGCTACCTTGCAGGGCTGGATCCGCAAGAACGATTATTGTTTGCAAACTGCTGCGCTTCGCTATACGTCAGAGACCCGCAGGGCGAGCCTCCTACGATGAGCAAGGTTTTCGAACTGGTAGAAAGGGTGCAGTGATCAGGTCATCCTGTTTGGGTCGAACGGATCCTTGATCGAGCGCAACATGTAGAGCATCTTGCTGATGTAGCGCTGCTTTGACGGGATCTCGACCAGCTTGCGCTGGTAAAAGTCGATCAAATGATCGATAAGGCAGCCGGCGTCCTTTGATTCTGACAGGTTGGCAAGTATCTGCGAGTACCAGTACTCCACCAGCGCGTCCTCGCCGTGCCGCTCCTCCAGTTCTACCAGGTAGGCAAAGTTAGAGTGGCAGCGCCTGCACAGCCCATGGTGGGCTTTGGCATACGCTCCCCTCTCAGAATGGCCGCACCTTGTCTTCATAGGTCATTATACGCAGAAATCCTATTTGAACCCCGGCAGGTATTTTAAATGACGATGATGTCACAACAGTATGATAGAAGCGGATGACGCAGTCAGGGTGCTCGACACGGTGGCCAAGAACCTGATGGGCGTGTCAAACAACAAGTCGAACTTTGAAAGGCTGCCCGACACGTTCTGGGGCTATTTCGCAAGGGGGCACGACGGCAAGGGCAAGTTCGGGGTGATTGTCACGTACTCTGAAAATGGGAGCGATGTCGACGAGCTGATAAAGATGTACGAGCAGTGGGTAGCAAAAAGCAAGGCGGCTAGGTGATCTGCTCTATGACCCACTCGCGGAATTTTGCTATCGCGAAATCCTCCGACTGCTTTAC
Source organism: uncultured Nitrososphaera sp. (assembly GCA_964476255.1). Lineage (GTDB taxonomy): Archaea > Thermoproteota > Nitrososphaeria > Nitrososphaerales > Nitrososphaeraceae > Nitrososphaera. The sequence goes on from CAYYYR010000016.1 coordinate 1,980, forward strand.
AAACGCCGGATCCTTTACGCGCCACTGGTCCTGCGGTATTCCGTTAAAGAAGTCTTGCATGCACAAAATGAACCGGAACCTCAGGTTGCGCGGGTTTTCCGCGACGCCGTAGCGGTAGAGTATGGTGGCTATTTTTCCAAACACTTCGTCGTAATTGCGCTTGAACGCCGGGACATTGAAAGTTTCGTCCAGTATCGCGGTTATTGCGTCAAGGTCGTCGCGGAGCGTGATCATGCTTTGGTCTTTAACATTTCCAGCTTTTTCGTATAAACGGCTTTCATGTTGGCGTCAATGTCGAGGCCGTACTTTGTCGCCAGGTAATAGAGCAGGGCCGCGGATTCCGTTATCTCCATCTTGGCGTGCTCGACGTTGCTCTTTTCCATCGCGAACGCGATCTCGCCTATCTCCCTCACGAGATGAATAAAAGCTGCAGACCTGTCGTCGCCGAATTTCCTGTTATAGTATTCAACTGCAATAGAGCTCATGCCTATCGGGAGCAGCATTAGGTATAAAAATTAAGGGTCCAAATCCTTTTTCTATTACTAATTTATGCAACCATATTAAGGCGTGCAATGACATTCAGTACGTGCAGGTACATGATACCGGTCGGCTTGAAGGCTGGGAGAACAAGACTGCGGGCAGGAGGGAATCATCCTGGTTTGCCAATGCCGGGTCTTTGCAATTTAAGAAACTAAATCGCGACATTTCAGCAGATATTGTAATTGTCGGCGGCGGCATCGCAGGAATGACGACAGCGTACCTGCTCGCCCGGGCAGGAAAGAGCATTGCGGTAGTTGACGACGGGAACTTGGGTAGCGGCGAAACCGGCAGGACCACTGCGCACATCACCCATGCGCTTGACGACAGGTACTACCACATTGAAAAGGTCCATGGGAAGAAGGGCGCAAGGGCCGCGGCTGCAAGCCACACAGCCGCGATAGATTTGGTTGAGTTGATAGTCAGGGAAGAAGAGATCAAATGCGACTTTGAGAGGCTCGACGGGTACCTGTTCCTTGATCCGAGTGACAGGATAAAATCATTAAATGACGAGCTTGAGGCGACGCACAGGGCCGGCATTGCAGGGACCGAGCTTGTTGACAGGGCGCCGCTCGACTCGTTTGACACCGGCTCCTGCATACGCTTCCCGGGCCAAGGCCAGTTCCAGCCGATGAAATTTCTGGCAGGGCTGGCGCAGGCGACAATGCGCAAGGGTGGGCAGATCTACACGGAAACGCACGCGCAGGACATCATGTCCACCGGCATCAAGACTACTGGCGGCCATAGGGTTGGGGCGAAAAAAGTAGTCGTTGCCACCAACGCCCCCATAATCGACAAGATTAGCAAGATCTACGACAAGCAAACTGCATACAGGACGTACGCAATCGGGGCGCGGATCAAAAAGGGCTCTGTGCCAAAGGCGCTTTACTGGGACACGGGCAACCACAAATCAAAGAACGCCGTGCCACCATACCATTACGTCAGAGTCCAGAAAATGGAAGGCAAGGATTACGACCTGCTCGTCGGCGGCGGCGAGGACCACGAAACCGGCAATGCCAATGAAATGGACAGGAGGTACGGCGTGCTCGAATCGTGGGCAAAAAAGCGCTTCCCGATTGAGGAGCTCGAATACCGATGGTCAGGGCAGGTATTGGAGCCCAAAGACTCGCTGGCGTTCATCGGACGGAACCCCAGAGACAAGAGGAGGAACATTTTCATCGCCACCGGCGACTCTGGCAATGGCATCACGCACGGGACAATTGCCGGCATCATATTGACCGACCTTATTCTTGGTAAAAGGAACGAGTGGACCAAGCTCTACGACCCGGCACGCAGGACCCGCTCTGGAGGCAGGAAATGAACCCAGACAGGCTTGAGCCGGGGCAGGGCATGGTTGTCGAAAAAAAGAACGAGAAAGAGTCGGTGGCGTACTACAGAGACGAAAAAGGCGAGCTCCATTCTTACTCTGCCGTCTGCACGCACCTTGGCTGCATCGTGAGATGGAACGATTCTGAAAAGTCGTTTGACTGCCCGTGCCACGGGTCGCGCTTTTCGTATGCCGGCCAGGTGATCAACGGACCAGCGAACGACAACCTAGAACCTGCGAAACAATGACAAGATTGCTAGTTACCGGATTTACTTGACTACAAGGACAGGGCATGGCGAATGCATGACTACCTTCGAGGCGACGCTTCCAAGCAGCGCCTTGCTCATCCCTGATCTCCCTTTTGTTCCTACCACAATCATGTCAGCGACTTTCCTTTTGGCGTAGTTGATTATGGCGTCGGCCGCGGAGGAAGAGCTTTCAATTACCTCAGTTTCGGCATCCAGTCCTTTTTTCTCTGCCATTTTCTGCACAATGGCAAAGATCCTGCCGGCGTCCTGCTTTCCCAGTGCACTTATTTGCTTTTTAGTTTCCCGGGGGAGTATCTTAAAGATTGACGTGATGTCCAGCACGCTAACGACAAGGACTTCGGCGCCATTGCTTTTGGCCAGTTCCATAGCGTAATCTGCCGCCCTCAGGGAGTCGTCCGACCCGTCAATGCCCACGAGGATTCTTGATGGTTTTTTCAACCGTCAATTGTATGGCCTTTTGTCATTAAAAGGGTTTAGAGGTGCGCCAGCTTGGATAGAATGAAAAGGTGCGGGGGGTGGGATTTCCGCTCATTTTTACTAGTAACGATAGCTTAGGTCGTAAGTTCAAATCCCACCCGGTCCACTTAGGCTATCTATCAAGGCGTGCGTTTGAACGCCCACAATCTTTTATTCTTATTGACTTTCTTTTGCTATTTTTAAAGTCAATTTATCGCCGACCATCAGGTTTAGCTGCTTGGCTATTTCTTGATTTAAGACCATGTTAAATACAAAGTCTCGATTGTCTTTGCTTTGAAACCAAAGCTGCACTGCAATGTAGTTTGGGTCGAAATCTTTATTGGCTGTCTCTAGCACGGGTGGCGGTGCAGGGTATTGAAACCAAGCCTCAAGTTTGTCGCGCTTTCTCATAGACATAATAGCCCTAACTGTTACGTTTAGGTCTGCTTGCTCGCCGGTCATGACAAGTTGCAGTATTGTCGGCGTAATAACTCTTAACGCTCGTGTAAAAGGTGTGCGCCGTAAATCTTCTTGTCGCTTTCGCTCATAAACCGGGTATCTCTCACCGCGACATGCAACTGCTTCTGCCTCTCGTTGTACTCGAATAAGCTTCGTTTGAATGCACAAAAGA
>CAYYYR010000017.1:0-58516 GCA_964476255.1 uncultured Nitrososphaera sp.
CCAAATTTGCCACTTTTGTTGTTGAAAGCTCTGACTTTTACCATCCCAAAGGGTGGTGTAGGTAAGACTCTACTACAGGCAAATGTAGCTGCCTCACTGGCTCTCTCAGGAAAGCGTGTGATCGTTTTTGACGCTGACCCAAGCAAAGCCATGGAAACCATAATGGGCGCTGAAGTTGGTGCGACAACATTGAGCCAGACTATCAGCAAGAATTTGAATCCTAACGAAGCGCTGCACAAGACTGGAATAGATAACTTGTTTTTGCTGCCCTCAGGATTGAGTCTTGAATCGTATTTCAATTTGGGACCTGCAAGACTGGCACGCAAGCTAGAAGAACTTGAGTGCGATGTCCTTCTTGTAGACACTCCGTTCCCAATGAGCGAATCGGCTTTTCTCGCCTTGGGCATTTGCAACTATCTGATAATGATACTTAGCGAGGACGAGTTTTCACTCTGCGTCGAGGGAGGAATAGACCTAGCTAACTTGGCAAGACACGTCTTTGATTGTAAACCCGCGGGATTCATAGTTAACCGAATTACGGGTGACAAAGTCACTGACAAGCTGGTATCACTGGTCGAAAGGGCATTTGAAGCACCCTGCATTGCCCGGATAAAAGAAGATCCCGTTGTAAGAAAATCATATGGAGGGCCTCACAAGAAAGACGCCTACCTTTTCTACCAACGTTATCCAGACAGCGACTTTGCTATTAATGTACGGGTGATCGCAAGGTTTATCGCCGATATGCCTGAAGGAAAGAAAAAATCTATCGAAGTATTGGAAAACGTGATGAAACAGGTCAAAAGATCGTAGTTGCGAACAACAGTTCAGACTCGGACGTGGCATTAAGAACCAAAAGGTAAATCTTTATCCCTCCAATCATAACCACAAGGCATTGTCCAAGGGTAGTCGTACACACACTCCGTCTACTAGTTCTTTAGGAGATTCTCCTCATACTACTCTTCCAATGGACGTAATACTTTCAGTTCTGGGACAGGACAAGAGGCTTGACATTCTAAGAGCGCTATTGGAGGCAGAAACCGGATGCGGTGTCACTTCTCTCTCAAAAACGCTTTCGATAAAGGCGCCCACAGTCGAAAAGCACCTAGCCACACTAAGGCGGATTGGGCTCGTCAAGAAACAAATGACGCTCGATTTTGCAAGGGAGAGATGGATGATTAGAGGCCAAAAGCGCGTGATCAAGTTACTGGATCTGCTTGATGCAGAGGTTGGGGAACTGGTTGAAGTTGGCCATGTCTTTGAAGAGGTCGAGAAGGCAGTAAGAAGACAGCAATATTACAAGGAACAAGCAGCGTCAGTTCAGGAGATGGAAAATGCAAGAAAAGAGGGAGAAAACCTCGACAAACTCTTGCAAAAGCTTGGCAAGCAGTATACTAGGCTGCTTGATGAGGACGAGCTGAAGAAGGTGAATTATTGGATCAACGCCCGAAGTCTTGGCGTATTATGAATCTCTACAATCTTCTTGTTCATTCCTAATAATCGGAGCTCATATAGGTTCAGCCAGCTTCATCCGAAGAACATTACAAGTTAGAATCATTCACGATTGAACTATCATCCATTTACAATATATGTAACTCTGTATGTTTTGTGACAGAGTTGAATCGTCGAGTTCGAAATGATAGCATCGCTACACGACTGTCATTGGTAGCAACAGCAGCTGTGCTCTCTGCTCTTCTCTTCTTCGATCTCACTCTGTTTGACATGTCCTTATCTTTGAAAGAACACTGGATAGCAGATGCAACATCAGCTACCGGGTCGACAAACTTGGAAAGCCAGTTCAGCATTGGGATTAATCAGACAGCACATCTTACATCGGCTGACCTAGACTTGAGCTTCGTTGACGTGACTGAAGATTCTAGGTGCCCGTCAGATGTTCAATGCATCTGGGCAGGTCAAGTTTCAGTATTAGTGGAACTGAAGATCACTTCTAGTGGGGAAAACCTCGGTCGCTTTGGGATGACATTGATAAGAAGTGCCGAGCCCGGCACAAGTAATAACGATCACCTGTCTATCGGTGGATATCTGGTTGAACTCGTAAATGTGATGCCATATCCTGTTAGCACTCAAGTAATCGAGCCCTCGGAGTACGTCGTAACTCTGATTGTTTCAAAAGCAGAAGACTCTCTCGCTCCATCGAACCCAGTTGCTTTGGATGCCTTAGGAAGGATATTGAGCGACGTAAGGACTGGAGAGACAGTCGCTCTTGCTACGTGGATTTTCAATGCTGGGGATGAACAAATGTCCTGTATAGTAATCATTGAGGCTAGAAGTCTCAATGGGAGCGGGATCACACACTTTTTGGATTTTTCGCAAATAACTTTACCTGCGAATAGTTCAGTCAATGCTACAGCAGGAACGTCTTGGACAGCAGAGCGCGCAGGGAATTATCAAATCCGGGTATTTCTGATTAACAGCTTTGACAATCCTATCATACTCAGTCCCGTACTTGTGTCTGAAATAATCATAACAGAGATGTATGGAAATAGCACCGCCGCTCAGGACTTCCATGCAAATGCAAGGTACACGGTCCCAAAAGATGTGAAGAATTGGATCAGCCTAATCGCAAATGAGGCACACGAGGATTGGCCTGACGAGGATCACAAATTCATCAGCAACACCAACCCGCAAATATTGCCACATGAACTGACGCTCTACAGCGGCCAGGCTGTGGCTTTCCATAACTCCGACGGACCTTGGGATTCTCATCACAGCCACAGTATCATAATCAAAGCAAGCAGCTCGGGTAAGGAAGTTTGGCGTTCGGCTACACTTGGATATCCATTCTTCAACAGGGGGCCAAGCCTCTCTGAACCAGTAGTTTTGAATCCCGGAAACTATACTCTGAACATGCTAACAAATGGATTTCTGACTGACTTGAAGACGAATGCGACAATCCGAGTCCTGAGCGAACCTATGAACTCAAATGCAACCTATGCTGTTGCTGGCGCATTTCTGACACCGCAAAAGCCTGTGTCAAATCCGAAGGACAACGACGGCGGCATACATCAAGGAAACCTTGCGTATTACCAGACTGAGATGCCAAAGAAGAACTGGGAAATAGTATCGACTTACAATTTCGATTTTGCCTCTTGCACTTTTTACAATCAGCGCACAAGTAACCAATGTGTGACGGCTGGCAGCAGCATAGGCGCTTATTGGGCAGATAACAAGACTCCATACCACAGCCTTATCCTGTGGAAGACCAACAATCAGTCGCTGTCAGAGGTTGGAAGCGCGCTTGACTTTTTCACAAAGGAGAACGTCTACATTTAAAAAATAGCGTTTAGAAGATTTTATTTTGAGTCATCTATCTCTTGGCAATACCAGAAGTTAGCCGAACATTTCACGCAGGAAAGATGTTGATATTTCAGTTTCGACAGCAAAAGCTGACATCCATAAAAAACCAGACAAGTCGACATCAGAATGCTCCGAGCTAGCGGTATCTCGTGAATCAATGAGGAGAAAGTTCAATTGGGCTTAGTGATAATCTGCTTGCGCAATGTGGATCGGAAGTTTTCAACGTATATCATTTTGTTCGACTCTTTATGTACTTTCTAGCTACATACATCAAGATTTAGGCAGAATGGGTCAACTACGCCAGAGGAAAATAATCAATGGCCAGAATACTGATGGTGCGCTGCAAAAGTTGTGAACGTGAACATGCATCAGCGATACGGATGGATGAGGAGTCCTTCAGGGGAGGAGAATTGCAGGACAATACCGAACAATGTCCATACTGCAAGGATATGTCAACACATAACAATACAGATTATTTTTTCAAATGAGGCGTCTGCTATCTTGTATATAAGGTTGAACAGATTACTGCCAGTACCAAAAGAACTTTTCTACCTCGAGTTGTTCCGGACTACCAGAAATTATTCCTGATTGCGAATATACCCACATTGGCAAACAAAAACAACATAATCGCGATTCTCAATGAAATTCACTTGCGAAATCTCCCTATTATATTTAGGACAGTTCGTGAGGGTTATGGGCAATTCTTGTAATCAAGACTGTTTTGATTTAATAAGGATCGCGACTTGATTAATTCAACGCTACACTATACCAAGCAACAGTCCCGGAAATAATGGTCTAGAAGTCAATAATAAAAAATCAGAATTCTTTACATAGACAGATTTACGAAACACAATTTCAAGTAGAATTTTATGATATTATCATAATCTGCTAGAAAAACATACATAAAGCAAAAAACTTGACCGTAAAGTGATTAACAAGAATAAGGGAACGTAATTGCATGAACAACACCTCATGAAATATCTGACCGAATACTGCCAGGATGTGCAAGCTCTAGATCAAAGAATAAGATTTGTTGGCATCGCAGACTATGTTGGCAAGCTCGTGGCTTCATTCTATAGGCAAGGTCTGGTACCATTAATGGACAAAAGAGAAACCGAACAGTATGCTCTGCAAACAGTCTTTCGCGCTAGAACAAGAGGTGGATTCAAACCGCAACTCGGAGAGCAGAGATATGCTACTGCTGTCTATGACAGACTGATAAGAACGACACTTACCATTTTGCATCCCAAACAGGAATCGCATAATATGTATCTATTAATTTCACTTGATGTTGGCTGCGAATATCCCGGCATCATTGAAGAAAAGGTGATTCCGTTCATTTCAGCTAGTAAGGAAACACTTTTCGAAAATACGAAAGTCATATCAGAAAAGTATGTTGACTAGACAACTTGAATCAATTCTATAGTGAATAAACCAACAAAAGAGCGTCATGACCAATGAAGAATGCGTCGCAAATCAACCAGAATTTACTCCAAACCGAATACCATAATGATATCGGGCCAATTTATCTCTCAATTGTTCTATCTATCTAGACCAGAATCCTATATGGAAGTACCATATTCGACAATCCTATTCAACAAGCTCTATCAAATCGAATCAGAAAAAGGCTATTTGGCTCATGCTCTTCCATCGTATATTTACCATTTGATCCACGTTCAGGTTTCTGTGTATATGTATGTCGCATCTGTTCCCCTTTTTTGTAACTATACCCGGATCAAATCCGCCCAAGATATGGAATTCCTGCTTATATATTGAAAAATGAGCTGGCAGATATGCAATCGACGATAGACCTCAGAATCGTGGAACACTTCGCAGAGCAAAAGGAAAAAGCACTTACAGTGCTCGTCAAGGAGCTAACAACGAAGAAATCCTGATATTATCTTCAGGGTCAAGCAGAATCATCTAAATGTTATCCTACGAGAAGTATTTTTCTGTCCATGTATCTTTTCTTTGTCATCACCGAGCTAATCAACTGCTTATTGCGGACCACCGCCGAGCTGCTCAATCCATATAATCTCCCAATAATCCTGTCCGGAAGGTGTCTTGAAACACGATGCATCCTCAATGCCTCTTCGTGCGCCATTGAGACAACGGCACAGGCAACCGCGTTAATCACAGACCCAAGAATATCACTATTGATCTCATCGCTGCTTTCTGGTTTCAAATAATTTGAAAACTCGAAGGATCTTGATCTGACGAGCTGGGCAAGTTTTAGCTCGGAAAAAATATGATCGATCCTCGCTTGAATCCTTGTATCAAAACCAGATGATGGCGCATGAACCTCCCCCAAATTCGTGCATTGCTAGTTCGGTAATAGTCAATAATAAAGATGCTCCCTTGTCTACACTGTGCATAAGGATTTTGTAGGAAATTCAAAGATAATCAATTATCTCTATGCAACTGTATTTTTAATGGATTTTGACTGACCGACAACAACTGGTTTTAAACGCTCAGCATAATAATTAGTTGAGTGTCATGTCTTCCTGTTAAACCTCCTAGCCGATAGTCAAGAGAGCATGACTTGCAAGGTAATAGTGGCCCACTGAAAAATTCCAGCATTATCCATTGCCCTTACACTGATTGTGTACGTGCCAGAAGAAGTAAACAATTGGTTATGGGTCCAAGATGACCAATCAGCCGAAGCTGGGACTGCAAGTTTGTATGAAGAGCTTCCCGAAGAACTTATAGTCCGCACCTCAACTTTTTGAATCCCACTACCAGAGTCAAAGGCAGTTCCTGCTATAATGATTCCGGCTCCCTCCAATGTTGAACCAGTGACACTTGAACCTGTGGGGAGTGAAGTTATCTTGAGCAATGGTTTGGTTGTATCACCGCTGATTTGTTCCACAGTAATACTTATCGTCTGCCAGTTCATGTTTCCAACATTATCAGTAACTTTTCCGTAAATGGTATAAACCCCGGATTTCGTAAATGTTCTAAAGGTACTCCAGGACGACCAATCTCCAACAGCTTTTGGCGTTGCAACTAGATATGATGTGAGAACGCCGTCTGGGTCTTTTGTTCGTACCTCTACCTTCTTTACGCCAAGACCAGAATCAGATGCAGCTCCTTTGACCTCGAAGGAAACTCCTCCCAAGATGTCGGCCCCGTTCGTTGGAGACGCAAAGGTCATGTAGGGCTTTACAAAGTCACCCAAGATAACTTCCTGTGTTGCTGAGGCGCTATTTCCGCTCGAGTCTGTTGCTGTCCACACTAAATTAGTTAGTCCAATTGGAAATCCATTTGAAGATGCATCATTCTGAACCAGAGGTGAAGTGTCGACATTATCAGAGACTGTGGGCAATCCAAGCAGCGTATATCCGCTGGTATCGATTTCAGTAATGCTTGCCCAGTTATTGGCAGAATTGCCGTTTACAGTGATTCTCAAATAGCGTGCAACAGAGTCTGGAAATTCGTATTTTTCTTGTGATAGTGTTGTTCCGCTGCTCCTTTCGGAAAATACGTCCTTAAAAACTATGCCGTCGGTAGAAACAGAAATTGTGAAATCATTTGCACGTGTGTCTCCTTGGTGCCATCCAATGTCAACATGGCAAATAACTTTGGAGGAACCCAGATCCATTGTTATCCATGAGCCAACTCCAAAGTTAGACCATCTAGTTAAAAGATTGTTATCGATAATATTACTTGGATTGTTGCTATCAGAGTCACTACCAATTGCTGCCACGCTGACTATCTCTAAATTCATACATAGGTTCGTTTGTTGTCCTGAGGCCTGAATCGAAGTCTTTTTTTGAGGTGGTACTATCGAAGGAGGGCTGGAATCAGTATTAGGTGGACTACCAGATATCGCATTGAAGGTGGTCTCAAGAACTGCTCCAGCATAAGTTAGTTTCACAGTGTGCAAACCCTCTCTATTTGTTTCGAACGAGTATGAATAGGCGCCATCAGAGTCGGTCCATATTTGGTCATTCAGCAATACAGAATCGTCCCCCGCAAAAACGCTGACAGAGATTGTTGGTTGTAACGAATCGTCAGGAAACACTCTACCTGATACATCTGTCGTTTCACCAACTAGGTATTTGTTCTTCTCTGAATTGCCAGTAATAAGCGACAATCGAGCCTCTCCAAATCCATACTCTATGTCATACTTTTCACTCAACGTGGTATCAAATGTTCCTACAAATTCCCCCTTGTCTTCGGTAGCTTCTATCAACCAATCCTTGACTTTATCGGGCGTCGCTTGTGGGTTGAATTCCATCAAAAGCGCAGCGAGACCTGCTACGGCAGGAGTGGCCATCGAACATCCACTGTGTGTAACATATCCTGCCTCAGAATTAAATTGCGCAGAAATGATATTGGAACCAATAGCTGTGATTTCTGGTTTCATTTCATCAAATAAATCAAAGTCGCCATCATCTATTCTCGGACCTCTAGATGAGGAAAAAGAAATAGAATCATCACCCCGAACAATCGTGCCCATGTCATTCAAGTTTCCGACTGTTATTGCCTTATCAGCAGCACCCGGAGAAGTAATCGTACTGGCTGCTGGTCCATCGTTTCCGGCACATGTTGTAACTACTAATCCGGAATCAACGGCGCTGTTTACGGCTTGAGAAATTACATCATCGCCAGCAGAATAAAATCCTGGCGTTACGACGCTAATACTGATGATATCTATGTTGTAGACATCTTTATAGAATTTGCAAAAGTCAATTCCCTGGATAACGTCGGCTACGGTTCCCCTGCCACTTGAATCCAGAACCTTGACATCTATCAATCCGGCGGCTGGTGCAACCCCCGCATATGTCCTCGAAGGACCTCCACTCCCAAGCGCTATGCCTGCAACATGAGTTCCATGACCATTATCGTCATCAGGATTCTCAATGGTATCGGTTAACGCATTAAAACCTGCCACAAACTTCCCTTTTAGTGATTCATGAATAGAGTCGTCAATGCCAGAATCAATTATGCAAATATTCACTCCCTGCCCCGTCAGTCCAAGATCCTCCGCTGTATTTGGAGAATAGAGTGGAGATGCTCTCGCAGACATTGCTCTAGCTGATACATCAAGTCCGCTGATAACTTCCGGAATCAACGGGAAACCTACCAATTCGACAAATTCCACATCCGATCTTTTTGACAATTTGTCTACTAGATCTTTGTTTGCTTCGGAAATGCCAAGCCAATCGAAGGTCCGGAAAGTTTGCACGTTCTTTAGACCATACATCTTCTTCAAATCCGCGGCTTTGATTGACCCGGTAGCGTTATCAAACTTTACAACAATTTCAAACGATCCACTGCCAGCTTCTAACATATCATGCACCTTATTCTTATTCTCGTCCTTTTTCTTGTCTTGATTCTTAACCTTCTCACTGAAATCTTTATCCTTCCTTTCTGATTCTCCCATTAGTGGAGCAGCAGACTTCAATTGCAATTCGCCCCCGGTTCCCGTGTTCTTTCCGGGAAGAAGATATTCTATACGCCTCTCTCCATATGCATCTTGGAAGGACATCTGAAGCGGAATGCCTAGAAGCAAAATTATGACAAGCGCTACTGATGCTACGGGTTTCAGTTGTCTGTTCTTGATATGTGGACAATCACTGCGAAACTTAAGAATTGCAACATCTACTTTGAAAAATCTCATTATTAACTGGAGGAACAGCGATGCCAGCAACGATGAACGGCGCGCAGACTGCCGATATCCTTCCCTAGTAACCAAGTACTGATGTTACTTGATTTGATTATTTATGGGTGACCATTCTAGAACTTAGTTCTATTCTCTTGATATATAGCAAGATTCCCTAGCATTGAGAATCCAGTATTATGTCTTGATGCCTGAGACTGAAATCCCTGCATAAGGCTTCATAGGGTCGTTATCAGCCATCAATAATATCGATATTCAAGTCTCTGTTAGTTAAGCCTGTTTTCTAATTCTTAGAAGCTCATCGTGGAGGATTGATGCTAATGAATCGCCAAGATACTCTGTTGATTCTCTGTCAACAGCTCGCGTAAAATTTTTAACACTAGCTCGTTGCTGTTTTCTAGGCATACAACAACAAAACGATAACAAACTACTTTAGTAATACTATCAGAAATCCTAGTCAAAAGGGATAGTTTAACCGGTTGTCGAATTCATTCTGCCGCACTATGATATACCCGTCTAGAAATCCTGAAAACTAGTTATTTGACAAGAATATGGCCGAATACAAATCCGCCTCCTAGTCGCGATTGCAAGATCTTTGTATCACGACCTATTCACCGACCAGAGGCGGAGAAAACAAGATCATGGTCGCGAACTTGGTACTCGGCTTTATAATTAACAACTGAGGATGCGACAGGGTGATAGCTCGCTATGAATGTATATCTCAGACCAATACGGAACAAACTCTCCCTAGCTCGTTTCAGCTCCTTCTCTTCATACTCTCCAAAAAAATTGGACATCCTTAAACGCATGTGCTCTAATCTTGCTATCTTGGATTCCAGTTCATCCACGCGGGTTCGATCATAGTCAGTCAAATAGGATAGCTTGCCCTTTACCTCATAAACACTATTGTCTCGAAGCTTATAATCGCTGATAGAGATCAAATAATTATATGACCCCCTAGTTGCAGAGAGCTTCTTCTTAAAGGCCAACTTGAATTCTTCTGGAATAAAATCTAAAACTCTCCGGGTCTTGCGTTGTATACTAACCGAGCCGTCTTGAAGTATCGTAACCACATTAATGGTTCTGCAACCACAAAGGACTTCATACTTGCCGGGCCTGTCAGGGACAAAGCCGCACCTAAATGCGCAGTTTTGACAGCTTATTGCAGTTGGAGCCCCGGAAGCCTGATATTCTCTCAAGGTCAAGTGAAGGGTTCTTGAATCAAGTAATAACTTTTTCCTCGAGAAAGGGTACATTTCGTACCCTTCAGCGGGACTATTAGCTTATCAAGTCCTAATCATGGATACAGTTACTTGCGAGAACTGTCGCTTCTTGGCCTGAACTAGTACCTAACGGGAGAACATCTTTTGCATAGGACCGACCAAAATGCAATACTACAAGCCCGTTGAGACTCATCCATCGTGGGATGTGAAAAAACTACGCCGCACCTAACACATTGGTGAACGCATTCTGACCTTTCTGTTAACGAGGCCACTATTACACATCCTCTCTTATTTTCGACAAGAAACAGTATATTCATTCAGTTGCTTGATAAAAGCCAATTAGCCATTATTGGGCTCTATTCTGCAATTACTTTCGAAAAGATCGGTAATACCGCTATAATCCTATCAATAACCAATCAGTTGGACTTTTTACATATTCTGAATTCATTGGACATTATAGTGCATTGTTTTTCAGAGATTAAATAGAGTTTGGGGAGCACGAAAGGTCCTGGTAATCATCCAAAAAGAAGACCGCCGAGAGTCTTTCTAAGCAGACCCGTTTGAACCTCAAATGCTATTATCGCTGCTGCGAAAGAAGGTACGATTACCGATATCGCTATCTTTTTCTTTCCGATTTTCTTTGATGACTTTCTTTCATCCTGACCCAAGTTCTCCAGGTCAGCCTTCTTATTGGAGTCAGTACTCGCAGTTCTATCATCGTGTATTCCTAATTCATCTTCTCCAAAAATTATTCTATCTTTTTCCACGAGTAGCGCTTTGCCGATACCGGGAACAGCTTGTCTTATCCTTTCGGCTTTTAACCTATTTTCCGCAATTTCTCGCGATTGCATCATGAGCTGCATAAAGTTATTGCTTGCCGAATTATTGCCAACAGAGGTGTCTGTGGTAGGACTGCTCCCATTAGCCTGATATGATCCCATGTTTACTAATGCCCCTTTGGTTATCGAATCTCTTTGGGCGCCAATATTGATGCCATGATTGCCCCCAGTCTCCATTCTTCCATACTTATTGTAGCTCCTTGAAGTGATTGAATGGGGTCGGAATTCTAATCCCGCCAATAGGTTTTGTGACTGGGAAGCAGAAGAAAATGAACAGTATTGCGATGCCAGTTCTGTCAAGCGAGCGTTCCACTGCACTTCACCGGCTTCATAAGAGTTTCTTTCTTTTCTATACTCTAGCTCAGTAATCTTCGTAGTCAGTTGTGCCAGTTCGTCAAGGGCGGATATCTTGTGCTCTCGAAGCCTATCTATCTGATCAATTGTCATCTGCATTCGTATTTCTCCTATTCCTCTGCAGTGTGGCAGCTTTTTCTCCAGCTCTCTCATATACTGACTCTCATTAACAGCATAGGTTCGGATTTCCTTCCTGAGTCTCGGAACCATGTCCTTTAAAGTGCTTAGCTCGACAGATACCATCTCATAATTCATGAACTTGCGGGAAGATTCCTGCGTAATATTCTTGTCGGGATTTTCTTTAATTGAGGCTCCCTGATCATTCACGGATTTTTGTCCATCCGATGGTGTTGTCGTTGTCATGATGCATTGGTTCAACTAGTCCACTATATTCAGTTTGTAACCGGTACGGAGTTTCAACATGGATAATTATTTTTTGAGCCCCGTCCATTTGCTCAAGAGCTCTCGAATATCTTGCGAATCAATATTACAAACCTCTCAAGAACTAGGAAGAAAGTTTCGGGATTAATGACCTATTTGCATTAACATCAGTGGTTGATTTTGCCACCAAATATCTCTCAAACACAGTCAGAAATGTTTTTCTCACTTTGCAAAAAAGCTGGTTTTCCTAATACAATTGGAGCTGCAACACATTGGACTCTGAACACAAATTCACTCAAAGTTCTGTTGATTATTTATTACAACTCGCTTTACGTAGGCTTTAGTCTAATCGTTATCTCTATTCTGAGAAGTGGTCTGATAATCATTTGGCAGACATTGGAAAAATTGTTATAGACTCTCGTTAGAGGATTGATGTGTCTATAACCGAGAGCATCTCTGGGTCTCTCAAAAAGTTGGTACAGCTTCTCGTATGGGAGAGCTCTCACGTAGGATCCAAATTGAGTAGGACTAATCTGACTTAATAGAGACATTCGAATACGTCTTATCAACCAACCTTATTTGATGACAAGTTCGATTTTATTATCTACGAGCTTAATTTCAAGTAATGAACTTTGAGACTGAATGTCGAAGTGCATCAAAGGAATGTTCGATAAGGATAGATCAGATTCTCTTATTCATTCTGATTGAGCCACGAATAACACTTTAATCATGAAGGATAACGCTTTGCAGTTTCTTTATTCCCACTAACAGGTCTACTAGCTGAGAATGTGTGACATCAAAGTTTCTCAACTCTCTTACGTTCAGCCCCTCTTGCTGTTCGTATAGCGCTTTGTCTTCTACAGCATCAACGAAATACTCTATGTCAAAGAGTTTCTGCAACAGTTCTACGACCTTATGCAGACTCTTTACTGCCTCTGTTTATGTCTGTAAAGTATATGCAGATGCAAACATGACTCTTTGACTGGGGCATGCATCAAATATCGCTTTTGCAGTCTCTAATCCATCTTTCTTTGGCATCTTGTAGTCGAGTATGACAACATCAAATGGTAGATGGTTCTTATCCATGCATGATAACCTGTTCTTAGTATTGTTGCTTTCGATAAAGGTGTTGACTGATGTTGCTGGTGGCTGTTCGCCAGTAGATGAGAGAGCCGTCAGGTACACCTCGAAGCAATCCTCACCGTTATTTGTTATCGTGACTTCATGACCCCTTTCCTCTAACACTATTTGGTACTGCATTGATATAGCAGATTCATCCTCGGCTATGACTATCCTCATCGGCAAAAGTATATTGAGAATTACCTTCTAATGTTGTGTTGGTAATACTCTGTTCCATATATGACGCATTCTTCAATCGACGAACTTCCCGGATCATGGGAAAATCATCACATTCTGCTTTCTATCATGAGTTGCTAAAAGAATCATGAGCTCATTGCTAGATATGAGGTGCAGTTGAAATTAGTTTTAAGAATCCATATGTTGTAAATTTGTCCCTCCTTTCTGTCCATCCAATTATGAGCCGCAATTTGTATTCCAGTAAGCAGGACTGCAAAGCATCGTGTCAAGATTGCACGTCTTTACATCACACTATATCTTAACGCTCAAATACTGTTAAGGATGCTATAGAAGCAGATGAAATTGCCGGCAACGAGCAAACTGGACAGTCAGGAAGACATAATCTATCTTGACTGGAATAATGCCCTTGACATACTTGAAAGGGCGCACAGCTCGGGGCTCTTTGTCCTCATCATTGGCCCAAAGGGCACAGGCAAGACCACGCTTGTAAGAAAGTTCGCTTCCCAGATGAAAAAGGATCTCGATTCCGTCAACTTTTCCCTCCGCACAAGGGAGTCGCACCTTGTAGGCTCTAGGACCCTCGACAAGGGCGAGATAAGCTTTGTCGAAGGGGTGCTCGTAAAGTCGATGCGCAGCGGCACCATACTGTACCTGGACGAGCTGAACGCCGCTGAAGCGGACGTGCTGCTCAGACTTGACGAAGCGCTTGACGACAGAAAGCAGCTCGTGCTAAAGGAAGCCGAAGGGCAGGTCGTAAAGGCGGCCGACGACTGGTTCGTGATAGCAACGATCAACCCGCTGTCGCACGTAGGCACAAAAGAGCTCCCGCCCCAACTGCTGAGCAGGTTTCCGGTGAGGATGAGGCTCGAGTACCCGCCGGAGGATGTAGAGCTCGACATCGTCCGCCGCCACGTGACGATTGACGAGTCAAAGGTAAAGGACGTAAAGCACGCGATACAGCTGGCAAAGAACCTACGCGACGCGGCTGCAGTCGAAGAACTGTACTACAGCCCTTCCTTGCGCGAAACTATAGCGTTTGCCAAGATGCTCAACACGGGGCTTGCAGGCCGCCGCGCCACCGAAGTCGTCTACGCCAACGCGTACGACCAGTGGGGGCAGGTCGAGTACCAAAAGGTGATGGACATGATAACGTCGATCTTTGGCGACAGGTAATGGCAAAGATCGCCACTTCTATAATGCGAAACGACGTCCTGCTTGACATTTCCACGTTTCTTGCCAGAAGGTGGTCCGGCAACGACAAGGTGATAATCATCCTGATGCCTGACAGGGCCCCGACCGCAAAGCCGGACAAGAACCAGCTGATTCTCCCGCTGCTCAACTACTACCCCGGCACCGACTTTCAAAAGTACAGGCAATGGCGCGCCGCCCTGTGGCACGAGTCGATGAGGATGAAGCATTCCACAAAGGTGCTGAGCTACGAACACGCGTTTGGCTTTCTGCTCAACACGCTTGAAACAAAGAGGATCGAGATCCTCGGCCTGCGGGAGTGGGAGGGGATGGAGAGCGAGCTCGTGTTCAACGAAGGGATCTCGTGGATGTCGCGGCAGCTGCTCAACTCGATTTACGGCCGGTACAAGATAGCGGAGGCGTTTTCTCAGTATTTCCTCACCGGCTACCTGAAGGGCGAGCTTTTCGGCGGCGAGTTTGACAAGGTGAAGAGGGCGACCGACTATGCAAGCGAGATCGCAAAGGAAGCTGTTGACAACAGCCACGGCACCGAATGGGTGGAGCAGCACATCCCGAAGCTGATCAAGATGCTCGAGCTTGACCCGCTGGTTTCGATCCCCGCCCTGGCGCCAAGGACGAGGGTCGGCGCATCGCTACACCAGAGCGACCTGCTCAAGCAGGTGGAAAAGGTGGTGAAGATGCGGCACAAAAAGGAAAACGCGGAGGAAAAGACAAAGGAGATCTACGAAGGTCACGACGTGCTGCAAGAGTTTGAAACCCTGATCAAGGAGAGCAAAAAGACAGAGAACAAGGGCTACGAATCTTTAGAAGACTTTGGGCTGAGCGTGCCGGACAGGATGGATGTCGACGAGACGCAGATTTATGACATTGACCTGATACAGAAGGTCAAGGCGGCGTTTCGGAGCTGGAAGACCGGCTGGGTTGAGCGGCACGACGAAGCCGGCGACGAGTTTGACGTGGAGAGCTATGTAGAAGCGCTGCCGAAAACATTCCTGACCGACTTTAAATTATCGATCAAGACCAAGGTCGCGATACTGCTCGATCATTCCAGCAGCATAGCCGACGTCGAGCTGGAATACAAGCAGGCGACCACCGCGCTCTGCGAAGCGCTGCACTACCTCGGGATCAAGTTTGCAGTCTATGCGTTCAGCACCGACAGGCGGCAGGTGAAGTGCTGGGTGGTAAAGCCGCCGAATATCAAGTGGTCGGTGGTGAGCGCCCGGCGCCTCGCGCAGATAAGGGCAAGCGGCGGAACTCCTCTGGCGGAGGTCTATGGCCTGCTAGAGCCGGTGCTAAAGTCGTTCAAGCCAGACATACTTGTCACGCTGACAGACGGCGAGCCGTCGGACTTTGACGCGGTCAGGACGATGGTGCTCTCGTACAGAAAGATGGGGGTCAGGATGGTGGCGATTGGGGTCGGCCGGAACGTCAACGACTCTGTGGAGATCGGCCACAACCTGAAATACCTCAACTATGAAAAGGCGATCTCTGTCAGCAGGCTGCAGGACATTCCGAAAAAAGTGATCAAGCTTCTCAGATCGTAAGGTTGGGGTTTTCCTTCTTTACCTTTTCCCAGTCGCTCAGGAACGCAGAGAGCCCCTTGTCCGTCAATGGATGAGTCAGCATCTTGCCCAGTATGTCCGGCGGCAGCGTGACTACGTCAGCGCCTATCTTGCCCGCGTCGATTACGTGCAGCGGGTGCCTTATGCTTGCGACAAGCACTTTTGTCTCAAACTGGTAGTTCTTGAAAATCGGCACGATCTCCCTGATCACTGCCATGCCTTCCTGCCCAGCGTCGTCCAGCCTGCCGATGAACGGGCTGACGTAGGCGGCGCCGGCCTTTGCGGCTAGGATCGCCTGGTTTGCCGAAAATATGAGCGTGACGTTCGTCGGTATACCTTCCTCTTTTAGTTTCTTGACGGCCTTTAGCCCGTCCGGGATCATTGGGATCTTTACCACTACGTTCTGGCCGTATTTCTTTAGCCTATGGGCCTCTTCCATCATTTCCGCCGCGGTGGTGCCGACCACTTCGAGGCTCACTGGCCCCTTCACTATCTTTACAATCTGGCGCATGATTTCCGCCGGGTTGCCCTTCTCCTTCGACAATAACGTCGGGTTTGTCGTAATGCCGTCCACAAGCCCCATGTCGTTGTATTTTTTTATGGATTCGACGTTCGCGGTGTCGAGGAAGATCTTCATTTTCTGCTCCTACTCCTTGCTTCAAGCACTGCCTTTGCTATTTCTGTTGCGGTCAGGCCGTACTGCTCCAGTAGCGTGTCAATCTCTTCGTCGCGGGCAGACTCGCCAAATGTGTCCCGGACGCCCACTCGCTTTACCGGCACGGGGTAGGTTTCCGCAGTCACTTCAGACACGGCGCCGCCAAGGCCGCCGACGATGTTGTGCTCCTCGGCAGTCGCGATGGCACCGGACTCCTTGGCGCATTTTGCCACAAGGTCCCTGTCGATCGGCTTTATCGAAAACATGTCGACCACCCTGCATGAAACGCCTTTTTTCTTGAGTTCCGCGGCCGCTTCGCGCGCCATCCCGACCATCAGGCCGCACGCGATAATGGTCGCGTCAGAGCCGTCCTCCAGCACGTTGCCCCTGCCGATCTCAAACGACTCTGGCTGGTCGGCGTATATCACTTCACTTGAGGGTCTTGCGAGGCGCATGTAGAACGGCCCGGGCGTGTTGGCTATTGTTCTTATGAGGTGCTTGACTGCTATCGCGTCGGCCGGCACTATGACCCTCATGTTGGGTATTGCCCTCATGCTTGCAATGTCTTCTATCTGCTGGTGGGAGGCGCCGTCGGGCCCCACGGTGAGGCCGCCGTGAGAAACAACCAGCTTTACGTTGAGTCTGGGGTAGCAGATCGTGTTGCGGATCTGGTCGACGCACCTGCCGGGTATGAACGCAGCGTAGGTGCTGGCAAACGCGATCTTGCCGGCTATCGAGAGGCCGGCGGCCACCGAGACGAGGTTGGCTTCAGCGATCCCGACGTTGAACATCCGCTCGGGGTACTTGTCACCAAACTTTTTCGTCTTGAGGGAGTCGGTCGTGTCGCCCCCGACGCAGACGATCCTGGGGTCGTCCCTTCCAAGCTCCACGAGAGTGTCGCCGTACGCGCTTCTCATGTCGGCGGTTTTTTTCTCGCTACTTAATAGCATGGAGCTCTTCCTCTATCCCAAGCTCACTTGCGTATGGAACCAATATATTTTTACGGGCTTTCATCCAGTCGGGTCTGATGTTGAGTCGCGTCGCGTGGTTGAGGAGCTTCTTCTCGAGCGCGACTGCCGCCTTGTGCCTCAACTGTATGACAGAGCCGTGGATGTCACCACCGCCGTACACGGCGGCCCCGGCCACGAAAATCCGCGCGCCGGCGTCGTACGCCTGCTGGAGCGTTATCGCGTCGATGCCGCCGTCGGCCTCGACATAGCCGGCAAAGCCGTGCTCCCTGAGCTCCTTGCTGACTGCCACCATCTTTGGCAGCACTTCAGGCATGAACTTCTGGCCCGCAAAGCCGGGGTTGACCGACATGACGATGATTACGTCCAGATCGTGCAGGCAGCCGTAGAGCCACTTTGGCACGGCCGTCCCGGGGTTGATGGCGATGCCGGGGCTGATGCCGGCGTCGACCAGGCGCTCCTGGATTTCGCGGAACTCGTTTTCCGTGCAGGCTTCGGCGTGCACGGTGATGACGTCGCACCTTGCGTCAACGTATTCCTGTATCTGCTCGAGCGGTCGTTCGATCATCAGGTGCGCGTCAAACGGCAGGCTGGTGGATGGCCTTAATTTCTTGATCGTGTCGGCGAAAAACGTGGTGTTCGGGACGAACCGGCCGTCCATCACGTCCAGGTGTATCATGTCGACTCCCTCCCGCTCGACCTTCCTTATCTTGTCCTCGTAATTTTCCCGCTCGCCGGCGATTATGGATGGCGCGATCAGGCACTCGCTCTCCAGCTCCTCGAGCAGCACTTCGGTCTGCCTCTTTGGGGGCGCCTTGCCGTGCCACTGGGGGTTGTTCGCCATGTGGCGTATGCCGTTGCCCTTGATCGTGTTGGCGACTATCATTACGGGCTTGTCGTGAACCCGCGCGGCCTTGTTGAGCGCGTCGACAATCTGCTCCACCTTGTGGCCGTCGACTTCAAAGACCTGCCAGTTGAAAGCCGCCCACTTGTCCTTCGCCGGGTCGAGGGGCATGATGTCCTCTGTAAAGCCGTCCTGCTGGATGCGGTTGCGGTCCAGTATCGCGACCAGGTTGTCGAGCTTGAACTTGCCGGCGGCCATCGACGCCTCCCAGATCTGGCCCTCGTTTGACTCGCCGTCGCCGATCAGGACGTAGACCTTGTTCATCTTGTCCTTTTCTTTGTCAAGCTTTTTGGCAAGCGCGATGCCTATCCCGACTGAAAGCCCGATGCCCTCGGAGCCTCCCGAGTATTCGACTCCCGGGACGCTGTGGTGCTTTTGGTGCTCAGAATATCGCACCGGGTGGCCCTGCAGGCGGGACCCAAGCTTTCGCAGGGTCTTGAGCTCCTCGGGCGGAAAATACCCGGCAACTGCAAGCGTCGAATAAAAGCCGGGGGCAGAGTGCGCCTTTGAATTAATGAAATAATCGCGGTCTTCCCAGCTTGGATTTTGAGGACTGTGCTTCATCCTCCGGAAATACAGGGTGCCCATTATCTCTGCAGCCGAGAACGAAGCCCCGGGGTGGCCCGAGCCGGCCTCTGCGATGCCCTGTATCGCGAACATGCGGACATCCCTGATCTTCCTTTTCAGGTCAAGGTAGCGCATGTTAAAGCCCAAGACAAAGAAAAAGCTCCTTGCAGGAAAATAAAAACATAGCTCCGCCAAGCTTTAAAAGATCGGCAGGAGCATATCACACGTGTCGCTATCGTCGATGTTCCAGCGGCCGCTTCTCATTTACGACGACAAGTGCTATTCTTGTGCCAAGTTCGCAAGAGTAGCGAGCGCGCTTTCCAGGGGCTGGATAAGGGTAGCGGGGCACTATTATTCACAAGAGGCAAAGGAGGCGAAAGAAACGGTCTTTCCGCCCGGCTATGACGCGACAAAGATGTTCTGGCTGATCAACAGGAACGGCGCGTACGGCGCCCGCTCGGGCCTGCCGCCTGTCGCCCGCGAGATCATTGTCGGCATGTTCAGAGGCGGCAAGCCAAGCGACATCGCCGCGGCATGCGAATACAACACTTCAATGTCGTGCTACACGCCGACCAACGTGTTCAGGAGGCTGGCTAACATGCTCAGCCACGGCGCCCGGATCCCGTTTGAATAGTTTAAAAGTTCCCCGCCTTGTCTTTACGTCATGGTGCAGGTCAAAGTCGAGAAGGCCAAGATAGACCAGAAGCACACTTCGCTCCTAGTGATGGGCGTGTTTGAAGGCGAGCAGGACTTTATGCAGTCAAAAGAGCTCGACCCGGCGGTCTTTGCTTCAATAAAGGAGACCCTGGAGAGCAAGGAGTTCCGCGGGACGTTTGGCTCGTCGATCCTTGTCTACACGCTGGGCAAGGGGCCGATGAAAAAGATAATGCTGCTCGGCCTTGGCAAGAAGGAAAAATTCACGGACGAAAGCGCGCGCATTTGCGCCGGCAAGGCGGCCCAGAAGGCAAAAGAGCTGGGCGCAAAAGAGTTCTCGATCCTGCAATTCTCAAATCTTGACGAGCCCCTTGTCGAGGCAATGACAGAGGGGGTGACGCTCGCGTTCTACTCCTTTGACAGGTACAAGGAGGCAAAAGAGCCAGCGACCAAGATCGAAGAAGTCGCGATACTGATCAACTCTGATTCCCCGAAATTCCAGTCGGTTGCGGACAAGGCGGGGCTTGTCGTCGAAGCCGTCAACTTTGCCCGCGACATTGGCAACATGCCGCCAAACGACTGTCCGCCGGCCCACCTTGCAAGCACCGCCCTTTCGCTTGCGCAGGAATACGGCATGAAAGCGCGGGTGATCGACCGCTACGAGCTGGAGAACATGGGTATGGGGAGATAGTGGCAGTCGGCAAGGGGAGCAACAACCCGCCCAAACTGATAATCCTCGAATACAATGGCAACAGCGACGCGCAGCAAAAGCCGTACCTGCTCGTCGACAAGGCGGTCACGTTTGATACCGGCGGCATTTCGATAAAACCGGGCGAAAAGATGGACGAAATGAAGTTTGACAAGTGCGGCGGCTGCACCGTCCTTGCGGTGATGCGGGCAGTCGCTTCAATGAAGCTGGCAGTAAACGTGGTGGGAGTCGCGCCGTCGGTCGAAAACATGCCTTCTTCAACTTCTTACCGGCCGGGCGACATCATCAGGATGTACAACGGCAAGACGGTGGAGGTGCTCAACACCGACGCAGAGGGGCGCATGATACTGGCAGACGCCCTCGCCTACGGCATCGCCACCTACAGCCCAAAAGCTGTCATTGACCTTGCGACTCTCACCGGCGCCGCCATAATCGCGCTCGGCTCAAACGTCGCCGCGCTCGTGGGCACGAACAAGCAGCTGGCGGACAGGCTGCGCAAGCTCGCCGACAAGACGGGGGAAAAGATGTGGGAGCTGCCGCTCTACGACGAGTTCCACGACCAGATCAAGAGCGCCTACGCGGACATGCGCAACATCGGGGGCAGGCCGGGCGGAGCGATAACTGCTGCGGCGTTCCTCTCCAATTTCGCCAACGGCGCGCCTTGGGTGCACATCGACATCGCCGGCACCGCCTGGACTCAGGACGGGACGCACGAGAAGAGCTACAACCCAAAGGGCGCGACCGGCTTTGGCGTTAGGACGCTCGTAAAGCTTTTGATGGAGGACGAAAAGCAGCCAGCGTGATAGCATGCCGGTGTTCCAGCTCTCCGCGCTCATCAACGCCCTTGAAGAACAGGGCTTTAGCTGCAGGGCAGGCAGCATGGAGCTGGACGTGCACCCGATGAGGCGGCCATATTTTGAGCGGTGGCTTTCAAACAGGGACGGCTTCCTCAGGGTTACAAGCGGCAACGTCGACTTTCTCGGCGTGGAGGACGTGATGCGCATGGGGCCGTTCTACAACGTCTACTGCCTTGTGGAGAACGACTTTATCGTAGAAACGGACGACAACGCCCACAAGCTGCTGGACGCGGCGCCCTACTTTCAATTGCACAACGGCAAGGTGGAGAGCATGGGGTGGAGCGGCGGCGTGATTGCAAACGTGCTGGCCAAGGACAATGTCTTGTCGGAAGAGTTTTCGCGCAACGTCATGAAGGAAGAAGTGAAGGGGATAACGGTCAAGGCGGCCAACTATTGCTGCATCATCGAAAGCCGGGCGTGGGAGCCGGTCGGGCTCGCGTCGGCCTTTACGACGATAGACAGGATAGCGCACAATGTCAGGCGCCTTGTCAAGACGATACACCTCGGCGAACATGTGGAAAAGTAAGATGCCAGCACTGCTGCTTCCCGACGGCTCACGCACATCAGTAACACAGCAGCGACGGCAGGTTTGACTTCCGGGTTCGGAATGGGACCGGGTCGCACCCTGCCGCTATGACCGGCTTACCCAGACATTTGCCAGAGGGCTAATTTAACCTTGCTCTCCTGCCCGGGCGCCCAGTTAGGCGGGTAGCGCGCGTTGTAAGTGTAGCATGTCGAGAAAGCTTATTTAGTTCGCCTCAATGTTCCTGGCGGCGGGCGTGGCAGAAATGGAAAAGACCCCTGCATGTTCCAAAGCTAGAATGCCCTTCCAGTATGTTAAAAAGCAGGCAGGATCGACGGTACCACGCATGGCCGACCCCGTAACATCCGCCATAGTGTTTGTCGTAGGGCTGGCAATCTCGACCGTCGTAATCTTTATCACGACGAAGTTGTTTGGCCAGAAGGAAGGGATAGGCCGGGCGTTTGTCACCGCAATAATCGGCGCCGTGATCTATTCTATAACGTATTTCATCTTTGGCAACGGATGGATTGCGGCAATAGTCGGCGGGTTTGTCTGGCTCATAGCGCTTCGGGGGCTCTACGACATAGGGTGGCTCAGGGCACTCGCGATAGCAGTCATCGTGTGGATAGCGGCAACAATCGTCGGGCTCCTGCTGCCGACCGTCCCGGGGCCGCTATAGTTTTTTACTTGAGCACCCAAGTATGAACCAGCAATGTTTGGCAGAGCAAAATGCAAGGTCTGCGGGGACGAGGTGAGGCTCACGCTAAAGCATTTTTCAGACAAACACAAGGACATCTATGATGCCGAGGTGGCCGGCAGGCTGAAAATGTCGGATTTTATGAGAAAGTACTTTGACTAGCGTCAGGGCATAGCTATATAACGCATTATTGCAAAAATTACATGTAATTGGGCAATTCTGAAGCAGAAAATACGCACCGGGTTGCGGTGCTTGACGAGGAGCTCTGCCAGCCAAAAAAGTGCGGCCTGGAGTGCATCATCTACTGCCCAGTGAACAAGACCGGCGGCGCGTGCATCGTCCAGAGGCCGGAGGACAACAAGGCGCTCATATCCGAGGACCTGTGCACCGGCTGCGGAATCTGCATAAAGAAATGCCCCTTTGACGCGATTGTGATTGTCAACCTTGCAAAAGAGCTCTCCACGGACAAGGTCCACCAGTACGGCATCAACTCCTTCCGGTTCTATCGCCTGCCGATTCCGAAAAAGGGCGCGGTAGTCGGCATCGTCGGGAGGAACGGCATGGGCAAGTCCACGATCGTAAACGTCCTGTCCGGCAACATGAAGCCCAACCTCGGCAGGTACGACCAGGACGTCACGTGGGACGAAATTCTAAAGTATTTCCAGGGCACCGAGCTGAGATCGCATTTTGAAAAGATTGCAAACGGAACCATGCGCGCCAGCATAAAGCCGCAGCTCGTATACATGATACCAAAGGCGTTCAAAGGAACTACAAAGGAGCTGCTAAAGAAATACGACGAGCGCAAAGTGGCAGACAGGCTGGTGCCGCAACTGGGGTTGCAGAACGTCATGGACCGGGACGTCGCGCAGCTGAGCGGGGGCGAGCTGCAGAGGCTCGCGGTCGCGGTCGCGGCGGCGAAGGACGCCGAATACTACTTTTTCGACGAGCCGTCGTCCTACAACGACGTCTACCAGCGCCTCGCAGTCGGCAAGGTGATGAGGGACCTGGCAGAAGAGGGCAGGAGCGTGATGGTGGTGGAGCACGACATGACGCTTCTCGACTACCTCTCGGACTATGTCCACATCGTCTACGGCGAACCGGGGGCTTATGGCATCGTCTCGACCCTGCAGGGCACAAAGGTGGGGATCAACAACTTTTTCGAAGGGTTCCTGCCTGCTGAAAACGTGCGCTTCCGGGACAAGGCGTTCAAGTTCGACGTCGCCGCGATAAACGAAGACGTCATCCTTGACATCCCGGTTGCAAGCTATTCTGATCTGGCAAAGTCGTTCCCGTCGTTCAAGCTTAAAATCGAGGCCGGCAAGGTGAGGAGGGGCGAGATAGTCGGGATGGTGGGCGCAAACGCGCTCGGCAAGACCACGCTCATGCGCATGCTGGCAGGGGTCGACAAGCCGGATTCGGGCACGATAGACGTCGGCGCCAGAATATCGTACAAGCCGCAGTACCTGAGCCAGGACTATGAAGGCGACGTGAGATCATTGATGTATGCCGCCTACCAGAGCACGATTGAAGGCTCGACGGCGGAAGAGCAGATAATCATCCCGATGGGCGTCAAAAAGATGTACGAAAAGAGCGTCAAGAACCTGAGCGGGGGCGAGCTGCAGAAAGTCGCGGTGGCCGCGTCGCTCCTGCGTGAAGCGGACATTTACGCGCTGGACGAGCCGTCAGCTTTCCTTGACGCGGAGGACAGGATAGCCGTCGCAAAGTTCCTCCAACGCTTTGTAAGGGCGCAGGGCAAGTCCGCAATAATCATCGACCACGACATGCAGCTCATTGATCTCGTTGCTGACACGCTGGTAATTTTCGAGGGCAGGCCGGGCCTGGAAGGCTCTGCGACCGCGCCCATGAGAAAGGAAGAGGGCATGAACCGCTTCCTGGAAGCACTTTCAATAACATACAGGCGCGACGAAACGTCGGGCAGGCCGCGCGTCAACAAGGAAGGCGGCAGGCTCGACCGCGAGCAAAAGCAATCGGGCAACTATTACTATGTGAAGAATCATTAATGCCGCACATGCTAAAGCAGGTCCTCGGCAGCATTCTGACCCCAGAAGAAACTGCGCAGATCTATTCCGCGTTTGACCAGATAGGCGACATCGTGATCATCAAGATCCCGGACGAGCTGATGCCGAAAAAAACACTGATAGCCGGCGCGATACTGGCCAACGTAAAGACTGTCAGGGCGGTTTTTGCGCAGGTCTCGGCGGTGAAGGGCGACTTTAGGGTCCGCGACCTAGAGTTCATTGCAGGCGAAAACAGGACGGTGACAGAATACATGGAGCACGCGTGCCGGTTCAAAGTCGACGTGGCAAGGACCTATTTTTCGCCCCGCCTGTCGACCGAAAGGCTCAGGATCGCTGAGATGGTGGGCGACAACGAAACAATAGTCAACATGTTTGCCGGCGTGGGCACGTATTCTGTCGTCATTGCGAAAACGAACAAGACCTGCAAGATCTACAGCATCGACTCTAATTCCGCCGCAAGCGAGCTCGACAAAATCAATGCAAAGCTGAACAAGGTGCAGGACAGGGTCGTCTCGATATGCGGCGACGCCGCCGAAGTGATCAAAGGCCAGCTTGCGGGGCAGGCCGACAGGGTGCTGATGCCATTGCCAGCGAGGGCAAAAGAGTTTGTCGATTCAGCGGTGCTTGCGCTGAAGGAAAAAGGCGTCGTGCACTATTTTGCCCACGTTAAGGCAGACAGCAAAAAGGCAGGCCAGAAGCTCGGGCTAGAGGACGCTCAGGGTGCCTTTGCAAAATACGATCACCAGGTCCTGGCAACAAGGGTGGTTAGGGAAGTCGGCCCCAGAATATACCAGATCGTGGCAGACGTTTCAGTCACGCGCTAGGCTTTCCTTCTTCCCTTGGCGCGGTGAGCATCGTGTAGCCGATCCACCCGAGCACCGTCAGGAGGACCGCCACTGCGCTCAGGACCGTGAGCTGGAGCACCAGCATGCCCCACTCTGTGCCGAGCATCAAGTAGGCGTAGGCAATGAACGCGAGAATGGAAACCACAAGAAGGACGGCGCCTGTTCCCCTGCTCCCCTTTCTTTTAACGTTCATAGCGGAAAGGCATTTGCAGCATCTTAATAATCTTTTTAGCCCAATTCCAGCGCCATCAGGTAGGCGTCTTCGCCGTCCCGGTAGTACGAGCGCAATCTCGACTTTATCTCAAAGCTCAGCCTCTCGTACATCTTTACCGCGCCGGTGTTGCTGACCCTTACTTCTAGGTAGATCTCGTCGCTCTTCCTGTATATCACCCCGTTGATGCCTTCGAGCATCAGCGCCTTGCCGACGCCCTTGTTCCTGTGTTCCTCGAGCACGGCCACAGAAACTACGTGCCCCTTCTTAACAAAGCCCAGCTTGCGGAAGTTGGAGAACCCGAACTCGATCTTGCACATGATGTAGCCGATTATCTTGCCGTCCAGCTCTGCGACAATGAACGCTTCCGGGAGCTCGCGCAGTATGGACTCGAAAAAGTAGTCAGAGTAGTGCTCTGGCAGCGCGGCCATGTTGATGTCAATTACTGCCGCGATGTCGCTTTCGTCGCAGCGGTGTATTACATAGTCGCCCACTTTTCGCAGAGCAGTTTGCAATGCAACAACTAAAGACAAAAACACACTATTTAACCTTAAGGGTCTTCGGGGCTTTGTGTAAAAAGTAATAACTCATAAAAACAAAGTCATGCGCTCAAACAGCTATCTGAGCACGCTTTTGCGACTTTTTAAACAAAGCCGGTCTTCGGGGACAATATTTTAATTGCATTGGCGCCCCAGAAATGTCTGGTGGCTACCACTTTCCTCAACGGCGACTATGCACGCGTGCTTCCGATAGTCTCGTCGTTCTTTACGGTCAAAGACTTCCAGCGAAACGCCAGGGATGACTATGTCCAGTTCCTGATAGCCGAGTCTGAGGTCAAGGACAAGTTCCCGGCGTTCCTGAAGGAGCTGGGCAGCGTCGGGATGGTCGCGGCAGCAAAGAGGTCGAAATACGTCTCCCGGCTGATGCCGACTCTGTCGACCATGCGGCTCACGGTTGACGACGGCATCGTGCTCACGGTGGCCAAGATCCAAAAGCAAAAGCCAAGGAGCAAATACTGGCGGTCGATACCCTCCCTGCTTTTCATAGCCGCGATCTGCCTGGTATTCGTCGACGGCATACTCAGGTCCGGTTCGCCATTTGCCAGCGCGCAACTCCAGAACCCTATCTTGCTGGCGGCCATCTACACCGTGTCTTTGATCGGGATACTTGGCATCCACGAGCTCGGGCACGTGCTGGCGAACAGGAAATACGGCATCAAGGCGTCGTGGCCCTACTTCATACCCGGCATCCCGGGGATTCTGCCCACGTTTGGAGCGCTGATAGTGCTGAGGGGCAACATGACGAACCGGAACGTCATGTTTGACGTAGGCATCGCCGGCCCGATAGCGGGTCTGATAGTGACGGTGATAGTTTCGATCTACGGCTCTACGATATCCACCATAATAACCTCCGAAGAAGCGCAAAGCATCGAGAACCTGGGGCCGCTCCCATTCGGGGAAAGCCTGCTGATGGTGTCCACGCTGCACCTGACAGGCATGGTGGTGGAAGGCACAGTGCTCGTGATGTCGCCGGTGCTCTTTGCGGCCTGGCTCGGCTTTCTGATCACGTTCCTGAACCTGATGCCGGCGTGGCAGCTCGACGGCGGCCACATTGCGCGGTCCGCGCTCGGCGTGCGCTGGCACAAGGCGCTGACGTACGTCAGCATCGCGATACTGTTCGTCCTCGGGTTCATCCCGATGGCTCTCCTGGTGCTGTTCTTCAGCATGAGGTCGCCGGAAAGCGCGCCGCTGGATGACGTCACGCCGCTGTCGGCAAAGCGCAAGGCGCTGTTTTTCGTGGCACTCGGGATGGCCGTGATATGCGCGCCAATCCCGGCGTCGCTTACGCCCTGGGCTTGAGCAGGACAATGTCGGCGTCTGATACGACAAGCGCCTTAAAGTTCCTGCCCTGCTTTTCAGGCAGCTTGTCCAGGATGTCCTTCATGCCGGCATAGGTGGTAAAGCCAAGCTTGCTCCTTGCGTAATAGTGCGGCAGGGTCGACACCAGCCCAAGCTCTATCTCTTGCCGCATCTCTTCGATGAACAGCAGGTGCTCAAGGCCGTCGACATACGGGCTCTGCTGCAGCTGCTCCTGTTTTAGCCGGCCCTCTATGAACATCTGGAGCGCGCCTCCGCCCACCCCTTCGCGGTTTTCCGCAACCAGTATCGCCGCGCCGCCTTCCTTCACCGCGTGGGCAGAGTTCCAGAGCGAGTTGAGCGAGCCAGCCAGCGTCGAGTGCACGCCAGCCTCGCCGCTTGCGCTTATTATGGCGCACTTTGCCAGGTTGGTCTCGGCAGCAGAGATCGACTGTAGCTGCGAGACGGCCTTCTCGAATGACTCGTTGATGCTCCCCGTGTGGACTCCTGCAATGCCGCCGCTTCTGGCCACGAGCTCTACAGACGCGGCCGGGATGCCTGCCGCCGCGGAAATGGCGACCTTTAGCGGCCCTCCTTGCACGCCGGGCGCCGGCCGGTTGTTCTTCCTCGCTTTGAACGCTTCTTCCATCTTGTCGGGGAGCAGGTTGCGCACGAGCGCCGCGGGCGCGCCGGCGAACCCAAAGAGCGGGTCGTACCCGACAGCGGAAACCACTACAGTGTTCTGGAACTTGCCCATCCGCTCCTGCAGAGATTGGTAGTCGATGCGGTTTATCGAAATCGTTTCGTTGCCTGCCAGGCTGGCGCGAAGGGCGCCTGCCATCCTGTGCGGCACGTCCACCGTGACATTGAATCCCTTTTCGCGGGCCTGCACTGCAAGCATTGCAATGGCCCTGCCCGCGGCCTTGGAGCCTGACAGCGCGAGGAGGAGCATGTTGTCGGCCAGCGGCACGCCGGCAATCGCCGTCCTTATCTCTTCTTCGGGCAGCGCCGGAAAGCTGGCCGAGATCTGGTCCGCCAAGTTTTCAAACCTGATGTCGAGCACCACATCGGTGGTGCCGTACCTGAGCCAAATCTCTGGCATCCACCCTGTATCATGAAGGGTTAAAATAAATCCTTTTTTACATGTATGCTATGACCGCCAAGGACTTTATGCTCGAATTCGCCTCGTTCCTGCTCAAGAGCAGCTCCCTGAGGTTCGGAGTGTTCACGCTCGCAAGCGGCAAGCAGAGCCCATACTACATCGATCTCCGCGTTCTGCCAAGCTTTCCGCCGCACTTTCGGCTGGCGATAGGCGCGATGAAGGACACGGTGGCAAAAAAGGTGGGTCAGTTTGACACGTTTGCCTCGGTGCCCACCTCAGGGCTCGTGTTCGGCTCGGCCCTTGCCTACGAAATGGGCAAGCCCTTCATCTACGCGAGGAAAGAGTCAAAGGGGTACGGCACCGGCAAGACGATCGAGGGCTTCCTAAAGTCCGGGTCAAAGGTGGTCATTGTCGACGACGTCGCGACCACCGGCACCTCGGTCAGCGGCGCGGTCGAAGCGATACGCGCCAACGGCGCGATAGTGGAAGACGTCGTGGCGCTTGTCAACCGGTACGAAGGGGCGGACGACCGGCTGAAAAAGATGGGGGTAAAGCTCCACGCAGTAGCAGGAATCAACGACATCGTAAACGCGCTGTACAAGGCCGGGCTGGTGGATGAAAACGCCCTAGAATCCGTCATGAAGCAAATGACTTCGGTAGGCGAGTACGAAACGGGCTAGCCTTCGTAAATCATCAGGTTCTTTTCTTCAAGCAGCGTGTGCAGGTTGCCGACTGCGCGGTAGACCTCGCTCTCCTTCTTTGCTCCAGTGCACACCAGCTTGCCGCTTGCAAAGAGCAGGATCACCGTCTTTGGGTCGAGCATCCTGTGGATGAGTCCCGGGAACTGCTCAGGCTCGTACATGCTCCTTGGCAATACCCTGGCCGCGAGTTCCAGGTGGATCTTGCCACCCAGGCTTGCAGACGCCACGATGTTCTGGATCTCTATCTGCGGATCATGCTCTAGCGGTATGCCGCCTTTTTTCAGCTTTAGCACCACATTTTTGACCGCCTGGATCGCCATCTTTTCTGACTTTGCGCCGGTGCAGACCATCTTGCCCGAGCTGAATATCAGGGTCGCAGTCTTGGGCGACCTGAGCCTGAACACCAAGCCGGGGAACTGGTCCGGGTGGTATTCTACATCCGGAAAAATCTGTGTAATCAGGTTAAGGTTAACAGTCTGGTTCACCGTGGCTGAAGCCACTACGTTCTCGATGCTGACTATAGGCTTGGTCTGTGGCATTACAGCCGCTTTATAAAGGCGCTATATATATACCTGCTTGCTACCATATTATAGTAGAATTAACCTGCCCCATCAAAATCCTGTGCAAATTATGCCATACAAGTTGCAATAAATGCAGCCTGCAGGCAGCTATTTCCCTATTACCTTTACGAGCACCCTCTTTTGCCGCTTGCCGTCAAACTCGCCGTAGAATATCTGCTCCCACGGCCCAAAGTCGAACCTGCCGTTTGTTATCGCGACCACCACCTCCCTGCCCATCACCTGCCGCTTCAGGTGGGCGTCTGCGTTGTCTTCGCCGGTCCTGTTGTGCATGTAACTCCCGGGCGAGTGGGGCGCCAGCTTTTCAAGCCATTTTTCAAAGTCCTGGTGCAGGCCGCCTTCGTCGTCGTTGATGAACACGCTGGCAGAGACGTGCATCGCGTTGACAAGGCACAGCCCTTCCTTCACCCCGCTTTCCGCGACTACTTTTGCGACCTGTGGTGTGATGTTGATAAACGCGCGCCGAGTCGGCGTGTTAAACGCAAGGTAGGCAGTCCTGGACTTCATGCCGGCGGCTGGCTTGTGGTATTATTGTTGGTTCCTGCCGGCGGCTGCTTGCCCTTGTCCTTCCTGCCGAGCCTGTTGAAGAAAAGGATCCCGAGGATTATCGCTATTATGATATAGTTGACAGGCGGGCTGATGACCTTGGTTATTACGCCGATGCCCGGCACCACAGAGATCACCTTGCCGATATAGTCGTCTTCTTGGATCGGGTAGTCGGTCCCCGGTATAGGCGATGGGTTTGCGTCTCCCTTTGTCCTGACGGTCCTGTCGCCGTCGGAGTCTTCGTCAATGTCGATGATGCGGTGGACGATGACCCTGTCGCCGCCGTCCGGCCTGTTGAAAACAATGATGTCGCCCACGACGAGTTCTTCCCACGATCCGCCGTCCCTCACGATGAGCACGTCGTTGACCATGAGCACGGGCTCCATGCTGCCGCTGGACACCACGTAGAACGGGTTTGAGCCAAAGCTGACCCAGATGACCAGCCAGACTGCAAGGACGCCGACGCCAATGATAACGACATCCTTGATGGCGACCGGCAGCTTGGACTTGTCCTTATCCAGCAACGCGGAAAATAATCATGCTGTTCGTTAGATAAACGTTTACACTCTAGCGCAGATCAAGCTCTTTCATTATCGACATGCGGAGCCGCGGCATCCTGGACATCATTATCGACAGAATGTCCGCGGTTTCGTCCCTGTCAGGCTGCCTGTCGTTCCTGCTCTGGAACTGCGCGATAAAGTTGCCCATCACCATGCCAGAGACAAGGCCGTAGGCGAAATCCTCGATGTTGCCCTGTGTCGGCACCATCTTGCGCGCAAGCCCTATCGGCGCCTTTGCGTCGTGGGCGGCCGCCTTAATAAGCGACTCCAGCTCCTTCCTGTCGCCGGCTTCAAGCCCCATGCGCTATGGTACCAGCCTTTCAGGTAATAATGCTAGCTTTTTTAAATGGCTGCACTGTAGGTCTTCTGGATGGCAAATAACTGCTCTGTAGTCCTCATGGAGCTTGGCGTGGCTGCGTTTGACCAGGGCGGCAGCCTTGTGGCGTCAAAAAAGTTCGACAATGCAATCAGGTCGTACAGGCTGCTAAAGAGCGGCGCGATCCCAGACGAAATCAAGCAGTTTATAGAAAAATTACGATCATTTGACTCTGTAACGGCAAACGACGCAAGCGTCGCGGCGGTGCTGCGCCAGGCCGGATTGAACAGCCAGCTGATGTCGGAGGACCAGCAACAGTCGATCCAGGACGACAAACCCAGCTATATCATCAAGGCCGGATTCGCCGGCAACGACCAGGAGGCGATGCAGGCCCTCCGGGAATTTGCGATAAGCCTGTCGTCGTCAAGGGTAAAGGAGGCGTCGGAGCGGCTCGACCTCCACATCATCCAGTCGATAAACGCGCTGGACGAGCTGGACAAGATAATCAACATCGTGGGCGCAAGGATGCGCGAGTGGTACGGCCTGCACTTTCCAGAGCTTGACAACCTGCTGCAGAGCCTTGTGGCGTACGCCGAGATCGTGAGCAGGGCGGGGCTGCGGGAGGGCATCACCGCGGACATTTTGCAGAGCTCCGGCATGCAGGACAAAAAAGTCGAAGTGATGCTTGACGCGGCGAGACGCAGCAAGGGAGGCGACATGACGCCGGAGAACCTTGCGATCGTAAAGAGGCTCGCGGACCAGGTGATAGCACAGTCAGATCTGCGCCGCGTGCTTGCAGACCACATCGAAGTCGCGATGGAGTCCGTGGCGCCAAACGTCAAGGGGCTGCTGACGGCGTCGGTGGGCGCAAGGATAATCGCCAAGGCTGGCAGCCTGGCGAGGCTCGCGGTGTTGCCGGCGAGCACCATCCAGGTGCTGGGCGCCGAGAAGGCGCTTTTCAGGGCGCTCAAGACGGGCGCCAGGCCGCCAAAGCACGGGCTGATATTCCAGCACCCTCTCATTCATTCCGCGCCAAAGTGGCAGCGGGGCAAGATAGCGCGCGCAATCGCGTCAAAGGTGGCGATAGCCGCAAGGATCGACTATTATCGCCACGAAGGAAAGGACAACATGATACAGGATCGCCTGAACACCCGCATCAACGAGATCCGCGAAAAGTACAAGGAGCCGGTGCCGGAGAAGGAGCGGGACAGGAAATACAGGGAGCACGTGCAGCGCCAGCAATACGAAGGCGGCGGTGGCGGAGGCCGCGGGTATGGTGGCGGCGGACGTGGATATGGCGGAGGTGGCGTCGGTGGCGCGGGAAGAGATAAACATGATACGAGAAAGAAGAAGGACAGAAGAAAGAAGTTTGGAAAGCGACGCTATTAGGTGGATTTCGGTAAATGGCGAGAAAAACGCCGCCACCCTCAACCTCGTCAAGGGGAACAACGTTTACGGCGAAAAGCTGGTGAAGCACGAGGGCGAGGAATACAGGCTGTGGGACCCGTTCAGGAGCAAGCTTGCGGCTTCGCTGAAAAAGGGCATGAAGAACATGCCGATAAAAAACGGCACCAAGGTGCTGTACCTCGGCGCGTCCACCGGCACCACCGTCAGCCACGTATCTGACATTGTCGGGCCGTCGGGCATCGTGTTTGCAGTCGAGCCTGCCACGAGGGTCGCAAGAGAGCTCATAGAAAACGTCGCGTCAAAGAGAAAGAACGTCGTTCCGGTGCTTGAAGACGCGAGGAAGCCGCACTCCTATTTTGCGGTGTTTGGCAAAGTCGATGTCATCTACTGCGACATTGCGCAGCCGGACCAGACAGAGATCGCGATGGCAAACTGCACGGCCTATTTGAAGAAGGGCGGCATCATGCTCCTGGTCATAAAGACGCGGAGCATCGACGTCACGATGGAGCCCCGGGCAGTCATAATGCAGGAGGCAGCCAGGCTGGAAAAGAACGGCTTTTCTATAGACCAGATAATCAACCTGGAGCCTTTCGACAAGGATCACGGCATGATATACTGCGTCTTCAAGACCTGAGCTTGCACTGCGCCGTCTGCTCCAGCAAGAGCCGGAGCGGCTTCCATGACTTTCTGGCAAACTCTGGCGCGGATCCATTCTTCTTTACCCAGCGCCGGATAAAGCGCATCGTGCGGTCGTCGGACGGGTAGCCGCTACCGATGGCGCGGTACTTTTTGCGTATCTGCTCGACCTCGTGGTCCCTTGTTATCTTGGCGACAATGGACGCAGCCGACACTACTACGTTGATCGCGTCTGCGTGGTGCATCGAGTGCATCTTTGGGCTGCAGCTGAGGTGCTGCCCGATGTAGTCCCTGTATCTTTCCGGGTTGACGTCGCAGCAGTCGACATAGACCTCGTCGGCGCCGATGTTGTTGATGACTGAAGCCATGACTTTCGCCTCCAGCCTGTTTAGCCCTCGGAGCGACACGCTGTCGTCGACTTCGACCGGGTTTACCTTCCGGATGCAGACGGAATCGGCGACCTTCATTATCTCGCCGAAAAGCCGGGCGCGCGCCTTCGGGGTCAGCACCTTTGAGTCCCTGACGCCCATTTCGGTCAGCTGCGCGATTTTCGTTTCCCGGACGCTGATGCCTGCAACCACAAGCGGGCCAATGATGGAGCCGCGGCCTGCCTCATCAACCCCGCCGACTAGAATGCCGTCGTGCAACCGCAAATTATTCACTATGCTGATTTGCAGGGTGTCTATTATCACTTGTGCTGGTAAAACAAGAAGCGTGTTTCTGCTATAAATATCGCATCCGTGCAGCCATGCCGTGGATGATTTTGTCAGGACGGTGGAGGGCAAGACGACGTTCCTCGTTCCGCAATTGTCGCTCACCGCCAGGGTCCCTCCCAAGGCCCCCGCCTTCTTTAACCCCGCCGCAAAGCTAAACCGCGACCTCTCTGTGCTTGCGTACAGGGCGTCTGCCCCGTCGCTTTCAAGCAAGACGTTTGCCGACTCTTTCACCGGCGTCGGGGCCCGCGCCCTCAGAGTAGCAGTAGAGGTGCCGGAAATAGAGCAGGTCTACGGGAACGACATCAACTCCATCGCGATAGGGACTGCCAATGAAGCGGCCACGATCAACTCTGTAAGCGGCAAGTGCCATTTTTCAATCGACGAAGTGTGCAAGTTCCTTTTGCACGGGGACGGCGAAGGCGAGCGCTTTGGCATAGTGGACCTGGACCCTTTTGGCACGCCTGCAAGGCACGTCGACTGCGTGCTGCGGGCCGTTCTGGACGGCGGGCTCGTGTCGATAACCGCGACAGACACTGCGGTGCTCTGCGGCATATACCCGGAGGTCTGCCTGCGCCGCTACTACGGCAGGCCGCTCAACAACAGCTACGGCAACGAAACTGCAATCCGGCTGCTGCTTTCGCTTCTGGCGCTGACCGCGTCGAGGCTCGAGCTGTCGATAAGGCCGGTGTTCGTCCACGCCACGATGCACTACATGCGCGTCTACGCTTCAGTCTCGGTGAGCAGCAGCGAAGCAAACGACGTCTACCGCAGCATCGGCTACGTGATGCACTGCTTCCAGTGCGGCCACCGCTTCAAGGCCAAAGAATACAGCGTCGCAAAATGCGAGCTGTGCGGCAGCGCAATGAAGATCGGGGGGCAGCTGTGGACGGGGTCGTTTCACGACAAAGAGTTTGTGAAAAAAATGCTCGGGTACGAAGCTGACAAGCAGTGCAAAAAAGTGCTTGACGCCGCGGCTGAAGAAGCCAGCGAAATACCGTACTATTTCCGGGCCGACGAAATCTCGTCAAAGCTCAGGACAAACCCGCATTCCGTGCAAAAGATAATCGAAAAGCTGCAGTCGGCTGGGTTTGTCGCTTCAAAAACTGCGCTCAACACCGGTGCATTCAAGACTGACGCGAGGATCGACCGGATTCTGGACGTCCTGAAATAGCTAGTCGTTGATCGGCATGGCACCGACTGATTCGTCGACGAGGCCCTGCCATTCCTGCGCAAGCCCTGGGTCGGGGTCGGTCCTGTCGCCGCCATCTACTTTTTGCTCCAGCGCGCCGAGGTACGCCGCGTATGCGTCCAGCGCCTGCACGTAAATGCCATAGCTCTCCTGCCACTCCTGCGCCGGCTGCCGATTGTCAAGCTGCTGGCGCATTTCTCCTATCTGCGTCTTTGCGGAGTCAAGCTGGGCAGCCATGTCGCCGGCCGCCGGATCGTCATTCTTCCACTGCTCAAATCTGGCGTCAATGTCGATGGCAAGGTCGTTGTGCCGGGCGTAAACGTCCCCGATTATCTCGCTGTCGGTGCGCGGGGCATCAATGAATGTGCCCGGGTTGCTCTGGGGCATGTACCATATCAAAAAGCTCGATCCAATGATCGCTGCAGCAATGCCGACGGTGAGCGCCACTCCCTTCTTGCTTGCCAAACCAGCATAGCTCTTTTTCTCTCCAATAAAAGCATAATCAAATATAGCCAAGCGATTTCACAGCTGGTAAATATATGAGTGGGCAGGCGCCGCCAAATGTCGGCAGGATAACCTACCGCGAAAACCTGACGCCGGATCTCGCGATAATCAGGGTGCAGCCGGCTGACGGGAGCGCGGTGCCGAACTTTAAGGCCGGCCAGTTCGTGGCACTCGGGCTCAAGGTTGACGGCGACGACAAGATAACGTACAGGGCGTACTCGCTTTCTTCGCCGCCTGAGGAAAAAAGGCACTTTGAATTCTACATAAAGTGGGCGACAGAGCCGGTGATGGGCAAGTTCACGAGCGCGCTCTTCAAGATGGGCGGCAGCGGCGAGCTCTACTGGCGCAGGCCCGCAGGCGCGTTTACCATCGAAGACAAAAAGGCGGACGGCTCGTCGGAGACGCGCCGGCTGGTGCTGGTCGCGTCGGGGACCGGCGTGGCGCCGTTTATCAGCTATGCCCTGCATTTGAAGAGCGCCGGGTTGAAAAGGGAAATAATGCTGTTGCACGGCGCGAAATACGCGCAGGAGCTCGGCTACCGCGACGCCCTTAAGAGGCTGGCCGCAAGCGACCCTTCGTTCAAGTACCTGCCGACTGTGAGCAGGCCGGACCACCCGCTGTCGCAGGGCTGGCGCGGAAGCACCGGCAGGGTGGAGGCACTGCTCGGATCGCAGCTGGAAAAAGCAGTGGGCGAAAAGGTCACGCCGGAAAACTCTTTCTTCCACATCTGCGGCTACCAGGGGACGATCGATTCGGTGGTCGCGGTCCTGGACCAGCTTGGCTTTGTCACCAATCGGAGCAAGCGCAAGGACGGGTCGTTTGACATCAAGATCGAAACGTACGGCTGAGAGCAACCCTCATTATACAGTGCCTTTCACAAGTCTGCAATTGTCATACGCCGCAAGGACCACGCGCTACCAGGGGTCGATAATGGTCGACATCTGCGATCTCGACCTGATCGGGAGAAAGCTGGAGCAGGACGGCCTTGTCATCAACCTTACAATGGAATATTACCAGCAGGAAGTCATCGAGCAGCCGTACGCACAGGACCTTCTGCAAAAGTGCGGCATCGCAAACCTGGTGGGCGACAGGATAGTAAAGCAGGCGCTCGATTTAAGGCTGGCAAAAGAGGCCAGCGTGCGCAAAATCTCTGGCGTGCCGTTTCTTATGATCTACAAGTTCCGGCACATGTAGCGTAAATAGCAACAGCACTACACATAATAACAAAAGACCGCCAGTTCTACATGTTGTCAGAAGACTATGACGAGCTGCCGAAAGAGGAGGGGCAAAAGGCGATGGACAGGGCCGACAGGCACCTGTCGCGCCGGGAGCGGGAGAGCAGGCTGCTCATCAAGCGCTCCGAGGACTACCAAGTTTTCGACGACGTCTTTGACGTGCAGACCATCATGATCATCAACGACCTGAGGGACGACGGCGTGATACAGCATGTCAGGGGCTCGCTTGCCGCAGGCAAAGAGTCCAAGGTCTACACCGCCGTGGCGCCCGACGGGTCGCTCCGCATACTAAAGATATACCTGACTGTGAGCGCCGAGTTCAAGAAGCGCATGCAGTACATCGTCGGCGACCCACGGTTTTCAGACATAAAGCCCGGGTCGCGCAGCCTGATCGCCGCGTGGGCGAGAAAAGAGTTCAAGAACATGAAGGCCGCGCATGCAGCCGGCGTAAGGGTCCCGGCGCCAATAGCCGTGAAAAAGAACGTACTCGTGATGGAGTTTATAGGCGACAGCGAAGGCAACTCCGTGCCTCCCCTGATCGAGTCAGAGGTCACTTCAGACGACTACGATCAGGTGATCGAGCAGGTAGCAATGCTGTACCAGAAGGCAAGGCTGGTCCACGCCGACCTGTCAGAGTACAACATCTTCAAGACCGGCGCCGGCGTCATGCTGTTTGACTTTGGCTCGGCGGTCGACATCCAGCACCCAAATTCAAAACAATTTTTAGTCCGCGACGTGCTTAACGTAAGCAGGTTCTTTGAAAAGCGCGGGATCGAGGTTCCCGATGTCGCGCATACAGTAGAAAAAATCAAAGGCGAAAACAAACAATGAGTTTCCAGCACACGTTGAAAATCCCGAAAGAAAGGATAGGCGCCATTATAGGCAAGGGCGGCAAGGTAAAGCAGCAGATCGAAAAGAGGTGCGGAGTCGAAATAGAGATCGACAGCGAAAGCGGCGACGCGACGATCTCCGGCAACAAGCCGGTCGAGCAGATGGAGGCGTTCCGGGCAATCGAGGTGATAACCGCCATTTCTAGAGGCTTCTCGCCAGAGCGGGCGTCCCGGCTCTTTGAGGACGAGGAGATAATGTTCCAGCAGATGGACCTGCACGACTATGCCGGCAAGTCGCCAAACGCGCTGGAGCGCATCAAGGGCAGGATAATCGGCGAAGGGGGCAAGGCGCGCCGGATGATAGAGGAGCTCACCGGCTGCCACGTATCTGTCTACGGCCACATGGTCGGCTTTATAGGCAATTTCAAGGAGGTAAAGCTTGCGACCGACGCGATAGTGATGCTTTCAAAGGGTAGCATGCACAAGAGCGTCTACGCAATGCTGCAGGACGCAAGGAGGAGGGAAAAGATGGACAGGATGCGCCTGTGGGAAGACCGCGACGAAGCTAAACCTTCTGAATCTTGATCGTGAGCACGCCGTTTCTGTACTTGTAGTCGGATATGCCCATTTCCTGCGTCAATTCTAACGGGACGTCCCTTGTAAAATTCTGGCTGCCCTTTATGCGCAGCAGCCCCTCAGTCAGCCGGACGTTTATCTGGTTCTCCGGGCCGGGCACCTCTGCGACAAAGACCATTTCGTCGTCGTTCTTTATCAGGTCGTAGACCCAGTCCTTCTGCTCGATCTCTTTGGCCAGCTTGCTCTCTTCAGACCGCGCCATCATCCTCACCTCGCGCACCCAGTAGATCATGAGGCCTGACGCGATTGCGAGGAAGATAAAGCCGACGCCTCCCTGCGAGCGGGCGAGCAGGACAAACATGACCCCGATGAACAGTAGCGCAATGAGCGGGACGATAAAGTCGACCGACCGGCTCGCATACTTTTTCTTGTATCGGGCTATTCCGGGTCACCCCACGCCGGCATTTCCAAATGTAATTGGCACCGCAATATTATAAATCCTTATACGGTCTGGCCGCCCCACCGCTTGAAAAGGCCGTGGTCGATGTCGAACTGGTCGAGCACCTTGCCCACCACGTGGTCTATCAGGTCGTCCATGGTCTTTGGCCTGTGATAGAACCCCGGCATCGCCGGCAGGATCACCGCGCCGGCATCCGCAACCCTGCCCATGTTGCCAATGTGTATTTTCGACAACGGAGTCTCCCTTGGCACGAGCACGAGCTTGCGCTGCTCTTTGATGCACACGCCTGCCGCCCTTGACACAAGGCTGTCGTCAAACCCGTTTGCGATGCTGGCAAGCGTCTTCATGCTGCAGGGAATAACTGCCATGCCATCTGTCTTGAACGAGCCGCTCGAAACCGCCGCGGCCATGTTGTCGTCCTCGTAGCATTTCGTGGCAAGCGACCTGATATAGTCGGCTGTCCTGTCGGTCTCTATCTTGACGTTTTTTGCGCCCCACTCGCTCATGATGAGGTGCGTCTCGACCTCCAGCTTTTTGAGCACTTCAAGCGTCCTTATGCCGTAAATGACTCCGGAGGCGCCGGTGATCGCAACTACTAGCCGCAACTGCGGATGATCAGCCCTGCTCGATATTTAATGGTGGTGGCAAGCATTTATTTACGAAAAAACGCTTGTTCACGGGCGTTGCTGACAGTCTTTGGCACGGTGGCCCTCGACACAACGCGCACGCCTTTCAGGACGGAGACTAGGATACTGGGCGGCGCGGCCACGTTCGCCTCCATTTCGTCGAGCATGTTCGCGCAGACGTCCATAGTCGGGGTCGTGGGGTCGGACATGCCAGCAGATCATATAAGGGCGATCAGGTCAAAGGGCATCGACACAAAGGGCATCGTCATCGTGCAGCGAGGCAAGACGTTCCATTATGACTCGACTTTTGATTACGACCTGTCGAACAGGACGACAAACAAGACCGAGCTCGGGGTAGTTGCGGGCTTTGACCCTGTGATCCCGGAAGAGTACGCAAAATCGGAATACGTGTACCTGGCAAACAACGACCCAAAGCAGAACATCAAGATCCTCCGGCACTTCCAGAAGCCACGGCTGGTGGTGTGCGACACCATAGAGTTCTGGATAAACGGAAGCCGCGACGACGTAGCCAGGATGATAGGCATGGCAGACGGCGTGGTGATAAACGACAAAGAGGTGCGGCTACTCTGCAAGGAGGCCAACCTGGCGAAGTGCGCCAAAAAGATAATGTCGTGGGGGTCGAAATTTGCCATAATCAAAAAGGGCGAGCACGGCGCAGTGCTGTTTACGAACGAAGATCTGGTGTTCCCGGCGGCAGCATTTTTCCTCGACGAAATAGTCGACCCGACCGGCGCCGGCGACTCTTTTGCAGGCGGCTTGCTCGGCCACATTGCGCGCAAGAACAAATTTGATTTCGCGACGATGAAGGAGGCCGTGATATACGGCAACGTCATGGGCTCGTTTGCAGTAGAGGACTTTGGGGTAAAGCGCCTGCTGACGATCACAAAGGACGACGTCGAGGAGCGCTACCGGAAATACAGAAACCTTGTGCAGTTCTAGCACAGGATAAATAGTCGCACGCCTAACTATCCTGCATGGGCAAGACAGAGAAAAAGATCCTCGGCAAGAACGCGGCCAAAATCGTCGACTTGCTAAAGAAGGCGTACTGCGACGAACTGCGGATTTTCCACTACTTTTGGTATGTCGGCATAAACATGGAGGGCATCGGCCTCGTGACCTATGCGGCGGCATTAAAGACGCAGGCGACCGGCGAGCTGATGCACGCAGAGCTGCTTGCAGACAGGATTTCCGAGCTCGGGGACCGGGCTCCAAGCAACCCTGCAGAGTGGGCAAAGTACAGCACGATCGGGCCGCTCGACCCGGCAAAGCACCTTACGCTGAGGGCCGCGCTGGAGAGGGCGACGCAGTTTGAAGGCAAGGCCGTCGAGAACTATAACAGCCTGGCAAAGAAGGCGCTGGGATTGGGCGACTATGTCACGTACAACCTTGCGACGACGATACTGTCAGACGAGGTAAAGGACGAGCAGCACACAGAGGACATCCTCAAGGCGCTAGAAGTAAAATAGCATGGCAGTCAACCTCTCAAACGCAGAGCAGGCCGTCGTTTCGGAGCTAAAGATAAGCGGAGACGAGGCCAAGGCCTTTTTATCAATAGTAATGAAGGGAAGGATGGACGCGGCCAGATTATCAAACGCGCTCGGCTGGGGCGACGAGCAGCGCGCGCTTGCGGCAGCAAAGTCGCTTGTGGACAGGGGAATGGTAATTGAAATAACGAAAACCGAGTTTGAGTCGCTCCACCCGAGGTTTGCGATCACCAACCGCTACCGGAGGCGCTGCGAGGAAGACGGCATACCCTTCAAGAAGAACCTCAAGGTCGACAACAT
Source organism: uncultured Nitrososphaera sp. (assembly GCA_964476255.1). Lineage (GTDB taxonomy): Archaea > Thermoproteota > Nitrososphaeria > Nitrososphaerales > Nitrososphaeraceae > Nitrososphaera. The sequence continues at coordinate 41,099 of CAYYYR010000017.1, forward strand.
CGGGATAATCCTTGAAAAGCCGTACGAGGATGCAAGAACTAAATAAGTGGCGCCCTGCAACAGGAATATCGCAATGACGACTTCAGACCCGACCGGTGGCGACAAGGTAGTCTACTTTGGTGTGATAAACATCAACGAGAGCGGAAGGACAATGGGCTCGGTGGACGTCTGGCGCAGCCTCCTGACAAAGGAAATGTTTTGCGAGGAAAAGCGCCTAGGCATCGAGGAAATCGTCGACTATATCGGCATGCCCAAGATCGACAAGGACAAAAAGTGGGCCGTGGCGATAAGCAGGAGCAGGAAAGGCCACCTGAGATGGCGCCTTGTCAAGATGATCAAAGAGGGCAAGCTCGCGTTCATGGACGCAGACGACAAGCAGATCGAGGCCAGCGTCAAGGACTTTAAAATAGCCGACCCTGAATGGTGGAGCTTTTTGATTGAAGAGAACGTGAACCGCAACATGGAAGTGGCGGACGGGCCAAAGAAATGATGCGCAAAGACGACGATGACCTCCAGGTTACCGTGTTTGTTAAAAGCGCAAGCGGGAGCGCAGTGGCAAGCAAGCTGGCCGGCTATTTCGTGATAAAGGGCCAGGAATTCCGGTTCACCGCAATCGCGTTCGGGCGCATTGGCGGCCACAACGCGAGCGTCAAGATCGCCAAGACCACGCTGGCAAAGATAGCCAAGATGGGCATCGACACCGAGCAGCTGCACCTGACGATTCAACGTAAGCTGATCGAAGGCGACATCATCCTGCCTGAAGGAATCAAGCCGCCCTCAGAGTAGGGCGTTTTCAAGCGCGCTGCCGCAGGCGCACTTTTTCCTTGCAGCCGGGATCACCGGCACCAAGTCCGCGATCAGCTTTTTCGTCTTTTCCACGTTCTTGGAGAGCGTCTCGATTATCTCGGCAGAGGTCACCGGGTGATCGGCCCACACGTCATAGTCAGTCACCGTCGCTATCGACGTGTAGCAGATTTCAGCCTCCCTTGCGAGGCTGACCTCGGGCACGAGCGTCATCCCGATGATGTCCGCCTTCATCACGTCGCGAAAGAATTTCGACTCTGCCCTTGTGGAAAAGCGCGGCCCTTCGATGCAGACGTACGTCGCCTTATTATGCATCGCAAATTTCAGCTTTTTTATCCTGTCGATCGCGATGCCGCGGAGCTCGGGGCAGAACGGGTCGGCGACTGAAACGTGGCACACCTGCCCGCCGTCGTAGAACGTGTATTGCCTTTTCTTTGTAAAGTCGATGAACTGGTCGGGGATTGCAATGTCGCCGGGCCTGTAGCCTTCCTGCAGGCTGCCTACCGCCGACGGAGCGATGATGCGCTTGACCCCGAGATGCTTGAGAGCCCAGATGTTCGCCCTGCTGTTGATGCTGTGAGGCGGTATTCGGTGGCCCCTGCCGTGCCGCGGGATGAACGCGACCTTGACTTCAGAATACTCGCCTATCGTCACCAGGTCTGAAGGTTCGCCGTAGGGCGTGTGCACCTTGATCTCGCGCTTGCCGCTCAAAAGCCCCGGGTCGTAGACACCGGTGCCGCCAATGATGCCGACGTCCGCACTATTCACCATGGTAGGTCACCAGTGACTGGACCCTGTAGCCCAACTTGCGCAGCCTGTCTGCGCCGTGCAAGTCTGCCAGTTCGATAATGAACGCAAATCCGGTGACCTTGCCGCCGACCTCTTCTATCAGCTGCGCCGCAGCGACTGCCGTCCCGCCGGTCGCTATCAGGTCGTCGGCGATCAAAATGTTCTCACCTTTCTTTATCGCGGTCTCTTGCAGCTCCATCATCGCGCTGCCGTACTCGATGTCGTAGGACTTTTTCAGGGTCTTGCCCGGCAGCTTGCCTGCCTTGCGGACCATAACCACGCCCTTGCCGAACTTTAGCGCGAGCGCGGTCGCTATGATAAAGCCCCTCGACTCGATGCCTGCAACAGCGTCCACCTTTGCCTTGCCAAAGGCGCGGTGGAACTCGTCGGCCATGTGGTTGAGGGCATCGTTTCTCTTGAAGACCGGGTTGATGTCCCGGAACAGGATGCCCGGCTTTGGAAAATCGGGATAGTCCGCTACAATGTCGCGCAGGTCGAACTGCTTGGCTTTTGCCACGCAAATAAGCCATATTCTGACAGTAAAAAAGATTACTGGCACTGAAAGCATGCCTGTAAAAGATAAGGTTAGGACTAGAAGCGAATGCTAGCCCTTAGCTTCGCCCTCGCTTTGCGAGCGTAATAGCTCGTTAATTTGCTCAAGGTTACCTACTGGCAGTTTACCACGAGCAAAAAGCATGTTCTGAGACTAGAGCCAAATACTAGCTAGGTGTATTGCATGTATTGGCTAGCGCAATAATCTTGTTGTCTGGGGTGATTATCGCCTTGTTGACATTTCAGGCTAGCCAAGCCTATTCGCACCCTGTGATTTGTGGCCCAGTGGCAGGCTGCCGGCCAGTTCAACCACCGCCAGACGACCCAATTGTGCAGTTTTGGGTACCAATTCTATCTATGATTGGCGTACTTGCGTTTTTTGGCACAATGGTTTTCGCCGTGCTAGTTCTCATAAAGAATAGAGCTAGAAAGATTACTTGCTGAACTGGTCTTTTACCACGAGCAAAAATCATGTCTGTAGACTTTGCCGTTTTTCACTCGCCGTTAGCGTGTGTCTAGCACGAAAAATACACACACGCATTTGATACCCAATTGAGTTTACAGTTACGAGCGTGCCAGCTTGCGACCCTAGCCCATAGGCGAAACTCGCTGTGGGTATTGAATACACGCACGCATTTTTCGTCGAAGACAAAAGGTTACTCGCTCGGTAATAGCTGCCATTAAAAGGTAAAATCAGGTCGCCTCTATGGGCAACTAATTTCAAGATAAGGGCCGCAGCTATGCCGCAGCACTGAAGCTTCGCTCGTTACGATCTGCGTGAGAATCTGGGGGTTGGTAAAATTGCTTACTGCAAATGAACGTACTTCGTACTCGCCTACCCTCTCTGGCGACCATGCAAGACCCACGTCATTACTACCGAGTGGCTCAAGCGTACCAAAGCCAAATTGCAAGTAAACCGTTACTTCGTTTGCGTCTCTTACTTCAATGATTAGAACGTAAGGCGTGTTTTTATCTTCAATGCCAGTTACGATAGTAGTCGAAATAATTACTCGTTGATTTACGCTTGTCGAGGGCATCTCATTGCCGTAGTCGTCTGTCAATACAGGCGGACTTAATCTTACAGTGCTGCCGTCACTGGCATAAGCGTGTGTAATCAAGAATAGAATAGATGCTAGCGCAATATTGACAAGCACTTTCATTGTTCTTGTTTTATTGCCTCGAAGGTGCGATTTAACTACTATGCAGTCTGCCGTTTTTTACTCGCCCAATAATGGTTAATCATTAATAATTTGCTAGACAGTGAAAGCGTATAAGCGCGTATAGCAATAGATGGCGCTATGTTCTACCCGTGGCACATCGTCGCCCAACTGAGAAAAAACAGTGTTAGCATAAGTTACCCCGAACTTGTGCTAGGTAACGCCTTGCTAATTGGCGGTGGCTGGGCACTTGGCTTTGGTACAACGCTGGCAGAGATCATAAACGTGGCAGTTGGCTTTCTTGGCGGGGCTGCTGTGGTAGCTGGTATTATCATGGCTGCAAAGTCTGGCAGCAAGGTCGCTAAGGCGCTAAACAATGCAAATACCTCTCTAGTCGAGGTAACCAAGCAGCTAGAAAATGTCAGTAGTCATACTTTACGTTCTATTGAGAGCAAGACATCATCTGGCGCCCCATTAGAAAGACAGTTTTTTGAGTTCAAGAAAAAGGTCGAAAACGATTTTGCAGATTTACGGCGTCTTTGCAAAAAATAGCTCGCCAAGTCTGCGTTATGCGTCGCACTTTAACGTCAAAAGTTACTCGCCCTAGCTGGTATTTTAGTTGCCTTAGCTAGCTTGGTGTATGTTCTTTTGTCGCAACTTATGCCAGCGCGTAGTAACGGCTATCGGTACTACCGGCTACAAAAACGGCTTTGTATATTGCAGTAAATGCGAGGTTTACTTTCGTCAAGGCGCAACGCATTGCTTTTGCTGTGGGTGTAAGTTAAGGTACAGTCGCCGAACGTACAAGAACAAACACACACAGTAATCATAAACCATAACCCTTGCTCGCCCGTCTTACCTCATACCTGAGGTAAATCTTATATGCATGTGTAATACATGTGTCACCCATGACACCATAGGTTATAGTAACCTAAGGTAGCATGCCGTAATTTGTCGTAAAATGACGGGCCAGTGATGTCAGAATTGCCCCCAAGCACGACCTTTGCAGGGTCGCCCAACATCACGCCCACCCGTCAATTATTAACCAGAAAGCTACCTCTACTTATACATTTAATGCGAAAACATATGTGATATTAATTAACTGTAGTGTACACGCTATAATATTGCTCAAAGGCTCGTGATGCCCGCACAAATTATACAAATTCTGCAAACGATTACTATTTTTGTAGATGCATTATTCGTACGCGAGCCGCGACGTCGTACGTTGCGGGTGGTTGCTCTAACAAGAACCTTAACCCTACTCGCCGTTAGCTGTCATTAAATTTCAAGTTATTACGGGCATGTTTTCAATACCTGCAAAAAAGATTGCGAAGCTGCACGCTTTATACGCTCGTGCCGCGTAATTACTGGCATTGCCGACAGAGCAGCAGGTGCAATTCAGAGAAAGGGTGGCAGGCCTGAAGGACTTTAACGAGGCGTTCGAGCTGGTCAAGTCAGTGGTCCTGCAAAAGTTCCGGATGCACCGGGCGGGGCTGAGCCTCATCCTGCAAATGATGCCGAGCAACCTTGGCGCGTACCACATACTTGGGTCCAACGCTATAGTGATGAACAGCTACCTCCTGGCGACCGTCCGGAAAATCGCCGGCTCTACGGAAGAGTACAACTCGTACCTGTTCATGGTGCTTGCACACGAATACCTACACAGCCTCGGCATCGTCGACGAAAACACGGTGCGCCAGATGACCTTTGAGCTATGCAATTGGATGCTTGGCGACGACCACACGGCTACCAGAATGGCAAAGGAAGACCCCTCAACGATATATCCGGAATTGAGATTGATGATGCAGTCGCAGTTCAGCAGGGACTTCCAGGTCGTCAGGAACTTTGACAAGACGAACCAGACATACATACAATAATTGCCTCTCTAAATAGTGTAAAATCTATAAGAATTCCCACTACTTTTTTACCAAATTCCAGCTGAGAAAATATAAATAACATTCGAGTGCTAGTACTTTCACACACATGCCGATAAAGAACGGGGCAGAGTATATCGAGAGCCTCAGGGGCAGGAAGCTAAAGATCTACCTTTTTGGGGAGCTCGTAAAAGAGCCGGTCGACCACCCGATGATCCGGCCATCGATAAACGCGGTGGCAGAGACCTACGATCTGGCAGTTGAAGAGCCAGCGCTCGCGTCGGCAAAGTCTTCGCTGACCGGCGTCAACGTCAACAGGTTCCTGCACATCGCCGAAAGCGCGCAGGACCTTGTGGACCAGAACAGGATGCAGAGAAAGCTCGGCCAGCTCACCGGCACCTGCTTCCAGCGCTGCGTGGGCATGGACGCGCTCAACTCGTTATATTCAACGACTTTTGAAGTGGACGGCAAGCACGGCACCCAGTACCACAAGCGCCTGATAGAGTTCATCAAAAAGATGCAGCGTGACAACATGGTGATCGGCGGCGCAATGACGGACGTAAAGGGCGACCGCAGCCTTTCTCCGTCGCAGCAGGAGGACCCAGACATGTTTGTGCACATCACAAAGCGCGACAGCAAGGGAGTCTATATCACCGGCGCAAAGGCGCACCAGACCGGCTGCATCAACTCGCACTGGATACTCGTCATGCCGACGATGAGGCTCAAGGGAGAGGACAGGGACTATGCCATAGTCGGCGCGGTCCCGGTGGACGCGCCCGGCATCACCTACGTCTACGGTCGGCAGTCGTGCGACACCCGGAGCATGGAGGGCGGCGAAATCGATGCAGGCAACGTGATGTATTCCGGGCAGGAGGCCATGATAATCTTCAAGGACGTGTTCATTCCAAACGAGCTCATATTCATGGACGGCGAATACGAATACGCCGCCATGCTGGTCGAGCGCTTCACATGCTACCACCGGCGCAGCTACGTCTGCAAGACCGGCCTTGGCGACGCCCTGATAGGCGCGGCCGCGGCTATAGCCGACTATAACGGCGTCGCAAACGCGTCGCACATCAAGGACAAGCTGGTCGAAATGACGCACCTCAACGAGACGATATTTGCGGCAGGGATTGCCTCTTCGTACCGCTCGCACCAGACGGCGTCCGGCAACTGGCAGAACGACGATATGCTGGCTAACGTCTGCAAGCACAACGTGACAAGGTTCCCGTACGAAATCGGCAGGCTTGCGCAGGACATTGCCGGCGGCCTTATGGTCACGATGCCTTCAGAGAAGGACTTCCGCAGCCCAGAGATCGGCCCGCTGCTTGAAAAATACCTGAAGGGCAGGAAGGGCGTGTCGACTGAAAACAGGATGAGGGTGCTCAGGCTGATTGAAAACATGACCCTTGGCAGGAACGCGGTCGGCTACCTGACAGAGTCTATGCACGGCGCAGGATCGCCGCAGGCGCAGAGGATCCAGATCGCGCGCCAGATGCAGCTGGAGTACAAGAAAAAGGTCGCCAAGAGGCTCGCAAGGGTCAAGGAAGGCGAAGCCGCAGAGAGCGTGCCAGAGTCGACAGAATATTTCGACAGCATATTTGGCGCCAAGGATGCCAAAAAGAAATCCAAATAGCCTCGATATCGCTAGCGATTTTTCGCTATTACTTTGCCGGCCAGCCTGCATTCAAGAAGAGTTATTTATCGGTTCATCGATAATTACTGATGACTTACATATTCCGGGGTTATGTTGATTGAAATTAAATGAGGCTCAGATTGAAGATCTCACGGGAAAAGTTTTTCGCACTATAATCAGCAATGGCAAGGACGGCATACTGCAGTCCGAGCTGTGGAAGGAGCTGGACCTGACAAGCCGCGACGGCTCGCGCTTGGCCATCCGCCTCGAAAGACGCTCGCTCATCAGGCGCGAAAAAATTCTCGAAAGCGGCCGGTGGACCTACAAACTTTATGCCGTCAAACTTCCGGTCGATACCGCGAGCATCGAAGCGGCGCCCTGCCTGACATGCCCAGTCGAGCACATGTGTTCCCTCGACGGCTCGTACAGCCCGACGAGCTGCAATTTGATTGAAGACTGGCTCATCAACTCTTTTAATAACATAAACCAGAAGCCGCAAAAGCCTGCTGCCAAGAAATGAGACTTGCTGACGCGCGCAAGGACCAGTACCGCCGGCTGGCAAAGGACCAGGGGTACCGCGCAAGGTCGGCTTTCAAGTTATTGCAGTTGAACGCTTCTTACCACATCCTCAAGAGGGGCAGCAAGGTTGTCGACCTGGGGTGCGCCCCCGGCGGCTGGCTGCAGGTGGCAGCAAGGGAAGTGGGGCCGGCAGGCAGGGTAATTGGCATAGACCTAAAGCCGGTCGAGCCGGTCGCCGGCGCAGTTGTGCTGGAGGGAAGCATCGAGGAGCCGGGCATGCTGGAGGAGATCGCCGGCATCCTGGGCGGCGCCAAGGCCGACGCGGTCCTCTCGGATCTGGCGCCAAACGTGAGCGGCTTGTGGGACATGGACCACGCGCGACAGATCTCGCTCTCGACGATCGCTCTGGGCTTTGCCCGGCAGGCTCTGAGAGGAGGAGGAAGCGCAGTGTTCAAGGTGTTCGAAGGTGAGATGCTGAACGAGTTCCGGGACGAATTGAAGAAGAGCTTTGGCCGAGTGCTCCTCAGCAAGCCCTCTGCAAGCAGGCAGCAGAGCAGCGAGCTCTACATAGTCTGCCTCGACTTCAAGTCCTGACGACTCTCAATGTGCAGGCTCGTTTCAGAAGATTATTTCAATAAACCAAATAACCCTCGATTAAAGTTGATTAAATTAATTAACCCGTAAACAATTCTGTAAAGTACTGACAGCGAAGATGCCGCATTCTGATTTTGAGAAGACCGTCCCAGCAGGCGCAAAGAGCACGAGCCCCTCAAAAGAGGCTACGCACAGCAAGGTTCTCGTGCTGTGCATAGACAGGGACGACGACATTGGCACAAAGGGCGGCATCGAGACTCCGATCGTCGGGCGGGACGCGTGCATAAATGCAGGCACGAGGCTCGCGATCGAGGACCCGGAGGACGCTGACTCGAACGCGATTTTCGGGGCTGTCAAGCACTACGAGGAGCTTGTGAGCAAGGGCTACACCGTCGAAGTCGCGGTGGTGGCCGGCAAGTTCAACCGTGGCGTCGAGGCCGACGAGAAGATCAGCCTCGAAGTGAAGAGCATCCTTGAGAAATACCACGCAGACGGCGCGGTGATCGTGTCAGACGGCGAGGACGACGAGACGGTGCTGCCGGTCATCCAGTCAAGAGTGCCAGTCATCTCGGTCCAGCGCATCATAATCCGGCACAGCAGGAGCGTCGAGTATTCGTACGCAGTGCTGGGCAGGTACCTGAAAATGCTCGTTTACGATTCGCAGTATTCAAAGTTCTTCCTTGGCGTGCCCGGAGTGTTGCTCGCGGCAGGTGCGCTTGCGGTCATTTTCGACGCCGGCAAGTGGATCACCGCCATCATACTGGCGATCCTCGGCGGCGCCTTTATTGTCAGGGCGTTTGACATCGACAAGACGGTGAGCTCGTTTGGCAGGCTGACGCCCACTTCGTTCATCAAGATATTCTCTGTCATTGCCGGCGTGCTCATTATACTCGCCGCCATCGCAAACGGAGTCTCTAGCATACCCACGAACATGCTCAGGCCGGACATGGGCGTGCTCGACGTCCTGGGGAACAGGGTCATCGTGGGCAGCTTTACCACCGGGACGGTAACGCTCCTGTGGATAGGCATCGCGACAATCCTGGGCGGGGTCCTGCTCAGCGACTGGTTCAAGGGAAGCGCAAGGACAATGTCGGACATTTTGCGGCTGGTGGTGCTCGCGCTGCTCTACATCCCTGTGCTCCAGTTCACGTCCGTGCTCACAGAGGGCACCAACCCGTTCTCGCTGATCTCGTCGCTACTGATAGGCCTTGCAGTGTCGCTTGTGGCCGCAACGTTCCTGTACCAGTATTTCAGGAACAAAAAGGGCGGTGAAGTGCTGAAGCACTAGGTGAATGAATGCCACAGCACGGCGACTATGATCCGCAGCAGCAAAAGTGGTACTGCGGCTACTGGCTGGCACAGGAAGAATGGCTCGACGTACACGACTATGCGCCGCCCACGCTCCAGCAGGAAGAAGCAGACGAAGAAGACGAAGAGTGAGACTGCAAAAAACTTACAAACAACCTAGCCAATCTCAAACTATTGGCAGACGAGCGGTCCGCTGGCGCAGTGGTGTTTTACCTGGAAGGCAAGGCAGAGCCGGAATATCTGCTGCTGCACTACACCGCCGGCCACTGGGACTTTCCAAAGGGCAACATTGAGGCCGGCGAGAGCGAAAAGCAGGCCGCCACCCGTGAGATCCGGGAGGAGACCGGCATCACCGACATCGAGTTTCTCGACGGCTTCCGCATGAAGATCGATTACAGGTACCGCCACGGCAGGAGGCCAGTCCTGAAGGAGGTCGTGCTCTTCCTCGCCCGGACGCGCACGCGCCAGGTGACACTTTCGCACGAGCACATAGGGTTCGCGTGGAGGAAATTCGACGGCGCGCTGGATCATCTGACTTATTCAAACGCCATGAACCTGCTGTCGGCTGCAAAAGATTACCTACAGCAGCGGTCGCTTGCGTACAGGTCAACTACCCACCCGTAAACGGCGTGGTCTTGTTCCTGCTTCAATGACTACACTCAGAGTCTCTGTAGGCGTAACTTCCCCATGTTGCATGGGTAGTTGCAGAAGCTTCAATCCCTTCCACAGGATATTGATAGCGGCATTATGATCTCTGTCGAGCACTGCCGCATCTATCACACTCATGGGTTCGTATGGCAAGCTCCTTTTGGACAAGGTTACGACACCTGCTACATTCAACTGGTGTATTGTAAGGCTCAACCTCTACTAGCCGGTTTGCCTTGTACTGCAGCATTTGTCTGAACGTGCCCCCGCTAGAATCCATTATATGGCGCGCAAGGCAGTGGTTTTTGTTGAGGTTCTGCAATTTCGATCGTTCTATGAATATCAGGTCATGGTTCCTGCAGTATGATGTTGAAAGATTATGTAGAAAGTTCTTGCGCTTGTTTGCGATTCTCATATGCAGACGCTGCGGCCAAGATACAGCCTTCTTGTAGTTCCTAGAACCTTTGATACGACGAGATACTTTTCTTTGTGCTCTTCTCAATGGCTTTAACTCCCTGCTCAGAAACAGCGGATTAGCAACGTGATTACTATTAGAACCATAGGCATAGTTGGTTATCCCAACATCTATCCCGACAGGCTTTGTATATTTGATTCTGGAATAGAGCTTGCTGAGGATTGCACAGGCTGCAACAGCGTACCACTTGCCTGCTTGTCTAACGATTGTAACCTGCCTGATGTTGACTGGCCGCCTGTGCATCCTTATCTCAATGCGTCCAATCTTTGCAAGCCATAGCAAACACTTACCATTCCCACACTGCAAAATGTTGTACCCAGACTGGTTGTATGTAAAAGAATGACACTCCCCTTCCTTGAGCAATCTAGGCTTGCCCTTGCCAGCTTCCTGCCCTTTCTTCTTCAACTCATCCAGTGAAGTCCATGCCGAAGCTACCTTCGTTGAAATCATTTGGAGCATCTTGCTGTGGTAGCTCCTGAGTATCGGTTGTTGTTCCTTCAGCTTTGTCAGAGCATAGTTCATTTCATTCCTGCTCAGGAAATTGTTAGTAATGAAATAGTTGTACGCGATGCGGTTGATTTCTAGAACGTTCACAAGCCGCTTTTCCTGCTCTCTTGTCGGATAGAGCCGGAACTTGAAGTTGAGCATATTTTATTGTCATGTCTATCGTCTAGTTTTATTTAGCAGATATGGCACCTAGAGGGGAGGGGGATGGGCGACAAATTCATCCCGTCCTTGAAAAGGCGTCGCGTTTGTTTCCCATATCCTTCATTGATAAGATCTTGTCCTGTATCTCTTTTGCGATCTTGGCAGGCTGCCTGGCTTCCACTATCGACCTGCCGATTATCAAATAGTCGGCGCCGCTCCTGAGCGCCTGCCCCGCGTCGCCGCCCTGTGCCCCGATGCCCGGCGAATACACCGGCAGCCGCCTTGACACCTGCCTCAGGATGTCAAGCTGGGTCGCGCCTACCACTATGCCGTCCGCCCCGGCGCCGTCCGCCCTCTCTAGGAACTCCCAGTACAGGCCGCGGCCGCCGACCTCCAGACCAAATCCCTCCTTTGCCCCGGGGTGGCTCATGTAGACCAGCGCAATGACGCCGGCGTACAGCATGTGCGCCTTTTGCACAAGCGCCGCCAGCCCGCCTTTGCCGATAAATGGGTTTGCTATCACGGCGTCAAAGCCCATCCCTGCAAGATGATCGACGGCGACTTCGTTCGTGTTTTCAATGTCGTTGAGCTTGATGTCCGCGATCGACTGCAGGCCGAACGAATGCGCGAGCTTGTTTATCCGCGATATTTCAGCAGCCGACAGCGGCAGGATAAGGTGGAAATTCATTTTGACGGCGCAAACGTGCTGCTCGACTGCGCGGATCGTTTTTGCTGCAAATTCCGGCAGGCCGCGCCTGCTGGCCGGCGGATCAAGCGCGAGCACAACCGGGCTCTTTTTCTCTGTAGCCGCCTTGGCGATTCTTTCGCGAAATGGCCTAGTCATAGGTCTTTACCAGCGGGTGGTCCGCTGCAAGCCTTATCACCTTGAGGTAGACGTAGCCGTGCTCGTCCAGCCTTGCCGAGAACGCCGGCTGCTCGGTCCTCTGGCTCGAGTAGCGCAGGAACGGCGCCTTCGGCTCCTCGTCCAGCGAGACGTAGTAAAAGTACGATATAGTTTCATTGTCGCTTGCGCTCATTGTCGCGCCAAGGATCGCTTTTCCTCCGCGCTCCTTGAACATGAACAGCGGCAGCGGCGGCTCGTCGTAGATGGTCTTGTAGGCGGCCACCTTTGCAAGGCTTGCCAGATCCTTCAGCTTTATGACGGTGTAGCCTGACTTTTTGTCAACCTTTGCCGACCTTGAGAGCGCGCGTGGGAATTTCTCCACCTTCAGGATCGGCGAATACACAAAAGTGGGGTTGTCCACCGAGCCGGCAAGCAGCACTTCCTCGATCCCGTTGCTCACCCGGTAGGCGATGTACTGGCCGTCCTTTGAATCGTTGTCAGCGTAATAGATCACCGGCCTGCCGTTGATGATGTCGGTCTGGGCCGCAAACACGTCGCGCTTGTTGAACTGGAGCAAGAACGCCGGGAGTGGGGTCCGCTCAAGCGCGCATACCAGCCTGCCAAAATCCTTCAGTCCCGCCAGCGCAATGTAGCACGGGGCTTTGAGAGGCAAATCGCAATACTGTTAATACCTGCGGTATTAAAGTCATCGCAATTTGGACAGGCTGGGCGAGCTGGTGAATCAGGCCAAGGCAATTGTTGCAGGCGACCCTGACAGGGCGTCGCTCTGGCGCGCCTACGTCGCGCTGGAATACGCTGTTCTGGATCTGAAGCTGAGGCACAGCCTAGAAGGGGAAACCCCGCCGGCAAAGCCCGCCAAAAAATCAGTCGACATAACTGAAGCAAGGTCGATGCTCACGCGGATCGACCTGTCTTCAGACAAAAGAAAGTTGCTATACGATCTGCGGTCATGCAGGGACGTCGTAAAGGCCCTTGTCGCCGGCTATGACCGGCGGTCGACCACATCGTAGAGCTCTGGCCCGGTGCCTATCAGGGTCACCTTCAGGCCGGCCTCGCCCTCGATGTTCTCGATGAACTTTCTTGCCTCGGCGGGCAGCTTTGCATATTCTTTCACGCCGGCGCTCTGCGGGTAGAGGACGTCGAGCTTTGTCACCGCCAGCTGGGTCGCGCTGTTAATCCTGATCGCCTTTTTGGCAAGGTCCATGTCAAAGGGCGACGACCTCCTCTGCCTGCCGGTCACGCTGCCAAATTCAAGCCAGCCGCGCTTTTTCGCCTCATCTTCGCTTATCTCGTTCTGGAGCGGCCCTCCGCCGACGCGTGTTACGTAGGCCTTGAACACAACAAGCACTTCGTCGACTCTTTTCGGCCCGATGCCAATGTCGGAGCAGATGCCTGACGCAGTCACGTCCTTTGAAGTGACGTATGGATAGCCCCCGTGGAACAATGAAAGGTATGTGCCCTGCGTGCCTTCCACCAGTACGTTTTCTTTGTTTTCAAGGGCATAGTTGACAGAGTTGCTGACGTCTTCGATGTAAAGCGAAAGCTCCGGGACGTCCTTGGCGAGCTTGAGCGTCCGGAGCGCCCTGTCGGCGTTTGCCGGACCGGTCCCGGTGCCGGTGGTGCCCACCTTGCTCCTGAGGTGGTCATCGCCCTTGTCGCGGTCAATGTGCGCCTGCTCGATGATGCCGCACTGGGCGTCGACATAGGTCCGGTCGCTGGCCTGGAACATTGCGATTTCCTTCAGCAGAATCTGCGGGTTGACGAGCACGCCGGCCCCGATCAGCAGCCTGGTCGCCGGGCTGAGCCCTGCACTTGGCAGCATGCGCACCTTGTACTCCCTGCCCTCAAAAGTAAAAGTGTGGCCGGCGTTCGGGCCCACGCCGCCCCTGACTGCGATCGCGGGGCTGTCCTTTTTTGCCAGATAAGCGACAATCTTGCCCTTCCCTTCGTCGCCATAGAATCCGCCGACTGTCACAAGGCACGGCATACCGGTTCCCTCGCATTGCGAGGTTATTTAATCTTACAAGATAAATTCCCCTGCATGCGCAATGATGTGGTGAGCAACGCCGCCGGCAACATAATCCGTATACTTGCAAACCTGCCAGACTTTTTGCGAAAGCCAATGCTGAAGAACAGGCTCAAGGAATTCTATGCGATGAGCGACGACGACAAGCGCGAAACGATCGGCCTGGCCCTGTCCGCGGCGCCTACGATAGACCCGGACAAGCTGTCGGTGCTCTTTCGCACGTGGCTTGAAATACTGTCAGAGTTTGACGCGGAAAAGAGGGCGACGATGTTCCAGACCTACTGCCAACAAATCCTGAGAAGCCCGCGCTCGATTGAAAAGCTCGATTTCAAGTCGCTGACTGCGACGTTTCTGTCCCTTGACCAGAAGCAGCGGGAGCGCATCGCCGACTCGCTTCACGAAGTGCTGTTTTCTCTCCCAAACAGGAACGAAATATTAAAGGTGGTCCCGGAGGACTCGCTGAAAGCCGTCGGGCTGAAATGATCAGTGGTGGTGGTCGTGATGCCCTTCGGGGTTGTCCGGCTTTTTCTCTATTTCGCCGACGCCCTTTTCAAGCCCAAAGAACGCGCGCTCGTACTTGCGCAGCGCCTTCCTGTGATCCAGAAGCGACATGTCCAGCCTCATTTCGTTCATTACCATGACGGCATAGGTGGTCCATTCCTTCCAGCACGCCGCGCACGCCGGGTACTTGTCCGCCGCCGGGTCGTCGACGGCCTCTTCAATGGCCTTGCCGCATTTCAAGCAGGTCTTGCTCATCTGGAGGTTTGATGTTTGCTGGATTTAATAAGTTGTTGAGGTTGTGAAAAACCCGGCATCATCGCAGGATGCAAGAAAAACATGTAAATCCACAATATATCATAAAAATAGCATTTTATGATAACCAATTTATGTCATTTTATTCCTTGTAAAGCATGAAAGCACTGTTCCTGACCGCGCCAATCGCGCTGCTCTTTCTGATGACGGCCAACGCATATGCGATGCAATTTTCCTTCGACCCGGCGAGCCGCACGGGCAGTTTGACTTTAGGCTGCCAGCAGGCCTGATAGGGATCGCCGCTGCCGCGGGCGCATTTCTGATAATCCACGAAGGAAGGAAGGCCAAGGGGATCTGGTTTTCAAACAGCGAGCCGTTAAAATAGCGGCTTTTTCATGTTCGAGCCGCAGCGGCCGCACCTTGCGCCCTTGACTTCTGCGCCGCACGACAGGCAGACGTACTTTAGTTTCGTGCTTCCATAGCCAGCAGATTCGTTGCCAAAGCCGAGTGACTTGAGCGCCCCGAGCTGCTTTCTCCTGATGAAGAATATTATGCCGACCATCACGGCGATGTTCACGGCAAGGCCGATGAAAAAACCGAAAAAGTAGGTGAACACCAGCCCGGCCCCCAGGCTCGCGCCAATCACCAGCAACTGGCGTTTCAAGACCGGCTTCATGGTGCTGTCCATGCGTTATATAACAACGTCTTGGTTTATGAACCTATATCCAGAACATGCCAGAATCTGGATAACCTTATTATACTTTCGACGGCCAAATTTGCATGTGAAGGTCCGCTGTCCAGACTGCAAGGGCATCGCAGAGCTGGCAGACAATTTCTCGACCGTAAAGTGTTCAAGCTGCTCCTTTGACATGACCTACGGCGAATACGTAAAGTACATCGCCTACAAGGACGCGCGCTACCGCGACGTGCTTTCAGACTACAAATAGAGTGGCTCTGTTGCAGTCAACTTGGCTGCATCTAGTCACCGGATTAGCCTCGGTCTGACATTCCGACTCATCCCTTCAGCTGCAGTCCCTTCTGGACGGTGGAGCACTTCGCCCTTCCCGGCTATACACCGGTGAGTTTGACTCTTTGCCAAGGGGTTTACGCTTATGTAGTTCCAGTTGATGTAAAACCTTGTGCCATTCAAAGATCTATTATTTAAAATACAGAACACCAAGAGAAGAGGGAGAGTGCTTGTCATGTATCAACTGACGACTCGCTGCAAATAGCGCAAATAGAGTTAAAAATTGGAAAACTATCCACAACCCTGTTGGTAGAAGTTCTGTTCGAGCTGCCAATGAACCTGCTGGGGCTCGGGATCTCGGCCTTTATCGGCAGGTTCGCCTATTCGGGCTACACCACGGTGGCGAGCCCCAACCTTCTGCGCCTCACTTTCGCGTTTGCCTCGATAGCCATCGGTTTTGCCCTCATCGCGGGCGGCCTCTTTGCCGGGGGCTATTCCCAGGCCCTGACGACCGCCGGGCTGGCGGCGCAGGCCCTCGGCTACTTTTTCATCGCTTTCTCCCACAGCCTCAAGAGCTTTGACTTTGCCCCTCCAAAGTACTTCCTGCTCCTGCCACTGGCCATCACGGGCTTTGTCATACCGGGAAATTCAATAGAACATCTCATCAGGTCAATTTCTTTTATACTATTAGTATATGTGTCAATCGAAACAATGGCATCGTACATGCAGAGCAGGAAATCCAGCACCCTAATGATAGGTTCGGGACTGGGGATGCTGGCCGCGGCGGAACTCATGTCGTGGTACAACTTTGTCTACCCAGACTCGTTCTACGTAGCGGCGCTGTCGATCAAGGTCGCCGGGTTTGGGCTCATGTTCGTCCCGTTCTCAAAGTTTGGGCTGGCAAGCGGGCTGGGGAGGTTGAATTCGCAGGTTGGCAGCGGGCTATAGGACTCACGTCGGCATCATAGCGGACATTCTGTCCACCGCAAGGCAGTACAGCTACGAAGGGTACGAGAGCGGCGCGACCGTCACGCACCTGATACGCAAGGCAAACGTGCCGCACCAGAGACTCAGCTCGATGGTGTCGACGCTGACGCAGTCCGGGCTATTGCATGAAGATTCTGCAAAATACAGGATAAGCGAAAAAGGCATAGAGTTCCTGAAGGCGTACAGCGAGTTCAAGGGCTTTGCCGAGACCTTTGGCCTGAGGGTCTAGCTACTCGTCACCTTCGTCGTCGTCCCCGAACTCGTCGTCATCATCTTCGTCGAATTCTTCCTCAAAATCGTCGTCCTCGGACATATCTGGGATTAACCGAATGAAATGATCGTTATAAGTTTTGCCGGCTAGTGGGCCTCGGCTGCCTTTTGCTTGCCCGCCTTTTGACTGACGGTCACCAGGCAGGGGCAGATGGCCACGGTGCACCGCCTTATCTCGCCGCCATCTGGCAACTTTGACACCACCTGGGTGTGCAGGTCCTGGGGGTGGAGGCACTTGCTGCACAGTGGATCGCTGTATGGCAACCGTCGATAGTTGGGGCGAGCTTGGTAAAAAGCTAACCCAGTCAGCTTTTTATAGCTAGGAATTAAACCTCATGCCAGAATGGGCCGGGTGGACAAGGGCGTCAACTGCAGCGTAGGCGGCTGCCAGAATCAGGGAGAACGCTCGATGAGCGGTACCAAGGCGGGCATGGCCCCTGATCTGGGCCTGGGCGGCAGCAAGCGCGTTTACCTTTGCAGGGATCACTACAAGGAATGGAAGAAACTAACAAAGGAAGACAGGGACAACGAGAGGGCCAGATGGGCTTA
>CAYYYR010000018.1:0-4669 GCA_964476255.1 uncultured Nitrososphaera sp.
AAGTATTGCGCGGCCGCCTGGCTAAGTTCGCTCTGATCAGTAAAAATCTCAAGCCTGGGTTTAGTCACGCTGCATCATCTCCAGGCCGTGGTAGGCAGCGCCATGAAGCGCTGCCTGAGAATCGATAATGACGTGAACGGGAAAACGCTCAAGCAGGCTGGCAAAACGCCCCTTATTCACAAAACTAGCCATGAAGTTGCCGTTTTGTAATTGGGGCAAGATGCGCGGTGGGATGCCGCCGCCTAGATAGACGCCGCCTGTCGCCAGCAGCTTGAGGGCCATGTTGCCGGCTTCAACGCCCAGGATGCTGACAAAGAGGTCTAGAGCAGCCACGCAGATCTCGGCTCTTTCATCGAGAGCAGCCTTAACGATAATTGGAGTCGGATCGGTGGCGGCCGCCAGCTCCTGGTGAAGCCATGCCGGCTCCGAGTAACGATTGCTGTTTTTCAAGAAGTGATAGATGTTGGGCAGGCCCTTGCCGGAGCAAACGCGTTCAAAGCTGACGTGGTCCAGATGAATTTCCAGATATGCCAGCAACTCCCGCTGAATTTCAGTTCGGGGGGAAAATGAGGCGTGTCCTCCTTCCGATGGATACGCCCGGTGATGATGGCCATCCCACACCAGAAAGGCTTCTCCCAGGCCCGTGCCCGGCGCAATGACGGCAATGGCGCCGTGAGGATCTGGCCTGCCTTCGTTGATCGTCACCAGCTCGGCCGGCCCCAGATGCGGTACGGCTGTTGCAATAGCCTCCAGGTCATTCAGCAAATAGACGTCAAGGTCTAGTTCCCGGCCAATGGTGGCGGCGTCAATGACCCAGGACAGGTTCGTAATCCGCGCCCGGTTTTTGACCACGGGACCGGCGACGCCAAAAGCAGCGCAGCGCAATGGGGAGGGTGTTGCGGCTCCCTCCTGCTCCCTAAGAAAATCGGTAATGATGCCTTCGAGAGAATCGTAATTGTTACTGGGAAAAGTGGCCATGCGCAGCGGCCGCTGCACATCCATCTCGTCCGGGAAAAGCGCCAGCACTGTCTTGGTGCCGCCAATGTCACCGGCTAATATCATGGTCTCAACCCTCTTCTAGAATGCTTAATAACATCTCGCATACTTCCCGGCAATCAGGGCACATTTTAATGTGGTTTCTCACGAGCGGCATCAGTACGGCTGCTTCCTTGTTGCCGGCT
Organism: uncultured Nitrososphaera sp.; assembly: GCA_964476255.1. GTDB lineage: Archaea > Thermoproteota > Nitrososphaeria > Nitrososphaerales > Nitrososphaeraceae > Nitrososphaera. Next base: position 1,182 of record CAYYYR010000018.1, read on the forward strand.
AACAGCTCCACGTACTCGTCTAGCAGCGCAAAAGTCTCCTCACACGAGTAGACCCCCGCTTGCGTTGCTTCCAGCCGCCGCATCAGCTCTTTTATGATGGTTTCATTGATAGGAAAGGATTCTTCCATACTCGCCTATTTGACAAACCGGGATAGTCGATTCTTACTCAAAGACTGCAATCACGTCGGCCGGCGTGAGGCCTTCGTGCGCCAGGTGGTGCTTGAGCCGCACGCGGGCGTCGTGCAGCAGCTTGTACACAGCATTAGGCTTCATGTTCATTTTGACGGCGACCGCGGCTGCTGATTGCCCATTGATTACGGATTCAATGAGGGCAGTGCGCTGTTTATCGGTCAGCCCTTCATTGATAAGCCGCTGCACGCGAGCCAGCATTTCGGCGCGCACGGCTGCGTTTTCCGGCCCCGGGGCCGGATCGGCGATGAAGCCAGGCGTGTAGGTGCCAGCTTCTGTCTCCATGATTCCTTCCAGCGAGTGATCCTGCCACCGCTTGCGCCGTAATTCAGTTAAGGCCACGGAAACGGCTATTTTGTGCGCCCAGGTGGTAAACAGGCTGCGGCCGGCAAATGTATCCAGATTGTCCAGGATTTTGAGCAACGCTTCCTGGGCAAAGTCTTCGGCCATTGTCTCGAATTCGGGCGCGGCCGTGTTGACCCGGTTCAGTAGACCTCGGCTCAGGCCAGAGACAAGGATGTCGTGCAGGTCGGCTAGAGCGGTTTCACGCGCTGACCCCAACGACCGAAGATCTGCTAGCCACTGTTGGTTTGTTCGAGTGGACACGGCCGCTATTATAGCTAATAATCCGGCGCCTGGAATTGGAGGTTACTGCGGAGAACGGATTATCCGCTTGCGCTACAACAAGTGGCGGCCGGTAAAGTGGTGAATGCCTGATTACTGTTGCGGAATCGCGTTAAAGCGATAGCCTGTGCCACGCTCGGCGATGATGTAGGTTGGCTCGTTGTGGCTGGCTTCGATCTTGCGCCGCAGGCGATGGACGTGGACGTGTAGACGGTCTTCCTGCGCATCCTGCATGGGCCAGATGCGATTGAGAAGAAATTCGGTCGTCACGATGCGGCCGGCGTTGCGCACCAAAATGTACAGCAGTTTGGCTTCGGTGGGCGTTAGCGAGACCGGTTCGCCGTCCACAATAGCTTCACGGTTAGGAAAGTCCACCTTCAGACGCTTGTCAATGCGGGTAGTTGATTCCAGGGTATAGCTATAGTCGCCCATGCGCCGGAGGACGCGCTCAACGCGAGCTATCAGTTCCCCTGGATTGGAGGGCTTCACGATATAATCTTCGGCATACTTTTCCAGACCCTCAATGATGGTATCCTCTGTGTTGACTGCCGTTAACATAATAATCGGCAGGTCACTGAATTCGCGCACCGCGTGGCAGAACTCAAAGCCGCTCATGATGGGCATGTGTAGATCGACGATGGCCAGGTGTGGCATGCCGTGACGGTTAATCATTTTCAGCGCATCTTGCCCGGAAACGGCCGTTACCACCTGGTAACCGGCCTGCTCAAGGGTGTGTTGTACAATACGTAGGGTAAACGCGTTATCATCGACTGCCAGAATACGTTGAGCTTCTACAGGAGAGTCAAACATAGTTTTTTAGTATACTCGAATAAGCGCTGAAATTAAAGGGGGAGATTAGTATAACCCGTTGCCCTTGTCCCCAGCATGTGTTATAACAGAGAGCGTAAATGGGATATATTTCACAATCGAAAATCCCTGCACCCTAATTTCTCAGGAAGAGGAGGAACTCACGTGCAGAGTGAGTGGCAATTTATCGCAATTTTTGCAGTGCTGTCACCTATCTTCCCGATAGCACCGATGGTAATCAATCGCCTGCTTGGCCCCCATAAACCGAATCCTATTAAGCAACAGACTTACGAATGCGGCATCGAAACCGTGGGTGATGCCTGGGTCCAGTTCAAGGTGCAGTACTACATCTACGCGCTGGTCTTTGTTATATTTGATATTGAGGCGGTGTTCCTCTTTCCCATTGCGGCTGCCTATGATCAACTCGGCCTCTTTGCTGTAGGCGCGACGGTCTTATTTATCTTCTTGCTGGCCGATGGACTGCTCTACGCCTGGAATCGGGGCGTTCTTGAGTGGGTTTAAGAAATTGGATCTACGCCCGTAGATTTCCTGCTTTCCTGAGGAAGTAGACCATGAATTTTGATATCCTGGAATTTCTGCGTAGCCTGGCTGATTTCACAGTATTTGACTACGCGCGCTCCGTCTGGGGTGATGCACCGTGGCTGGAAGCCGTCCTGGACGTAATTGGTGTTCTGGTCGTATCGACCTTTGCCCTGCTGATTGTCTTTGTGCTGGGATGGGGCGAGCGCAAGATTCTGGCCCGCATTCAGGATCGTATCGGTCCCAACCGGGTTGGCGGCCGCTACGGCCTGCTGCAGATGGTGGCCGACGTCGTTAAGATGATGACCAAGGAGGTCATCATTCCCTCTGGCGCCGACCTGGTTGCCTATCTATCGGCGCCGGCGCTGGCGGTCATGACGTCGCTTTTATTGTTTGCCGTTCTGCCCTTTGCTCCCGGCGTGATTGGCGTTGACCTGAACGTGGGCGTCTTTTACGTCCTGGCCGTCAGTTCCGTGTCTGTGGTCGCTATTCTGCTGGCCGGATGGGGCTCTAACAACAAGTATGCCCTACTGGGCGCCTTCCGCGGCGTAGCCCAGCTTGTAAGCTACGAAGTGCCGATGATCATCGCCCTCCTGGTTCCTATTCTGTTGGCGCGCTCCATGTCAACCGTGGGACTGGTCGAGGCGCAAACCCTGCCCTTCCTGTTCTTTGTACCGCTTTCGGCCGGCATCTTTCTGGTCGCGGCGTTGGCCGAGGCCGGTCGAACTCCCTTTGACCTGCTGGAGGCGGAATCGGAGATTGTAGCCGGTTTCCACACCGAGTACAGCGGTATGAATTTTGGCCTGTTCATGGCGGCCGAGTATATCAGCGCTCTGTTCATGGCAGCGCTGTTTGTGACCGCTTACCTGGGTGGCTACCGCTTTTTTGGTGTGGAGAACATTGTGCTGGCCAATGGGTTTGCGCTCGGCCGCGGCCTGGCCGTCCTGGTATTGGCCGTCAAAACCACCCTCATATTTTTCATTTTCATGTGGGTGCGCGGTACGCTACCCCGATTTCGTATCGACCAGATGCTGAACTTCAGTTGGAAATTTTTGGTGCCGTTGTCGCTAGTCGTTCTCTTTGTCGCGGCCGTTCTGGATAAGGTCTTGCCTGCAGACATAACCCCGTTTGCTCGCGCTGGCGCTCACCTGATTAGCAACGTGCTGATCGGGCTGGCCGCATTGGAGATAATCCGTCGCTACGCGCGACAGCGGCGGCTCCTTCAGGAAGACGTGCTGGCAGCCAGGGCGAGGAGCCGGCTAGAACCGGACGTGACGGCGCCGACACTTTCTGAGACGATAGGGGCGCACTCATGACCGTCGATCAAG
>CAYYYR010000019.1:0-53761 GCA_964476255.1 uncultured Nitrososphaera sp.
TGGGGTACAAAGTGGTGGAGGACAAACTTTACTCCCCTGACTGTTTCGTGCGCTATCGGGCCGTTGCGTATCACGTCGTCAAAGCCTGATCGAATAGAGTCCATCGACTCCTGCAGGAACTGGACGCCTTTCGTTTCGTCTATCAGCATGTTGCCGCTGATGTCGATCGCGGCGACGCTCCTTGCTTCGTCCGTGGGCCATCCCTTCTCCCTCAGCAGCCTGGCCATCTCCTTCTTGTCCATGTCTTCCTTGAGCTTGCCAGTCCTGATCATGTCGAGTACGTCGTCGGCCAGCGCCTCGACGCGCAGGAATATCTTGTTGTGCTTATTTGGCGACTTGCTCATTATGGGACCTGCCTTTGCCCGGATAGTCTCGCGGTAATTGATGAGCGGCGGAGTTGTCACGATTTCAAGTCCCTTTTCCTGCAAAAGGGAAGTGGCGATTTCAAGGTGCAGCACGCCCATGCCGGCCATCAGCGTTTCGCCGGTCTCTTCGTTAATCTTCACAATGAGATTCGGGTCTTCGACCGTAATGGTGCGCAGCCCCTCGACAAGCTTGGGGAGGTCCTTGGGGTGTTTTGGCTCCACCGCGATTGTGACCACAGGCTCTGACACATATTTGATCGATTCGAACGCCTGTGTGCCCTTTACCGTCGAGATAGTCTCGCCTGCAATGGCATAGTCCAGCCCGAGCAGCGCCGGGATGTTGCCTGACGGAATCACACTTACGATTTCCCGGGTGTTGCCCATGTAGATGTTGACTGACTGGACCCTGGCTGGCCTCTTTGCGTCGATGAGGAAGACGTCGTCGCCGTCCTTTATCGTTCCAGAGAAAAGCCTGCCGGTCGCTACCCTGCCAGCCTGCGGATCGACGTTGATCGTCGTAACCATCATGAGCGCTGGGCCCTTTTCGTCGCACGCCAACAGCGCCTTGCCAATATCTGAATTGAGGTCGCCGGGCCAGATTTTTGGAATGCGGTATTTTTGCGCGACGTGGGGCGGCGGGTGGTGCTGGACCACCATTCCGAGCACTGCATCATGTAATGGTGACTTCTCGGACAGTGTTTTTATCGCATTTGGATCGCTGCTGGTATAAGCTTCATAAACTTGCTTGAAGCCAATTCCTGTCTTCTTGTACATGTTAATGTTAAAGCCCCACCTGTCTTTGGCAGAGCCAAAGGCCACGGTGTTGCTATCAATGCTGACTTTCCATTTTTCCTTGATCTCCGGCTCTGCGTAAATGTCGATCAGCTGGTTAAAGTGGGAAATGATGTTGGCAAGCCACTTTTGCATGGCAGTTGCGTCAAGCTTCAGCTCTTTAACTAGCCTGTCTATCTTGTTGATGTAGAGAACTGGCCTTACGCGCTCTTCGAGCGCCTGCCTCGTGACGGTCTCTGTCTGGGTCATGATGCCCTCTACAGAGTCTGACACCACTACCGCACCGTCGATTGCCCTGAGGGCGCGGGTCACCCGTCCTGTAAAGTCGATGTGGCCGGGCGTATCAATCATATTGATGACATATTCCTTGCCCTCCAATTCGTAAAAGAGCGTGACGTTTGCGCCCCTGATTGTCATCTGGCGGTTCTGCTCGAGCTTCATAGAGTCGAGCGCCAGCGCCTGGCCTGCCACTGACGGGGAGATGATTCCCGACGCGGCGAGCAGGCTGTCACTCATGGTCGTCTTGCCGTGGTCTACGTGGGCAATGACGCCAAAGTTGCGTATCTGATCCTTGTTACCAATTATCCTGATTATGTCCTGTGTTGACTTGAACTTTGGCATGCTTCAATCGAAAAAAGTTTTGCGCAGTATTAAATGTTCCCAAGAGTTAATAGTGGCAGGGGGAGACCCGGGAGCCGATGGAGATAACGCTGGGCCACACGCCGGACGCAGACGACGCGTTTATGTTCTACGGCATCGCGTCTGGCAAGGTCAGGTCCGGCTTTAAGGTAAAGCACGTCGTACAGGACATTGAAACGCTCAACAAAAGAGCGCTCAGACACGAGCTGGACGTGACCGCAGTTTCGGCCCATGCTTTTGCATACCTAGAGGACTATGTCATCTTAAAGAGCGGCGGGAGCTTTGGGCTGAACTATGGTCCGATTGTCATAACGAAAAAGGAGAACAAGATGCCAATGGAAGAATTGACCAAGTGTACAATAGCGATCCCCGGCAAGATGACTTCTGCCAACCTGCTCTTGCAGCTGGCAATAGGCAAATTCAGGAAAAAAGAGATGTCATTTGAGGCGATACCGGACGCAGTCGCGGCAGGCAAGGTCGACGCCGGGCTCGTGATCCACGAGGCGCAGATAACATACGACAAGAACAAGTTTGCGAGCGCACTCGACCTCGGCACCTGGTGGTCAGAGAATATGGGCGGCCTGCCGGTGCCACTTGGCATCAACGTGGCAAGCACACGAACAATGAGCAAAAAGCAGATAGAGGAATTCAGCGACGTCTTTAAAAAATCGATCAAGTACGGCCTTGACAACGTCGATACCGCGGTGGGCTATGCGATGCAGTATGGACGGGGCAAGCCAAAGGAAACGATAACGAAATTTGTTAAAATGTACGTCAACGAGCTGACCCTTGACATGGGCCGCGACGGCAAGCAGGCGATTGAAAAGATGTTTGAAATAGCCAGAGAAAGAAAGATACTTGATTCTGATATTGCCGTTACGGTAGTCTAGTCGAACCTGCGTATGATGTTAAAGAATGTGTCGCGCTGCGCCGGCTCGCGTTTGATCTCCCTGATCAAGCTTGCCAGCTCCTGTATTGACGTGCCGGTCTCCTTGCCTGCAGCCTTGAATATCTCCTCGGAAAACGCGGTCCCGACCATGTCGTTTCCGCCGTACGAGAGCGCCACCTGCGCGACCTTTTTGCCAAGCGCCACCCAATACACCGAAACGTTGTTCAGAACGTTTGCCAATAGCAATCGCGATACTGCAATGACGCGGAGATCATAGGTCGACGGGCTTTCGGCGGTGACCCTGCCCTTCTGCTCGAGCTCGGTGTTTTCAAGGCTGAACTTTAGCGGGATAAAGGTGGTAAAGCCCTTTGTCTTTTTGTGGAGCTCCCTTATCTTTATGACATGATCAACGATGTGTTCCGGCTTTTCAATGTGGCCAAATAGCATCGTGCAGTTGCTCCTTAACCCCAGCTCGTGCGCTTGGCGGGCCGTGTCGAGCCACTCTTCGCCCGAGCACTTGCCTATCACTATCTCCTTTCTGGTGTCCTGATGGAAGATTTCCGCGCCGCCGCCCGGGAGGGAGTCGAGTCCTGCCGCCTTGAGGCGGGACAGCACTTCCTTGACCGAGTTCTTTGTCAGCCGCGCGATAAAGAATATCTCTGCCGGCGTCAACGCCTTTATCGTAACTTTCGGGAATTCCCCCTTGATCGCCTGCATCATTTTTTCGTAATATTCTAGCCCTAGCTTTGGGTGAAAGCCTCCTACGATGTGCAGTTCGGTAGCGCCCATCTGCTCAACCGCTATTTTTGATCGTGCGACTATCTGCTCTGTCGACAGCGTGTAGGCGTCGTTTTCGTCGCCCTTGCGGTAAAACGCGCATAACGGGCAGCTTGCCGCGCACACGTTGGTGTAATTTAGATAGTATGATGCGACAAACGTGACGGTGTCGCCGCAGATCTTTTTGCGGAGCTTGTCTGCAGCCGCCCCGAGAAGGAAAAGGTTCTCGTCGTTCATCAGCTGCACGCCGTCGCTGTACGACAGTTCCTCTCCCGCCAGAGCCTTCTCTAGCGCCGGGGTCCCGCCTGCGACGGTATCGCTCTTTTGCAATTGCAAGTGTCTGCACCAGCGGCGGTTATAAATTGTTGTCAAAGATTAAATATCATTATAGCCCACAAACCATGTCGGCACTTGCAAAACAGACTGCTTTCCGATTTTCTAACGAAATCTGACATCAGCGACGTCCTTGACAGCGCCCTTGCTGGTCGCAGGCTCGGCCTCAACGACTGCATCAGGCTGATCAAGTCAGACGATGTCTATTCGATGGGACTCGTCGCAAACGCCCTAAGGCAGAGGCTCTTTGGCGACACGATCACCTTCATCAACAACATCATCCTGAATTACACCAACGTCTGCATCACCTACTGCAAGTTCTGCGCGTTCTACCGCCCGCCCGGCCACGAAGAGTCGTACACAGTGCCAATAGAGGACATTGTAAAGCGCGTTGCGACGTCGCGGGAAATGTTTGGCATCACGCAAGTCCTGATGCAGGGCGGCCACAACCCGAACTTGAAACTTGAATACTATGAAGACGCGTTCAGGGCGATTAAACAAAAGTGCCCCGAAGTCGGTATAAACGGCCTGTCACCTTCGGAGGTCGACATGATCGCCAACGTCGAGCACAGCAGCACAAAAGAAGTGCTCTCAAGGCTAAAGGCGGCCGGCATGGACACCTTTGCCGGCGGGGGCGCAGAGATCCTCGACGACAGGGTCAAGGAGGAGATAAGCCCGCTCAAGATAAAGAGCCACGAGTGGCTGCGCATCATGGAGGAGGCGCACCAGCTGGGCTTCAAGTCAGTCGCCACAATGATGTATGGCACCGTGGACACGGAAGAGGACCGCGCAAGACACATCATGAAGATAGCACAGCTGCAGGAAAAGACCGGCGGATTCCTGGTCTTTATCCCGTGGAGCTTTGAGCCCAACAAGACAGAGATCCAGGCGGAAGGAAAGATCAAGTATCCTGCTGGCGGGTTGTCGTTACTGAAAATGATCGCGATTTCAAGGATAATGTTCTCCGGACTCATCGACCACTTGCAGTCGTCGTGGCTCACAAACGGGATAGGAATGGCGCAGCTTGCCCTCAACCACGGGGCAGACGACTTTGGCGGCACCCTCACTGGCGAGGAAGTGGTGAGCGCGACAGGCGCTAGATCAACAGAATTAACGTCAGACAGGATTATAGCCGCAGTAAAGCAGGCCGGTTTTCGGGTTGCCGAGCGCGACAACTCTTATAACATCATAAAGTACCATTAATTGCTAGACATCCATAGCTGGAACACGCTTTTTCGCTGCGTTTTGGGCCACCAGTTGCGGCGGGCGGAAATAGTGATTGCTTGGACAGAATCAGCTAGTTGTGCCTAGATTACTCGCTTGCATGGGAGCAGCTGCATCTCTCATGATAGTCACTGCAACTGTAGCAGTATATCATCATGCCGTTGTGGCACCTCGAACAGAGATAGTATCTAATTTGGTGATTGGATTGGGCTTGCGCCATACTTTCTACCTTGAAAATACTGCTATAGCTTTTGCATGGTTATCAAGAATTGACCTTTGAGTGCATGATTGTCCTGTTTGAATACTCCTTGCCCGGAAGAATATTCTCTCGATTTTGCCAAAATTCACCAGATATTCATGTCGCTATCCGTTCAAAAAGTACCATTGAAGTATTCGTGCCACTTTTTGTCCACAAGCGCTTTTGTTTCTTCATCCCCCGTAGCTAGCTGCTGGATTTCACGCATGTAGCCTTCCTCTTTCCACTTTGTGGTGGCATCCATTCCCAGCTTTGACCCGAGGTTCACGAGCGGCGACGCCGGGTCGAGCGTGTCTGTCGGCGTGTTGTTTATGATTATCGTGTCGCGCGCTGGGTCTGCCCGCGTGGTCACCGCCCATATCACGTCGTTGATGTCGTGCACGTTGACATCGCTGTCGACAACGATGAACATCTTTGTCAGCGCCAGCTGCCCCATGCCCCAAAGCCCCATCATCACTTTCTTTGCCTGCCCGGGGTACTGTTTTTTTATAGACATTATCGCAAGCCCCTGGAACCAGCCGGCTGCCGGCATGGAAAAGTCAACGACCTCCGGGTGGAACATCTGGACAAGAGGTAGGAAAGAGCGCTCGATCACCTTGCCGATGTAGGCATCTTCAAGTATCGGCTTGCCAACCACCGTCGTGAGGTACATTGGCCGGGAGCGCCTCATGATGCCCGTCAGCGTGAACGTTGGAAAAGGCTCTGCCGGCGTGTAATAACCGGTGTGGTCGCCAAACGGCCCCTCCATCCTCATGTCGTTTGGATCAACGTGCCCTTCAAGAACGATCTCTGCATTGGCCGGCACGTCAAGGTCGACTGTCCTGCATTTTATCAGTTTTACACCCTTCTTCCGGGTTATGCCTGAGAACAGGTACTTGTCCATGCCTTCGGGCACGGGTGCGACTGCGCTAAAAACGGTCGCCGGGTCCGCGCCTATCACTATGGCAACTTCGATCTTTTTGCCCTGCTCCTTCATCATCTTGTAGTGCTGGGCTCCGCGCTTGTGCGTCTGCCAGTGCATTATCGCGTGCTTGTCGTCAATAATCTGAATCCTGTAAACTCCGAAATTCCGGATCTCGGTCTCCGGGTGCTTTGTAACGGTAAGGCCAAAAGTGATGAACCTGCCGGCGTCGCCGGAGAACGACTTCAAGACAGGCATAGAGTAGAGCGACGCCTTGTCTGTCTCTATCACTTCGGTAACGGGCCCGCTGTCGACATACTTGGGACCGTACTCGCCGATCTCTGAAAGCTTGGGCAGCATCTTTAGCTTGTTGAGCATGCCTGATGGCATCTTCATCTTTGTTAGCTCTGTTATGCGCTTCCCTATCTCTGTAAAGTCCTCAGTCTCCAGCGCGATCTCAAGCCTCTTCATGCTGCCAAACGCGTTGCCCAGCACCCGAATGTCAGAACCTTCAACGTTCTCAAAAAGCACCGCCGGCCCATTGGAATACATCAACCGGCGCATGATTTCCGCTATTTCGAGGTCGGGGCTTACCTTCGCCTTGACTCTCTTTAGCTGGCCTGCCTGCTCGAGCGCTTGTACGAATTCGCCGAGACTTTCAAAGGGCATATGCCAGCTATTTTGGCGATGAAAAATATACCTTTGCATTGTATCATAGTCTGTAAATAGTCTTTGATGCCGCGTGAAGCATGTCAGAAGAAACAAAGGACCCGATGAGTCCTGAAAAGATAAAGCAGCACGAGCCGACGGCCGTCAAGCGCGACCCGTCTGACCAAAAAATAGTCGATTCAGGTGAGACAGGGAAAAACCCAGAAGAGGCCCGCGAAGTATCGAGAAGCAAGGGTATGGCCAAGGGCACCGCCGGCGCCGCAGAAACCGGCGACGAGTACGAGCAGGGCACTGCCGGAACGAACAAGTAAGCCCACCCTCTTCCTATTTTTCTGCCATGAGCAACAAGAAATTACCGGACTTGCCAAAGGAGACAATAGTCAGACCCGAAGACGAAAAGCCGGCCAAGATTGAGCTGCGGCCTGAAGAGGTCGAGAGCAAGGACGAAGTTGAGCAGAAGCAGCTACATACCGTCGACCATGACATAGACGGCAGTCCGGGTACCTAGCGCTTTTTTAGGAACTTGCTGGTGTTCTTGCGTACCAGCGGGATTATCTTTTTCATGATCACGTCGTGCACGTTTTCTGCGTCGACATCAAAGGACAGCAGGAGCACGTATGACAGCCGGCTGTTTTCGTCCGCTATCGGGATCGTCGCCCTGACCAGCTTTGCATAGTGCGACGTCGCATAATTGATCTTGCCAAGAAGATATTCCCATCTAAGGCGGGTGTACTGGCGGGTCGCGGCTGTAATCGCGTATTGCGCCCTCTCCTCGGGGGTCATCAGTGGCTTCAGGTCCTTCCTCTCTGAAGTGGCCTCGAGCTTGCCGTCCTCGTCGGCAATGGCGGCAAACCTTACCGACTTGTCAAGCGCAATCACCTTATTGCAAAATTCTTGGAAGAATGGTTTCATTCAACCACTCTCCAAGGACAGGGTATATTTGATTTTCGTGCGCACAAGCAAATACTTATATGAGTTAATGGAAGGATCGTGTCTGATTTGTCTGATCAGGAAGTAGTAACGCTGGAGGATCGCAAGAACTCGCTTTTGAACAGGCGCGAGGTAAAGGCGCTTTTCAAGGGAGCCGCCGGCAAGATCAAGAGGGCCGAGGCGGCAGAAAAAATTGCAAGCCAGCTCAATGTCGATAAAAAACAGGTTATACCAATCAACCTCATTTGCGCAACTGGAATGACCGACGTTCACGCTGTGTTCTACGTCTATGACGACGAAAAGGAAGCCGCAAAACAGCTGCCGCGCTACAGGCTGCTCAGGACGATGCCAAAGGAAGAGAGAAAAAAGATAATTGACGAAGAAAAGGCCGCCAAGCTCAAGGCCAAGCAAGATGCCGCAGCTTCCAAGGGCGCCGCCGGAGGTGCCAAGAAGTAATGGCCGACAAGAAGGCGCCGGCAAAGGGCGAAGTTGCAGTATACAAGTTCTACAAGGTTTCAGGCGACAAGGTTACAAGGAGCAGGCGTGACTGCCCGCGCTGCGGCAAGGGGACGTTCATGGCCGAGCACAAGGACAGGTTCACCTGCGGCAAGTGTGGCTTCACCGAGTTCACCCACAAGGAAACAACCAAAAAGGGCAAAAAGTAAGCCCTATTTCGCGATTTCTTTAATCTCTTTTTTGATCGCGCGCGCCACCAATGGCGCCAGCACGGGGTAAAACGACTCGATGTAGCGCCGGCTCTTCGCCAGGCGGGCGACATTTTCAGGACCTGCGACGCCAACGTAACCCTGCAGGAATTCCTTTGCTATTGCAGCCGCCGCGCCGCTGTTGCGGGTGCCCTTCAAGCTCCAGCTGACAAACTGCGCAAGGTCCCACGCCGGGTCGCCGGCCTGAAACACAAACTGCTCGACGTCCGTAAAATAGAGGCCATTGCAGCTGACAATTACGTTCTTTGGCTTGACGTTGCCAAGGGTGGAGCCTGTGTTATGGATTTTTGCGATCTGGGTCCCTGCTTCACCGAGCAGGCCGACGTCTCCCCTACCCTTTATGCAGTCCCTTATCACGTCGGCAAGCGTAATCCCCTCGATATACTGCGTGACTAGGATCTTTCTGTCAAGAACCACCGCCTCTATCGCCGGCGTGCGCAGGCCCAGGCTCCTGATGTACCTGATCGCCTTGTATTCAGAGCCGAGCCGGAAGAGCGGATCCACCTTGAACCTCTTTACCGGCGAAGTCCACACGCTCAACGCGGCCCACTTCACGGCCTTTGACTTTGCAAGCGACTTGACTGCAATCTTGTATTCGCCGGAACCGTGCTCTATCACGTACAGCATTGTCCTGCTGTTGATGTTGCCAAGCCGCCGCATTTTGAGGATAGAATACTTGCCAAGCGCACTGGCAAGATCGTCAAGCCAGTCCTTGCTGTCAATTATTAGTCTGCCTTCAGGCAGCTTCCAGTACGCCCTTTTTGGGCATGCCATAAAGCCAGGCAGCGTGGCCTGCTGCCGGGCGTGGCGCCTGATCTTGGACTCGGCCTCCTTGACTGCCAAGTGCCAGATCCTCCTCCCCGCATAGGTTTGCACAAAATAGGAGCCGAATTCCTGCAGCCTTTTTGACAGCTTCAGCCGCGTCCTGCCTTCTTTTTCAACCAGGACGCGCTTTTCAGATATTCGCAGCATGTCGCCCTGTCTGGCAAGCAGGTCCGCGTCCTCTGCAGCAACGTCTCTTAGCGCCCTATTGTAGCTATCGAGGGCAAACTCCAAGTTGCGCCCTCCTTCGGCGTACGTCCTGTAATAGCTGTATGATGCGCTCGGGTACAGCAACGCCCTGCGCCTTATCTTTGAAAATGCCACGTATTCCAGCGGAAAGAGGATCTCAGTGCTGAGCACGTTTGCAAAATCAACAATGTCCTGCACCTCTTCGAGGATTATGCGTCGCTTGTAGACACGCTCAACATTGGCGAGAAACTCTGCGCCGGCGACGGGCATGTAAACGTGGAGGAGCCTGCCGGCTACAAACTCGCCTAGAAACGCGCCACGCGCGTCGCGCTCCAGCGCCCTGCGGTCTACGATTAGGGCAGATACATCCACGGCCGACTCGCGGAGGTAAACGTACTTTACCAGACGCGGATAATTTTCCAAAACCACTAAGAGGTCAAGGTCGCTGTCAGGCCGCGCATAGCCGGCGGCCCTGGAGCCGTACATACACGCGGCGACCACCACGCGGCCCTTTGCTACCCTCGCGATAGACTTTTTCATGACTTCGAGTTCCTGCGAGGAAACGCTAGACATAGCCCGTCTTTTTCTTTCTCAGCTTTATGCTTTCAAACTCGGCAATCTTGTCCCTTACCGCCCGCTCCACCTGGAGGTTAGCCATCGCTTCAATCGGGATCTTTATCACGTTTGTGTCAATCGGTACCTTTGTAGTCGGGAGCCCCTTGCCCATCCACATCTTGATCACCTTGTCTTCCAGCTTTAGGTCCCTAAAGCCCTCAGGGAAGCGGGTTGTGATGTGCTTTATCAGCGTGGGGTCAGACTTGAACACCGCCCGCTCTTCAAGCAGCCTGCCGGCGTCGGCATACGTCCCTTCAAAGAGGGTGCCGGACACTTCGTCAGATATGATCTTCATCTTGGCTATCCTGCTCACAAGCTCCAGATAGTGCATAAACTCGTGCGCCAGGATCGCGTGGATCGTGCCCTTGAGGCCATAGGCTATCAGCGGCGCGGTCACCTGCACGACTACGCGCAGTAGTTTGTCGTTGCCCACCACCGGTATCGTCCTTGCGAACAATATTCCCATCTGGGTAAACTCGACTGCCGATGTCGAAACGACAAGGCTTGGTTCGACGTAATAGTAAGGGTATTTCAAACCGGACGCTTCTTCAACCCGCTTGATTCCCTCAGTGACCAGTGGGAACCTGTCGATCACCAAGTTGTAGATTTTTTGCGGCAACTGCCCCGCTTTGTAGGCGTCGCGGACTTTGTAGAGCGGATCAAAGCTGCTCATCTTTTGCTGCTCTCAGAGAGCCCCGGTGAGACAAAAACGTTACTGAAGTTCTACGCCGAGTATATCAAACGTGATGCATTCGCACTTGGCGCCTAGAATTTCTGAAATGTTGGGCTTCATGTATTCTTCGCCGCCCACAAACTGTTTTATCATCAGGCCACCGTCCGCGATCATATTGAGCGCGAGCTGGCTGCCGTCGATCCTGCGGGCCCGCACGGAATAGATCCTTTTTGTCGCCATTTTCGACCTGTTCTCAAAGCTCACCTCAGAGCCGGCAAGCGAATTGAGCTTTTTCATGTCCTGGCCTGTTAGCGCTTTTTCGCATGTTGCATGAATTTTCGTCTTGACCCTAAAGCGCGGCTGGAGCTCCGGCTTGTCCTCTATGACCGACAACGTAGCCTGGATGCCGCCGTCCTTGATCCTCCTCTTTTTCAGCTTTCTTTTCTTTGGGTTAGAGATGCGGGCGTAAAATGGCCGTCCATCCCCAAGCACCAGGCTACTCTGGTCCTCGCTTCCAATCCACGAAAACTTTGGCGCTTGCCCACCAGTCATTTCCATCAGTCCCTTTGCAATGACGCCTTCGACGCTGCCGTAGCCGGACAGGCCGGAATGGTTACACGAATCACAGCCCCTGCCTTCGCAACCCGGACACTTGTCCTGCTTTTGCGGTAGGCCCCTCGACTTTTTGACGTACCGGCCGACAAGCGCGAGCGGCCTTGACTTTACCGCGACGTTGATGTTGTTTTCCCTGTCTATCGTCAGGCTAATCATGATGTCGGGCTTCATGTATTCCACCTTTTTCCCTGCCAGCCGGGCAAGCAGCATGCCAAGCTCTCTAGTCAGCTGGGTCTTGACGCTTTCCCTACCGCGTATTTTGAGCCGCGCCCTTATAGCGTCTTCACGCTCGTATATCTGGGTCGGCAGCGTGGCGCCGATAAGGAATGTCTTAAACTCGTAGCCCCTGACGGCATCCATAATCCTGTCTTCTATCGAGTCGAAGCTGTCCATCAGGCCGCGGCAGATGTAGCACTTGTCAGGCTTTGCCCTGTCACCACCATGTCTTTCAAAACATCGCCTGCAGAGTTTGTATTGTTTCAGCAGTGTGATCTGGGCATCAGCCAATACCGAATCTCCTCAAGAGCCCCTGCATCTGCCTTCCCTTTGACTGTTTCATCACTGCCTTTGAGTCGTTGTACTGCTTTATCATGGCCTTGATCTCGCCTTCAGGCAGGCCGCAGCCCCTGGCTATTCGCTTCCTCCTTGACTCGTTGATGACATCGGGGTCCTTCTTTTCGTCCGCCGTCATTGACTGTATGATAAATCGCCACTTTTCCATCCTCACCTGCATTGCGTCCAGCTGGTCCTCCTTTACCATGCCAGAGAGCCCTGGCAGGTTCTCTATCACGTTCCGAAAGCCCATCTTGCTCACCTGCTCCATCTGGGCGTAAAAGTCCTCTATAGTCATCTTGCCGCTCATCAGGCGCTTTACTTGGTTTTCGTCAGCCTGGAGCTCAAGGCTCTTTGCCATCTCTAGCAGCGCCTTGATGTCGCCCATGCCAAGGAGCCTGCCGACGAACCGGGTGGGCGAGAACTGCTCAAGGTCGTCGATGCGCTCGCCGGTCCCGATAAACATAACCTTAGCGCCAGTCGCCGCGGACGCGGCGAGCGCGCCGCCTCCCTTGGCGGTGCCGTCGAGCTTCGTAAGCACAAGGCCGCCTACAGGTGCGGCCTTGTGGAAGGCCTCTGTCTGCTTGAACGCCCCCTGTCCTATCGTCCCATCGATGATCAGGAGCACGAGGTCCGGCGTCGCAACCTTGTACATGTCAGTCATCTCCTGCAGCAGGCCCTCTTCCTCCTTGTGCCTCCCGGCGGTGTCTATGATGATGACGTCAAGGTTCTGGTCCTTAAAGTACGCAAGGCCGTTTCTGGATATTGCGACTGCGTCCTTGCTTTCCTCGTCGCCGTAGACCTCGACGCTTATCTTGCTGCAGTTCATTTTAAGCTGCGTCAGCGCGCCGGGGCGCCACGTGTCGGCCCCGACGACTCCGACCCTGTAACCGTGCTTTGTCAGCCACCTTGCCAGCTTTGCAGTGACCGTAGTCTTCCCGCTGCCCTGTATGCCGAGCATCAGCACGACGTTTTGCCTGCCGGGGTTAAAGAACGACGTAGCAAGGGCGCGCTCGTCCTCCTGCGCCTTATCTATAGTCTGGATTACCTCGCCAGAGTAGCCGAGCATCTTGGCGAGCTCGCCGTACAGAATAGTGACAATGTGATCCTTCCGGGAGAGCCCCTTTGGGGGCTGCTCCTTGAGCGCCCTCTCCTTGAGGTTCTGGGTGATGGAGAGTACCAGCCTAACGTTGACATCTGACTGCAAGAGCGCCCGCTGGACATCCTTGCAGAGCGAGTCAATGAGCTCCTCGTTGATGTCAGACGCCCCTACTATTTTCTTCAGGGCTCCTCGGAGGCCTTCGCGCAGGTTGTCAAACATTTACTTCTCTACTAATGCCACGTCCAGTATTTCAAATATTCCCCGCTGACCGTCCCAGTGCGTGTCTGCCGCCTTCACCCTGAGCTTTTTGCGAAAGAGCGGGCAGTCGGTGACAAGCGTCTCGGCCTCGCCGCCCTCAAACGTCAGGTTAAAGCCGTACTTTTTGGAAAGCGCTGCCAGCTTTGCCAGCGAGCTCTTGTCCAGTCGTTTGCCCAGCCATTCCTTGCCAAGCCCCATTGCCGACACTCCAACGATCATTATCTTGAAGTCGCGCCTGACGAGCTCGCTCATGTACTTCATCGGCTCGACATTCCACAGCGGCGCAACCGCAGCAAGCCCCCGTGGGTCACATATTTCTTCAAAAGCCTGTTTCTGGTATTTGCTTGAAATGCCGCCATGTACGACGCCCTGGATACCATAATGCGACTTTGCCTGCGCGATGGCTTCTTCCAGCGCCCTTGATTCTTCATCTTTTGACCTGCCGTTTACCGTAAATTCCATCAGCGGGATCCGCATCGTCTCTGCAAGGTATTTCGTGACCCAGCTGTTCGGGTAGTGAAAGAGCAGGCTATCGTCTGCGGCCGGATGCATCGTTATAAGGCACGCGATTTCGTGCTTCATTTCTTTTGCACGGAATATCGCAAACGTGCTGTCTTTGCCGCCGGAATAAAGCGCCGCCAGCCTCACAGCAGCATAAGCAGGTGCGCTCAATATTAACTTCCTGAAAAATAGTGGCTAATTGTTTATATCACCAGCGCAACAACCTGCAATCACTTGGGCGTGTTGCTTGAGGTAATGAACCTCAGAAAATATTTTCCAATAAAGAAAAGTTTCCGCCAGCTCCTGCAAAAATCCGGGCAGGACTTTGTAAGGGCGGTGGACGACGTCAGCTTTACGCTTGAAAAGGGCAGGGTGCTTGTGCTTGCCGGCGAGTCCGGCTCTGGCAAGACGACGGTCGCAAGGCTTGTCATGCGGGCGGTGGAGCCGGACGGGGGATCTGTGATATTTGAAGGGCAGGATGTCACGCATTACGCCGGCAGCCAGCTCAAAGAGTTCCGCACCGCGGTCCACATGGTCTACCAGGATCCCTACGCGTCGCTCAACCCCCGCATGAAGGTGATGGACATTGTCATGGAGCCGGTCAACATCCACGACAGGGCAAGCTCGAAAGAGCAAAAGTTGGAGAAGGTCCTTGCCGCGCTCCGCGAAGTCCGGCTAGAGCCGGCGGAAGAAATAGCCGGCAGGCTTCCGCACATGCTGTCCGGCGGCCAGAGGCAGAGGGTGGCGATAGCGAGGGCGCTCGTGCTCAGGCCGCGTCTGATAGTGGCCGACGAGCCCGTGTCGATGCTCGACGTGTCGGTCAGGGGAGAAATACTGGAGCTGATGCAGGGCCTGAAGGAAAAATTCAACATTTCCTACATCTATATTACACACGACCTGTCGACTGCGCGCTACGTCGGCGACGATCTGGCGGTGATGAATGCCGGCAAGATAGTGGAGATGGGCCCGATCGATCGCGTGCTGTCAGACCCGTACCACCCGTACACCAAGGCTCTCATAAGCGCGATCCCCGAGCCGCCAGCTGCATGAAACATTACTACTGAAAAATATATTAGCACCATCTCAACCTTACCTGTAGTGCAAAAAGCACCGGTACTTGCCTCCAGCATAATCTTTCTCCTGACTTTCTCTGCGTTTGCCATGGTCAGCCCAGCTTTTGCCCAGGCCGGGAAGGGCGCTTACATCGACCAGGCGAGGTTCATCGAGCGGAGCGACGAAAACCTCGCGCTGGAGGAAGTCAAATCCGGTGGCTTTGACGCCTATTATTTCAGGATCCCGCTTGAAGTCGCGGACGACGCAAAGGACGACTCGCGTCTAACGACGTACGACAGGACTGCCGGCTCGGCAGGGCTCCTGCTCAACCCTGCGCCGGCGGAAGGCGACTCGCTAAACCCGTTCCAGCTCAGGGAAGTCAGGTACGCCATGAACTACCTCGTAGACCGCGAGTTTGTCGTCAATGAAATCATGAAGGGCTACGGGAACCCCATGGTCGAGCCGTTTGGGGTTTACTCTCCGGAATACCTCAACGTGCTTGACGTAGTGGAGTCATTCGGCTTCCGGCACAACCCCAACCTTGCCGAGGGCATGATGGGCGACGCGCTGAGCGGGGCCGGCGCCATAAAGGAGGATGGCAAGTGGACGTTCAACGGCAGCCCGATCACGATAAAGATCCTGATAAGGTTGGACGACACAGCGAGAAAGTCGGTGGGCGAGGACCTCGCTTCAAGACTTGAAGGGATCGGCATCACCGTCCAGAAAGAATACGGCGACTTGAACAAGGCCAATTCTGTAGTGTACGGCTCTGACCCGCAGGATTTCCTGTGGCACATCTACACGGAAGGGTTTGCAGGCACGTCGGTCTTTGTAAGGTACAACCCGCTGACGGTCGGCCAGATGTACGGGCCGTGGTACGGCGCCCTGCCGGGCGCGCAGAACCCGAGCTTTTGGCAGTACCAGAACGCCACCCTTGACGAGCTTACACAGAGGATATTCTTCTTCAACTTTACGTCAGAGGCTGAAAGGAACGAGCTTGTAAGGACTGCAGTCAGGGCAGGCGTGCAGGAGTCAGTCCGGATTTTCCTAGTGCAAAAGACCGAGCCATTTGTTGCGTCTTCGTCGCTGCAGGGCATGGTCAACGACTTTGGCGCCGGGATAACGAGCAAGTATTCGCTGCTGAACGCAAGGCCCGCCGAGGGCAACTCGCTTGACATCGGGGTAAAGCTGATCCACCAGGGCGCGTGGAACGGCATAGGCGGCCTGAACGACGCCTACAGCCGGGACATCTATTATTCGCTGATCGACACCGCCACGTTCAGGGACCCGTACACCGGCGAGATAATCCCGGTGAGGGCAGAGTGGACAGACATTTCAACGGAAGGCCCGGCCGGCACGCTTCAGGTGGCGCAGGACGCGCAGACGTGGGACCCGGCGGCGCAGCAGTGGAAGGACGCCGGCCCGGACGCCCAGGCCACGAGCAAGGTGACCTTTAACCTGCTCTATTCGAACTGGCACCACGGTATCCCGATGAGCATGGCCGACCTACTGTACACGCAATATTTCATTTTTGAATGGGGGACGGACCTTGGCGAAAGCGACCTGACAAAGGACCCCGAGTTCACGTCGCAGCAGCAACTGGCAATCCCGCTCATAAAAGGGATCAAGTTCCCAGCGCCAGACGTGATTGAATCCTACGTCGACCAGTGGCACTATGACGAAAAAGAGATCGCCGACTCGGCAGCCTACTGGTCAGCCGAGCCCTGGGAGATAACCGCTGCGACAGAGAGGCTCGTCACCGGCGGCAAGGCCGCGTATTCCCGTAGCGAGGCGACTGCTAGGAACGTGCCGCAGCTCGACCTCATAATTCCGCCGCATGCCCAGATGGTCAGGGAAGAGCTGGAAAAGATGAAGGGCGAAAACTTTGTCCCGGCTGCGCTGCAGGGGATCGTCAGCCTTGAAGACGCGATAGGGCGCTACGACGCGAGCATCCAGTGGATTGAAGATCACGATCATGCGATAATCAGCAACGGCGCGTTCTATCTTGACAGCTACAACATCGCCGGAAGGACCATCACGGTCAAGGCGTTCAGGGACAGCACGTACCCGTTTGAAGTGGGCCACTTCTCCGAATACGAGACGCCCCGGCTTGCAGACATTAGCAGGGTGAATACGATGCCGATAACCATCGGGAGCCCTGCTACGCTGACAGTCAGCGTGCAGGTTGACGGCCAGCCAAGCAGCGACGCCACGGTCGACTACTTTATCCTGGACAAGGACGGCAACTTGGCCGCCAGGGGGCAGGGCGCGTCCGCAGCCGGGAGCACCGGCGAATTCAGGATCGAGCTCTCTGAAGGCGAAACGTCGAAACTTTCGGCCGGCCCCAACCAGCTGAGGATATTTGCAAACAGCGAATACGCGTTCCGCCCGGACATTTCAGAGAGCACCATTCTGGCTACTTCAGCCAGCGGCGCCCAGGTCACGCCTGACGAGGTAAGCACGGAGGAGGAACAGACAGAGCAGCAGCCTTCCGGATGCCTGATCGCAACTGCCGCGTTCGGGTCAGAGCTGACGCCGCAGGTGCAGTACCTGCGCGATTTCAGGGAACACTACATACTGTCGACCGTATCCGGCTCTGCATTCATGAATTCCTTTAATTCAGTTTACTATTCGTTCAGCCCGCAGGTTGCCGACTATGAGAGGGACCAGCCGTGGCTGCAGACCGCCGTCAAGACGGGGCTCTATCCCCTCTTTGGAATACTCAACGTTGCAGAGCGGGCGCACTTTGCCGCCAGCGGCGGGGAGCTGGGGGTGCTGGCGTCGGGGGCCACTGCGAGCATGCTGATAGGCGCGGTCTACCTGTGGCCGGCGGCCCTGTCGGCAAGGCTGCAGAGCAGGTTTGGAATCATAGCCAAGGCATCGCTTCTGGCAGCGTCGGCGGCCGCAGCGCTCACTGCCATCGGCATTGCAGCAGGCAGCGCAGAGCTGCTTTCAATAGCCACACCCCTCTTTGTGCTGTCGATAGCAGCCGCCTCGGCGATGGCAATAGGCAGGCTCGCAAGGAAAGCCTACTGCGCGTTCAGAGCAGCGGCAGATATTAATAGAAAATAGTTCTATAAGGGGTGGTCAAATTTGGGTGGCTTTGGCCGCTTTCTGATAAAGCGCTCCATAAACATGATCATTGTGCTATTTGCCACCCTTGTCCTCACAATCGCGCTTTTGGGCCCCACGATGGACAAGATACTGGTCGACGCGATAAGGTTCTATGCCGTGGAAGAGGTGAACCACCAGGAGCTGAAATTCCCGACCGCGGAGGAGCGCCAGCGCTACATCGACGAGCGCGTCAGTCTACAGATACGGACGCTCGGGCTTGACCAGCCCTGGTACCACCCGACCCGCTTTACCAACACCGTTCTCAAGGTGATGGTGCTGGACCTCGGCAAGTCTAACTATTTGACGAGCGACACCGGCTCCTCAAACGTCCGGGACATAATCCTTGAGCGGATGCCCAAGACGATACTGCTCTTTACCACTTCGACCCTGATAGTCACGGTGATCGGCCTCTACCTCGGGGCATTCGTGGCCAGCAGGGCCGGCTCGGTGTGGGACAGACTCAACTCTACCTTTGCGGTTTTCAGCGGGAGCTTTCCCACGTGGTGGGTCGGCATGCTCATGATCTTTGCGTTTGCCTTTACCTACCACATATTCCCGGCGCGCTCTACGCCCCTGACCGACCCGTCAGACCCGGCGTACGCACTCGACCTGCTGTACCATATGCTTTTACCGCTCATTACGATAGTGATCGTGGGCTTTGGCTCGTGGGCCTACATCGTCCGGTATTTCGTAGTCGGCATCTTGGGCGAGGACTATATCGCTGCAAAGAGGGCCGCGGGGATACCTGAGAACCGGATCATCTATTCCCACGCCCTGAAAAACGCCGCGCCGCCGATCGTCACGGTGGTCGCGCTGAGCCTCGCCGGCTCGTTTGGCGGGGCGATAACGGTGGAAGCGGTGTTTGACTGGCCGGGCATGGGCCAGCTCTACTACGCCGCGATAGGCTTCCTCGACATTCCTATCATAATCGGGCTCACTTACGTGTCCACGCTAATCTTTATCGTGACAGTCTTTGCGACTGACATTATCTACGCGTACTTTGACCCGAGGGTGAAGGTGGCATGACAGCTGTAGAGGTCATTTCCCGGCACGAGATAATCAAAGAGTTCCGACGGTCAAAGAGCGGCCTCGGCGGAGCCGCCATCCTGCTCGGCCTGATCCTGATGACCGTGTACTCTGTCGCCGCGGTGCCCTTAGAATCGTTCCGACAGTGGAACAGCCCCAACTTTTGGATAGACCTGCCCAAGTCGGCCGCGCCGGAGTGGACCAACGTCGGATTCGGCGAAAAGGTGCCAGAGCACGTCGTGCTGCACGCCCGGGATGCAGCGATGTCCACTTCGATGGAAGGCGGGGTCCGCACGGTGACGCACTCGTACACCGTGAACTTCAGCTACGACGACTACCCGAGCGACTTTATGCTGCTCTATTCCGCAAGGTACGGCAGCACGCAGCCGGTGCTGCAGATCGACGTGCTGCGGCCTGACGGGCGCGAGTTCCGCGTCTACTTTGCGTCGCTCCCTTCATCGCAGCAGGGCGACAACGAATTCTCGGGGAGGGTCTTCTCTACCGACAGGGCGGTGGAGGAGAGCCTGGGCAACCACGCCGGCGCCTTTTCGTACAGGCAGGACCCGTCAAGGCCGCATGTGATGCTGTTTTCAGACGCGGAGGAAAGCAGGGTCCTGAAGGGCACGTACGTCATCCGCGAGACGTTCTACCTCTTTGACGCGAACGACTCTGTGCAGGATTCCGGAGTCATACTCGGCGGCAAGGTCTACGGGATAATGGGCACGGACGAGCTGCGCCGCGACCTGGCGATAGGCATTTTGTGGGGCGCGCCTGTGGCGCTCTTTATCGGCCTCACCGTCTCGGTGGCCGCGGTGATGATCGGCCTGATATACGGGGTCGTGGCCGGCTACAAGGGTAACCGCACGGACGAGGGGCTGATGCGCATAAACGACATTTTCTATTCGCTGCCGACGCTGCCGCTCCTGGTCATCCTGTCGGTGACGGTCGGCCGCAGCATATTCCTGATCACCGGGTTTCTGGTGATTTTTGGCTGGGTCGGCATGGCAAAGATAAGCAGGAGCCTTGCGCTCCAGATAAAGCACCTGCAGTACGTCGAAGCGGCAAAGCTGATGGGCCAGTCGGACTTCAACATAATATTCAGGCACATTATACCGCAGCTGCTCCCGCTGACTTTTGCCAGCATCGCGATCGCGGTGCCGGGCGCGATCCTTGGAGAAGCCGCGGTCAGCTTTCTGGGGCTTGGCGATCCGGCGGTCCCGACCTGGGGCCAGATACTGCACGAGGCAAACTCTGCCGGCGCCGCGTCGAGGGGCCTCTGGTGGTGGATTGTGCCGCCCGGCCTGATGATCGCGATAACCGGCCTTGCGTTCGTTCTGATCGGGAACGCGCTTGACGCCATCGTCAACCCGAGATCGAGAAGAATGTAACGGATGCCTCAGGACTCATAATCTTCATCAGCCAGTATGATCAGCCGGCTCTTCCTTCACCTCATCAGCATCCAGAAAACGATCAACTGTTCTATTGTATGAACTTTTAGCCCTTGACCCTGACTATCTTGATCCTTTCAAGTACCTTCCAGTACTCGACCTCGCGGCCCTGTATCTCGCTCTCTGCGAGTTTCTCCTTTATCTCGTCTTCAACTGAAGACGTCTCAAAGGTCTCGAAAGTCTCGAGGTCCATTATCTGGAGGGTGTCGCCCTGCTTTGAAATGATCTGGCCGCTGCGCTTATCTATCAGCGGCACTTCCACCTTGGCCGACACCGGACCGACGAACGGGTGCGGCCTGCCGTCAAAGACTCCTACCGCGGTGATCCTTGCCTTGGCAGATCCGTGCTTGCCCGGCTTGCTGTGGTCGTACGAAACAATCCTGCACGGCTCGCCATCGACTACAATGTATGAACCAATTTTGAGTGCGCCAAGATCCATCGGCTTGCTCATGAAATCAATGGCTAGAGAAAAAGATGCATATTTAACGTTTCTGATTTATTGAAAAGCAGCGCGTCATGGCATGCTGCTTTGTCATTGTCTGGTATCACATGAAAGTATTTACTTTAGTTTTTCAAGGATGGAAAAGCTGACAAGGTTGTTGAGCGCGATGCCCCTCCTTGCCACGTCGCGCCTTGTGCGCTCGCAGTATTTCTGGTCTGTCTGGTGCGTCGCTTCACCCTCTACTTCAAGTATGACCAGATTCTTGGAATAGGGGAAGGTGAACTTTGGCTGCTCGGCCGACAGGAGCTGCATCTGCGCCAGGCTCGCCTTCTTTACCTTTTCGCGCCGGGCGATCGCGTTCGCAAGGTCGCTTATCGCCGGGTCGCCGCTGGTGTATTTCGTGAAATAGAGCGAAACATAGTTGAGCTTGTCGCCGCTGCGCTCAAAGAGCGGGCTTGAAAAGCTGAACATGAACGACAGCCTGTCCATGTTGCATTTCCTGATGTCGTCAAGGACTCCTGCCATGTCCCTGAAAGACACAAGCATGTAGTGGTTGGCCTTGTTTGGAAAGTACGGGACGCTTTCATCAGAAAAAGTCGCGGTGACAAAGTAAATGTCAATGACGTTGCCGCTCTTTTTCCAGCTTTCGATCAGAGAGCCTGACTGCCTGTCGTGGGGGGTGCACACGTAACCCTGCGTGGCCCCTCCGCCTGTCCCCGCCAATCCTACACAAAGGTAATTGAGCTGATATTTATCCTCTTGTGTAAACGTCGATTGCAGAATTACATAGAAGGTCCCAGCCATCCGAGCCTTCTAAAGTAAAATACCATAAGCAGGGCAGAAATAGAACATATTATTAGAACAAATATCAGGGTCGTGTAGGGCCCGAGCTGCTCCCAGGGCCCCGTCTGGGTCCCGCCCGGTATGTTGACGTTCATTCCGTAAAACGTTCCAATGACTGTGGCCGGGATTGACAGCGTGAATATTATCGTGAGCACCGCCAGTATCTTGTTGGTCTTTTCGTTGCTGAGCATAAAGTCGGTGTCCTTGTAAATTTCTACAGTCTCTTTTGCTTCTTCAAGCGCTTCGTACACCTTTTCGATGTGGTCCTGCACGTCCTTGAAGTACAGCGCCAGGTCTTCCTTTGAAAAGCGTTGGACCTCCTTGGACAGCTCGACTACCGTCCTCCTGAGCGGGATCACGATCCTCCTGAGCGTGGTTATCTCCCTGCGCAAAAGTGAGATCTGGCGGGGGATCGATATCCGCTCGTCAAAGACGCTGTCTTCAATGTCGTCAATGTTGCCCACTACCTTCATCAGGATGTGGAGCAGGTCGTCTACCAGCGTGTCTATTATCTTGTGGAGCAGAAATCCCGATGACTTGCCCATCGTCGCCTGGCGCTGCCGCTCGTCGTTTCCGCACATGTTGAACAGCTCGTCTAGCGGCTTCAAGTCGCCCTGGTGTATCGTCACAAGGTAGTCGGCGCCCATAAAGATCGCAAGCTGGCTGAAGAGGAAGCCCTTCTCCTTGTCCGGAGTGGGGAAATGCAGGATGACAAAGATGTGGTCCGCGTACCTGTCGATCTTTGGTATCTGGATCTTTGAAAGCGAGTCCTCGAGGTTGAGCTTCTGGAACGGGTATTTCTGCCCGAGGCTGTTCATGTCGGCAAAGGTCGGCTTTTGCATGTTCAGCCATACAACTCCGTCGTTGTTTATTGTCTCAAATCGCCTTTCTGGGTCCGACATTTTTCTCCGCTCGCCTGTTTACATAAGATGCCGTTATAAAAAAGTGTGTCAGTCAGAACCTGGTCTTCAGCTGCTCGTAGTCTATTGCCTTTGAGCTGGCCGCGGTGTGCCATTTCGCCGAGTCGGCGTCCTTAAGCCCAGACCTGTAGTACGGCATCAGCGAATAGCCTATGGCGGCCGAGATGGCGCCAAGCGGGTCCATGGCGGCATTTTTCAGCGCCTGCGCGACTGCCACGTGTGGCGGCAGGCCAATGTTGAGCGGGGACACGCGGTCCTTTACCTGGCTGTGGCCGTTGACCGACCGCACAACCTGCGACGCCAAGTCCTGCATGCTGTTTGCGGGCCTGAAATAGACCACCGCGCCGTCGTTGTAGGCGACGCCGAGCCCCATTTCAAGGACCCTGCACTGCAGGTAAAGATCGATCGCGATCACGTCCGGTATCTGGATTTTTTTTGCAACCGACGCGTCGATGGCAAGCGCCCTGCCCATCACGGTGTACTGTGACAGCCCCGTCAGTCTTACTGACCTGAGCCAGCTTGAAATGAACACCGACGCCCTGCCGGCTATTCCCGCGGCCTGGACGGGCTGCGAGTTTGAAGCGCACAGCGCCGTGCCTTCAGAAATACGCGACGCAAGCTGCTCCGTGCAAGACGGGTGCGGAATGGTGTCTGCGTCGTAGAGCACAATGGCGTCGCCAGAGGCTTTCTGGAAAATTTCATTCCACGCCGCGGCCGCGCCCCTCCTTGCGCCGTGGTGGAAAAGGGTGATGGGAAGCGGCGAGCTCTTTGCAAACTCACCCACAATGGCAGGGGTCCTGTCGGAGGAGTCGTCCGAAATAATGACTTCAGAGATCAGCCGGCGCTGACCCTCGAGCGACTGCAGGAGGTTGACGATGTTCTGCTCCTCGTTGTAGGCCGGGATGCCTACGGTTACCTTGCGCATATTGCTTCCGGCTCTAGGATATTTTATGAATTTTGTGGTTGATTCCTGCATTGAAAACATATATTCATAGCCGCGGGCCAACAACTGGCAGCCATTGCAGCAGCTCGAGCGTGACAACGAGGAAATTTACAGGGAGGCATTTGCCGCCGCAGGACTGCGCAAGAGCCACCTCACATTCCCCGTGTTTGTTTCAGACCGGCTCGGCACGATAGGCTCGATGCCCGGCATGTCCGTGACGCCGGTTGAAAAAGTAGCACAGCACGTCCAGTCAGTCGTTGACAGTGGCATTTCGTCAGTCATTATCTTTGGCATACCAAAAAATAGAGATCAAAAGGGCTCGCCTGCTTTTGACAGAAAAGGAGTGGTGCAGCGAGCGGCCAGGGCGATCAAGTCCGGCTTTGGCGACTCCGTCAGTGTCGCGACTGACGTCTGCGTCTGCCAGTACAACCTGTCCGGGCACTGCGGCATCGTCACCAGCGGCAGGGTCGACAACGACGCCACGCTGCGTGTTCTGGCCGAGATCGCGGCAAGCCACGCGGAGGCCGGCGTCGACGTAGTCGCGCCCTCGTCAATGATGGACGGGCAGGTCTATGCAATCAAGGGCACGCTTTATGCAAACGGCCTGAAGGCAAAGATACTGTCATACTCTGCAAAGCATGCTTCGTCGCTCTATGCCCCGTTCCGGTCGGCAGCGTTTGCAAAACCAACATCGCGCCTTGACAAGTCGCCGTACCAGGTGTCGTACGCAAACCCCCGGCAGGTATTGATGGAAATAGAGACCGACATCAACGAGGGCGCCGACATGGTCATGATAAAGCCGGCGCTGGCGTACCTCGACCTCGTAAGGATGGTGAAGGACAGGTTCAGCCACCCAGTCGCGGTGCAGAACGTCAGCGGCGAGTACGCAATGATAAAGGCGGCCGCAATGCGCGGGCTCGTAGACGAAGAGGAATGGAAGGTCTCTTCAATCGCGTCGATAAAGAGGGCCGGTGCAGACAGGATAATCTCGTACTTTGCCCTTGATATTGCCAAGTATCTGTAATTTATGTTGCATTCTACGGGCATCACGATTATATAGCATTCTAGCAACAAACGGAAATGTCCCGCGGTAGCTCAGCCTGGTAGAGCTTTCGGCTGTAGATGTCGGCTTCTCAGTAGCTGACCACGTGAAGCAGCCTATCGGGCGCACAACGCAGTAACCGAAGAGTCGCAGGCTCAAACAAAATGGCCAGAAGCCGTTTTGGAGCAAATCCTGCCCGCGGGACTTTTTTGGTTTATTAGTATGGAAGTGCAGTAATTCTCCTATGTCCAAGATCGAAACGGTCAACCCTTCCACCGGGAAGGTGATTGCAGCTTATGATAACATTAGCCCCGAAGATGTCAGCCGGAAGGTAAAGTCCGCAAGGGACGCCTTTGTGAAATGGAAAAAGCTGGACATTGCAGAACGCGCCGAATACATGCGCCGGCTGGGCAGGGTGATGAGGAAAAACAGGGAAGAGTACGCGAGGCTGGTCACCGAGGAGATGGGCAAGCCCGTCAGGCAGTCATTGGCAGAGATCGAAAAGTGCGCGTGGGTCTGCGACTATTACGCCGAGCGC
Organism: uncultured Nitrososphaera sp.; assembly: GCA_964476255.1. Taxonomy (GTDB): domain Archaea; phylum Thermoproteota; class Nitrososphaeria; order Nitrososphaerales; family Nitrososphaeraceae; genus Nitrososphaera. Next base: position 25,197 of record CAYYYR010000019.1, read on the forward strand.
GCAGAGGTGTTTTTGCGCGACGAAATAATACCGACTGAATTCCGCAAGAGTTTTGTATCGTTTGAGCCGCTCGGCGTGGTGGCATGCATAATGCCGTGGAACTTTCCATTCTGGCAGGTCATGAGGTTTGCCGTGCCGGCGCTTACCGCAGGCAACGTCGGCGTGCTAAAGCACTCCAGCGTCTGCCTTGGAAGCGCGATAAAGCTGGAGCAGGCGTTCAAAGACGCTGGCTTTCCGGAAAATGTGTTCCAGGCAGTCATTGGGGACTACCGCGCCGGAGAAGCGCTCGTACAGGCAAACATCGATGCCGTGTCGGTGACCGGCAGCGTCAACACCGGCAGGCGCGTGGCCGGGCTTGCTTCGCAGGACCTGAAAAAGTTCGTACTCGAGCTTGGCGGGAGCGACCCGTTCATTGTGCTTGAAGACGCGGACCTGAACCAGACCGCGTACATGGCCACGCAGTCAAGGTTGCTCAACACGGGCCAGAGCTGCATAGCGGCAAAGCGCTTTATCGTGGTAAAGGAAATCGCTGACAAATTTACAAAGCTGTTCGTCGAAAACACGCAGGCCGAAGTCGTGGGGGACCCGCTTGATTCAAAGACCACGGTCGGCCCGCTCGTCAGGGACAGCCAGAGGCAGGCGCTTGCAAAGCAGGTGGACGACGCGAGGGGCAAGGGCGGCAGGGTGCTGACTGGCGGCCAGTCCATAAAGCGCGACGGGTTCTTTTACGAGCCCACGATAATTTCAAACGTTAACCACGAAATGGAGGTGGTGAGGGAAGAGGTATTCGGCCCTGCGGCCCCTGTGATAGTGGTGAACAACGAAGAGGAGGCGATAAGGGAAGCCAACAACTCGGAGTTTGGCCTTGGCGCAAGCATATGGACAAATAACATCGAGCGCGGCATAAAACTGGCGCGCCAGATCGAAAGCGGCATAGTGTCAGTCAACGAAATGGTCAGGTCCGACCCGCGCCTCCCGTTTGGCGGCATCAAAAAATCCGGCATTGGCAGGGAGCTGTCAGAATTTGGCATCAAGGAGTTTGTCAACATCAAGTCTGTAGTGGTGAAGGACATCACCAGCAAGCTGCTGGTCGAATAAAAGGCTCAGGCGCCCGGCTTGAGCCTCTTTGCCATCGCCAGCCTGGCGTTGATGACTTTTATCTGCTCTTCCAGCAGCTTTTTGTAGCCGACCAGCAGTTTCTCCTGCTCGTCGTACGGCTCTTTGCGTATCTCTGTCATCGTGTCTTCGAAAACCGTTATCAGCCCTTCGACGTTGCTGCCCAGGTGCTGGATGTCGCGCGCGTCTGCCGTCGCGCCGGCGTCAAGCGACTGCGCTTTTAGCTCGCGCGCCTTTTCTTCCGTCACTTCCTTTGTCTTTTTGCCGAGAGAATAGACGAGATCTTTGAGGGACCTGCCTGCCTCCTTGGCTTTGGCAGACACCGACTCTTCTTCCGGCGTCGTCACAGACTGTACTTCGTACGCCTCAACGTCGTCCGACGGGGCGGTCGTCCTCGCCCTTTCCTCAGTGACGGTGACCTCTGTCGGCGGCTCTGACGTCGTCCTGCTCACGGTTTCTTCATAAGTGTTAGTCTTATCCTCGCTTGCCACGATAGTAATTTGCCTCTAAACCTTATAAAAGGTTCAGAAACCGCCAGGCGCATGCTAGAAGTATGTATCCGAAAAAAGATGCGGGGGTGTTAATAACAAAGACGCGTTAGATGGTGGCATGGAAGCGCAGAACGCCGAAGTCGCACTCGACACCTACAAGGCGGTAAGGAAAAAGTTCATTGAGGCAGGCGACTCTGTATTTGGACCGGGCTTTCTCAGCATGGCCGAGTACTATTTCATGAAAAAAAGCGGCCACAACCCGTTTGCGATGCTCTTCTCCGAGCCAAGGGCGGTCTACGACGAGTGGGTCTGGATGTTCAAGGACGAGGAGCCGGTCAGGAAGCTGCTTGAAAAGGCGGTCGGCCCCGGGTACATGCCTTTGCTGCAGGACATCAAGAGCAACGACGGCCTGAATGTTTGGAACGCCTTTTACAAAATGACCGTCAGGACCGCAGTCGCCTAGGGATTGATAACTGCCCTTCCGATTATCTTGCCTGATTTCAGCTCTTCCAGCGCGCCGTTTGCCTGGTCCAGCGTGAACTTTCTCGAAACAACCGACTGTATCTTGTTCATCCTTGCAAGCGCCACGAGCTCTACAAGGTCGGCGAACTTGCCCGTGTAGGCGCCAGTGAGCGTGAACGCGCGCAATGGCACGAGCGGGAGGTTCAGCTCGAGCGCCCCTCCAAAGAGCCCAACCATCACCAGCCTGCCCCTCTTCCTCAACATGTTTATGGAGTTTGGCGCGGTCTTTGCGTTGTTTACAAAGTCAATGACAGCCTCGGCGCCGAGGCTGTTTGTGATGTCCTTGACGCCCTTGACAGGGTCGCCGGCCCCGGAGTTGATGAGCTCGTCGGCGCCTAGCCTCTTTGCCATCGCCAGCTTTTTGTCATCAATGTCGACTATTGCGATCCTTGCGTTTGTGATCGCCTTGGCAACCTGCACGGCCATGAGCCCGAGGCCGCCTGCCCCTATTATGACGAGCGTGTCGCCTGCCTGTGCTCTGGCCTTCTTTACGGCAGTGTATGCCGTCAGGCCAGAGCACGCAAGCGACGCGGCGGAATCGGGGTTGAGCCCCTGCAGCTTTACAAGGTACTTGTGGCTTGGCACAAGCACCATCTCAGAGTAGCCGCCGTCCTGGTACACGCCCAGGCTGCGCGGAGAGTCGCAGACGTTTTCCTCGCCTACCCTGCACGCGGGGCACGTGCCTTCGCCGATCCACGGGTAGACCAGAACCCTGTCGCCCTTTGAGAAGCCGGTGACCGACTCGCCCACCCCTTCAATCGTGCCGGCAACTTCATGGCCCGGGGTAAGGGGGAACTTTACCCCGCGGTCTTCGACCTTCATAAGAACTCCCTGCGGCCCGGCGTACCCGCCTTCCCACAGGTGCAGATCACTGTGACATACGCCTGCACTTTCAACCCTTACAAGGACCTGATCGTTCTTTGGCCTAGGAACGCCGACGTCCTTGATCTCGAGCGGCTCTTTTGTCTTTATTATCCGTGCAGCCTTCATACCGTGAGCGTACCCCGCGCTCGTTATTAATAGTTAGAGCAGAGCCCGAAGTGATTCTTGCACCAGCATGCATAGTCATGCTTTTAAACTGACACCCAAAGCCATATTGCGTATCTTGTCTCAAACTAGCGGAATAAATGCAAATCCGATTGTGACGCAGGGACAACCAATTCTGCGAATAATAGGAGGGTCTGCAAATATAGGCGCTGGCAATCCTCGTGATGATCGGAAATTCGCTTGCGCCGCCGCACGTCGAGATAATGACCACGTTCTCAAAGCCGCTCAACGCGGTGGTGCTGATAATCGGAGGCTACATACTGCAGGCGGCGTTGATCGGCACGGCAATCTACGAGCTGAGGTCGCGCCGGGGCATCGTGCAAAAGGCGAGCTAGCCCGAGCCGAGAATGTTTTTCTTTGATAATGCTTTGTCAAGCTGATCCTTTGTCATCAGCTTTTTGGCCAGCACCAACTCGCGGATGCCCTTGCCGGTCTTGAGCGACTCCTTGTAAATTTCGGCGGCTTTCAAGTAGCCGATGTATGGGTTGAGCAGTGTCACAAGCACCGGGCTCTTCTCAATGTAGGATTCCAGCCTGTCCCTGTTTGCTTCGATGCCGTCTACCATGTTGGCCGCAAATACCGGCAGGAAATTCTTTAGCATGTCAGTCGAGTCGAGCACGCACTTTAGCATGCCCGGCAGCATCACGTTCAGCTCGAACTGGCCCGCCTGCGCGGCCATCGCGACTGAAACGTCGTTCCCGATTATGTTGAAGCAGACCATGTTGAGGCACTCTGCAAGCGAGGGGTTGACCTTGCCCGGCATTATCGACGAGCCGGCGTGCACGGCCGGTATCAGGATTTCTGCAAGGCCGGCGGTCGGGCCGGAAGCCATAAGCCGAATGTCGTTTGCCATTTTTGTAAGCTCGATCGCAAGGTTGCGCAGCGCCGACGAGCAATTGGCGATGTCGAGCTTGCTCTGCAGCGAGTAAAACATGTTGGCAGACGGCTTTAGCGCCACCCCGGAAATTTTTGACAAATTCTTGATCGCAAGCTGCCGGTAGGCTTTCGGGGCGTTGGCGCCCGTGCCGACCGCCGTGCCGCCAAGGCCGACGTAACAGAGGCCGTCCATCGCCTGGACGAGAATGGCCCTCGATTGCATCAGCGAATAGGCGTACTGCTCAAATTCTGCGCCAAGCGTCACCGGGATCGCGTCCATCAGGTGCGTCCTGCCTATCTTGGCAATGCCGGAGAACTTTTTCGCCTTCTTTTGCAAGGATGTTATCAGCCTGTCGAGCGAGACGACGGTCTCTTCCATGTTGAGCAAAATCGCGACGTGCATCGCGGTGGGGAACGTGTCGTTGCTTGACTGCGACATGTTGACGTGGTCGTTCGGGCTGACTATCTCGTAATTGCCTTTTTTCTTGCCGAGGATTTCAAGCGCCCTGTTTGCAATGACTTCATTTGTATTCATGTTGAACGCGGTGCCGGCACCGGAGTTGATCGCCTCTACGACAAACTGATCCAGCAGCCTGCCAGACAGTATTTCGTCGCACGCCTTTACTATCGCCTTGGACTTTACAGAGTCGAGCGCCTTCATCTCCTTGTTTGCGAGCGCGGATGAGCGCTTGATCATAACAAAAGCCCTCACGAGGTTGGCGTGGGCCTTCTGGCCCGTCACCTTGTATTGGTTGATTGCGCGGGCCGTGAACGGGCCGTAATAGGCGCCGGACGGGACCTTGACCTTGCCAAGCGAATCCTTGTCAATTCTGAACGACATCGCCGGATGCCACTACTGTGGGGGCCGTAATAAATTAATCGCACCAGCCTCACGACATTATCCTAGCATGTGCGAGCCTTTCTATCTGCAGGGCGTCGAGGCCGGGCATGCTTGCGCCGTGCAGGGCAATGGGGTTCTGGCCCGCGACAGGGGTGTCCTGCACCGGCACGGAAGGGACAAAGCGCGCCAGCATCGCAAAGACGATCTTGCCATACCAGTTGTTTTCAAGGCACCGCTTTTTCTCCAGCTCTTCAAGCCCGTCTATTCCGACAAACCTGTCGATCACGCCAGAGCCAATGAACACGTCCTTCCTGACAAACAGCACTTTCGTGCCACGCGACCAGTCGCGCCTTACGCTGACATAGAACGCGCGCCTGCTGAACAGCTGCCTTTCTTCAAGCTCGTCTCTGTGTATCCTGAGGATGTAGCTTGCAGGCTCTGGCATCAGCAGTTCTGTTTTGAGGTAATTATAAAACCATTTGTGTCTTCAACAAACATTATATTGCTACTGGAATTTTGAAGCCCTATGCAAGTCAGCGGCAGGGTGCTCGTCTGCGATTCAATCGACCAGGCCGGCATCGACAGCATGAAGCGCGCCGGGCTCAACGTCGACTACAAGCCGGAGATCAAGCCGGCCGAGCTCGTTTCTTCCGTCAAGGATTACGACGTCATTATAGTAAGGAGCAGGACAAAGATCACAAAGGAAGTCGTCGACGCGGCCGCAAGCGCCAGGATAATCGCCCGCGTGGGAGTCGGCCTTGACAACGTCGACGTAAAGGCGGCGGAGGAGAAAAAGATCAGGGTCATCAACGCGCCAGAAGCGGCCTCCATCGCAGTGGCCGAGCTTGCCATCGGGCTGATGATCTCGCTTGCAAGGAGCATACCGAGGGCCGACGCGGAGAGCAAGCGGGGCAACTGGATCAAGAATGAGCTGATGGGCACACAGCTGTCCGGCAAGTACCTCGGCATTGTGGGAGTCGGCAACATCGGGCGCAACATCGGCAGGATGGCAAAGGCGCTCCGCATGAACCTAATCGGGTATGATCCATATCCGATAAGTCGCGAGTTCATCACCGAGACGGGCATGATAGTGACCGACTTCAACACGCTCTTGGAAAGCGCCGACTTTATCACGTGTCACGTGCCGGCGACTCCGGAGGCGAAGCACATGTTCAACGCCGAGCGCTTTGCAAAAATGAAGCCGACCGCCTATCTGGTCAACACGTCAAGAGGCGAGATAATCGACGAAAACGCCCTTTACGAAGCTCTGAAGAATAACAAGATCGCCGGCGCCGCGCTCGACGTCTTTGAAGTCGAGCCGCCTACAAACAAGCAGCTGTTGGGATTGCCAAACCTAGTATGCACGCCCCACATTGGCGCGCAGACAAGGGAGGCGCAGGAGCTGGCGTCCACGGTCATTGCTGAAAAGGTAATCCAGATTCTGCGGGGCGTCATTTAGATTATAAAAGGGTGCCAGACAGGGAGTGGTATAATGCACAGCTACATGACCCAGACTTGGCTTCGAATGTGGAAGGAAAACTCGGACGAGCTAAAGTCAAAGGCAATAGGCTGGAGGACCGAGCAGACCATCCACAGGATAGAGAGGCCAAGCAGGCTTGATCGGGCCCGGAGACTCGGCTACAAGGCAAAGCAGGGCATTATAGTTGTCCGCACCCGCGTGGGCAGGGGCGGCATGCGCAAGCAGCGCCCGGTTTCAGGCAGGAGGCCGAAACACCTCGGCGTCGTCCACATAAAGCAGGGCATCAGCATGCGCAAGGTCGCGGAGAGGAGGGTGAACGAGAAATTCCCAAACTGCGAAGTGCTCGGATCGTATTATCTCCACAAGGACGGCATGAACATCTGGTACGAAGTCATACTTGCAGACCCGTCGCACCCGGCGATTTCCAAGGACAGGGAAATGCGCGGCAAGCTAAAGGCGTTTGCAAAGTAGCATCTTTCACGCGTTTTAGTCTTGTCGCCCATTATGTGTTTTTGTCAGTCTTCATCTCTTTGATAATTGTTTTACAATGGATTTCATCATCAGCTCTGCCGCTGAATCGCCGAGCAGTTTCTTGAGTGCATACTCTATTTCGGACAGCCGGTAAGAGAACCTCCTTTCAAGCATGATGCCAAGTTCTAGAACGTTTGTCGATGCCGCTTGCCTAGGCCTCTGGCGCGGTAGCGTACGCCTCTTCTATCTCGCTGACAACATTCCTTAGCCCTTCGGGAACCGGGACAGACGTTGCAAAGTCGTCGACCCACGACACAGAGTGGGTCCTGCCGTCCATCGTGATCGTCACCGTGTACGAGAAATAGTCGGCCGGGCCTTGGCTGGGCGGGTAAATGCCGTCCATTGCAAAGAACCCGCTGCCGGCTATTGCCTGCCTGATTTCCTGCACCTGTGCGCCGGACAGCTGCCTCTCCCCGGTTGCGCCCAGAGTGCTCTGGTAGAACGTTATAACATTCGTTTTGGAATCAAATGACTTCATGGAGTCAAACGCGAGCCTCTCGTTGATGCCGGCAATGCCGCCTGACTTGACGTATTCAAACTTTAGCTCGTGCGAGCCCTGCATTGCAAGAATCGCCATCGGCACCGCGATTGCAATCGCCACTCCAACGGCAGCCAGGCCAGCAATTAGCAATGTCCTTTGGCGCATGACATGGATGTCAGGAAGCTTCAATAAATAGATAACTGACCAACGGGTCATTTTTATCCTATGGCGCCGATTAATATACGAATATATTTATTGAACGTACAATGGATAACTGGCGATGGCAGGAGAAATTGCAAACTTTGACTCGTACGCGCTGGTCGCTGTCGGGCTGTTCATCGCCGGCCTGTTTGCAGTAATGGTTTATGAAAGATCAAGCCAAAAACAAAAACGAGAACCGCAGCACTCCGGAGCAGCTGCAGACACTGAAAAGTGACCACCTGCAAGAGCAGCTCGTCATCGAAAAGTTCCGCAAAGAAGGCTTTACATCTTTAACAACAATACAGCGAAAAGCATTGCCAGTGATTGCAAGGAAGGTAAACTGCCTGCTAGTCGCGCCTACGGGCTCTGGGAAGACCGAGGCAGCGGTGCTCCCGGTTTTCACGATGCTTGCCAGCCAAAAGAGCGAGGCCAAGATGATAAGGGCGATGTACATCACTCCGTTGCGCGCCCTAAACAACGACGTCCTCAGGCGCGTCGTGCGCTATGCAGAGTCGGAGGGCCTGCGGGTTGAAATCCGCCACGGCGACACCACGGTTGCGGCGAGGAAAAAAATAGTCGAAAACCCGCCTGATGTGCTGATAACTACGCCCGAGTCGCTCGGAGTGATCCTGACGAGTGAGAAGATGCTCGCCGCTTTGAAAGGGCTGCAGTGGGTCATTGTCGACGAAGTGCATGAATTGGTGGCAAACGAGCGCGGCAGCCACCTTTCAGTGAGCCTTGAGCGGCTGCAGGCCACATCGTCGCAACACGTTTCAAGAATAGGGCTCTCTGCCACGGTCGGCAACCTGAAGCAGGCCGCGCAGTTTGTTTCCGGCACAGGCAGGCGACACGCAGTGCTGGTGGACACTGCAAGCCGCGGCTATGACATCGACGTCAGGTTCGTCAAGGGCTCACTCAACAACGTCGCGCACTTTATCCTCGAGTATGTAAAGAAGGAAAAGGTCGAAGGCTCGATCCTGCTTTTCACAAACACAAGGGACGAGGCCGAGTACCTGGGCACCATCATGAAGAACCAGGGCGAAATCAAGGTGGACGTCCACCACGGCTCGCTTTCAAAGGAGATGCGCGAAGAGACCGAGCACACGTTGAGGTCGGGCGAGGCCGGCATCGTAGTCTGCACGAGCTCGCTCGAGCTAGGCCTTGACATAGGCTCTGTCGATCTCGTCATTCATTATGGCTCACCTAGGCAGGTATCAAAATTAATGCAGAGGATTGGCCGGAGCAGGCACAGCCGGAAGAGCTTTGCCAAGGGGCTGGTGGTGACAAACAACCCTGACGACGAGATAGAGGCACTTGCGATAATCCGGCGCATGCAAAAGGGCTCGATAGAGGAGCAAAAGATGCACGAAGGCGCGCTCGACGTGATGGCCCACCATCTAGTAGGGTTGGCGATGCAGACCCGCGACCCGATAAAGGTAGAATATGCGTACGACCTGATGACGCGGGCGCACCCGTTTCGGAACGTAAGCCTCTTTGACGTGGAAAGCTGCCTCGATATACTGGCCAGCCACAATGTGATAAGATACGATCGCGAAAACCGCAGCTATGCGCGCAGGATAAAGGCGTACAAGTATTATTTCGAGAACCTCTCAATGATACCACACGTGCTAAAGTTCGAAGTCATTGACTCGATCAGCAAGCGCAGGATAGGCACGCTTGACCAGCAGTTCGTGGGCGACTATGGCGAAAAGGGCAACGTCTTTGTGCTAAAGGGCTCGCAGTGGCGCGTGCTGGCTGTCGACGAGGGCCGGCTGGTCGTCAATGTCGAACCCCTACACGGGGCCGCGATCAACATCCCCTACTGGGTCGGAGAAATGATACCCGTCGACTACAAGACTGCGGAAGAAGTGGGCGAAATACGCGGCTTAGCCGCCAGCGGCCGGGCCAAGCTGTCGACTCCGATAATGGACGACACGAAAAAGGCGCTCAAGATAATTCCTGACTCCAAGAACATTGTCGTCGAAAGCTACATTGCGCGCAACATGATCGTCATGCACTCTGTCTTTGGCTCAAAGGTGAACAACACCATCGCGTCGCTGCTGTCCACCATCCTGTCGTCGCAGCTCGGCTACATCGTCGAGTCGAGGTCGGACGCCTACCGGATAATGTTCACCTCGAGCGCGAGGATCGTGCAGGGCAGGCTCGAAGCTGCACTGAGCGACGTCTACGACCTGGAGCCGGTGGTAATTGCCGCGCTGACGGGCACGCACAACATCAACTGGAAGGTGTGGACGGTTGCAAAGCGCTTTGGCATGGTGAGCAGGGAGGCGGTGTACGACAAAAAAGTCGCCCGCATGATCTATGACCGGTATTCGAAAACGCCGGTGAGCGCCGAGTCGATACGCGAGCTGGTGCACGACAAGTACGACATGCGGCAGACGCAGAAGGTGCTAGACGACGTCAAACAGAAAAAGATCAAGGTCCACTGGCTGGAGGTGAGCGAATTTTCAGACCTTGCAAAGACGATAATAGAGCATTCTGGCAAGATGGCCGGCGCGATGCCGCTCAGCGTCGAAAAGGGGGTGATCGAGCTGGTAAAGGAGCGGCTGCAAAAGACAAAGCACCGGCTGGTGTGCATCCGCTGCGGCAAGTGGGAGCGGGTGATGGAGACAAAGGACGTGCCGGAGGAGCTGTCGTGCCCGCATTGCAGGTCGCGCCTCGTCACCGCGACATTCTGGTCAGACTACGAGATGTCAAAGGTGATCAGGACGAGGCTCGCAGGGGGCAAGCTGACGCCGGAGCAGAACCACAAGTTCGAGCGGGCGTGGAAGGTGGCGTCGCTTATCAACAACTTTGGCAAGAAAGCCGTCGTCGTGCTGGCAGGCCACGGGGTCGGGGCCGACACTGCCGCAAGGATACTGCGCAACTATATCGACGAGGAGCAGGTGTACAAGAGCATCTACGAAGCGGAAAGGCAGTACGTGATTACCCGCGGCTTCTGGGCAGACTAATCTAAACAGTCAGTTGTTTCGATAAAACCTGCAACATTGTCAGACACTCTGATTATTTCGTCCCCACCAAAACATTCTGCATGCAATCCTGTGGGCTCGCCGATCGGGGTCGTTCTTACCACCAGCGACAGAATTTTTGTGGTTGTTTCGGCTTCATAGATGACTTCAGAATAGCCTGGACCCGGGTTGATCCTCACATTTGCATCTGGATATCTGGAAAGAAAGGACTTTACCTCTTCGACATCGTTTGTCTTTGCAACTAAAAAGTCACGGGCGGCCCTGATTCCAACTACTTTGTTTGATTGCATATTTACCAGAACAGAAACCAGCGACATCTTTGGGTCAGACGTGTCTGCAAAACTAATGTGTGCACAGTAATCGATGGGGCAGTCATAATACGTGTGCGATACGCCCCAGTCCCTGTAGCCTGCTATCACCATTTCCCTTCCTCTAAACTCCTTGAAATGTAGAGTTCTGGAGTGCTATCTTGATCGCGGCTTCCCTGAATTGCCCGGGCTTTGGCTCGCCGGAGGAAGAATCGATGGGATAAGTCTGGGCCTGATCAAGTGAAGTTGAAAACAGCAGCACGAAGGCTATTCCGACTGCCAGTCCAACTGCAACTGGCGCCAACTCGTCCATGCGCTAACTACAATAATGGAGCATTACTTGAGCGTTATGCATGTAACGTCTAATCAATGGGCTGGTTGCTCTTTGTCCTCTGCCAGACGTCCGCGACGACTTCCTGCAGGGCGAGCTCGGCAGAAACATGGAGTTTTGACTGCCACAGCTTGACGACGTACTCGCCGGCGGTGGTCCTGTTTTCAAGCCTTTTCTCAAGTATGTTCAAAAAGTCCGGCTTTGTCCCGAGGTCTGCGAGCCCCTTGCGCGCATAGTCAAGCTGGCTCCTGACGGTTTCAATGACGTTAAAGTGCGTCTTTGCGTTAAAGCCGTACCTCACCACCGCGTGCCGCTCCTCCCTTACCGACGCCAGAGGCCGCAGAGCCCTTTCCTCGTGGATAGCCCTGTGCAGGTAGCCGGCGAAAAACTCTATCAGCGCCATCATTGTCTTTGGAGTCGGCTGGACCGACATGACCCTCGTCTCAACCCGATAAAAGCCGGTGTTGAGCCGTATGCGGGCATCGTCGTGCCGCTCCTTTACCATTCCAAAATAGTCCTTTGCGATCACCGGCCTTCTTGAAACGATGTAGTCGATATAGTCCTCGACTCCGCCAAGATACTTCGAGATTCCGGGGAACCCCGAGTTCTGCTGCTCCGTCTGGTCGTAAAGGTAGATCCGGGGCTCGTGGAGTGAAAACACCCTGCCGGCAAAGAGCCTGCTGTTTGCGCCGAGCAGTATCGCCGCAGGAATCAAATTCAGAATGTGGTTGAACATCTGGGCGGTAAAGTTGGGGTTCTTGCCCTGCAGGTGGAGGTGGAAGCCCTGTATGGCGGCCGCGGCATGCAGCGCCTTGATCTTCTGGCCGTCGATTTCGACGTCCGGGATCTTTTTCTGCCACTTTGCCAGCTGCATATAGCGCGGCTTTTTCGTGATGAGGCCGCTTTTCAGTACGCGGGGCGACGGGTTTGCGCCCAGAAACACGGGAAAGACGTCGCGCCGGTAAACCTTGTTGACGACTATGTCGAGGTGCTCTATGAATTCCTCAAACTGCGAATTCAGCCTGATGAGCCGGTCAAACGACACGGGCTCGGTCTTGTATTCAAGCTGGCACTTGCCGTACTCGTAGTCGATGTCGTGGTACTTGCGCAGGCGCTCTATCGCCGGCCTGGCGTTGACGGGCTTGCCCTTGGCGTCAATAAGGCATATTTCAATTTCGACTCCGACCTTGAAATTCTCGTCGGTCCTTGCAGAGTGGCTGCGGGCCATTGCCTTGAGCTCGTTTGCCTGCTTTGCGATGCGCGCGGCTGGTGATCTCGCCAACAGAAAAACAACTGCCTGATGCTTAATTATCTTAGCTTTGTCACGGATGAATATGGCCTGAGCGTCAGCTCTGCCTTGCCTTCGCGGCCCGCACCTGCCGTGACGCCGGCGAGCCTCACTCTGTCGCCCACGTTCAGCTTGTTGACGCCGGCGCTCTGGTTGCGCCAGCCGACCAGCCTTATCTCGCCCGTGTCGTCGCCCAGGAGCGTGGAGGTCACCGGGACCGTCTCGCCCGTTTTTGTGTTCACGTCCGCGGTCTCGGGCGCCTGCAATACAATGGCTTCAATGATGCACGGGTCCTGCGACACCTGGATGTCCTTGATCTTTTTTTCAAACTTTGCCAGTTTTGGAAAAGACGCGTCGTCGTCAGTCATCCTGATGTACGAGTCGTCCTTTGAAAGCACGACAGAGCTGCCAAATATCCTGGAAGGAACGCACTCGATCATGGAGCCGGCGCTCAATTGATCCGAGCTGGCAAGCGAGTTGTCGACTGTCAGCACAAGCGCCCTGCCGGCCCTGTCAGCTGCAAGACAGAGAAAGCTCCCCCTGCCCGTTTCCTCACCGACAGATATCACCCTTAGCGGCATGACCTCGACGTCTTCCTGTGGGCCGGAGAACTGCAGTATCGTGCCCTCGTCGCCGTGGATCTCAAAGTCGCCGTTGCCGTACTGGGGGTTGCCCTGCTTTATCCTGACTCCGATCATGCGCACCTTGGCGCCGGTTTTGAATACCTTTGGCAGCCTGGACTCGTCGACGTTCCAGATTACCGCGCGGAGTGTCCTGGTGCCCGCGTCGTCTGACACCTGCAGCTGGAGCGACTTGCTCGCCTCGCCCCTTGCGTTGACAAATTCGCTGACGCGGGGGTTGGCGCTTATCGTGCCGGTGATGACGGCGCTGTCCTGCAGCCCGCTCACAGCGTCAATCGTGGAGACCAGCGAATCGATACTCGGGATCGCCGCGTCGTCGCGCACGGTCTCTATCGCGCTGTAGCTGCCGAGGTTGATGACCGGCTTGCCGTCAAGCCCCGCCCTCACGTAGCCCTTGATTATCTTGATGATGTCGCCGGCCTGCAGGCCCATCTCGTCCGGTATCCTGACGTGCTTGTCCCATAATTTCACTTTCACCCTTGCGTCCTTGTCATAGACGACTATGGTACGCGTGGCCGCCTGCTCGTTGCTCTCCCTCTTTGTATACGTGTGGATGGGGTAGACGTTCATTATCCTGCCGACGACGGTCACCTCTTTTGCCCCGACGTAAATGTCCTTCAACCCTGCCTGTGCCTTTGGCATGCTGTCAAACGATATGCCGAGGTCGGCCGCGACGAGAAAGAGCGCGCCCTGGTCGGTAAGGTAGCCCGCGCCCACCTTGCGCTTTTTTTCGTCGATCATGTCCCTTATCTGCTCGGGGGTAAGCTCGGGCTTTTGCCTGAGCATGATTTCCAGCATGCCCTTGAAATCGTGCGACGGTGGCGACGACAAGCTTTTTCACCAGACCTCCAGATATGAAAAAAACATTACCAACTACTTGCTAATATATCTTGAGAGAGAGCGTCACGTTTATCTAAAATATGCCCGATAATAGGATGTGCAGGAATTCAACCTGATAGTCATTGGAAGCGGCTCGGGCCTTGACGTGGCAAACGCGGCGGCGCAGCATGGCATGCGCGTCGCAATTATTGAAAAGGGCAGGATGGGAGGCACGTGCCTTAACCGGGGCTGCATCCCTTCAAAGCTGCTGATACACAGCGCCGACGTCGCCGAGACGATCAATACCGCAAAGCAATTTGGCATCAACGTCGGCGGGTTTTCGATAGATTTTGAAAAGATCGTCAGCAGGACAAATAGAATAGTCGACTCTGACTCGGACGGGATCAGGCAGGGGTTCTCTGAAACCGACAACCCAAAACTCTTTCAGCATGAGTGCCGGTTTGTTGGCGAAAAGACCCTCTCCGTAGGGAACGAGACGATCAAGGCTGACAAAATACTGATAGCATCGGGGACGCGCCCGGCGATCCCCAACATAAAAGGGCTTGAAGAAGGGATCGGCTTTTTGACAAGCGACGAGGCGCTGAGGCTGAAAAAGCAGCCGCGCGCGCTCACGATAATCGGCGGCGGGTACATCGCGGCAGAGCTTGCGCACTTTTTCGGCTCACTTGGGACAAAAATAAGCATCATACAACGCCGGGGCGTGCTGGTGCCAAATGAAGACGAAGAAGTCGCGGCAAAGTTCACTGAATTATTTTCCAAGAAATATAACGTCTACCTAGGCTATAACGTCGAATCGGTAAGCAAGGACAATGCCATATTCCGTGTCAATGCGAACAACTCTTCAGGTGAAAAAATTAAAGTCGACTCTGACCAGCTGCTGGTAGCGACAGGCAGAACGCCAAATTCCGACTTGCTTGACCTGCCAAAGACAGGCGTGAAAACAGACGGCAGGGGATTCGTCAAGGTGGATGAATACCTTGAGACAAACGTCATGGGGATATTTGCCCTCGGCGGCGCGGCAGGGCGCTACCTGTTCAAGCACGCCGCCAACCACGAAGTGCAGTACGCGTATCACAACCTCGTGCATGGCAAAAAAATTCCGGTGGACTACACCGCCATGCCACACGCGATTTTCAGCTCGCCGCAGATAGCCGGCGCTGGGTACACGGAACAGGAATTGAAGAAGAACAATACGGCATATTCCAGGGCAGTCTACCCGTACATCAAGACTGCGATGGGCGAGGCAATCGAAGAAAGAGACGGCTTTGCAAAGTTCCTCGTGTCAAAGGAAGGCAGGATACTCGGCTGCCACATCATAGGCAGCAACGCGTCAATCCTGATACATGAAGCGCTGGTGGCGATGAAGCTTGGAGCCGGCATTGGCAGCATCGCAACTACTGTACACATCCACCCTGCGCTCTCAGAGGTGGTCTCTAGGGCCGCCTCTTCCGTAGAATAAAATAGGCGCAGTTCTGACTATGCGCCTATGGAGCCCTGCATCCACGTTTCCGACCTGCACAAGAGCTACGGGCAGGTGCACGCAGTCGACGGCGTGTCCTTTGACGTAGAGTATGGGAAGGTGTTTGGCTTCCTTGGCCCAAACGGCGCCGGCAAGACCACCACCATCCGAGTTCTCACTACGCTTGTCCACCCGACGTCGGGCACCGTCAGCATGTTTGGCAAAGAGATCGTGAATCACCAGCGGGAGATCAAGAAGAGGATCGGGGTCGTGCTGCAGGAGCCGAGCTTTGAGGCGAACCTGAAAGTAGAGCGGGCGCTGGAGCTGTACGGCATGATGTGGGGCGTGCCGGGAGAAAGGAGGCGGGACAGGGCAAGGGAGCTGATGGAAAAGTTCGACCTCGCTTCCTTCAAGGGCATGAAAAACGACGAGCTGTCGATAGGCCAGCGGAGGCGCGTGCAGGTGGCGCGCGAGTTCATGCACGACATGGACCTGCTCTTCCTCGACGAGCCGACGAGTGGGCTTGACCCCTCTGCGCGGCGCATACTATTGGATTATGTCAAAAAGCGCGTGCAGGGCGGGCTGACCGTGTTTTTCACCACGCACATCATGGAGGAGGCGGAATACCTGTGCGACGAGATTGCCATCATCAACCACGGCAGGATAATCGCGACGGACACGTCGGCCGGCCTGAAGCAGAGATACGGCGGCGTCAAGGCCGTGGAAATAAAGCTAAAGGATTACACCGCGCAGTCTGTCATGCACATAATACGGCCCATAGCCGGCGGCTCTACAATTGAAACGCCCGCGGAAGACACGGTGAGGATAAGCTCGGCAGACGCGCAGGACATGCTTGTCAAGATAATCGAGTCGCTGTCAAAGAATTCAGTCCAGATAGAAAGCGTTTCTGTTAACCCGCCGACACTGGAGGAAGTCTTCCTCACGGTAATCGGCAATCAGGTCTAGATCCTCATCCTCATCATTGAAAGGGTGGCGAGCAGGAACGCCGCCACGGTAAACGCGGCGATGACCCCGACTTCGACGTTAACGAAAAAGTCGATCTGGTTAAAGATCCCTGCCCTTGTCACGTCGACGATGTAGGTCAGCGGGTTGGCGTAGAACGCGGCGCCCAGCGCCCCGGGCACCCCCTGTACAGGATAGAACGCGGTGCTGACGAACGAAAAGAAAAGGAACACGCTGTTGACTATTACGTTGAAGCCCTCGCTGCTCCTCAGCCTCGTCGATATTATTACCGCGATAGAGCCGAAAAATATCGCGCCGGTTATCAGGGCGTAGAGCACGTATAGCGACCCGACGAGCGTCGGCTCGGCGCTACCTGCAAGCACCGGGGCGCCTGCCACGAATATGAGGGCGGCGCTTGCAAGCCCCATGAACATTATGGTGAGGATGTTGCCGGCGATGTACTCCATCCTCGCAAACGGCATCACCAGTATCTGCTGGAACATGCCGTTCCGCTTGTCGTTCCATATTATGCTGCCGGAAATCGTACTGCTGTTCATCACGTTAAAGCCGATCATGCCTGCCGCTAGGTACGCCGGGTACGCGACGCTCGCGGCGCCTACCGGGACGCCCTGCCCGCCAATGAGGGCAGAATAGGAGTAGCCTGCGATAAAGATGTAGACTATGGGAAAGAGGACCTGCCACACCAGGAACACCTTGTCCACGGAGGCGACCAGGTTCCTGTACAGCAGAAGCACTACCGCGTTCACTGCCAATCCTGGTGGCCATTGCGCATATTAATTAATAAATGTCCGAGCAGATTTCTAGACGCAACATCCAAGGATCAAGCTTTAGCTTACTTGTCGATGCCCATCTTGGGACATTATACGACATTTTATCTTCGAATTCTTTCCATTACCACGTCGAAATTATTGAGCGGTACTATCTTGACAGTATTGAATGCAGAAATACCAGCTTCAATGCACATAGATTCCAGCTCATGAGCGCTTTCAGCCTCTACTATTATTACCCATTGGTGTTCCAGGACCGACATGTAGAATCCAATGATCCTCTTGACGTGGAATCTTTCAATGAGGGTTTTGATCTTGTCGTCAATTCTTATCATCGCATCTTTACTCTGCTTGTTGTTCAGGGGACACGATTCAGGGCGATGGGTCGCAAAGACACCGAATAGCTGGGTATCCATACATGCTGATGGCATGAAGACGGGTATTAAGGGTTAACTTGAGCAGTGCTATATACTTCAATTTCTCCAAGGATCTGCATTTAGCAGCTATGTAGTTGGAGGTTTGTATCCTGTTGTAGATGCTTTCTTCATTGCTTCCATTGTTTCGGTGGCACTCAGGAGAGGCGTTGTCTTTGTCGATTTGAGTGCACCTCCTGCACCAAAAGCTAGGGATATCGCCACGGCGCTCACGTTGTCCGGCATTTCTGCTATGATGACAAAATCGTATTCACCAAAGGAGAAATAAGCGTCTTTCAGCTTGCCACCCAATTTTTCTATTGCAGGCTTGACTGCTTGAATTCTATTCTGAGGATTCTTGACTATAGCTGCCAATCCTTCTGGACCGTATGCACCCTGGATCATGTACGTTGGCATGTTAGACTTGATCAAGTAATGCTTCTACTTAAGCAAGGTATCAGGGACCTTTAATAGCATAGATTTTGTTGTTAAGGGCTTGTCAAGCCATTTTATGTAGGTAAGCCTTGACCTCTTGCCAGCACTTGTCGCAATACATTAGATGTTCACTGACCTCATGCTTTTCCTCACCTCTCCAGTTCCAATCATTACATCTGTAACAAGGTGGCTTGTTCTTGGAATCAGAAGTCGTGCTATCGATTGTCATGATTGTACCAATTACACATGTAAACGTCCATAAAGATTCCTGCTAGAACCAGCAGATCTTTGGGATCCATCTTGGTACTCTGTATTACTATCCCCCCTAACGTTATGGGGCTGACCGAATTTGAATTGGCTTTATTTTTGGAAAAAATCGGAAGGGTTACTAAGCCACCCTTATGGCCCTGCCGTCTTCTTGTGGTTTCCGAACCGACTGACCTTGCTAACACCCTTGGGCCCAAACAGCCTTGCGCACCCATGTACGCCAGACAGGCGATCCTGGAAGGGGCTGGTCCCGGCTTCATGGCTCCTGACCTTGGTCCCACCCTTGGGGAGACCACACGAATAGGTGAGTGACCGAGTAAAGTTTGGTCTTTTGCAGTTCCAGAAGTCGAGTGGGCCGCTCTGCCCGCGGTCCGCTTTCAATTGGACAGAAGCGCCATTTACGTCGGGCCCAACACTATCTTGCCCCTCGGGGTCGTGGCCCCGCATCGCCTGCACCGGTAATCGTTGGTTCTGGACATAAAGAACACGTCACCGGATCGGCAGGTTGGACAATATGGTTTAGTCGTCAGCTGGGGCTCGTTGGGTCCATGCTTGCTAGCTTTTGCCATCTTCCACAAATTTGTGGGACGGCAAGATGAGGATTGCGGCACCCTGGGGGGAGGGCCTTCCAAGGGTGATCCTAGCGGTGCATGGGTGATCGTAAGGATACTAGCAGGCTGCGGAAACGCGGAAACCCCCCTTCCCCCCTAGGCATACTGTAGGCGGACAGAAAACGACGTTAGATCGACGTATCGGGGGCTGCAGTTCGACGCCCAGAAGTGCGGCCGCCGTGGTAGGGGGGTTTCTGCATTTCCACAGGCTCCGCAGGCCAAGGCCATGGCGCCAAGGGCCCTTTTCGATTCAATACAATGCCGCGGGACACTATCTATTCAAACAAAGATAGTTGATCCGCGAGGGGATCGTCCACGACAGGGGTCCAACCCTCCACATATGGGGCCACGGCCCACCTTTGACTACTGCCAGGCTCTCTCGCGGCATCTATTCGAGGGGCCCACTTCTGTGTTCGACACCAAAGGGTCTTGTCTTGGTGGTATAGGAGTATAATGGTATTGGCCCCGGGGGACCATTTGTACCGCCGCCTGCAGTGGACCAGGTCTCTGGGCCCGTGACTAGACACAGAGTCCTAGCGGGTGCTTGCAGCAAGAATGAGGCGCGTCTCATGCGCGACGAGCGGCCCCTTGGTCCCCTGTTTACCCATGGGCCAGCGACCCATCAACGTACGACTGCTGGCCTTTCTCTTCAGCTATCATCGGGGCCAGCCTTCGGTCACGAGCCGGGCTCTTCCTGCCGCGAGCTGGTAGGAAAAACCGGCCAGCCGAGTCCGTGGATTTGTTGACCCTGTTGGTCTGCGTGGACTAGTTCAGCCGGAAGCGCAAGAAGCGAGGCCGGACCTCTACGAGGAGCAGTATCTGAATCTGGGCCCACCAAGAACAAGGCGCCGGTCCTGAGCGACACCACGGACTATGATGCAATGCGTCCGGCCCTCAAGATCCGCGACCTCACAGTTTATGCTCTAGGAATAGTACGTGCCCCTGGCCCTTTGTGACGATGCGAGGCGCTTCACGGTCAGACGGCCTCGACAGGCGGGCGTATTCGCTTGCCAGCCTGATGGCAGTGAATGATTCAGATCTGCTCCTTAGCGACGGCACGATGGCGCTGACAAGCGCGCTTGACTTTGCAAACGGCCCGACCACAAGAGTAAACGCAACGATCATGATGGTAAAACTCAACGTGATACAGATAGAGTTGGGCAGCCTGAGCACGCCTGTCTACGGGGTGGTCGACAAAGTCGTGCGGACAGAGAACGGCGAAACGCCGGTGATGGTGCGCCAGTTTGACATGATTTAAATAACTTGTGTCTGAAACACTAGCACACATCATGATGGCTGAAGACATGGCGCAGAAAAAACTGCGCGGCTCGGGCGGTTACGCTATTGCAAGGATAAATGATGAAGAGCAGAAAAAGGGCAACCTCGGCGGCCCGGAATTGTTCCTGGCCGGCGTCGGCAGGCTCGACGAAGACAGGTTCGCGAAATACTACTGCAACAAGTGCGAAAAAGAGTACGAAGGCGCGCCCGGAGTCCACTACGAAAACCCCAACGAAGAGCTGGGAGAAGGAGTGACGCTCATCGAAAAGGGCGAGTACAAGTGCAAGACATGCAGCGCCACCATCGCGCAGTATCGCAAGTTTGACGCTCCCGCGCAGCAACAAACGCAGGCTCTTGCGCCAAAGGCCGAGCCAGCCGCTGCCACTCCAGACATTGCAGCCACTCCGGCCGTTGCGACAGCAAGCGACAGCTTTGTAACTTTGCAGTCGCTTGTCGGCATGGCCGCCTACGACAGCGAGGCGATGCTCATCGGCAAGGTGGAAGAGGTCGGCCTGAGCAGGGAATCCGGCAGCGCCAGGATCACGCTCAAGATCGGGGACAGGCAGGTCCCGTGGGACGGCATTTCAAAGATCGGCGACATTGTGCTGTTAAAGACTGTTGACGCCCAGTCCGCGTCGGGTGGAAGGTGCCACGCGTGCGGATACCAGAACGAGGCCGGCTCCACGTTCTGTGCAGAATGCGGAAGCAAGCTCTGATTATTTCAGGATTATTCTGGCGTCTACAACCCTTGCGCCCCTACCCTCTTCGAGCACAAGGAGCGGGTTGATGTCAAACTCCTTTATCTCTGGAAAGTCGACCACCAGCTGCGACAGCCGCTGCAGAGAATCCGCGATTGCCTTCAGGTCTGACGGCTTCTCGCCCCTGACGCCTTTCAGCAGCTTTATCGTCTTGATCGACTCGACCATCCCCGCCGCCTCGCGATCGTCTATCGGCGCGACGCGAAAGACCACGTCCTTGAGCACCTCGACGTAAATGCCTCCGAGGCCGAACATGATTACGGGCCCGAACGTCGGGTCCTGGCTTGCGCCAAGTATCGTCTCCTTTGCGCCCTCGACCATTTCCTGCAACAGCACGCCCTTTATCCTGGCGTCGACCCTGTACTTTTTTGCGCCCTCCATTATCGATCTGAAAGCGGCGCGCAGCTCGTCGTCGTTCTTTACTCCCACCTTGACCCCGCCGGCGTCGGACTTGTGGATAATGTCCGGCGACGCGATCTTCATGACGACGGGATAGCCTATCTCTTTTACAGCCCTGACGCACTCCTCCTCGGTTGCACCAAGGATGCTCTTTGGGGTCGGAAACCCATAGGCCCTTAGCACTTCATAGCCCTCTTCTTCCAGGAGGTTGTTCCTTCCCTGATTGCGGACCTGCTCGAATATCGACTTGACCCTGTTCTTGTCCTTGGCAAACTGCAGGGTTGACGCCTTGGCGGCAGAAGTGTCGATCCACTTTTTGAAATCATACATCGCCTTGAGCGTCCTTATCGCCGGCTCTGAATAGAGGTAGTACGGGACGCCGCCTTCGGACATTATCGCCCTGTTTTCAATGCCTTCTGCAAGCCCCATCAGCGACGCAAGCATCGTCTTGTCCGGGAACTTTTTCGACATCCTGATCAGCACCCTCGCAAGGTCGTCGTAGTTCAGGGTGGCCGAAGGCGTGCACATGGTCACGACGGAGCCTACGTTCTGGTGCGAAAGGACAAGGTTCAGCACGTTTTCAAACCTCGTGAAATCTGCGTCGCCCACAATGTCGACCGGGTTCCTCGGCGATCCGTACGCGGGTATGACCCTTGAGATATCGTCGCGGATGGAAGAGATGTCTGCTATCTCTAGCCCGTACCGGGAGCACGAGTCGGTGGAAATTATCGCGGGGCCGCCGGCGTTGGAAACAATGACCACTCCGCCGTCTGGCAGCGGCTGCTTTGAAAACGCGGTGGCGAGATCAAACAGTTCGCCCATGGTGTCGACGCGGATCACGCCGCACTGGGTAAACGCCGCCTCATAGTTTGCGTCAGAGCCGCCCAGCGCGCCCGTGTGGGAAGCTGCCGCCTTGGCGCCTTCGGTCGTCCTGCCCGCTTTTAGCACAACGATCGGCTTTTTCTTTTCAGTCGTTATCCTCCTTGCAATGTCCATGAAGCGCCTTGCGCTGCGTATGTCTTCGAGGTACATGACGATGACCCGGGTGTCAGCGTCTTCCGCCAGGAGCTCGAGAATGTCGCTTTCGTCCATGTCAACCTTGTTGCCCATGCTGATGACTTTGGAAAAGCCGATGTTCTGGGCTTCCGCGTCCTCGACTGTTGCTGCGCAGATGGCGCCGCTCTGCGACACGAGCGCAACGCCGCCGTACTTTGGCGTGATCTTTAAGAACGTGGAATTCATCATGTTGTTCTCTGACAGGCTCATGATGCCGAGGCAGTTCGGGCCGATGACCCTGATGCCGTACTTTTTCGCGATTTCACCGACCTCTTTTTCGAGCTTTGCTCCTGCTTCGTCCACTTCCTTGAAACCTGCGGAAACTATTATCGCGCCCTTGATCCCCTTTTTGCCCACTTCTTCCATTACAGCCGGGGTGAACCTGCTAGGAGCAGCAACTACTGCAAGGTCGACGCTTTCAGGAATGTCGACCACGCTCTTGTACGCCGTCAGGCCGCCCACGGTCGGGTTTGACGGGGTGACAGGATAGATCTTGCCCTTGAAGTGCTTTGCGATATTGTTAAAGATCGTCTTGCCTACGCCGGGCTTTTCCGAGGCCCCGATTACGGCGATCGACCTGGGGGAGAAGAAGATCGAGTTGGACATGAGGTGAAAGCATGAAAAGATGGTTATAAATGCATCATCTGGATTAGTTTTTTACCGGCGGCTGCGATATACTTGCATGGCAAGCGGCATGTGGGTCGTGCTGGTAATCCCGGCAATCATTGCGTTTGTGTTTGGCGCATGGGTCCTTTATAGCATAATGATAGACGTGTCAGAAAGGGAGATTTCCCCGTTCACGGTGATAGGGCCGGACAGGGTAAGGATAAACATAGAGCCGGGCGGCTAGCAACCTAGTGGGTAGAAAGAGTGAAAATAAAGTCATTTGCAACCGTTTTAGTCTATCCTTCCCTCACGCACTAAGGCTGTTCAAATTTGGATGGCCCCATCATGTGTATGGGGATATAGATACAGGGCCTAAAATGTCAGCCATGTGGTATTAATTACAGGTGGAATAGGCTGATTCCAAATTGAATGAAATGCTAGCTACTCAGGATTTTCTTTAGCTTCATTTTCGTAGCAGAGTTAAGCTTTATTCGCACTCCATGATTGACCTTGCTTTTGAGTCTGTACATTTGTCTTAAAGATATTCCACCTCGTTCGGCTAGAGCATTCCCCATATCCCGAATAAGCCTGTTGGTATTGGGGTACGATTGAAGGCTGTTTTTAGCTGCATAACCCGGAGTATCTTATCTATGTTGACCTAGAATACGCCAAACACGAACTTGACCGCCAGAACTATGACTATTATGACAACGAGTGCTCCGACTATGCCCCATATCATATCATGTGATACACCGAACGAGTAGAAGTGTCATAGTACCACTATAGTGTTGAAAAAGATGAATAACGCTCGACAAAGGGGAAAGTGTAAGCGTTTAGTTCTACACTTCAATCGTTTCAGAGCGGACTATAATTATAACTAGAGTGTGAATCAGCATATGCAATGACAGAATATGAAATAAAAAAGAAGGGAGACGTCGAAAAGAGTCTTGAAAATGCTTCCGATAAGGTACAGGCCGGTGCGAAGGCAGTTGTAAACAAAGTCAAGGACCCAAGCAAGGACCTAGATACAGAATATACAAAAGAGAAGATAAAAGAAAAGTTCGATTAAGATAGAAAAAAATATGTCTAGCTTTACTGGCCTAGACTCTTTCCTTTTTGAATGGGTGATTAGCTAAATGGTTTTACGACTTTTATGCTCATGCGGGTGGAACAAGTACCAAAACTATCCTCCAGGCAGGCTGCTGGAAATCTTAAAGGGCATTCACGAAATAACATTTAAGGATCACACCTGCAGGATTGAGGACGAAGACGAATAACGTCATCAAACCACATCTACTAGAACATACGTGCCAATTCCTTATTACGATCAGCAACTAAGGCAACCAAGGCGAGGAATCCAACCTCAATTGTCGCACTCTAGCGAACTCATCAAGTCAAATAACCGTGATGCTACCTGTTACTGCGCCGAATGTGAACATGAACAGATTCAAGATTGCATAAAGCATGAGTGTTGTTGTTGCGCTATGGAAGGGTATTATGTCTTGACCGGGGACAATAGTTTGATCGCAAAGTGAATGGCCGAGCAAACGTGGGTTTTTCGCCCACAATTAGCGGACAAGAATACAATCGGACCAAGATGGATTCCACTACGGGGCCTATCCATCTATACAACCAGATCGTTATTCAACTCACTTGTCGAACACCTGTCACGTCTGCGGCGTGGAATACGGACTAATCTGGCCGTGTTCATGGAACAAGAAAGATCATTGCATGCAGTGTCATCTCAAAGGTGCTCAAGAACAGACGATTATTAGACACTAACAAACCGGGTTTTATTGAAAAATGGCAGTCGCCGCATCGTCAAGTTATCGGAACTTGATCACGAAAACAATATAAAAAAACCCCAATCAAAAAAGTCACGCGGAACATACGGGAGTCGATTGCAGATGAAAATTGCAAGGGAAGGCGAGAAGATAACCTGTCCCATTTGTGGACACGTAGCACAAAATCAATATTGGCACGACATGCACATGCAAACCAAGCACGGCCAGGACAAGAAATGACGTCGCTATCAGATCAAATCATGTTCTCATTAAGTTATTATTGTTCCTCCTGTGGGTAAAGGGGCTATTATCAGCCAGCTCCGTGTTTGGCCTTTCCCCTTTGCCATGACGGCGATCTTTGGTGAACGGAACAGAAACCCAGACCGCCGTTTGACCGGAGTAGGATTATGGCCTAATGAACTGCTGTTGTTGTGCACTCCAGTATGATGCCCAAGCATTCATCATGGAGGTGTTATAGTCTGTGAAGGCGTCTTGTACTCTAATGCCAAGTTGATTGTTGTTTCGGTTGGCTCTTTCAAAGTCGTCTGTCATTTCATTTGACTGCTTTACTATCTTCTCTGAAACTAGGGTTGGCACAGAAACATTCAAGCCTGAAGCAATCTGTTTCTGAGAATCGAATGCCTCCTTGATCATGTCCTTGGTTGCCTCGATTGTGTCGTGTTGTAGTTTGGATATTGATTTAGCACTTTGTTTTTGAACCTTTGCTATTTTGCTCGTTAATTTCTTGTTTGACATGCATTAGATACGCACCCATCATACTAATGACTTGAGGTCAATCCCCTGATTCAAACGACCTTAAGGCTCATGTTCTTAGCTTTGACGAGCGTTATTCGTTTATTAAAGACCATTCTGGTCCCAAGGCAATTCTACTCGTGTTGTGTATTGGATAGTATGAGCATATGGGCGATAGTGTGGGCAATTGTTGGAATAATAATTATAGTACTGCTCCTTAGGTTCTTGTTTGGCATAATCTAAGTAACATTCTGGACACGAGGATCATCACGTTGTTTAGACAAACCTGGCGTGGCAGAAAAAGGGGGCATGACAAGTGCCATGCTCACGGAGTAACTGTTTGATTTCAGACATTCTCTACTTTGTCTTTCACGGTCTGCTTTACTCTCTCAACACCTTGCTTTATTGTCTCCGCTGCATGTGCTGATTCCACTTTTACTCTTTCAGCGCCCGCCCGCACCGCTTTAGTTGTTTCTGGAGCCGCTTCACCAATCTGTTTGGCAGTCTCTCTCACTGTTTGTATTGTGTCCTGTGCTGCCTTGCTAGTTTCTTCTATTGAACGAGCTATTTCACCTGTAGCACCGCTTTCTTTCAGGTCTGTAGCTGTTTGGTGAATGTCTTTTGCAGTATCCCGCACAACGGAAGAGATTTCACGAATCGCATCGACAAGCTCGGGAATTGCGCCACTTTCACGAAGTGTCTTTGTTGTGTCTCTTATTATGACGGAATATTCCCTGATCCTCTTTGAAATATTTTGAATATTATTTACAGCATCTTGTGCAGTCATTTGTTTCATTGGAGCTGAATTATGGTCTTGTGCAGTCATTCGTGACCTTGGTTCTTCACCAAAGACTTCTCGTTTTCCGGCTTCTACTAGTGTCATTACATTAACTTGAGCATCCAAGCTACAAAAGGCATACGCTCTCATATGACTCGGATATGGCCAAAATGCTTACTTGTATCAAGATAGTGGTCCCCAAGACCAAGTCATTGCGCCAAACAGATCGACACTGTTATCAAGGATCAAGTGCAATATCATATGTTGCAAGACAATTCTTCCATGTCCGACTCTACAAAGCTTGGTGCATTAATCCACTTGCTGGGTGTAGTAATGAAAGTAGGCAAATACCTTCCAGTTATAGTAGTTTCCTTCGCTGGTCTGAACCTTGTGATGGCTGTAAATGATTTCCTTGTGAGCAATACTGGTTTTGGTATACTTAATTCACTGTTTGCACTTGGTGGCTTTATTTTTCTTGCACAACTACACCAGAGGCGCAAGATTCATTCATACGAGTACTATTACAATTACAGAAAGAGAAGTGAAAAGAGGGTAGTGACAGAGGTCCCGAAAGAAAGGGAAAATAAAAATAAGCTACGTGAAGATAGTCGTAGGCACTGGGTAACAGAGGGAGAATAGATGGCAGAAGAAAAAACTGGCAAGCTCCATGACATCAAGGAAACTGCCTCCGATGCAGTAGAAATAATGCGCCAGATTGGAACGCCGGGGGTTCAGGAATCCATGGACAAGATTAGGCAAACCGCTACAATAGCCAAGGAGATCATGGAATCGCTCAAGTCGCCAGAAATGGTCAGGAACATAGAAAATATTCGCTTGATTACAGACAACATGAATGAAGCATCCACCAAGATGCAAAATACTATGAAACAACTGAAAGAGACCGGTGTAATTGACGAAGCTAAAGAGCTAATAAAATCTGCCAAAGACAAAATTGATTCGTTTGGCGGTAGTGGCGAGGGTGGCATAAGTGGCCAAGACCTGCGTGATGTAGCTACCTCTGTCAAAGAAATGCTAGAGTCTATCAAGGGGTTGGTGGATGAACTAAAAGGGACTGTTGCATCCTCTAAAAAATCCGGAACAATTCGTAATATCGAGGAGACAGTCAAAGAAGCGACAGGTATTTACAACACAGTCAGGCACGATGGTGCGAACAGACAATCGCAGGTGTAGACTTACACATTGGTGACCATTGTAGCGCCAATCATCGTCGCCTTGTTTGCCAGGCTCTTAAGCGATGGGTACAAAGTCATTGACCAGTACTTGATTACGAATATTCTAACCTTCGTTAGAGGTTTTGAATTTGCGATAGTCTTGGTGGCAGCAGCGGTCTTTATGCTCATCGCTGTCGGAATTGCATTGAGGCAGGCCAGAAGGCTGTCTAGATCCTATTCCATAGAGAGCTTTGATCTAGACGGAAGGCATGCCACGATTGACGGATTGAGGCATACGTGCTCGGCCTATGAGGTGGCGGAAAGTTATGCCCGATACTATCGACAGACGTTCGACCGACAGTATACATTCAAAGTTGTCGGGAGTGTTGAAAGGATAGAATATAAGTTCGGCAACGAGGTTAGGAACCGTTAACCCACTTCGCTTACTTAGAAGGCAAGTCCTCAATTGGCGGGCGATTAGCCCATTTTGGTTCTCCTAATGAGCGTTTAATGTAAATATGTGGGCTTTTAGGGCGTAATACATTAATCATTTGGAATGTATAGGCGTAGTGAAGTCACAAGCGAATGAGCATAGTATTAAGGAAATTATCCCAGATTGACAAGAGAATATTAAAGATTCTCCTCGATCCTACTGCCCGAATTTCATCCCATGCACTAGCCATCAAGCTCGGGCTACCTCGCACGACTGTGCAGAGGAGGCGTAATTACCTGGAAAAGCACTTTCTTGAATTCGCTTACAGTCTAAAACTAAACGATCTAGGGTACAGGCGGGTGGATATGCTAATTTACACAAGCGGAGGGAGCACGATTGAAATAGCGAAAAAGCTACTACAACGAGATGAAATAGTATACGTCGGACAAAGCATTGGCGAGCATACAATCGACTTGAGAGCTGAAGTAATTATCAAAGACAATTCTCAGTTGCTCGACTTGCTTGAGGAAGTAAAGGCTATACCAAGTGTAAGGGACGTAATATGGAGCGAAATCGTAAAGATAGTAGGACAGAAAAGGTCAGTTCCGAGTTCAGTTCTTGACGCGAT
>CAYYYR010000020.1:0-5369 GCA_964476255.1 uncultured Nitrososphaera sp.
GCAAGCCAGCATAAAGCAGCTTGCTCAACGAGGTTTTCCTTGACGCTCTCAAGAATCGAGACGCCAAGATCTCAAAGGTAAAGGATTCAAACTTTGGAAAGATATTGGCTGAAGCATCGTCGCGCTGGGTATCATACGATCCTTCACCGGAAAAATGCGAGTCCGCCGGCATTGACAGCAGCTGGAACAAGCGCGCCTTGCAAGGACTGCACCTGTATGTCGTGGACGCAGTCGCAGTTACCAGCGCCAACAAGATCCTGGCCGCAGAGTGGGACCACGACATCGCCGGCTCGGCAAGGGTCGACTTTCTAGAATCAAAGGCGATGGCAATGGAGGCTTCGGTAGCGCATAAGGCGGCCGGCAAGGTAGACATTGTCTGCGTCGACGGCTCGCTCATTTCTAGGCTCTTGAAAAGCGCGGCCGAAGCGGCCTCTGAAATGGTGAAAAAGTGCGGTGCCTGCATCTTTGTCTCAAAGAGCTCGGAAAGCAGGCTCCAGTTCGGGAACATGGGGTCGAGGGCCGGCGACATTTATTACTATGGCCACGCCGGCAAGGAGGCCGGCTTTAGCGTCCCGGTGGAAACCCAGTTCAGGCACGCGCCGCTCTATGAAGTCTATGCGCGCCTGCGCGACCACACGCCGATGATCAGGATCGAAATCATGGGCGCGGCCAGCAGACAGGAAATGGCGAAAATCCTGGACAGGCTGCGCTACCACAGCGTCGCCGGCTATCCCTATTGTTTGAAGCTGGCGCACAACACCTGCA
Organism: uncultured Nitrososphaera sp.; assembly: GCA_964476255.1. Lineage (GTDB taxonomy): Archaea > Thermoproteota > Nitrososphaeria > Nitrososphaerales > Nitrososphaeraceae > Nitrososphaera. The sequence goes on from CAYYYR010000020.1 coordinate 766, forward strand.
AGATAAGCAATGAAGATATAGACAGGCTCGCAAGCATATTCAGCTTGCAGCACGAGCAAGGGGCGAGGGATGCTCTGAATGAATGAAGGGCTGGGCATACTCATCGGGGTCTCAAAGCCGGACCAGGTTACTTTTGAGTCGAAAAGGCCGGTCAGCATTGGCGAATACATCATCATGAACTACGGCAGGGGTAAGGTGCTCGGGCTCGTCGAGCGGTCGTCGATCAGCAGCGACGCGCTGGGCAACAGCATCCGCAACTACGAGGAGGCGTTCGAGAGTAAGCAGGTCGCGGCCGAGAACCGCCGTGACAAGAGCTACAAGGGGCACGTGCGCATCCTAGGCTATCTTGATGAATTGAAAAAGTGCAAGGCGATACTGCCGGCGCTCCCGCCAGAGCCGGGCACCGAAGTCTACGAAGCGTCGGCCGAAGACCTGACGGCGATATTTGCTCCTTCCGGCGTACAGTGGATAAGGATGGGGACCCTTTTGCGCAACACCGAAGTCGACGCGTGCGTAAACGTCGATAAGGTAGTTTCGCGCCACCTAGCGGTGCTTGCAATGACGGGCATGGGCAAGAGCAACTTGGTGTCGCTCCTGGCAAAAGAGATCGCAAGGATAGCCGGCACGATGGTGGTCTTTGACTACCACGACGACTATTCGACTTTGAACATGGGGAGCAACAACAGCAACCTGATGAACGCAAGGATAAACCCCCGTCTCCTGTCGGCAGACAAGCTAGCGGAAGTCATTGAAATCCAAGAGAACGCGTCGAACCAGATGCACGTGCTTCGCGTGGCGTTCACCGAAGAGGTAAAGCAGCGCAAGGGTGACGACTTTTGGGACGCGCTCATCAACGCCTCGGCGGCAGTCGGCGCCGACAAGGCATACCGCGAAGCGGCGGCAAAGGTCGTCGACAAGATAGACGACGCGAGGCGCAAGTTTCACAACATACTGGACGCCGGGCTGGCCGACCCACTGGCGCTTCTCAAGAACGGCAAGATAAACGTCATCAACCTGGTAGAGCTGACAGAGAGGCAGGCCAACATCGCAGTGTCTTTCTACCTTGAAGAGCTGCTGGACGACCGGAAAAAGGCTACTCGGCAAAAGAAGAGCCCGAGCAAGTCGCAGCCGCGCTTTCCCGCCCCGTTGCTGGTGGTGATAGAGGAAGCCCACGTCTTTATACCAAAGGACGAGGACACGGACACGAAATACTTCGCCTCCAAAGTCGCCCGCGAAGGGCGCAAGTTCGGCCTCGGCCTAGTCATTGTGTCGCAGCGGCCGCGCGGCATCGACGCCAACATTCTGAGCCAGATGGGCTCGCTCGCAGTCATGCGCATGATCCAGCACGACGACCAGGCGCACGTTTCGGCGGCAAGCGAAGCGCTCAGCAGGGACCTGATCGATCAATTGACGTCGCTGAACCCCGGCGAAGCGATATTTTCCGGCCAGTGGGTCAACCTTCCGACCTTTGTCAAGGTGGACGAGGTCAAGGAGCGCAAGATAGGCGGCGACCAGAAGGCGGTAGAGGCGTGGAACCAGCTGGCGGCGATCAAGCAGGTGGCAAAAGAGTCGTCAGAGTCGTACGTTCCATCCGGCTATATTCAGGATTAGCACTTGGTGATAGCACAGCATGCTAATTTCACACATCTCTGACCTCCATCTCGGCTACGCGCAGTTTGGGCTGGAAGAGAGGGAGGAGGATGTCTACCAGGCTTTCCACGAGGCGATAGACATCTCTATAAAGGAGGGGGTGAGGCTGGTCATCCTCGCCGGCGACCTCTTCCACAACCCCCGGCCGTGCGGCAAGGCGATAATCACGCTGGGCAACGCGCTGAAAAAATTAAGAGACAAACAGATACCTGCTGCGTTTGTACTGGGCGAGCACGACATCAGCCGCTTGCGCGACGTGCCCTTTGCCCACATTTACAGCAACCTCGGGCTGGCGAAAAAGCTCAGGCACGACGAGCCTTTCATCGTCGATAGCTGCGCGGTGTTTGGCGCCGACAAGGAGCGGCGCAGCAACATTGATTCGTTGATCGAAAAGCTGCGCCACGCAGAGCAGGTAGCAAAGCAGCACTCGGGCAAAAAAATACTGGTGCTGCATCAGGGCCTGATGGATTTCAACAAGTTCGCCGGCGAGCTCAATTCCACGGACCTGCCGGCAGGGTTCGACTATTACGCGCTGGGACACTACCACGATCACCTGGAAAAGAGGTTCGGCTACCTTGGCGGGCCGCTTGCCTACCCCGGCTCCATCGACCTGACTCCAAGCGAAGGGATCAAGGAGGTCGAAAAAGGCTTTATCCTCACGGACATGTCCGGCGAGGAGCCGTCGACCCAGTGGATCCCACTCAGCCGCCGCCAGCAGTTCTCTGCCAGGATAGACTACAGCGACATTGCCAGTGAGGTGGACAAGATAATCGAGAAGGCAAAGGGGTTTGGCAGCAAAAAGCCGGTCGCGAGGATAGAGGTCGCCGGGAGCGACATCAACTCCAAGGTAATAGCCGGGCACCTGAAGCGGCTGAACGACTCCTGCCTGCACTACGTCTGGCAGCCGCTTGAAGACCGTCTGGCGACGACGGTTTACGATTCCCGGCCGGCAGACATTGACAGCGAGCTCTACAGGCTGTCGGCAGAAGCGCTCGGATCGGACGAGCTTGCAAGGTTTGCAGTCGGCGAAATACTGCCGCTGGCTGCAGGGAGGGACGCCAGGTCGGTCCTGGAAATAGTGTGGCAGGCGTACAGGGCTGGCAGGCTCGGAGGCGGCGCAAAATGATCAAGGACGTGCAGCTCAAGGACTTTATCTCGCACAGGGACACAAAGCTGGAATTTGGAAAAGGCATAACGATCTTTGTGGGGCACAACGGATCGGGCAAGTCGTCGATAATCGATGCGGTGACCTTTGCGCTCTTTGGCAAGCACACGAGAAAGTCGAACAAGAACCTCGTGAGAAGGGGAGCCAGCTCTGCGATGGTGCAGATGCGCTTTGCGCTCAACTCAAAAGAGTTCCAGGCGATTCGGACGCTCAACGGCTCCGGCCTGCAGTCGTTCTCCCAGTTTGCAATCGTTTCAGACGGCGGCAGCGCAGTGAACAGGCCGATCGTGGGCGGTGAGCGCAAGCAGTTTGGTGAGTCAATGAGCAGCGAAATAGCCAAGGTGCTAGGGCTGGACTATGAAAAACTGCGCGTGGCTGCCGTGGTGCAGCAGGGCGAGCTCCTCAAGATAGTCGAAGCGCAGCCAAAGGAATTCAAGGAGCTGTTAAACGGGCTAATAGGGATCGACAGGCTTGACCTGGCTTTTGAAACAATGCGCGAAGTGATCGTCGGCTTTCGAGACAGGCTGCGCGACGAAACAGGCGGCTACGCCGACTCAGACATGCAAAAGGTGGAGGAGCTTATCGGCAGGAAGCAGGCCGAGCTTCGGCAGTCCGAGTCGGTCCTTGCAGAGTTTGAGGACGAAAGGAGTATGGTGGAGGACAAAATCAAACAGATAGAGCAAGAGATCGAGAGGATGGAGCCAGTGATCCTGCAGGTCAGGGAGCTCCAGACGAGGGAGGAGCTGCTGGTGCGCCACGTTAACGAAATGCGAAGCATGATAGGCAGCGAAGCGTCAAGGCTTGAGCGCATAGTCAAGGAGGCTGCAGGCTCGTTGGAGGTGCTGAAGGGCAAGGCAGAAGTCAACATGCGGCTGCAGATGGCAAGGTCAGAGATAGACGAAGTCCAGTGCAAGATAGAGGAAAACGAAGGCGCGTCCGGCAAGCTGCGCGGGTTCCTGGAATGCGCCGGCCGGCTGCAAGTGCTTGACGACAAATGCCCGGTGTGCAACTCGCCGGTCGCAAAGGTAAACGAAATGTATGACACTTCGCACATACAGGCCGAGATCCGGCGCAAGGCAGACGAAAAGTCCAAGATGCAGGTGTCAAAAGTCGAGCTGAAAAAAGAAGAGCAGCAGTTGGCAGAGCAGGACAAAAGGATAGCGGCCGCAGAAAAGTTCCTTGCAAACAACTCTATCGGCTCTGCCGATGTTGTCGCCAAGCTAGAAGCAGACCTGAAGGGCAAGCAGCAGCACCTTGCAAGGCTGCCAAGAGAGATCATAAAGGCCGGCGACGACCCGTTCCAGATCGCAATTGATGATCATGCGCGATCGCTCGCAGGGGAAATCGCCTCGTTGAGGGAGCGCGTCAGGGGCTTTAGCCACCAGCAGTATTCAAACGCCAAGCTGGAAAAAAGCAACCTGTCACAGCGGCTGCTCGACGTCAGCAGAAAGACGGGCGTGCACCAGAAGGCGATAGACGACGCCAATAGCGCCATAGATTCCGGAAGAAAAGTGATGGAGCAGCTGCAGAAGGCAGCCGAGTTTGTCAGGATGCTTGAAAAGATCCGCGCGACGATATTCAACAGGGACGGGATGGTCGGGATCAGCCTGCGCTCGTGGGCGCTTGGTGTCATATCCCGGCAGGCGTCCGAATACGCGTCGCTTTTCAACATCGGCATTTCAAGGATCGAGCTTGCGGAAGGCGTGCGGGAAATAGCGATAACGTGCTACGGCCGGCAGGGCGAAATAGACATGGATTCGCTCAGCGGAGGCGAAAAGGTTGCAGTAGC
>CAYYYR010000021.1:0-23545 GCA_964476255.1 uncultured Nitrososphaera sp.
GGAATACTCCATAATGAAAAATTGCTCTTTGCTGACGCCTATGAGAACAAGACATTCCATAACATTAATGCTTGGCCGAAAGCGAGCGTTGCTGTATTTGACAGGGACACACAGGGCGGCTACCAGCTGAAAGGCGATGCAGAGACGGTAAGCGACCCGGGATACAAGGCACAAGCAGAGACCCGCCTTAGAGAGCTTGGCATCATTGAAAAACCAAAAAAAGTATGGGCTCTTGCAGTAAAGGAGATATACTCCCTTGAGCCCAGCTCAAAGTCCAAGCATCCCTTTTCGTATTACAAGTAATCTCAAATACTCGACAACCAATTGATGTTTACATCCCAATGCTAGCGCAAGAATTTAGGTGAACTTATAGCTCATCTCTGAAGAGCAATAGTAAATCCATAGGGCTAATTTCCATCAACTGATTGACGTCCGTCCAAAATGACAAACCTGTTTGCGCATTGCCGACAAAATAGATCACAAGATTGTCAAATCTGATGATAAGCCTGCCAAAAAAGATACTAGTGATCATAAGGTGCGATCGTACGATGATACTAGCGGCGGCATTTTTTGAACTTGATCGTCTGAGCCGCGGACATCCGCGGCGGCCGGAGAAAATCGGAGAAAATGAGCACAGGTTTGGGTGGTTTGGTCGTAGTCAGCAAGGACCCGGGAGGATCATGAGAGGATCTTTCATCTCTAGGACATCTCGGGGGGGGGGTGCGATGGCCCTGAGCGAAAAGCACGAGATGAGGTGGTGTTACTAAGAGGTGTACCTGGACAGCCATGGTCTCTTGGTCGCGTTTCGTCTGTACGGCGCGTTCGCTGGTACCGGTCGCACTTGTGTACCCACAGGTCATTGGCGTAGCGTACGAGGACCTGCTGCCCCTCTATGATCATGTTTTTTTGTAGCTAAGATCGGTTAAGATCGGGCTTGTGATCGTAGTGAATGATTCGTATTTGGGCCATAATATCTAGAAAAAAGAGCGTTCCTAATCAGAATGCATAATTGCTACCTTGCGCTCGTGTTCCATGGTAGCAAATGTACGGCAGAGATATAGAAAGAATCGGAAGGTTCCTGCGGGATTTAAGGCAGACTTATCCAATGCGGATTTCTTCCGAAGAACAGGAACATGTAGAGGCTTTGATATGGATGCTGAAAAACCAATACCACCTGAGCGTTCTCGAGATATTCAAACTTGTGGACGAGGGTTGGAAAGAGTCGACGATCAGAGCGTTCAGCAACAGCAAGAAGAGGCCAGACATCGAAGCCGCCAAGCGACGCCTAAACGTTGCCCGAGAAAGCTTCCCCGGTCCTGAACCAATTGTCCGTGCGACTAGCGTAAAGAAAACTTCTGCGCAAGAGGGAGAGGAAGACATGGATAGGTTCAGAGCTGACATCGGTGACTTTCTTCGAATAACAGCAAAACATGGCGTGTCAATTGACGAGGCTCTGGATGGACTAGTTGCTCTAAAAGACTTTATGCAGGAGGGAATAGGGGCTCAAGATCTAAAGTCGTTCATGGTGGAATGCAAGAAGGTCGGCGAAGCTTCGCGGAATTGGACTGGATGGCCCGATGTCGTTCAACAGTTCCTTTGGATGTGGAACAATGAGCAGATAGCCCAGGTTGAAATCAGCGCCTTGAGGCTAACCCTGCAAAAACTGGACCAAAAGGGGATCAAGATAGGCAGCCTTGAGGACCTTGCAATGTTGCTCGACAAGGTTCTTAATACCGAAGTCAAAGGCATGATCGAAGAGGCCAGCAACCTAAAGGGTCTCCGGGAACAAAGGAGAAGGGAGGAAAGGGAACACTATGAGTTTAGAAAAGAGGCCGATAATGAAAGGCGAAAGTTCGGGAAAGAAATCGAGGAAGGGACATCACGGCTGGAAAAAATGCAGGAACATATTGAAAAAGCAAAACCACTTCTGAACCAAATAAGTAAACTGGCGAAGATGGGCATTAAAGAGGAGGAAATAACTGCACTCAGAGAGACCGTCCAGAAAAAATACAACAGGAATCTCGGTCAATTCCTTGTTGCGTTGGGAGAACACAACGGCCTTTCGGACTTGCGGAGCAAGACCAAGCAGGAACAAATCAGGTTAAAAGATTTGCAGCAGAGATCCAGCGGGTACGAAAACCTCCTCCACATCCACGATCCTCTATTAAAGAAAGGCCACACGGCTGGAGAAATAAGAGGATTCGTGAATGATGCTATGCAAGTCGTGAATTGTTCAAAGAGTCTACATGAAGCCCGCGATAGATTCAGAACCATGCCGACCATAGACTCGCTCCGTAAGGAAGAGGGGAAGCTAAAGGGAGCGGTTGAAGACCTTAGAAAAGAAGAAACCCGAATCAGAACCATGATAGACGGCACTTTGGAAAGGGTCAGGACCAGCGTAATGAGTTCGCTGGCGACGATCGACGAGAACGTGGCAAAATTTGTAGAGAGGCTTAGTGAAGCAACATTTGATCTGGATTCTCGAAGCAAATCTGCGCAGTTGGGACTTGCCTCCAAGGTAAAGCTGGACATGCCCGAGAATAAGCCGCTCAATCCAATCGAACAGCAAGAGAAATTCGCAGCTGGAATGGGTGTGGAAAGAGCATTCAACACACTGCAAGGACATCCCCTGGATCGTCGTTTTCTGCAATACCTGATTCTTGCAGCTTACAAGTTGTGCGATAAACGTAAGTTGTATTACGAAATTAACCTCGGATTCCTCCAAGGCGAACTCGGCCCAGAAGTGCGCAATGCGCCTAGGATGCCGCTCAACGATCTATTGTCTGGTCTGGAACAGCAAGTATCGATGCATAATGGAAAGTTGGGATTAGCTTACTAGACTTGAGCTAGCCTGATGTGACGGCCATGAATCCAGTGCAAAGTTCGAGGTGGCGACAGCCAGCTATGCAAGCGATAGTGCAACCTTACAGATGGCATGCCTTGACCGGATCAGCATCACTATCGACGAACGCACCTCGAATGAAAAACAACACTAGTGTAATGGCTTCAATACCTACCTTGGCGATCTCGCCGTACCGGACTAGAACCGTATGGCTAAAGAAGGACCTTGAATAAGAACTGATAAAGCGGGCCCGTCGGGATTCGAACCCGAGACAGCCGGATTTCTTTCTGTGATAGTTAAAAGTCCGGTACTCTACCTGGCTGAGCTACGGGCCCAAGGCAACTTACGCTCCTATGCAGCATAATTTAATGGTATATCAACGCTTCAGCATAAAAAGTACGGATTCCATCATTACAGGTGCAATCCACGCAGAAAAGACCTTACCTCGCAATAATCGTTATCGCTTCGATTGCTTTTGCGGCCGCGGTGGCGGCCTCGCTCACGCTGCCGCTTGCAAATGTGGCGTTTGAAAAGTCCGAGAACCGCTACGTCATTTACTACGGTCATCTGGTCGACGAAAACGGCGCCATGACGGAAGAAACATCAAGGATACTGGCGGCGGGGCCCGAGCTCGTGATAGTGCCGCACTCGTTCCCTGACGGTGAGCTGAACCTGACCCCGGAAGTTCACCAGCAGTTCAGGGACGCCGGCATCAAGGTGCTGACGTACACATGGACGAACTATGGCGTCCGCGACTTTGCCGCAGTCCAGTCCGAAATCGACAGCCAGATGGCGTCAGGAGTCGACGGGATTTTCATAGACGAGGTCACCAACATCGTGACGGACGCCGAGCACGGCTACTATGCCGCGATCCACGAGCACATAAAGAGCTACGGGCAGGACAAGCTTGTAGTCATGAACCCCGGCCACTACCAGGTCGCCGAGCGGGTGATGCTGATCTCTGACATTGTCAGCCTTGAAGAAGAGTGGACATACCACGAGCAAATGCCGTGGATGGACAGCTACCCGCCGTCGCGCTTTATGGGAGTGTCCAGCAACGAGTACTGCACAGGCTGCGTGAACGGGTCAAACGCCGCCGCTAAAACCGCGGAGGCATGGGACGCCGGAATAGGCTACCACTTTGCGACGGACATGTACATCGACCTGCCGGAGTGGTTTGACGGCTATGCTTCAGAAATAAGGGCGGAAAAAACTACGCAGTCATAGGCGGCACGGTCGCGGCCTTGCCGGCCTGGCGCAAGAACATCGTCAGCAGCTTGTCGCATATCGTCGGCGCGTTCATCCTGATGTCGGCCGTTGCCAGCTTGTTCGACCCGAACAGAAACACGACTTCGTCGACGGTAAGGGAATTTTCCCTCATGAGCTTCAGCACGTCTGACTTTGGGGTGTGCAGGAGCTCCATTTTCCTTGGGCGTTCCAACTCCATGCGCATGGTTTGGCACTTGCTCTAAAAAGGTTGTTGCAAGGTCGTTCTTGATCAAGCCTCTATAGGAGTGTATAGTAGTACAGCCCCTTTCAGACTAGCGCGAGCGCGCGGGCCGGCGATCCGGTCGCGCCTCCAAGCTTGAGCGGGCTCAACACCAGCGTAAACCGTTTTGTTGTTATCTTGCTCACGTTGCAGAGGTTTTCTACGGCAAGAACGTTGCGCGGCAGCAGGATGTTGTGCGCAGTAAACTTGCCGTCAGAGCCTGCGTCGATGCTGGGCCCGTCGATCCCTACCACGTTGACCTTTTTCCCTGCTAGATATTTTGCGGCCCGCCCTGACAGGCCGGGGTTTTCGGTCATGTAGTTGCTTTTTGTTACATGCTTTTCCCAGCCGGTCGCGATCACCACCACGTCGCCTTTCCTTATCTGCTCACTTGCAAAATCCTCGGGCTCTACCAACTCGTTTGCGCGCTTTTTCACCTTTATCAGGACGGCGTTGCAGACGAGCCTGCTCGCAGGTATCCTGTCAATGCTCGCAAGGCCGGGGGCAAAATGGGAAGGGGCGTCGACGTGCGTGCCTGTGTGGGTGCTCATGAACACCGCCTCAGAGTCGTAGCCGTGAGAGTCGAACCTTGACCACGGGATGAACGAGGGCTTTGGCGAGCCGGGGAACACCCTCATTGAAGGCGTGATCCTCATCGTGAGGTCGATCACTCTCATATGCATGGTCTGGAGCCGGGGAGCCGTTAATAACTCTGCTTGAGAGGAAATAATACGATCTGTTTAATTACTTACGGTGCCATAATTCCATATGCCAACAGCATACGTCCTTATCAACTGCGACCTGGGTTCGGAGGAAGAAATCATCAAGGAAATCAAAAAGCTGCCAGAGGCTGTTGAAGTGTCAGGCGTCTATGGGGTGTACGACATTATCTCCAAGATCAGATCAGACTCGATGGACAAGCTGCGCGAAACAATAACGTGGCATGTCCGGCGCATCGACAAGGTGCGGTCCACGCTGACAATGATCGTGATTGAGGGTCAGGGCGACAAAAAGAAATAGTCAGATCAGGCTCTTGACATAGCTCGCGGCAGTCGCCGCTTCTTCTTCGCTGTTGAAAAAGTGGGGCGATGCCCTTACCGCCTTATTGCCGCCGATGTCCCTTGCCGCGAATATAATGCCGTTCTGCTCCAGCTTTTTTACTATCGCCGACGAGTCGGCCGTAGCCGTGAACGCGACGATCGAAGTCCTCCTGTCTTCGTCGTCCGGCCCGTACATCTTTACGCCCGGCATCTTGCCGATTTCGCCGCGCAGGGCATTGGCCACCTTCATGTTTCTCTTCCTGACCTGCTCAATGCCGACCCTGAGTATGTACCTCATCGACGCTTCGAGCCCTGCCGCCCCGGGAAAGTTGCGAAAGCCCGCCTGGAGCCTTGTAGGCATGTCAAAGTACGCGATGACGTTCTGATCCGACAGCGCGGCCGACTCGATCCCAATCGCCGGCGGCGTCAGCATTTCAGACGCTTCCTTGCTGCAGTAGAGCGCACCGATGCCGGTCGGGCCGCAGAGCCACTTGAAGCCGGGAAACGCCATAAAGTTGCAGCCTATCTTTTTCACGTCGATCGGGATCGTGCCGGCGCTCTGCGCCGCGTCTACGCAAAACAGCGCGTTGTTTTCCTTTGCGATCCTGCCTACTTCTTCAAGTGGCATTATCGCTCCGGTGTTGTACAGCGCGTGGCTCATCGTGACCATTCGAGCACCTTTCATCGACTTTTCCAGCTCGCCCATGCCAAAGTAACCGCTCTCGTCCACGGCGAGCTCTCTCAGCTGCACGCCCTTTCTCTGCGACAGCGAAACCCATGGCAAATAGTTGGCATAGTGCTCGTGCCTGCCGCCCCTCGCGACAATCGCGTCGCCCTTCTGCCAGCCGATCCCGTTTGCCACCATGTTGAGCCCTTCAGTCGTGCTCTGGACGAGCACCACTTCGTCGCGCTCGCAGTTTATCAGGTGCGCCACCCTTGTGCGCAGCTCGTCAAGCAATGACACGACATAGTCTGACGTCTGGGGGGCGTCCGGCCCGGCTTCGGCGCATTTCAGCATGAAATCGGTCACGGCCTTTATCGTCGACAGCGGCGTCGGCGCGACCGCCCCGTTGTTCATGTAGATAGTCTTTTTGGTAACGGCAAAGTCGCGCCTTATCTGCTCGTCGATTTCACTCACGTTAAATCCAACCTCATGCAATAGATCAGCAATTGCCCGAGAAGATTCTAAGCACGCGTGGCTTAAATACGCTGATGTTCAGCGACCCGTACGCAAAGCTCTGCTTCACGGCTCACCTTGCGTCGCAGTTTGAAAAGGTCACCTACATCGACCTTGACACGACGTTCACCGCGTACTTCAACGCCGGGTTAGTCCAGCCAAACAGCGTCGACATCTATTTACCGTCTGAAGGCCGGCTCGTGCCGATGATAAAGGACGCGCTAGAGTCGATGGGCTCGAGCTCGCTCGTGATATTCGACTCTGTCAACAGCTTTTACAACCTGTTTCAGGCGCATGCGACCGGCGGCCTGAACCACCTGCTCTCCGTGCTGCTTATGCTGCTCGTCCGCGGGGGCGTGGACGAAGGCGTACCAGTGCTGGCGACTAGCATGCTGCGCTACAGGAAGGACGGCGGCTGGGTCCAGTCGCCGGCAAGCCGGAGGCTCTTGCAGTACAAGAGCGCGGCCAGGCTGAGCGTCGAGCGGTCAGAAAGCGACATCGCCGTAACAATAGTGGAGCACGAATCAATCCCCGCCGGGACGCGGGTCGCCTACAAGGACAGCCTGATCACAGTTTGACGTTTACCAGTATAAAGCCGATGAGCAGGGCTATTCCGAGCACGCCAAAGCCCGTGATGAGCAGGGCCTGCTGCACTTTCGGGTTTGTTGCCCTGCCAGAGTGGTAGAGCATGAACGTGCCGGCCATGCCTATGAAAAGCACCAGCGTAATGACCACAGTCTCGCCGATCGTCTGGACAGAGCGCGACGGGATGATGAATCCGCCAATGTCCCTGCCCTCAATGATCGCGTTTATCATGCCGGAGGCAAGGGCGAAAAAGACCGCCAGGTACGCGACGGCGATTACCCATACAAGTTTTGAAGTGCTGCTCAGCGTGGAGGTTGTTATATAACCCTTAAAATCCAGACTCTAAATAAACCTTCCATGACTACAGAGAAATGCGCCGCATGCCACAGAAAAGCCATGCCTGGCGGCAGGTACTGCCTGCACCATCAGCAGGCTCTTGACAGCGTGACGGATCACTACAGGGCGTGGATCGATTCGTACGGCGGCATTTCGTGGGAAGAATTTCTGATCAGGCTGTCAAAAATGCAGGAGACAGGAAGCTGGGTAAAAGAAGTGATCGAAGCAGAGTCAAAAAAGTAAGGGTGGAGACCCTACATGTCCATGCCGCCCATTCCGGGTGGCATACCACCCATTCCTCCCATACCACCCATTCCTCCCATACCGCCTGGAGGGCCGGCCGGACCGCCGGACTTGCTTGAGGCAATGACGTCGTCGATCCTCAGGATCATCGACGCTACCTCTGTGGCGGACTTTATTATCTGCTCCTTGACTACAAGCGGCTCCACGACGTCGAGCTTGCTCATGTCGGCGATCTTGCCGTTCCTTGCGTCGACGCCAGTCCACTTTGCTCCCTTGCTCTGCTTTGACCGCAGCTCGGTGAGCGTGTCTATCGGGTCCATGCCAGCGTTCTCTGCAAGAGAGAGCGGTATCACTTCAAGGGCTTCTGCGAACTTCTCGGCCGCCAGCTGCTCCCTGCCCGAGAGCGTGCTTGCCCATTCCCTGAGCTTTGACGCGGCGTATGCCTCCGGTGCTCCTCCGCCTGCGACGATCGCCGGCTTTTCAAGGACGTCCTTTGAAACCATCAGTGCGTCGTGCACCGACCTGTCGGCTTCGTCGACTACCCTCTGCGAGCCGCCCCTTATCAGGATGGTCACGGACTTGGGGTGCTTGCACCCTTCGATAAAGACCCACTTATCGGTCTCTACCTTGCGCTCTTCGACCAGCTCGGCGGCGCCTAGGTCCTTTGCGGTCAGGTCGTCAAGGTTGTTGACAGTCGTTGCGCCGGTTGCGCGGGCCATCTTTGTCATGTCTGACTCTTTGACGCGCCTTACTGCAAGGATGTTGGCCTTGGCCAGATAGTGCTGCGCAATGTCGTCCATGCCCTTCTGGCACACCACGACGTTTGCGCCGCTTGCGATGATCTTGTCGACCATCGATTTCAACATGCGGTTTTCTTCATCAAGGAACATCTTCATCTGGTCCGGCGAGCTGATGTTTATCTTGGCGTCAAACTCTGTCTTCTCAATCTCTAGCGCCGAGTTGATGAGGGCGATCTTGGCCTTCTGTATCCTTTTTGGCATGCCGCCGTGCACCACTTCCTTGTCAAGGACTATGCCCTTGATCAGCTTTGTGTCGCGGATGCCGCCGCCCGCCTTCTTTTCTACCTTGATGTCGTCGATGTCGACCCTGTAGCCGCTGTCGGTCTTCTCGGCGACGGACAGGGACGCGTTGACCACTATCTCCGCCAGGTCGTCGGCTTCTTTTGACACCATCTTTGTCTGCATCGACGTCTTGGCTATCCTTATCAGCTCTGCCTTTTCGTTGCCCACAATTTTTTGCGCTATGCTGTTGAGCACTTCGATCGCCTTTGTCGCGCTCTTTCTGTAGCCGTCGACAATGATCGTCGGGTGCACGTCCTTGTTGATCAGCTCTTCTGCCTTTTCAATGAGCGCGCCGGCCAGCACCACCACGGAGGTCGTGCCGTCGCCGACTTCATTGTCTGTCGCCTTGCTGATCTCTACCATCATCTTTGCCGCCGGGTGCTGCACGTCGATCTCTTTGAGTATTGTTGCGCCGTCGTTTGTTATTGTCACGTCGCCAAGGGTGTCGACAAGCATCTTGTCCATGCCCCTTGGGCCCAGAGAGCTCCTGACTATCTCTGCTATCAGCTTTGCAGCAGTGATGTTGTTCTTTTGCGCGTCGCGGCCCTTCGTCTGGGACGACCCTTCCCTCAAGATTAACACTGGAACGCCTCCAGCTGATCCCTGTTGTATTGACATTTTCTCATATTCCTCCTAAAATTGTAAATTTAAAGGGCTCTTGCGGGATATTTTAAATTTGCTACAAGTCACTTCGTGAGCCTGATTCGGGCAATCCCGTTGAGGTACTGGATATACTTTACCACTGGGCTGACGGCCGTGTCGGGCAGCTTTGCCGCCATCTCGTACCTTCTAGAGCCTTTTGCCACTATCCTCACTTGCCTGCTGTCTGCGTCATAGCTTGCGGTAATGTCCGAGGCGTCAGACACGCCGCGCACCTCGGCAATGACCTCGTAATAGTCGGACCCCTCTATCACCTCAGGCGCCGCGGGCGCGACATCCTCGATCCTCGGCCGGGCCTTCCTCGCCATGGGGTTCCTGGACATGGGCTTGCCGGCGCCGCCAGCGGCAGGCGCGCCCTGTTTGTACTTCATGGAATTGGGGAGCGCCCTCCACGCAAGGCCGGTCGCGGCTCCCGCGACAAACCCGCCGATGTGGGCGAGGTACGCGACCCCGCTGGTGTCGCCTATCAGCGAAAAAATCACCTGCATCACGAACCAGAACGGGATGTAGATGAGCACCGGTATTCGGACGGTGTATAGGAAGAACGCCATGATCACGGTAAAGATCTTTGCCCTTGGGTACATGACCAGGTACGCGCCGAGGATGCCTGAAATCGCGCCGGACGCGCCGACTGCAGGAATGTCTCCCTGCCCTGACGAAAGGGCAAAGGCGCTGTGGGCAAGGGCAGCCAACGCTCCCCAGCCGATGTAAATGAGGATGTACTTGATCCTGCCGTACCTGTCCTCGATGTTGTCACCAAAGACGAACAAAAAGATCATGTTGCCGATGATGTGGGCGACGCCCCCGTGCATGAACATCGAAGTAATGACGGTGGGCGCGCTCGCTGGAAAGTCGTTGAATATCTTGTCAGGGACCGCGCCGTATGTCGTGAATATGTCCTGCATTGCGCGCTCATCTGAAAAGAAACTTGTAGCCGATGCCTGCCAGATAAAGACGACCACGTTGACGGCAATCATGCCGTAGTTCAGGTACGGCCTGCCATGCATGCGCTCTGTGTCGTCATGAAGTGGAAACATGGTGCCCGGGTCTACCTGTAAAAAGAACTGACAAGAAATAAGTCTTTACTTGAAGCCAAATGGGTTAGCGCTTGGCATATCGTCCCCGCCCTTCTCGCTGTGGGCCTTCCTCACGTGGCGCTTCATCCTCTCCTTGTCGTCAAAGGTCATGCTGCAGTGCTGGCACTTCCACACCTTTTGCTCGCTGCTGTCGGCTTTTTTCCCAAAGAGGCCCATCGGGCTTTTCATCAACTGTCTGGTTCATTAAAGTTGCGATCCCGCACAAAATGTAGAAAGCTGCCATAATAATATACCAGATGAATTTTATAAATGAATTTCTAGGGAAATTGTTGAAGTAGATTCGCGTTTGCAAGCCACCTTCTCGCTTATCAGCCGCAAGTGGTCGTGGTACCTTTTGCCACTGAACGCGAGCTCGACCGGGCTGTCGACTATAATCCCGATCTACGTGCTGGTCCTCGGGGGCTCTGTCAGGGAAGTCGCGATAGCAATGTTCCTTTCAAACCTGGCGGTGACACTCGGTGCGATTTTCTGGGGCAAGCTGATAGACGCGATGCACTGGCGCAGGACCATAATAGAAATCTGCTCCGCCGCCATCGCGATCACGTGCGCGTCGATGTATTTCGTCTCAAGCATCCTCGTCCTGATGCTCCTGTCCGCTCTGGTTGGGTTCTTTTCCATCGGGCCGGCCCCTGTGACGAACCTGCTCGTCATGGAAAAATCGGGGAAGGAGGACTGGCTCAGGACGTTCAGCTGGACGTCGCTTATCAGCTCGGCAGGCCTTGTCATCGCGATGGTGGCCGGCTACCTTTGGCTCATGCGGTACGACGTGCAGTCGTACGCAGTTGTTTGTTCCGCGATCGCGGTTTCGTCGCTTGCCCTGACGGTGAAGCTTGTAAAGGACCCGCCGGCGACGCTTGAGCGAAAAGCGATCGCAATGTCGCCTGCCGCCCTAGTCGATCGGTTAAAGCAGGTGCCAGTGATGTTCCTGAAGCCTGTATCAGATCTGTCGCTTTCAAAACTGCGTTCAAGCATGTCGAGAAAAGAGTTCCTGTTCTTTGCCGGCACGGGCCTGTACTTTCTGTCCGGCAGCCTGATGTTCACGCCCTACACTCCGTTCCTGAAGGACAGCGGGGTCACCGACTCGCAGGTGTTCCTTGCGTACACGATACTGCACCTCTCGAAGGTCTTTTTCCTCCCGTTCAACCACCGGCTGGTCGCGAGAGGCGGCGAAGAAAAGATTGGCCGGCTCGCCTACGTCCCGAGGATGTTTGGAATCGCGCTCGCGGCTGCAGCAGCGCTCCTCTTTGCCAGCAACCCGGCTTCGATACTTATGGCTACTCTGGCCGCGTTTGTCGCAATCGAAGTCGGCTTTAGCATATGGAGCACCACAACGACATCGTCGCTTCTGAAGATAATACCGGACGGCCGGGCGGGGAGCGTGCTCGGGGTCAATAGCGCGATAATCGGGACCGGGCTCCTGATAGGGTCGATAGCGGCCGGCGAAATCTCGCTGACCCTTGGCTACGGAGCCACGTTTACTTTGGCAATAGCGTTCCTCGGCGTGTCGTTTGCCCTGGTGAGCAAGTACTTCCGCAAGGTGGTAGTGCTAAAAGCCGCGGCCTGACTATTCCATCACGATCATTGTCAACGTGGACTTTACGCCGTTGATCTTGCGCAGCTTCCAAGTGATCGTTTCCTTTACCTTCTCCATCGTGTCGGCTTCGACCTGCGCGACAATGTCGTAAACGCCGTAAACCTGATAGACTTCCTTGACGCTGTCAAGCTTCCTCAGATCGTTAACAAGGGCATCTTCGCTTCCAAGCTCGGCATTCATAAGAACAAAGGCTTTTGGCATATGCGTGCTCTATGCAGGTCCGGCGTATAAAAACGTGATCTACACTTCGTGTTTTAGCTTGGCTTCGTCAAACTGCCCGGCCTTTTCCCACTGGTAGCTGAACAGGTCGGCGCACCATTCGAGGAATTCCTTGTCCTCACCGTAGAACATCACGTTGAGGTCCGGCTCGCCCTTCATGTTGGGGAAAAGAACGCAGCCCTGCTTTTCGTTGAAGATCGTCATCACCTTTACTTCCGGCAGCATCCTGCGCTCGACCAGCCCCTTGCTGATGAAATTGCGCCAGCCGACCTTTTGCAGCAGCTGTATCCTGCCCTTTGGCACCACAGAGTTGCTCGCAAAAATGTACGAGAATTTCACGCCGCTCTCCACCCTGCCGCTTACAGTCTCGATCAGGTCGAGCGGCACCTGCGCCATTATCTCCCTGATGTATCTTTCAGACTCGGAGTAGAGGTTCTTCCAGCGCTGCAGGATTGCCATGACGCCATGGACTATTTCGCAGCTCTGGAACGCGCCCATCCTCTGAATGAACTTTGGCGGGAGGTCGCCGAGGCTGTGGTCTAGGAAAAACTCACTGTTGCGGTACAGGAATTCATAGCTGGGGATTATCGTGACGACCGTCCTGCCGTAGGCGGTCAGCACCAGCCCGCCCTCCTTGTCCTTGGCGATGAGCCCAGAGTCGACAAGGCGCGTCATGTTACGGTGGGCCTCCTGCATCGTGGCCTCTAGCTCTGACGAAAGCCGGGAGAGCCTGTAGTTTTTCTGGCTCAGCTTTGTCAGCATCGAGAGGCGGAGGTCGCCGGCAAGCTCAAAGAATAAGGACCCAACTCCCTCGTTGGGCTGCTGATCGGGCATCCGGGCAATTACACGCCGCACGGGTTTAAAAACATGTCAACCACGGCGGAGAGGCTTTGCAAGAGCAAGAATTATAATTTGGGTAAATCCACTGCTTGGCTATCATGGGAGACAAGAAAACCATTTCTGCGCTAGTAAGTGGCGGAGAAGCCAATGCAGGGCCGCCTCTGGGTCCGGCGCTGGGCCCGATGGGCGTAAACGTGCTGCAGGTTGTAAATACCATTAATGAAAAGACCAAGGATTTTCCGGGCATGAAGGTGCCAGTAATGGTCGAGGTCGACTCTGAGACCAAGAAATTCACGATAGAAGTGGGCATACCGCCGACTGCCGCGCTGGTGTGCAAGGAAGCTGGCATCACCAAGGGCTCTGGAACAGCTGGCACAAACTATGCCGGCGACCTGACTATGGCCAGCGCCGTGAAAATAGCCAAGATGAAGATTGACGGCTCGTACGCCTTTGACATAAGGGGCGCCGTCAAGGAAGTCATTGGCTCGTGCGTGAGCCTGGGGGTCAAGGTTGAAGGCAAGCCCGCCAAGGAAGTCTTTGCAGACATTCAGGCCGGCAAGTACGACGACGCCTTGAAGTAATTATTTTCAGGCGCCGCCCTTCCGTTTTCGCCAATAGCATAAAGCAGCAACAACCATCCAATTTTAACCGATAGGAATCATAATAACCATGAATAATCCCCTATAACAATAGCGTATTACATGCTTCGCAGCGCTTTTTGCCTAGCCTTGCTGTTTCTGACAGCCACTTCGGCACTGGCGACGCCGGCGTATTCCCTGACCATCAAGGAATCTGGACCGCTCACGGGATTTCCACAGCCGCTGCCTGGCATGCACGACACGATAACCGTCAACGGCCTTCTGTTTGACAGGAGTGCTATCAAGACCGACTTTGGCGCCATCGACCTTGGCGAAATGAAATACAACGGCAACCCCGGCAGGACGCTCGTCTACGGCTCTGGCAACGTCGCGGCTCTCGGCAGCAGCGCGCACGTGGTCGGCCTTGGCGGGTCGATGGAGAGCGGCCAGCCTCTCTTGGGCGTGGCGGTGTCAGAGTCCCCGCTCCCTTCCAGCCTCGGGTTTTCGTACGCGGTAGACTCGCCATTGCAGTTTGACTTTGACAGAGATCAGGCAAGCGACCCCGGCAGGCTCTCAGGCTCTTCGATAATCGGCTCGGACAGGGTCGCCGACGAGTACGGGATCACCGGCGACGGCGTGACGGTTGCCATAGTGGACACCGGCACCGACTTTTCAAACCCCGACATGCAGCATGCGCTGGCAAGGGACGAAAACGGCGTCCCAATAATGCTGGACGCGGATGGCCAGGGGATCGTGCTTACAAGGGCCACTTATATCGCCAAGATCGATGGATCTGGCAGGGTGGTTGACGGCGGCTACACAGAAGACAACCTGCCGGAGAACATCACGTCTTGGGTCTATGTCAACGATACCGGCACCGTCCTGCTCAACACGTCATTCGGCGACATACCGACCTACAACTCGCTCTACCCGCTGCTCGCCACCCCTGTCGTCAACGCAACGGCAAGGGTCGACTGGATAATCGGACACAGCCCGGGCGACTATATCCGCTCCGCAAGCGGGATCTACCGCTTTGGAATAATATACCAGGTTCAGCAGCAGTTCGGGACGATCACTTTTGGGCTCGTGCCGGTGCTGGTGGTGGACAGCGAGGAGCCCGGCGTGTACGACACGATAATCCCGGACATGTATTCCGGCTGGTATTTCTACGCGCAGAACGAGCTCGCTCGGCTGGTAACAAGGAGTAGCGAGATAGAACACCTGTTCGTTGAGCCCTCGTACGACTTTACAGACGACGTCCCGATCAGGCTCGGCGACGGAAACGAGTTCCTGACTTACGACTATGACGGCGACGGCTTTCCTGACTTTAGCGCCGGGACTACCGGCGCAAGGGTGGTCGACCTGTGGCAGGTGGCGACCAACGCGACCGAGCCCGCGGTAGGGGAGGAGACCGGCTACGGCGGGATGGTGGTGGCTGACCTGCTTGAGCCGCTCGACCCGGCCGGCGACTATTTCGGAGTGATGTACGACCTGGCGGGGCACGGCACCGGCACCGCCGCCACGGTGGCTTCAAGGGGCGAGCAGGAATACGACATCTACGCCAACAGCACGAAATATTCGCTCGCCGGCATCGCGCCGGGCGCAAAGATAATCCCGGTCAAGGCGCTCTGGGCCGGCGACTCGCTTTACGGCTGGCTCTACGTTTCGGGCTTTGACCTCGTCAATGGCACCTGGACCTACAGCGGCGACCACAAGGCTGACATCGTCAGCAACAGCTGGGGCGTGGCTTCGTTCCCGCTCCTGCTGTACGGGCCGGGGTACGACATACTGTCCGTGCTCTCGTCGCTCCTGGCGGTGCCCGGTCTGCTCGCTGAGGACTATCCCGGCACGCTGTTCGTGAACAGCTTTGGCAATAACGGCCTCGGCTACGGGTCGGTGGGCACGCCCAACTCTTCGCCGCTTGCGATCTCTGTCGGGGCCACGACCAACAACGTGCACGTCGGCTACAACGGCTTCCAGAACGTCACCCGCTTTGGCAATGCCGTGACTTACTATGACGACGTGGCGGACTTTTCCAGCAGGGGCCCGGGGCTGTTTGGCGACCCCAAGCCGGAGCTGATGGCGATTGGGTCGTACGCGTTTACGCCGGCGCTCGTGAACCTGAAAAACCTTGGGACGACCGCCGACGACTCTAACAGCGACGACGCGTTCGCGCTCTTTGGCGGCACGAGCATGGCCGCGCCGATGGTGGCCGGGGCGGCGGCGCTCGTGATCGAAGACCTCCGGGCGCAGGGCATAGAGCCCGACCCGTTTGAAGTCAAGACGATACTGATGTCCTCCGCGGTGGACCTGAAGAACGACCCGTTCGTGCAGGGCGCCGGCAGGGTCGACGCACTCGCTGCAATCGACCTTGCAGAGGGTGAGGGCGGCGTGCTCGCATACACGGAAGACACGGTTCCAAACGTCCTGTCTGTCATGTCCGGCGCAATCAACTCCTACAGCAACGCGCTCGGCATAATCGAGGGCGGGCAGGACGTCGGGGAGAGACTGGACGCGAAATTCAGGGACTCCCGGTGGTTCGCCGGCCACGTCGGGCAGGGCGAGTCCGCCTCGACGGAAATCGTGATCGAGAACCCGTCGGATACAGGCATTGAAGTGAAGGTCACCGCCGCGATAGAAAAGCTCGTCGCTAGGTACGAGATACGCAACGCGACCCGCCCGTTTGAAACGGATCCCGTGCACGACTCGGAAGAATTCGACTATGTTCCAAACTACTACGACATTGACGAAATGGGCGGCATACCGGATGGGGCGGACCTGATGGTCGCAAGGGCCACCTTCCCGTTTGAAAGCTTCATGAACGCGACCGAAGTCTACGCCGACCACCTGCGCATAGCTTCTCTCTACGCCTACGACTGGGCGGACGGCGACGGCGACGGGGAGGTGTCGTACACCGAGACCTCGATGGTAAACAGGGGCGGCTCGTGGGGCACGGTGCAGGAGCTCAGGATATCTGACCCTGCCGAAAAATTCGAAAACACTCCACTGATGGGTGTCTACCCCGTCCCGGCGGTGTTCTCGTTCTGGCAGGGCGACAGGGGGATAAACTCGACTGCGATGAACTATACACTCACGATCGAGTTTTACGAGAGGCAGCCAAACCCTGCGATAACGCTAGAAGGGGCGGAAGGCGACAAGGTGTCGCTGGCGCTCGATCCAAACGGCAAGGAAGAAATCACCGCGACGATCGATGTCGCCAGAGAAACGCTGCCGGGCATTTATTACGGCTCGATATTGGTCGAACGTGCAGGCCAGGGCAGCGCGATGGTCATGCCGGTGAGCTTCGTGGTCACCAGCAGCCCGGTGCCAAAGGACGTGCCGGTGGTGGCCGTGCCAGACCCGCAGGGGAGCGAGCGGGACCTCGGCCTGCGGCCAAACGGCTATGTGGGCGGCCTGTTCGACATGACTTCGAGGTATTCCGCCGGCGACTGGAGGTCGTACTATTTCGCGGTCGAGGACGGCACGATCACGTCGATGGCCCTGAGAATATCGTGGCCGCACAACTCTACCAGCATCAGCGCGATGGCCTTCGGGCCGGACGGCCGGATGGTGGCGTCAAGCGTGCCGTCAGGCGTGTTCCAGACCTTTGCCGGGTGGCCCAGCAACGACTGGCTGGGCACAACTTCATTCAGCGAGGGGGGCGCGTTCTACTTTAGCCAGAACGCCGGCGAAAACGCGACGGTCATGCATGTCCCCGTGAACGGCACGGGCGTCTACTCGGTCCTCCTGCACAACACAGTGTTCCATGGAAACAGCCTGTATGAGCCGGTGCAGGTTGAGGCAAAGTTCTCCACGCTGCTGCCTGACGTAGCGCCGCCGGCGATAAGCATAAACCTGCCGAAATACGTCGGCGAGAGCAAGGAGCACAACATTTCTGTCACCATTACCGAGGAGAACCTTGCCGGCTACGGGTATGCGATAGACGGCGGCGAGCCTATCAGCCCTGATCTTGTCAACGGGACCTTTGACATAGCGATAGACACGGGCGCGCTCGCAGAAGGGGCGCACACACTCCGCATAGACACGTCAGACCTGGTGGGTCACGTAACGTCATTTACGTCCGCGTTTGAAGTCGACAACACGTCGCCAACAGTCGACGTCTTTGTCAAGGATTCAAATGGCAACTTGCAGAAAGTAATAGGAAGCAAGATCGGGTTATCCGGAGACGCCGACATTTCGTGGAACATCGTCGACAAGAATGACATAGCCATGCCCGTGAAAGTAATCTTGCCCGGCGCCGAAATAGAATCAAAGGCATTTTCTGAGGCTAGGCTTGGCGTTGCGCCGTTCCCAGAAGGCTCATATCCTCTCTCAATCATGGCACAAGACGTGTCGGGAAACAGAGTTACCCGAGACATGGAAGTAGTAGTCGACAGGACGCCGCCGGACGTTTCGCTGTCATTTATCGACGCGAAACCTCAGGACCTCCGGGGCATGGTCACAATAGTGCTTGGGGCAGACGATACAAACCTGCATAGTCTGGCTATGCAGGTGGGCGACAAAAAAAGCATGAACATCACAAGTATGTCTGAATACAAGCTGGATACGACAGAGCTTCCGGACGGCACGTACGAGCTAAAGCTTGTTGCGACAGACATTGCAGGCAACGAAGCAGCCGTCGTCACCCAGATAGTCGTGGCAAACAACGCACCCTTCTTAACTATGGCGATTATTGCAGGCTTTGCTGCCGGCGGCGGTATTGCAAGCGTCGCGTGGTTCGTCTTTGCAAGGCGTCGGGCCTGACCACCAATAAATCTTAAATAGTAAATAGCTCATTTTTACAGTGTGAGTGAGGACAAGAAGACGGCAAGCATGCACGCCGCCAGCAACAACCTGGTCGAACTCGGAGAAAAGAACTTTGACGAAGTGGCAGGAGGCAGCAAGCCGGTCCTGGTGGACTTTTGGGCGACATGGTGCGGCCCGTGCCAGTTCATGCTCCCGATATTTGACAAGCTGGCCAAGAAATACGGCAGCAAGGTCACGTTTGGCAGGCTGAACGTGGACGACAACCAGGGAGTCGCGATGCGCTACGACGTCTACGCCATCCCGACGTTCATTGTGTTCATGAACGGCAAGGCTGTCGATCGGGCAGTCGGCGCGGTCGGCGAAAAGGGCCTGGAAGGCCTGCTGCAAAAATACCAGTGATCAAAGGTATCCAAACGAAGGGTCGCCCTTTCTTTTCATAGCAACGAGCATGTTCAGGATCTCCTTTTCCTTTTCGTTCAGCCGGTGGTTGAACCTCTCCAGCAGTTGCTTGGCCTGCCTGCTGTTGAGGTCCGTGTAGAATAGGTCGCCTTCATTTATCTGCCGGCCGATCGTCGCCTCTTTTATCGATACCGCTATCTGCATGCCGACAGTCGCCTCATCGATCGACTTTCCGCTGTCCTGTATCTGGTGCACTGTCCCGACCTTCTTGCCCTCTTCGTTGACCACCAGCACCTTCTGCTTCAGCCTGCCCACCTGGACCTCGGCTCCAAAGACCGCGGGGTCGTTGCGCCTAAAGACGAAACCCTTCAGGAACTGGAACTTGCACACCGGCGGCAGCTCGTTGAACAATATCGACTCTTCGTGCTCGCGCTGGTACACCACCCAGTCCGTGTAGCTGCGGACAAGGTTGTAGATTATCTGCTCGTTAAAGATCTTTACTTCGCGGTCCTGCGACTCTTTCTGCGCGTCGTCGAGCACCCTGACGCTAAAGCCCAGGACGACTCCGAGATACCTGTCGCTCTCCTTCACCGCGGCCGCCTCGACTACGTCCCTCCTCGTGATATGGCCAATGTCTGCCAGCCTGATGGGCACTTTGGCCTTTTTCAAAAGATCAGTAATTGCCTCAAGCGAGCCTATGGCGTCGCATTTCAGCACGACGCCGGTCGTCTCGGTGCTGCTCACTATGGCGTTCTTTACCTCGGATTCGACGAGCGATTTTAGGTGCTCCAGTTCTCCCTCGCCCTTTTTCTGGTCGTAAACATAGAGCGGGCTTCCCGCCAGCACGCCTTCAAGCTCGGGCGACGTTATCTTCAAGCCTGCGGCGGCAATGACTTCTGTGACGGGCCTGAACTTGTCCCGGGGGTCGCGCATTTCGTCGAGCGGCTTTGGCAGGAGCATCGCCTTTATCTTGGTGGCGACTGCGCCGTCGCGCTTGCCGACTATGATGCTGTCGCCCTGGTGGAGCGTGCCGTCAAGAAGTATAATGTTCGCCGACGGCCCGAGGCCGGTCTCTTCGCTGGATTCGAGCACGATGCCCCTCGCCGGCCCTTCATGGCGCTCGAGCTTTTTTGCCAGGTACTGCTGCGCCAGCCCGATCAGCACTGCCAAGAGCTCCGGTATCCCGACCCCCGACCTTGCGCTGACCGGCACTATCGCGACTTCCCTTGTAAAGTCCTTGACGCGCCAGAAAGCCTCGGAGGGGAAGCCAAGCCTGGAGAGCGTGCCGACTACAGTGTATACCTTTTCATCGAGCAGGGTCTGGACGCTGGCCTCCTGCTTTTTCACTTCTTCAGTAACGAACCTGATAGAGCTGCGCCAGCCGGAGATCCTGTCTACTTTGTTGAGTGCGATCACAAAGGGGACCTTGCGCTTTTTCAAAATGTCGATGCTTTCCATAGTCTGCGCTTCAAAGCCCTTGTTGACGTCCACGACAACTATGGCAATGTCCGCGGCCGATCCGCCGCGTGCGCGCAAGTTGGCAAAGACTTCGTGCCCCGGAGTGTCGATGACGAGCAGCCCGGGGATGGGCGTTTCCGCCTTGGTAAGCTGTGCGTACAGCGGGCCGGTCATCTCCTTGACCGTTTCAACGGGGAAAAAGCTGGCGCCGATGTGCTGCGTGATGCCGCCGACTTCGCGGGCCTGGACCGCGGTGCCGCGGATCTTGTCCAGTAGGGAGGTCTTGCCCGAGTCTACGTGGCCTAGAACGACTACGACTGGTTGACGGAGTTCCACTGTCAGCTGAAAATGACTCGCGACTCTTTAATGAAGCTTTCAGCAGAGTCCGAGGCGTGGATGATGTTGTCGGTAAAGCCGAGGCCAAAGTCGCCCCTTATCGTGCCCGGAGCCGCCTCAAACGACTTTGTCGCCCCTATCATGATCCTCACGGTGTTGACGGCGTTGTCGCCCTCCAGAATACAGGCGACTACCGTGCCAGAGCTGATGAACGAGACCAGCTCACCAAAGAACGGCTTGTCCTTGTGGACAGAGTAGAATTCCTGCGCCTTCTCCTTGGTAAAGTTGTACGATTTCAGGTTCTTTATCTGGAAGCCCTTTTCTTCAAACCTTGCCAGGACCTTGCCCGTCAGCTGGCGCTTGAAGCCGTCCGGCTTTATCACTATTAGCGTTTGCTCGGCTGCCATTTTTCATCTACTGCTTTCTGACGCGCAGCCCGCCCTTGGCGTATTTAGAAGTCCACTTTAGTTTTCTCGGGTCGCGGGCCAGCACGCGCAGGTTCTTTTTGCACTTGCCGGAGCAGGTCCACTGCACCTGGCCGTCGTTCTTTACTAGCATTACCCCGTGGCCTGTAGTGATGTGGCTTCCGCAGAAAAAGCAGTTGCGCAACGATGATGCTGTCTTGCTCATATTATCACCTTATTTTGCGGGCCTCGCGCTCGGTTTCCCTCAGTATCAGGATGTCGTTCATCCTGACAGAGCCCTTGACGTTCCTTGTGAGGATGCGGCCCCTGTCTTTGCCTTCAAGGACCTTGACCCTGACCTGAATTACTTCGCCGGCGATGCCAGTCCTGCCTACTATCTGAATGACTTCGGCGGGAACGACCTTTTCTTCAGCTGCCTTGCTCATCTGTCAGCCACCGTTACTCTTTCTTGGCCGCTTTCAGGCCGGCAATAGAAGTGACGACCTGCTCCACGATGTGCTGCCCTTCGCCAGCGTCGATAATGGTCGCAGCCGCAGAGCCGACGTCGATTCCAAGCGACATGCCCAGCTGCAGCTTGCTCGGGACAAAGATGAACGGCGCGTTCCTTTCCTCGCAGAGGATCGGCAAGTGTGCGACCACCTCTGGCGGCTCGACGTCTTCTGCAATCACCACAAGCTTTGATATGCCGCGCTCGATCGCCTTTGTGGTCTCGTTGGTGCCCTTGCGGACCTTGCCACTCTGCTTAGCTACGCGCACTGCCTCGTAAACTGCGTTTACCAGATCCTTAGAAACTTCCATCTTTACGTAATATGGCTTACTCGTTTTTGGTATCACCCATTGGGATCATCTTTCTTCTGTAGATTAGTAAGCGTATTAAAAACGTTGTCCATGGCTACATCTTCGACTGGACAAGCCGGCGGTACTCGTCCACCTTGGAGTCAAGCAGCGACTTGTCAGTTGATTCGCCATACATCCTGATAAGGGGCTCTGTCCCGCTCGGCCTCACCATGATCCAAGTCTCCTCGTCTATCCATATCTTGGCCCCGTCCATCGTCTCCACCTTTTTCGGGCTGCCGTGGTCGATGCACGCCTTGACCACCCTGTAGACTATTTCCCTTGAAGGGCATGTAAATTTGCTTTTATGCTGGAAAGTCTGCGGCAGCTGCGCAATGTGCTGCGAAAACGACTTGGTCGATGCAGCGAGCATGTCAAGCACGAGCGCAGTGGCCATCATCCCGTCCCTTACTTCGTTCAGCGCGCCGTACATGAATCCGCCGTTCTCCTCCAACCCGAGTGCACATTTACGCTTCACCATTTCCCTTGACACTTCGACGCTCCCGACCTTTGTGTAAACGACCTTGGAGCCTGCCTGTTCTGCCACCTTTGACAGTATCATCGAAGTGTTGATCGGGCACACTACTTCAGAGCCCCTGTGCTTGCCTGCAAGCAGATGCCTGACTAGTAGCGCGCCGGTCTTGTCACCCATGTAGATTGAGCCGTTGTCGTCACAAAAGATGCTGCGGTCGCCGTCGCCGTCATACGCGACTCCAAAGTCGGCCCTCCCTGACCTGACGGCCTCTGAGAGCACGCCGAGGTTGTCCGGCGTCGGCTCTGATCCGCGCGCGGAAAACTCGCCGTCTATCGACCCATTGATAACGATCACCTTGCAGCCAAGCTTTTTGGCTACAAGCGGGGCGACTACTGCCTGCGCGCCATTACCCGTGTCCATCACCACTGTAAATTCGCGCTGTTTTATCTTGTCAGCATCCACAAGGGTAAGAACGGCGTCGATGTACCAGTTTAGAATGTTTTCGTCAATGGAATCCCGGCCGGTCCCGTCAATCCTCGCGAATTTTTTTGAATAGTAGATGTCCTCGACCATTAGTTCGTCTTCACGTGAAATCTCGACCCCGTCCGGCGCCGTGGGCTTGATCCCGTTGTACTGGGGCGGGTTGTGAGACGCGGTTATCATGATGCCTCCGCTGTACCCGAGGCGCTTTGCTGCATACTGCAGGCAAGGGGTGGGAACGAGGCCAGCATTTGCGGTGTCAAGCCCGGCAGAGTTGAGAGTAGCTCTGACAAGCCTCGATAAGACCGGGCTCGACCTGCGCCCGTCGTACCCGACCACGATGGGGCCCTTGCCAAAGTATGTACCCAGTGCGTAGCAGAGGTCGATCACGAGATCGTGGGTGAGTTCCTGCCCGTAAACGCCGCGCACTCCGTTTGTGCCAAAGAGCCGCGGCCTTGTGGTCTGCATACGGTCTTCAATTGCTGTCAACCTATAAATAGATAAATTTGGCTGCCGGCTCTTGCAGCTTGGGCGGGGGTCGCCAAGCCCGGTCAACGGCGCAGGTCTCTTTCTTTTGAAGCAAAAGAAG
>CAYYYR010000022.1:0-7633 GCA_964476255.1 uncultured Nitrososphaera sp.
GACAGTCACCTTCTTGAATTTCGCCTTTGCAAGCTCGAGCGCGGTCCTTGCAAGAGTCGACCTCTTTGGGCCGGCTTTTTCCGCAAGCCGGAGAAGCTCACCTTCTGCAACGTCCGGCATAAGGAAATCGAGCCTGCCAAGCTGGGACTCTATTTTTGCAACCTGCTTTATTGGCTTTGAAACGAGGACCATTAAAAAGCTGGTGTCGCAGAGTATTTCCATGCTATATGGCTATTCCTGATCCGATGAGGCGCCACCGCTCAGCTATCCTCCTGCTGAGGGCGACTCTGCTCTTTGGCATCAGGCATACCGGCTTTTTCAGCTTTACTTCAATCTTGCTGTCCCGCACGTTTGTCACGGTTCCGACGCTTGCGGCTGTCCCGATGTTGAGCCTGATCGGCTCCCTCACCTTGATTGGCTCGACCTTGACCATTTCTGCAGTGCCGACCGCGGTGTCAAAGAGATGTGTTTCAACGGTAATGTCTTCGACGTCCTTTGGCAGCGTGCCGGGCTTGCCGACGACAGAGCCGATTAGCGAGTCGCTCTTTGTGAACGTCGGATCGAGTTTCGTGCCTATCGCTACGAGGCCGCCGGGCTTTACTGCGTCTACCAGGCCGGCACCGGTCCCGAGCGTGGAAACTTGGGAAGTGACCGGCTCGTACCTGCCCTTCTTTTCGTCCAAGAGGCCCGGTCGGATCTCTATTTCGTCGCCGACGCTGAACGCGCCCTGCACCAGCGCGCCGCCAATGATGCCGCCCTTTACCTGCTTTATCAGCGCGCCGGGCTTGTTGACATCAAACGAGCGCAGGACGTGCATTATCGGCTCGACGTTCTTTGTCCGCGCCGGCGTCTTGATGGTGCTTTCAATCGCTTCAATTAGCGCGTCGATGTTGACCTTGTGCTGCGCCGACACGGGAATGATTGGCGCCTTTTCTGCGACGCTGTCCTTTACAAAATCTTTGATCTGCTTGTAATTGTCAAGCGCTTCGTCGTACTGCGTCAGGTCAGCCTTGTTCTGCACAAGGACGATCTGCTTTATGCCGAGGACCGAAAGCGCCAAGAGGTGCTCCCTTGTCTGCGGCTGCGGCACCTTTTCGTTTGCCGCCACCACGAGTATCGCGCCGTCCATGAGGGCCGCGCCGGAGAGCATGTTTGCCATCAGGCTCTCGTGGCCGGGCGAGTCGACGAAGCTCACGACGCGGGACAGCTCACTCTTGCCACCGCAGTTGTTGCATTTTGGCTGCGTGCTGTAGCCCACAGACGTGGGGCATTTCGGACACTTGTAAAACGCCGCGTCGGCATAGCCGACTTTGATCGTGATGCCCCTTCGCAGCTCTTCGCTGTGGGCGCTGGTCCAGACGCCGGTTATGGCCTCGACCAAGGTCGTCTTGCCGTGATCAACGTGGCCAGAGGTGCCGATGTTGACGCAGGGCTGGTACCCATATTCCTTGACATACCAATCCGGCAGGGTCTCTTTCCAGTGCAATGTTAACTATCGTGAATTCACGGAAATATAAGGGTAAGGAAAAACTACTTCTTTTTCTTTGCCGGCTCGGCCGCTTCTGGCGCCGCAGCTTCGGCCTGCTTTTCAGGCAGCGCGCCCTCGACCAGCAAGCAGTTCAATTGATAAATTTCTTCGGTGACCATGTTGCCCCTGACGAGCTTTCTCACGCGTTCTTCGTTCCTGTTGCCGACTCCCGTAGAAAGGAGGACGTATTTCTTGACCCCGCCGTGGACGTCGGAGCGCATCGGGGTCCCGGACTTGTCGCTTCCGCCGGTTATTTTCAACTTGCCGCCGGCGACGCCGATAACGGCTGCGTCGATCACGTTGCCTATCCTAGAGCCCACCAGTGGCTGGGCAGCCCTGTCCTTGAGCTCCTGGGCAATCGTCTTGCCCTTTGTGTCTGAAACGACCAGTTTGAACTGGGCCAAAGCAAAATTCAGGCGCCTGCAACGTTTAATTAACCTTTGGTCATGAAACGGTTAAAAGCTACACTGCAGCAGCAATATTGTTGGAAGCCGAGCAAGAGAACAAAGCCGTCGAATGCCCCCGCTGCGGTTTTGAAATGAAGAGCATGACGGCGTGCCACATGATCTGCACAAACTGCGGCGGAAATTTAGACTGCAGCGAAAAAGGTTTGACTTGGTAGGCTAGAACGGGTTCTTGTCCCAGCTTGCCTGAAAGTTGTCGGCCATGCCGGTTGCCTTGCCCTTCATTATCTCAATATAGTCGTCATAGGTAGCAGAGAACCCGCAGTGGCTGCACTTTACCTCCGACATGTCGTCGTTCACTTCGGCCTTTTTGCTGCACTCGGGGCACCTTGCTTCGAGCATCATCAGTAATCAGAGCGCATTGTTAATAAATTGTAGCCGCCATTAGGTTGCTGCTTGACAAAGATAGGCGACGCATACCGCTGGTTCCACGGCCGCATGATGGACAGGCCCACCAACTTTAGCTGGGTCGTAGAGGGCAAGCTGGCCGGCTGCGGCCTGCCCGTGACCGAAGACGAGTTTGAGTGGCTGGTCGATCAGGGGATAAAGTCAGTGGTGACCGTGAGGGAGGTCGCGCTGCCTTCCGACTGGTTTGACGGGAGCGACATCGACTACCTGCATTTGCAAGTGGAGGACTTTGGCGCGCCGACTATTGAAGAGCTCGACCAAGCAGTCGACTTTATTGACCAGCAGACAAACAATGACCGGCCGGTGATGGTCCATTGCGCCGCCGGCAAGGGCAGGACCGGCGCGGTGATCGCGGCATACCTTGTCAAGAAGCAGAACCTCACGGCAGAGCAGGCCATTGCAAAATTGCGGCGCATGAGGCCCGGCTCAATCCAGTCGGTGTCGCAGGAGACCGCGGTGTCGGTGTACGAAAAATACCTGAAAAGCAAAAAATGATTATTCAGGCACCGAATCGCAGACCAGCTTGCCGTCCTGGACCTTGACGAACAGGTACCTGTTGTCCTTGAATATTAGCGTCAGTTCGCCCTTTTTTTCTTCCACGTCGAGCAGTTCCTGCCCTTTTATGCCGTCAAACTTTGCCATTTCAATTATAATGAAAAACAGGTCTATTTAGAGCTAGTCGACGATTTCCTGATCCAGGCTTTCCAGGCAGAGAGACAGTAGCTCGTTGCTCCTCTTCATTATCCAGTCAGGGAACTTTTCGAAGGTAAAGACGTACTGCTGCTGGAAGTTTGGCGGGATAAAGCCGCCGTGCGTGATGACCTGCACCACGACGTACTGCTCGTTGACCGTGGCGATCTCTTCCTCCGCGGAATGGTCGATCTCCTCGATGGTGTGCCGGTACAGCACCACTGGCCTGCCAGTCCTGCTGGCTATTATCGAGGCCTTCCGCAGCCGGTCCCTCAGCCTGCTCATGATCCAGCTATCAAGTGTTACCTGTTCGTTGGTCAATCAGCAACCCCTCAGAAAATATCTATTTACGATGATATGACAACAATTGTTGACCTGTCGAATAATTCTCTTTACTTGGACAGTAGGTGGCAATAATTTTGCATCCCTGCTCTCCCCTGTATCCAGACAATAAAAAAGACGAATATTACATTATAGCAGCAAAATTGCGCGCCAACTGGTGAAAAATTATTCCACCGATATTTTGAATTCCCTGCCGTCCACCTCGACAGTTTTGTAGCTGACCTTGTCGAGCGGCTCCTTTGACGGCACGGCGCTTTTCACGCGTACCAGGTACGTCAATTCGTCTTTCAAGGCAGACAGGGCTGCGACCTCTTCGTCGTCTAGGCCGGCGACGTACGCCGCGTTGAGGATGTCTGTCGGGTTGTACTGCCGCTCCTTGCGGAGCTGCTGCAATTGTCTTGCAAGGTCCCTCAACAGCCCTTTCGCAGTCAGGTCCTTGTCGCGCGTAGTCGAGATGAACACCATCAAGTCGCCTCTTTCAGACGACGAGTATCCCTCAGTGGCTTTGTACGCAATCTCGATGTCGGACGGCGACAGCTCGACTGTCTTATCATCGTAGGCAAGCGCATAGCTGCCTGATCTTAGAGAATTGAGAAGCGACATCTTGTCGGCGCCTTCAAACGCCTGCACGACCTTGCCGATGTCGGCCTTTACTTTCGGCGCGACGTTCTTTCTCAAAAGCGACACCATGGCAGAGATTGGCATCTTGCTGTCGAGCAGCCCGGCCACCTTCTCCAGCTGAGAGCCGGCGGCAATTTCCACCAGCCTGTATTGCCCCGCGTTGAGCTGGCCCTTGAGCGCGTCTGAAACGCCCTCGACGTCAAGCGACTTGATCCCCGGGCCGCAGATCATGACCTCCTTTATCGGCCAGCGTCTCTTCAGGCCGGCGAGGTTCCTCGCAGAGTTGGCAAGCGACACGATTTCCTTTATCATGTCAAACGCCGACTCGACCTTGCCGTCGACGAGCTTTTCGTCGCGCTGCGGCCAGCCCGCGAGTAGCACGCTCTTTTTCTTCCCAAAGCAGGTCAGGTAGAGGTATTCCGTTGTGAAAGGCGACAGCGGATGGAGCATGATGTCGATCTGCATCAGCACATGGCCGATGACGGAATAAACTGCAAGGCGCCTGTCAAGATTCTCGGCGCTGTCGTCCCAGATTATGTTTCTTGTAAGCGGGACGTAGGTCTGGCTCAGGTGGTTGATGATGAATTCGTCGATCGCTTTTGCGCCTTCGTGGAATCGGCAGCGGTCAAAGTCCCTGGTCACTTCCGCTATCAGTCCCTGCATCTTGGACAGCAGCCACACTTCGGTCGGCCCAAGCAAGTTCTTGCCGGCGACCCACTCTAGCGTGTGCCGGTCCTGGTCAAACTTGTCAAACTCGCTGTTCTGCTTGAAGTAGACGTGCAGGTTGTGGAGCGTGCTTAGGATCTGGTACGGCCTCGTCTTCATCTCGTCGAGGCTAAAGTTCAAGGATTCAATGGGCGACGACTTCCACATGAAGTACAGCCTGATCAGGTCGACCGGGTTGTCTGACAACAGGTCGCGCGCTTCAAGGACGTTGCCGAGGCTCTTGCTCATCTTGTTGCCCTTTTCGTCGAGCACGTGCCCCTGGAAGAGGAACGACTGGAACGGCGCAACTCCGGCCTGGTTCATGATCACGTTTTCCATAAGGAGCGTGTAGGCCCAGCCCCTTGTCTGGTCTATGCCCTCCGTCAGGAACAGCGCCGGTATCAGGTCAGTGTACTCTTGATCTGTCAGCGACGCGTACGGGGCGGCTCCGCTGTTGTGCCACGTGTCAAGGACAAACTGCTCGCGCTGCATCGTCGCGCCGCACTTTTCGCACTTGATCCTGATCCTGTCGATCCAGGGCCGGTGGAGCTCGAACCCTTCCCCGTCTGGGAGCTCTATCGCCTTTTTCACGATCTCTGCCCTTGAGAACATGGCATCTTTATGGCCACACTTGGCGCACGACCACACGGGGAGCGGCGTGCCCCAGACGCGCTCGCGGGAAACGCACCAGGGATGCCGCTCCCTGATTATCTCCACGAACCGGTTCTTTGGCGGCTCAAAAAAATACTCGACTTTTTGCGCGGCTTCAAGCGGCTTGTCGCCCAGCTTTTCAATGATGTAGAAATATTCGCGCCGTGCCAGCCACACCAACCTGTGATGCGACCGCCAACACGTCGGATACTGGTGCTTTATCTTGCCCAGCTTTAGAGACGCGCCGGCCTCCTTCATCGCCTGCGCGACCTTCATATCGGCGTCCCTGACAAAGAGGTCCTTGAACGCTCCAGCCTTTCCCGTGAAAATAACCCTGTCGTCAATCGGCACGAAAATGGGGACGTTCCTCTTGGTCGCTATCTCAAAGTCCTCCACGCCGTTTGCCGGCGAGAGGTGCACGAGGCCGCTGCCAGTGGCGATATCGACAAAGTCTTCGGCGACTACAAAGTGGATCGAGCCTGAGGCTGCCAGCTCAGCCAGCCCCGGAATCATGTGAAGCAGCGGGTGGACGTAGTGCCTGCCGTCAAGCTCGCTCCCCTTGATCGTCTTTTCGACTGCATAGTCTTCGACCCGCAGCTCCTTCATCAGCTCTTGCATCCTGTCTGCGCCGACTATCCATCTTTCATTGTTAGCGCGGACATAGTTGTAGTCGGCCTTTGGGTTTGCGCCCACCATTTCGTCCGTGACAATCGTAAAGGGCATCGTGGTCCACACTATCAGGTACGCGTCTTCGTCCATCAGTTTCACTTTGTAGTAGAACGACGGGTCTTCGACGTTTTCATAGCCCTGGTTGACTTCGGCGTTTGAAAGCGACGTCTGGCACGACGGGCAGTAAGCGACCACCCTGAACCACTCTCTCAGCACGCCGCTTTCCCACGCCTTTTTCATGTACTGCCATTCCCGCTCGATGTAGGAATCGTGAAAGGTCCAGTAAGCTTTTTCATAGTTGAACGACATGCCGAGCAGCTTGTCTGCCGCGACCCACTTTTCGTTGTAAGAGTGGATTATCTTTTTGCAGGTTTCGACTATTTTTTCAATGCCCACCTTGCTGACGTTTTCAGCCTTGCTGCCGGTGAGCCCGAGCTCCTTTTCCGCCTGCAATTCCACCGGCAGTCCCTGCGTGTCCCAGCCGGCGCGAAAGATCACCTTCTTTTTTCGCAGTGTATTGAAACGATACCATAAATCCTTGATTATCCTGCCCCGAAGGTGACCCGCATGTGGCTCGCCGTTCATCGTGGGCGGGCCTTCAATGTAGCCGACCAGCTCTTTGCCTGCAAGCTCGTTTTCGAGATGAGCCCTCAAATCGAGATTATCGAGATAACTGCGGACCTCGTTTTCGATCGCCTTGGCGTCGAACTTTGTGTTAAACTCCATCTATGCGAATGTCGATAGCGCGGCCTGTGTTTATGTTTTTGGTCAAATCCGACCTAAAGGTAGGGAAAGGTATGGTAAGTTACCTTACCCCTGACCTTACTCAACGTTCCTCTCGCAAAAGGTAAAGGTATCTTTACTCGGAGGTATGTTAGGCAGGTCTGACCTACTTACTGCATGGTGAAAAGAAGTAAGAAGGAAATAATCGCAGAGTTGCTGATGTTGGGCAATCTTACCCAAGAGCAAATTGCCCTTCAAAACAATACAAGTGTCGGGTATGTAACGAAGACGAAGAGTGGTCTGATAAAGGAAGGCAAATTGCCCAGACTCGCCGATGCTAGGCAATCAGCAAAAGGGCCTGTTCCCGCCCCTGTCGAATATGCCATGGATAAAATACAAGAGAAAATATTGACGAGGAATGTCGATGCAAATAAAACTAGTCTCAATTCGCTCTCTGAAGAAAACCGAAAGTTCCTCTACTTTATGTTTGGAGCTGGTAATAACCCAAATGTCATCATAGCATCCACTGGTTTACCTTCGGAGTTAGTCGAGATCGAATACCAGAGGTTCCTGCGGTTCAAAGATCTAGATATTTCGAAACTCCAGCAAGCACTTTGCGGTTTAATGGTATCACAGAAGTTTCAAGATAAGCGTTTGGAAGAATTGCGCAAAGGGCAGCTGTCATTCGATGAGCTTTTTAGCTTAATCGGATCGTTTTCCCTTTTTCGATTCAAGATGGGTGTTCAGGTATCTGTGGACAATCGATTCATGCCCCTGCCTGAAGGCTGGAAGAGGATGATCTGTAGTCGATGTGGTCTTCCCATCGAAGGTG
>CAYYYR010000023.1:0-42286 GCA_964476255.1 uncultured Nitrososphaera sp.
ATGTCACTTCTCTTACACAATAGTCGTTAAATGACAACGCGGCCTGACATATCCCTCTTGGCTACGGCAATGTCAGAAAAGACCTGCTTCATATGCAAGGGGCTGAAAGTCGCTACTGGAAGCATGGCAGAATTCAACGGCCGGCCATGCTGCCCGACGTGCCTTAACCGGATATTCGTGGCATTCGCCAGAGAAGACTGATTATTTTTCTACGATGTATTCGTCCACTTCCATCCCAAAGTGCCGGCCGGACGCCGGCTTTGCATATCCCAGTACCTCGTCGCCCACCTTGACCTC
Organism: uncultured Nitrososphaera sp.; assembly: GCA_964476255.1. GTDB lineage: Archaea > Thermoproteota > Nitrososphaeria > Nitrososphaerales > Nitrososphaeraceae > Nitrososphaera. The sequence continues at coordinate 298 of CAYYYR010000023.1, forward strand.
CGTCACGGACAAGAGCCTGCCGTCCTTTGTCATCAGCCGGATCGTCTCGGCGTTCTGCAGTATGACCGTGCCGGTCTCGCCGTCGATCTCTGCCCGGATCATCCTCAGCGGGCGCGTCTCTATCTTTGATCTGCCGACTACTGCCCTCCTCGCCGCGCCTTCTCTGTTAACGACCCAGACCTCGCTCCCAGACTCGATCTCGGAGAGGTAGCGGGTCTTGCCGTCCGGTGCTATTGTGTAGCAATAGACCGCGCCGGCGTTCACCCTGAACGGGCGTGGCGACGTGAACGACGACCCCACGGATTCGTTGTGCACGAGAATCATAAAGTTCGACCTACTCCCGATCAGCATCCCTTCGCCCATCCCCATCATCGAGGCAGTGTCGACGCAGACGCGCTCGCCCGTCCCCACGTCCTTTATCTCCACTATCTTTGCAGGCTTGATCGGGAATTTTGCGCTGGAGAGCTGCTGCCTCGCCTTGTCCACTTCGTCTTCGCTGTCTGTCGACAGTATCACGCCGTCGACTCCAAGTTCCAGCACTGCAAACATTGTCGCGACTTCACGCGAGTTTTTCGCGGTGGTGAACACCTTTGTCTTTGACTTGTGCAGTTTCGCGATAATGTTCTCTAGCGGGATTATCTTCCAGTCAGACGCTTCGACGATGACAAATTCCGCGCCGGCCTGCGACGCCCTTTCAATTTCGTCGACATCTGCGTTGCTCAGCACCTTCTTGAAGTAGCCGAGGCTCTTGCCCGACGATCTTAATGATTTCAATTGGTCGGATGTCTTGCAGACGACCATGTCGGCGTCCTCCGACTCGTAAATAGTGCGAAAGCCCTTGGCCGCCTTTGGGTCGGCGTTGACGATCGTGACGCCCTTCTCTTTTAGTTTCGACATAAAGCCGGCTAGGGCGGTTTTCGACGCCGTCGGCCGGACTATCAGCTCTTTTGGCTTTGCGTCAGTCAAGTTCCTTCAGGGCCTCTTTAACAGGTTTATTGTCGATTATCACTCTTCGCAGCGCCCGCACTATTCCCGGAGGGTTCTTGTGTTGGAATATGTTGCGTCCAAACGTCACACCTTTTGCGCCTGCCGCCATCGCTCCTGCGCACATCTCTAGGATTTCCCGGTCGGTGTTGGCCTTTGGCCCACCGGCGATCACTATAGGCACAGGGCAGCTCTTCACCACCCTCTTGAACGAGTCGACATCGCCCGTGTAAACAGCTTTTACCACGTCGGCTCCGGCTTCCGCGCCGACCCTCGCCGCGTGCGCGACGATCTCCGGGTCGTGCGGGTTCTTTATGTTCTCGCCGCGCGGGTACATCATTGCGACCAAGGGCACGCTCCACTCTGTGCACTTGTCTGCGACCATGCCCAGCTTTTGCAGCATCTCCGGCTCTTCCTTTGCGCCGATGTTGATGTGTAATGATACGGCATCGGCCCCGAGCCTGATCGCTTCTTCGACGCTGCCCATCAGCATCTTTCGGTTCGGCGCGGGCCCAAGCGACGTGCTGCCGGAAAAGTGCGCGATTACCCCGATGTCTGGCGGCCTTGGCATCGTCTTGATTATCCCTTTGTTGACAAGGACGCACGTCAGGCCGGCAGCGGCGCACTGGTAGATCATGCCGTTAATGTCCTCCAGCCCCTTGATCGGGCCGTTGCTGATGCCGTGGTCCATCGGGATGCACAGCATCTTGCCGTCTTTTAATATCCTTGAAAGCCTGATGTCTCTGCCAAAGACCATATGTATCAAGACATTCTTGCTGACCTACTTATAACTTGTTTACTCTTTATTAATTTCCCTGGCCGCCGGCTCTTTTGGTCAGCCTAAGCAGGCCGTCCCTCATGTCATTTAGCTGCTGGTCGGACGGTACGAGAGAATCTGGTTGACCTGCACTCCAAGCCTCCTCAAATCTGCGAATATCGACTCCCTGCTCTCCATCCAGAACATCTCTACCGGCATGCTGATCATATATGCAGGAACATGTTTGCGCCCTGACAATGGACCCCTTGCGGGAACGGCCCGCCTGCGAGTGTCTAAACGCGGACATAACGATATTCTTATATTGACAGTCAAATAATTAGGTGAGCTGTCTTGCTAACAGAGCATGAACGTAACCCGTTCTGTTACATCTGTAACCTGTTCTTCACCCCGGACTATATGCCAGTCCACCTCAAGACTGACCACACGAAAGAGGAGCTCGCGTCCCATCTTCTTCTGGCCTATTTCGACGAGTGGCTTGAGCAGGAAGAAGCGATTGAGGGCGCCGTAGAAGCGACCCGCTGATCTATAAGGTTTTTAAAAAGTGCAGACTCTGTTACAGCGTGGGCTACCCATCCGACTCTTCAGAATTTGAGAGGATGTCGACAAAAAAGATGGCCATACTCTTTGGTCTCGCGTTATTTGGAGCGTTGATGGTGATACAGATGGTGCAGGGCTTTCCCCTCGCGCAACTTTTCACGAGGCAGACCGTGACTGAAGAAGTGCCAGTCTCGATAAGGAACGGGGACGTATGCGTCGTAGAGCCGGCAGATGGGCAGCCAAAGGAAATCCAGCAGTGCACCTACGACGAGGGCGACTTGCTGGTCGTGACGTATTACGAGAACAATACCAGGCTAGAGTCTCACAGGCTGAAATAGCTACTTTACCAACCCCAAGACGACCTTGAGGTTCTGCTCTTCCCCCCGCTTCTCGTCTATCGGAGTCTCCATTATCACAGGCAGGCCCCGGATCGCCCGGTGGTTGAGAAACGCCGCCAGGCCTTTCTGCCCTACCATTCCAAGGCCGATGTGCTCGTGCCTGTCGAGGTTGGAGCCGAGCGGCCCCTTTGAGTCGTTAAGGTGGATGAACTTTAATTCTTTCAGGCCTACGGCATTATCGAATTTGTCGAGAGTCCTGTCCACCTCGGCCTTTGTCCGGAGGTCGTAGCCCGAGGCGAACAGGTGGCACGTGTCGGTGCAGACCCCGAACTCTTTTGGGCCGTCCAGCCGGTCGAGGATCATCCGCAATTCTTCAAAGTTGCCGCCGATGCTGTTCTTTTGTCCCGCGTTGTTCTCTAGCAGCACGACCGGCCCGGCTTTCAACTTGCTGCGCGCAGTTTCAATAGCCTTTACCAGCTGGTTGATGCCGCTTGCCTGCCCCTTGCCCATGTGGCTGCCGAGGTGTATCACGAGGTACGGAATCCCAAGGGCGCTGCACCTCTCCATCTCCCCCGCCAGAGTCTCCACGGACTTTGTGTAGAATTCGCCGTTAGGCCCGGAGAGGTTTGGCAGGTAGGGCATGTGAACGATGACGGCATCCTTGTCGATGCCGCTTGCCGACAACTTGCTCTTGAACAGCTGCACATCGTCAGGCGCGAGGGGCTTTGCAGCCCAGCCCCGCGGGTTTCGACTGAATATCTGGAACGCGGTGCAGCCTATTTTTTTCGCGTTGTCCACAGAATTGGAAATGCCGCCGGCGATAGAAACGTGGAACCCCACCCTGACGCCCATCGCTCGCATAGCGGGCGAATGCGTACTTTAACTTGTCGGGAATGGCGTTTTTATTGCAGTTCAGCTATGATAGCTCGAACTTGTCGTCCATAAGGATGGGGACCGGCGACCTGGCAAAGTATCCCTTCCTGAACGAAGCGGGGGAGTACCTGCGCGAATCAGGATTTGGCTGGGAGGAGCTCGAAAGGCCGGACATGAAGGACGTCATCGACAGGGCCGCCGAGCGCGTTGAATTGGAGGTCGGCGGAAGCGTGTACGAAAAGCTCGACAGGTACGAAATTGAAATCCTGACGTTCCTTGTTTCGCTCATAATGGTAAAGTCGATCAGCCTGGAGCCGGTGCTCAAAAAATTCGCGCTGGCGGAGGCGCGGCGCGCGGAGAAGTTCCTGACGGAGGACCTCCGGCGCCAGAGCGAAACGCAAAGGCGGTCGCTCTTTGCCAAGATTTTCGACGACCTTTTCAAGCTGAAGATCGACGTGGCCCAGGACGGGCGGCTCTTCAAGGTCAGCGTCGCTGACTATCTCTCAAGGTCGTCCCACTTTCACGAGCAGGAATGGAAGCTGATCAACAGGCTGGTCGACACGGGCCACGTCTACCTCGACGCCGACGAAACCGTCAGGCTCGTCAGGAACGAGTTGTCCATCCTGATCTACGACAAGATAAAGGCGATGACGCTGCCGACTCTGCCGCAGTCGATCAAGGCAAGGGCGGACGAACTGCGGTCGAAACTTGCGCCGCGCTACGAATATCGCGCCACCGCGGTCACCGACTACCCGCCGTGCGTAAAACATGCGCTCGAAGTGATGGGCAAGGGGGAGAACCTTCCCCACTCTGCAAGGGTGATGCTTGCGACGTACATGCTTGCGATCGGCAAGCCTGTCGACGAAATAGTGATGATGTACGAAAATGCGCCCGACTTTAACGAAAAGATCACTCGCTACCAAGTGGAGCACCTTGCAGGCATGAAGGGCAGCCACACGAAATACTCTGTCCCATCTTGCGATAAGCTGCGCAACGAGAATCTATGCTTTGCCACCGCGGAATGCGACGGCATAATCAACCCGATGCAGTTTGGAAGGAGGAGGAAATGACTGAAAGCGCGATTGCAAAGACAGCCACAATAGTCAGGAGCGCGTTCCGGGGATACTACTTCAAGCCGGGCATGATCGAAACGCCTGAGAAAATAGAGCAGCGTGAATTTGGCTACATGCAGTTTGGGCAGCCAGGTATGGTCAGGCACCTTTCCTTCAAGAGCACGAAGGAGCTGACCGCCACGATAATGAAGGAGGTCCCTTCCGACATTTACTGCTCCAACGCGTACTACCGCTTTCCAACTTACCCTATGCAGGAAAAGCAGTGGCTCGGCGCCGACCTGATATTTGACGTAGACGGCAAGGACCTCCATCTGCCGTGCATCCCATCGCATACCTACCCGGTGTGCGCAGCCTGCGGCCACGCGTCTTCGCCCGGCGAAAGCAAAGAGTATTCCTGCCAGGCGTGCGGCGGAAAAAAGGCGGAAAACGTTTCGATACCGTGCGGCAAGTGCATCGATGGGTCAAAAAAGGAGGTGAGGCGCCTGGTGGAATTCCTGATAGGCGATCTTGGCATGCAGCAAAGTGATATTCACATTTATTTTTCAGGCAATAACGGCTTTCACATACACGTGAGCGACGGCGCGTACGTGCCGCTCGACCCGCAGGCCCGCTCCGACCTCGTCGGCTACCTCGCCGGCTCTGGCTTGATGGCAGAAAGCGTTGGCGTTAGGAAGGGCAGCGGTGAAAACCTGTTTTTCATAAAGTTCCCCAAGAGCGGCCTTGCGTACGGCTGGAGGGGAAGGATTGCCGACAAGCTAAAGATCGACGGCTCGTCGATCATCAAGCTCAAACACATCGTCGAGCAAAAGGGAGGCTACACCCCGTTCAAGGTCGACCTCGACAGGATGGCGCGTGACATGGGCGTGCGGATAGACCCGCAGGTGACGACCGACGTGCACCGCGTTTTCAGGATGCCCGGCACGCTCAACAGCAAGAGCGGGCTTGCCAAGATGAAATGCGGCGACCTCGGCTCGTTCGATCCCTTTGCCGACGCTTGCCTGCTCGGAGACGCTAGGGTTGCAGTCAGGGTCAAGATCCCTGTCAAGTTAAAATTAAAGAACAAGCCGTTCAACATTTCAAAAGAGTCTGCCGAGCTGCCGGCGTATGCGGCGGTCTACCTTATCTGCAAGGGGCTTGCGGAAGCGAGCTAGATAAGGGATCAAACTCTTTTCTTTTTAATAATAAACACATTAAAGGGTCTTGGTGGATGATCACCTCGCTTGTGGGACACATACAATGAGGACAAGGCGCCCCGCGCAAGCATTGGCAGGCTCGTGCGGCTCGCGGTATTTGCGGCCATTGGCGCCATAATATTTGGCATTGTGGGCAACCAGTCGGTGAACCTCCTCATGAACGTGGAAGAGTTTGGTGAGGTCTTTACAAAGCCCCTCTACTACTCGATTCTCTCAGGCCTAATCCTCGCATTCATTATCGTCGTGCGCATGAATTTCAGGGCGCGCCACTCTATGGTGTGGTACGGCATCAAGACGCTGCTAAACTTCCTGAAGCGGGGCGACTACGAGTCCCAGAGCAGGGTGTCGCGCTACTCTGAATTCCGGATGGGCAGGGCGGGCTTTGCGCTGTGGCAGCTCACAAAGGTCGTGCTCTTTGCCCCGCTCTTTGGCAACATCATGTTCGGCATGGCCGCTGAATACGTGATGCAGGGAAACGACGTCGGCCTCGGCTCGATCGGCAACATCTTCGCGATCCCGTTTGCAGACGTCCCGATGGATGGGGGCTATGCGCAGCAGAGCGTGATGCCGATGCTCCCAGCGCTCACGCTTCTTATCCCGCCGCTCCTGGCGGCGGTCGGGCTCCGGCTGCTGGCGTACGTCGGCGTCTCTAGCACGGTCAACATCGTCTCCCAGTACGCTGTCGACTCAAAGGAGGGCAAGCCCCGGGTCCTGTCCTACATCTCCACGATGGAGATCATTGCCGGAGTCGCAGCATTCTGGATCGGGTTTAACATGTTCTTTTCAAGCAACATTGACTACAACACGAGGTACGCGATCGCCGGAGCCATGACCCTCGGGGCCGCGTTCCTCGCCTACGGGTTCCTGGACAATAGGCACGCAAGGGTGATAATCTACCCAAACAGGAGGCAGATGTACGCCCGGCTTTTCACCGCGGCGGCAGTAGTCGGGCTGGCAGGGTCGATAATGATAGTGAACAGCAGCATCGCCGACACCCGGCAGATAGAACGGCCCTACATCGCCCAGCAGATAGAGGTCAACCGCAACATGCACGGCCTCGACCAGATAAAGGTAGTCAATTACGACGTCGCGCAGCCGTCGATCCCGCCGTCAGGCATCCAGCCGGCGGTCGAGCAGAACAGCGACGTCCTGGGCAACATCCGGCTCTGGGACGAAGCAAACGCAAAGGCAAAGCTGGAGCAGGAGCTTGCCCAGAGGAGCGACCTGGAGTACTTTGACTTTGACGTCCTGAGGTTCGGCGGCTCGGCGTACTGGGCCGGCACCACCGTGCCGGTCATCCCGGCGAGCGTGACGCCGGAAAACGAGTGGTTCAACCAGCACGTGATTTACACGCATTCAGATATCGGCATAAAGATGCTGGAAGCAGACACCGGCGCCGTCGTGGACGAAAGCCAATTCTTTGACCAGCGCAGGATCTATTACGGCGAAAGCGGCGACGGCCTGTTCAGCACGTACTGGTCCGCGTACCCGGTGGACAGGACGGAAAGCGCCGAGCTTGGCAGGTTCATGTACAACGGGACTGGCGGCGTGGACGTTTCCCCCCCGCTGAGCTGGATGTTTGAGCCAAACTTTATGGTCTCCTACTCTGGCACCCCGGTGCACGTCATGAGGTACAAGGACATACACGACAGGATGGAGCTTTTGTATCCGCATTTCGTCTACCAGTTCTGCTTTGGCTGCACGCCCAACAACCCCCAGACGGACGACGTCGAGGCGTTAGCGGTGACTGACGGCACGGACACCTACTGGCTGATGCCGCTGATAGTCGCAATCAACACGTCGCACGTCCCCTGGAGCTCTGACGCTTCATCCAGCTTTATGCTCCAGCTGGTGGGCTATTCGCTGATCGACGCCTACGACGGCACCGCGCAGATCATCGTGACTGGAGACGATTATTTTTCAGAAATGTTCCTCGACCAGTACGAAGACACTGGCGCCACAAGGGTAGTGCCGGAATGGCTGGCCGGCCAGATAAGGTACCCCGAAGAGATGTTCATCTGGCAGGTTTCAAAATTCAACACATACCACGTCACAGACCCCGGGGCATTCATCGAAGCAAAGGATTTTTACAAAGGCGCCGGCGAATCCGACGAGCTTGCGCCGCGCTATGCGTTTGCAAAGCCGCCGGGATTCGAGAGCCCCGAGTTCGTCGGGTTCCAGTCGCTCCAGCTAATAGAGCCACAGTCAAGCAACCTTGTCGGGTACATGGTCATCCAGAACGATCTGGAAGATCTGGGCAGGATGACTTTTTACTCGATGCCGGCAGATTCGCCGGTGAAATTCATCAACCCTGTGACTGCAAAGACTACCTTTACAGGGAGCACGGAATACAAGGAAGCCAAGAGGGCCATATTCGGAGACGCCAACCCACCGATCGGCGAGACCGGCCTCTACAGGGTAGGCGACCATGAAGTCTATTTCATCCCGGCCTTTACCAGCACGGGCGGCAAGCAGGTTGGCCTCGTTGGCGCGGTTGGCGCCTCCTCGGCCACCGGCACGTACCACGTCGGCCTTGGCGACACGCCCGCTCTGGCGTTTGAAAATTATCTGCAGAAACTGTCCGGCGTCGCGCCAAGCAGCCAGTCGGCGGGCAACCAGACGGCTGCTGACAGGCAGGGCAGGGTAGAGACCCTCGAAAAGGTTTTCACGGACGCGGGTCTGGCGTTGGTCAAGCCCACTGCCATGTCCGCGCCTGTAGAGTTTGAAGAAGCGCGGGCCGCGTACAGGGCAGAGCCCGACCTTGCCCAGGCGCAGGCGGCAATCCGCGGCTTTATACAGGAATTTGTGCCGGAAGGCGGGCGCGTGTTTGAGTGGCAGGAAGGCAACGCCGTCAACTTTGGCGTGCTGAGAGAAGTCGACGGCATAGTGGAGAGCCACTACATTTCGATAGGGGTGGGCTAGATGCCGGCGCTCGTGGTAGACAACCTGTCGCCGTTTACGCCGGACATACTGGACTGCCTTGGCCGGCTAAGAGTGCCGTACGTCTACAAGAAATTTTCCGAAGTGTCTGACTCTGACCTCGCCGCGTGCGACAGGGTAATACTGTCGGGCAGGCGCAGGAACAGCAAGGAGATAAACGTGGCAAATTCAAAAATAACAAGGCGGTGCCACGCCGAGGACAAGCCGCTGCTCGGCATCTGCTACGGCGCGGAGATAATAGCGCTCACGCTAGGCGGATCGATCCGCAGGATGCCGGCTCACGTGCAGGGCACCACCGCAGTGTCGGTATCCGGCCAGAACCCACTGACCGGCGGCAAGAAGTCGATTTCGGTGTATGAAAGCCACGGCTACTGCGTTGCCAGGCTGCCGGCGAGTTTCAGGTTGCTTGCAAGCTCGCAGTACTGCGAGCACGAGATGTTCGCAAATGGCAGGATTTACGGGACGCAGTTCCACCCAGAAAAGAGCGGGGGCGACGGCCTGGCGCTCCTGCAGAACTTTGCCGAGTTATAAGAAGGATTTTATTTCCTTTAAAAACAATCCACAGTCCTTGGAGTCGCAGCCGGAACATTTCATCAGCCTGCCGCTTGTAAACAAGAGCGAAGAAAGCGCGCGCCTGCCGCTTGTAGTAAACGTCGTGGCAAAGTACTGGAGTGAGGACATTTCTCCGCAGGCAGCCGGCGAAGCAAAAGGCGCGGCAATGATCGACGGCATAGTGCTTGCGGAAGGCCGCAGGTTAGCCACTTACATTTACAAGAGCTCGATAAAGGACCTGAAAAAGCGCATCGACCAGGGCATACCGCCCATCGTCATAATGCCGGGCATTCAGGGGACAGTGCAGCACGCCATGATCGTGTCGGGCTATAGCAGCGACGAGCGCAGGATGCTCACCTATGTGCCAGAGCCGGATACGGTTGGCGCGATACCTGAATCAAAATTTGAGCAGGACTGGGAGCAGGACGACATGACCGCGATAATCATTATTCCGTCAGACATGAAGGACCTGCTAAAGAACGAGGATCTGAAATTCAAAGAGTCAAACAGGACCTGCTTTGAAGCAGAGGGGCTGCGGCAGCGCGGCAAGGTAAACGAGGCGATAGAGAAACTGCGAAAGGTGACAGAGATCGACGCGGACAATGCGCAGGGGTGGTGCCTGCTTGCCAGCATGTACAACGAGACAAACTCGGATCAGGCAGTCCCCTGCTACGAAAAGGCGATCAAGCTGAACCAGAAATACTACCTTGCGTACCGCGGGCTTGGCAACTATTACCTGAAAAAGAAGGACTATTCGCTCGCAGAAGCCTACTACAGCAAGGCGACAAGCGTCAACCCGGCGCGCTTTGGGCCGATCTACAAGAACCGCGCGATAGCGAGGATGCAGCTTGCCAACAACCAGGGCGCAAAGGAAGACCTTGCAAGATACCTAGAGCAGATGCCGGCGGCAGAAGACAGGAAGAGCATTGAAGAAGCAATGACACAGCTGTGATCATACTTCTGAGTACGTTTCTATCTTGAGAGGAACGTCCAGCAGGTCCCTTATCTTTGGCAGAGCCGACTGCATGTGCGGCATCTTTAGATGATCTTCCAGCGATTTCATGTCAATCCAGATTTCATCGAACATCAGATCGTCTGGATTTCTTGTCGACCGGTGCATGACATAGGCGATGTTTCCCGGCTCGCCCCGCGTAGGCGCGATTAGAGACTTCAATATGCTTTCCAGTTCTTCCCGCTTGCCCGGCTTTGCCTTGAGGAATGCAAGCACACTTACTGCTTCAGGGGTCCTGCCCTAGAATTTCTGAATGTCTGTGGTCTCCATCTGGCAATCCATTGTTTTTAGATTTTTTATAGTTGCTGGCTGGTAAGCGCCTTGACTGCCTGCTTGAACTCTTCGGCTGAAAGCGGCGGCACGTTTGCGACCCGAAGATTTTGCTCGACGTGCTCGGCCTTTTTCTGCCCGATGAGGGGCGCAATCACCGACGGGCTTGAGCGGACGATCTGGATGAGTTTTGCCACGGGGTCGCTCATGCCGCCATAGTCAGGGATCGGGGCTTCCAAGAGCTTCCCCTGAAATAGTGGTATGCTGGTGAACACGCCCACGTTCAGCTTGGCGGCCGCTTCCAGAATCGTCAGGTTCTTTTCAGAGCCTGCCGACTGGTTCCTTAGTAGAAGTGCCTCGCTGTATGCGAGGTTGTACGGCAGCTGGATGAACCTAAAGCCGTGATCCTTGCCCCCGGCGCTTTCGGCTGCCTTGACCGCCTGCTCTAATGAAAGATGTTCGTGGCTGTCAGGCGGCACCCGGAAGCATGTCCAGGTAGCCATGCCGTAGTGGCGGATCTTGTTCTGTGCTCGGTATTTTTCATAGACTTCAAAGGCTTTTGCGAGCATCTCCATGAACTGCTGCCTGCTCACGTCCTGGTTCCAGCTTTCAAACGCGTTGTGGATGTAGACAAGGTCTATGGTGGAAAGGTGCATGTTCATGAGAGACTTGTCGATGCATTTTGCAAGGTAATTCGGATTCATGACGTTGTAGCCGGAGCTAATGTCATCGGCAGCCATCACGTTGGTCTGGATGTACATCTTGTGCATGTATTCCATCACGTCGACGTTTGGATAGTCGCCGTCGTTTGTGACGTAGCCGTTCTTTGTCGACACGAACACCTGGTCGCGGGAAATCACGTCGTCACTAACAAGCCGCAAAAGAGCCTTTCCTATGCTCTTTTCTGATTTCATTGCGCGGTAGTTGATGGCGGTATCTATGACGTTGATGGCGCCGGACTTTATCGACTGGTACACTGCGTTTTCAACCGCCAGGTCGTCCTCCTTGGTGGGCTGGCCCAGGTACGTCCCCATCCCGATGCTTGAGAGATGCAGGCCGTCAAACGCCCTAAAGTGGGCGGATGGCCTGCCCTGTGAGGCGGCATTCTGGGCGTATTTCTTTGTGCCTTCAGGAGTGGCGTGGCCCGGTAGCGTCTCGTATGATGACAATGCCCCATGTAGGAACGGTCGAAAATAATAACGAATCGAATCTTGCCACTCCCTTCAGGGGAGCAAGCCTTAATTTGCGCGGACACGAAATAACGGCATGGCACTGCTGGACCCGAACGTGCTCAACCCGTTCGTGTTGGTGAGCCCAGCCGTGGCTCCGGCTCTTGCCGTCGCGATTACCGCGGTTTCAGTGTCGCTGTCGCTGATGATTTCGCGCTACTTTTTCAAGTCGTACAGGTTTTCCGGCTTTGGCTACCTGCTGGGCCTGCCGGTGGGCTTTACGTTCCTCGGCGCGTCGTTCATGTTCGAAGCAGCCAGCCTGATGTACAGGTCAGACCCGCTGCTGTACCCTGCGTTCTTTTGGATCCAGATGTCGCTCCAGTCGGAAGCGTTCGCGCTCATCGCGCTGTCGTACTACTACAAGAACTCGGATGGCGGCCAGTCGGGCAGGAGCGTGCGCCCAAGGGACGCGCTTGTCATCATGCTCCCCCTTGCAATGGTCGCGATCCCGTTCCTAGTGCCAACCTTTTCGCTGGCCGCAGAGCCATACTTTAACTACTCCGGCCTGGCGGACCTCAGCTTTTACATGAGGCTTTTCAACATGGCGGTGATAGGGTACATATTCAAGAGCACGATCGCGTCGCTGGCAAAGGCAGCAAACATCAAGCTGCTGTACGTGCCGGCGGCGTTTGCGCTGCTGGGGCTTGAGCAGTATTCGCTCGTGCTTGCCTACTTTGACAATAGCATCGGCGCCTTCATCGGCTCGGCAGCTGCGAGGATGGCGGGCCTTGCGCTCTTTGCGTACATCATGCACAGCGTGACTTCGAAGAGGAGGATGGAGATTGAGGCAAGAAAAGCGGCATAAACTGCAGCTGTTCTACGAGATCCTCTGCGCGATAGAAGAGGACACCATGCACAACGAAGTCGCCAAGCCTACCCACGTCCAGCACTTCACCCGGCTGTCGTACGACAAGATGATGAACCACTTTGACGAGATGGAGAAAAAGGGGATGATCCACCGCGTGAGCGGGCTCGTCGCCATAACCGCCAAGGGTAAGATGTTCATCGAGCAGTACGACCAGCTGATCAGCCTGATAGAAAGCGCGGGCCTCTAGCCTGCCAGCAGCATGAAGGCAAACGTCGCGCCATTGCCGGCGGCGTTATTTTCGCCTCATATTCTGCTGCCGTGTGCTTCAACGATGCTCTTTGCGATGAAAAGCCCAACGCCGGTTCCGTGTTCTGACTTGCTGGCGAATTTCGTGAACAGACGTGGCATTATTTCTCGATCTATTCCAGCCCCCGTGTCGCTGACGGTCACGCTGGCGCTCTGCTTGCCGTCGTGCACTTTCTTTTCGACCCTGACAACCTCTGTATCCTTGCCTATCGCTGGCGTATTGTACAATGCCTGCACGTGAGCCGTTCAGCATATTAAAGCAGGTAGTAAAACGATTCTAGAACATTGTATTATTACAGGACGAGGCTCAGCGCTAGCATAAAGCCCGTGATCCTGGAATACGTCACCGCCGACGCCATCGCCGGCATCAGCTTTTCCACGCTCTCGTAATCCTTTCTCAGCAGCATTATCGACCTGGCGGCAAACGGTGCCGACGCAAGGCTGATGAGCGAATAGGCCTTTGTAAAGCCGAAAAAGATTCCCGCGACTATCATGGCATAGGCCGCGATTATGAACAATGGGAAAACAGTTGCGGCAGGCCTTTTGCCGAGCAGTATGACAAGCGTACGCCGCCCCTTTGACCTGTCTGCCTGAAAGTCGGGGAACGAATTGACAAAGAGCACCGTTGCAGACAGGATGCCGACGATCGCGCCGACAAATATCGTCGCAGGCTCTATCGTTGCGTGCTGGACGTAATAGGTGCCGAGCACGATCATGGCGCCCTTTATGGCGACAAAGAGCTCGCCAAGCCCGGCGTTCACTATGCTGGTCGAATAGAAATAGATCGCGACGACCGCAAAGCCAAGTATCACTGCTATCGTTACGCCGCGCACCGCGACAAAGTAGGCGCCTACCGACGCGCCGAGGACAAGAAAGATCAAGCCGGCGGCGTATACCGCCTTTGGCGTGAGCAGGTTTTCAGGGAGCACCCCCGTCCCGCCGCTGAACTTTGTCCTAGTAGTCGCGCCGTCAATGCCCCGCTTGTGGTCCCAGTAGTCGTTGAGGAGATCTACGCTTGCGTGCAAAAAGACCACTCCGACGTAAGTCAGGGCGGAGTGCAGCGGGTCGATAGTCCCGGTTTTCCAGTAGGCGATCGCAAGGCCGTTGCTAACCGCTATCACCGATGCAAGGAGGAACCTGATCCTGATTGCCCGCAGCCAGCTTGACAGCAACATTTTATGCTACATTGCAGGCATTATTTGAATCAGCCTGAAACGCATCGGTAGTAGGTCGTCCCGGCTATCGTGACGTCCTCTATCCGCGAGTTTTTCTTCCTGCCCGAAATCATGCCCGCAATGTCTGAAAAACCCAGCTTGAGCATGGCACCGTTCACGTCGGCCTCGGAAATGCCTGTTGCCTGCGCAATCTCTTTGGAAGAAAAACCCTTGTCGCGGTTCCTGCAGAGGAACTGGGTGATTATCGCGGCTAGGTCCTTGTGGGCGTCAAACTCGGCGGCGTCAATTGGCATGCAGGCAAGTAGGCGTCAAATTAAATAATCTTGTCGCCTTATCTGGTGTGTGGCAGGACGGAATCAGGCGCTCAGCCGCTGGGAGGTGCGCATCTTGAAGGCACTTAGGAGCGGCAGCCTGCAGGAAAAGTCGGTTGCAAGGCGCGTCGGGCTCGACAAGCCGATCGTTGCAGATCTGGTAACCGGACTTATGTTCAAGGGCCACGTCGAAAGAAGCAGGCGGCGCTGGATGCTCTTTTTCTCCCGAGAATACTTCATGATAACCGCCGAAGGGCTTGCCGCGCTTGAAGCGGCCAGGGACGACCTTGGCAGGATCGCAGAGATCATAAAGGCAAGAGGGCGGGCGATGGCAAATGAAATCCTGTCTGTCCTTCCACCGCTTGCGGCAGGCGCGATAAAGGCCACTTACAGGGCGACAAGATTCATCCTAAAATAATTCTAAGCAAGAAAACCGGCCGGTATAAAAGAACTAATTAGTTGGAAAACTGGAAACGCGCGATGTCTTCTAGGGTTCTATGACGCCGGTGCTTTCAAGGGGCTTTCTGCCCATAAAGCCCTCGTCCTTTGCGTGCCAGAATTTGATCTCGTCTTCCCCGACCTTCCAGCAGAGCCACACTTCTTCGTCGAACCTCTTTGATGGAAAGTCGAGCAGGCCCTGCTCCACGTCCTTTATCACGACTCCGGTGGCCTCCAGCTGCTCTATCGCCTTGTAGTAGCTTGAAACGGCGGCGTTGAGCTCCTGCTTTTTCTTGACAAACTGGTCGAACTTGCTGCCCGACTGGATCACCATTTCGACCTGCTCCTGCAGCGCCACCGCCTGCTTTTTGTGCATCAGGATGTCTGAAAACATGCGCCTGACTTCGGGCAGCGCCTTGTTTGCAATCTGGGTAGTGTAGAGCGTAAACACCGGACATTGTTCGATTTTGAGATAATTTATGCCTTTAGCACGGGCTCGCGCCTTTGAGATGGATATAATATCTGCAGGAGGCTAAACAATGCTTACGGGGTAGGAGTCGCTAAAGATCTCCGGTCTCCTGCCGCCCGCGCCATTCCACGAGGCGAATATCTTTTCGTTGTGCGGATCGACCGTGATCTTGAGCCTTGCAGTCCCGCCGCTGCAGGGGATGAAATGCTCAAACTCCACCGGGGCTGACGCGTCCTTGAGCGACTCTGGGATGCTCGGCTCAAACTGTATCATGTTGTCTATCATGTTCACCTTCATGCCAAGCATCATTTCGCGGAGCGCATAAACGTACATGCCGACCGACCACGCCTGCAGTATGCACGAATTGAACGGCTCCGGCCTGTCTCCCCTGTACGTCTCTGCAAACATGCCGTTTTCATGCAGTATCCTTTCTGCCATCGACTCCAGGTAGCGCAGCCCCTGCTCCTTCCTGCCGAACTTTATTTCGCTTGCAGCAGCCCAGCCCGTGACCAGCGGCCAGACTGCGCCGTCGTGGTAGAGCGTCGGTTGGTACTTTTGGTCGCGGCTGCTCAGCGTCCTGACGCCCCACGCGGTGGTCAGATCCTGCTCCTCGATCCGGGACAGCACCGAGTCTGCCTTTCTCCTCTCCGCCACCGCGCCGGTGAGCAGGAGGACCAGGGCGTTTGGCCGGATGCTGGCGTCTTTTGATCCGTCCTTGCGGATCGTGTCGTAGTAGAACCCCGCGCTGGCGTTCCAGTATTCGCGGTCAATGACTCCTTTGAGCTCCTCGGCCCTGCCGCTCCACATGCTTTCGCTGCCGCCGTCGCCGGCTATAGCTGCCAGCTCGCTTCCGATCTTTAGGCTTTCGTAAAAGAGCGCCTGTATGTCGTTGGCGCTCTTTCTCCGGTCAATGTGATCCATCCATGTCGAGTCCAGTATCGGGAGCTTTTCGGCGATGCCTGTAAAGCCGTGCTCAATCAGCCCGTCGCCGTCCACGTCCTTTGAGAACCCCCAGTTCACGAGATCCATTATCGACTTCCACCTCCTTTTCAAATAGCCGACGTCCCCGGTGGCAAGTACGTACTCCTTTATCGCCCAGGGAAACAGGAATGTAGAGTCGGCCGACCCGTAAGTGGTGGTGTGGAGAAACGCCCTGCCGCTGATTATCATCGGGAGCTCGCCTTTCCCCGCGGCCTTTGTGGTCTGCTTCGCCTGCCGTCGCATAAAGTTGTCAATGGCCGCGGCCGCAAAGCGGTAGTCGCCCATCGCAAGGTAGCCCCGCAGGGTCCAGCCTGTGTCCCTCGCCCAGTAGTTTGGAAAGCGTGGGAGCCCGGCGCAGATCCCCTCGCCCAGGCCGTCGTATTCCGCCTTCAGGTACCGCAGGCCCACCTTGGCCCTTTCGTACGCCGCCAGCAGCTTTGGCACGCCCTGCTCCGGCCTTGACTGGGGCGACCTGGCGGTCAGAGTCGAGGAAGAAAACTCCCTGAACCCCTGCTCGGTGTCCGCGGCCAGCCGGACATAGTTGTCCCTCATGTATCGGAACTCCCTTGCGCAGTCGTCGAGGCCAGTAAAGCTGCCAGTCCCAACCAGAGCAAGTTCCACGGTCTTGCCCGTTTCGACTTTAATGTCGTACGACAGCTCCAGGTCGTTGGCAAACGAGTCTGTCAGTATCCTGCTCGGCTTCAGGCTCTTGGGGGCCGCGCCGATCACCCCTGAATACTGCACCCCCGTGTCCTTTGGGGCCGCGGTGCTCACCTGCAGGCAGTTGTCCTTTGTGCTGAACTTAGAAACTACGCTCTGCGACACCGCGGCCAGCCCGTAGCTCGTGATGTTGCCGTCAATCAAAAAGTGGATGCGGATCTTGCGTCTCTTTTTAGCCGCCTTTCTTCCAGAAAGGGCGCCAAAGCCACCGAGCAGGCTCAGTTCGAAGGCAATGATAAAGCCCCTGCTGTCATAGGGCACGAGCAGCTTCCTCTTCACTTCGAGCCCCGCCAGCTCGTGCCGGGTGTAAAGGACGCCGTTTTCGTGCCGGGACGCGACTACGAAATTGGGGAGCCTTCTGCGCACGCCGTCGTCCATAGATATTTCGACTACTATGCGCCCAAACGCCCTTGCCGGTGGCACGTACAGCCCGCCGTTGTCGTACCGCACGCCCATCCAGGTCCAGTTGGCGGAAAGCGCGCCATTTGAGGAGCAGACGATGTGCGCCTTCTTCCCGGACAGCACCAGCGGCGCGGTAAAGTTCTGGAAGACCATCCCGTCTTCGCCGGGCGCCGGCGATTCCGGGGATTGCGCGGTCTCTGGGAGGAATATCCTGCCGCTCCGGTATCCTGCGCGATCCGTGAACGTGAACGGGATCATTATCTGCTCAAAGCCTTCCATCTTGCTCAGGATCACTATCTTGTGTCTTTTTTTCTCGTCCAGCCCACCTTCCTTCATAACTAGGAACCTTGCGCTCTGGAACGGCTTGAAGGGGGCCGGCCGGCTCTCTGACAGGGTGGCGGCGTTGACCACGTCGTCAGGCGTCGCTACAAAGACCGACTTTTTCGGGACGGGGAACTCGTCCACATAGACGTCAAGCGCAATGATGTTGCCGCCGAGCGGGACCGGCGGGTTTAGAAGCGAGAAGATGAACCCGTCGCGCTTTTCCCCGCCCTGCACGATTATCACGTTCTGTAAGCTGCCCTTGACGTATGAGAGGGCCGTGTGTATGCTGTCAAGAGTCCTAGTTATTTGTCATGCACCTTGAACTTGACAGTACCGGGGCTTCTGTTTTAAAGATTTTTGCACGGTGGCATGCCAAAATATTTTATACGATCACCTTTTACCATGTATGATGAAGCTGGATTTCCCTAGGTACACCGAGCGGCTGGGCGCGGTGAGCATACACGCCGTGCAGCGCATTTACGAGCTGGACTCGGGCAAGTCCAAGGGGTTTCAGTCGTCGCACCAGACCGTCAGGAAATTCGACTACGACGAAATTTCAAACACCCTGCACGACATGGCAATAATCATACCGGTAAAGGACGAAAAACTAAAGCTGCTCGAAGGTGTGCTCAGCGGGATACCAAACGAGTGCCTCGTCATAATCGTGTCCAACAGCGCGCGGAGCCCTGTTGACAGGTTTGCAATGGAGACGGAGGCCGTCAGGCAGCTTGGCCGGTTCATGGACAAGCGCATGGTGATGATACACCAGCGCGATCCGGGGCTTGCAGAGGTCTTCAAAAAAGTTGGCTACGACTCGATCCTCGACTCTGGAGACAACATCAGGAACGGCAAGGCAGAGGGCATGATAATCGGCCTGCTTGCGGCCAAGATGTACCACAAGGACTATGTCGGCTTTATCGACAGCGACAACTATGTGCCGGGCGCTGTCAACGAATACGTAAAGATATTTGCTGCCGGCTTTGGCATGTCTACCACGCCCTACTGCAACGTGAGGGTGTCGTGGGTGTTCAAGCCAAAGGTCAAGAACAACTCGCTCCAGTTTTCAAAGTGGGGCAGAGTGTCCGAGATCACCAACAGGAACCTCAACGCGCTCCTAGCCAGCATAACGGGCTTTGAAACCGACGTCATCAAGACTGGCAACGCCGGCGAGCACGCGTTGTCGATGCCGCTTGCAGAGTGCCTGCAGTACACCAGCGGCTACTCGATAGAGACGCGCGAGTTTGTCGACATATTTGAAAAGTTCGGTGGGCTGGTGCCTTCCGAGTACCCACAGATAGTAGAAAAGGGCGTCGAAGTGTTCCAAATAGAGACCCGCAACCCGCACTTCCACGAAGACAAGGGCATGGCGCACCTGAACGAAATGCTCGAAGCGTCGCTTGCCACGATATTTGGCAGCAAGATCTGCACCCCTGACCTGAAGGAAATCTTGCATGACCAGCTAAAGCACGTGACAAAGAAAAGGATCGACTACGGGAAAAAGTACCACATGCTAAAGCCCATCAACACGGTAGACATGCCAGAATTCGAGAAGGGCCTCAGGGAAAAGGCAGACACATTCCTGCGGATCGGCCGGCTAAAGTAGCCGGTTTGCGCCCCAGGGCACCCCCTCCCCTCCAGGTGTTCCCGGCCTTAAAAACTACCTCTAGGATACTGCCTTTGTGGAACCAAAGCTAGAAGCAGAAGAGGTAATGGTTGAAAACAAAGCCGTCAAAGAGGAAGAGCAGCAAGTGCAATTTCTGGAGCATGAGATAGAATGCCCGCGCTGCCGCGACAATATGGAGCTGTGTTCCGATTTTGACAACCTGTACTACGTCTGCAACGAATGCGACTTTTGCCTGTACACGATAAAGAGAAATTAAGCACCACGTGCACAGTCAGGTGATTGATCGCAAACCGCCGCGAGCTCGCCAGACTCCACAGCGACAGGTCTTCCCGGATGGTTCTTGCCGCGCTTGAAGCCGCGGTTGAAAGCGTCAGGCCGGCGACACTTGTAGGGCGCGCAATAAAATTCAACAGGAAATTATCGGTGCGCGACGTTTACGGCAGGACAATCAGGCTTCGGAAATTTGACTGCGTGTATGTCGTCGGGGCTGGCAAGGCGGCCCCAGGCATGGCCGAGGCGCTCTGCCCGATCTTGCATGGAAAGGTCGCGGCAGGCGCGATCACTGTCCCTTACGGCACCAAGGCAAAGATCAAGGGCGTTTCAGTCACACAGGCGTCCCACCCCGTGCCTGACAGGTCAGGAGTAGAAGGGACGATAAAGATCCTAAACGTGTTAAAGAAAGCGCAGAAAGATGACCTGGTCTTTGTCCTTATCTCTGGCGGCGGCTCGGCGCTTATGCCGCTCCCGGCACCCGGCGTGTCGCTCGCAGACAAGCAAAAAATCACGAATTCGCTCCTCCGCTCCGGCGCTTCGATTCACGAAATGAACGCCGTCCGCAAGCACCTGTCGGCTGCCAAGGGAGGGCAGCTTTTGCGCCACGTTGACAAATCATGCACTGTCGTTTCGCTGATCCTGTCAGACGTGGTAGGCGACGACTTTGAGGTGATCGCTTCCGGCCCGACCTGCCCGGATAGGTCTACCTTTGCAGACGCCCTGAAAATCCTAAGGAAGTACCGCATAAAGAGCCCGGACGCAGCTCTTGAGCATATTGCCAAAGGCGCCCGGGGCGAGATAGATGAAACGCCCAAGCCGCGCGACCCAACATTTTCCCGCGTGCATAACGTGTTGATCGGCAATAATTCTATTGCATGTGCAAGCGCAGTCAGCTATTTGAAAAAGCGTGGCATGCAGGCGGCGCACCTTGGATCAGCGTTTGACGGCGAAGCTAGAAATTTTGGCGTATTTCTAGCGCGGCTTGCATCCGACCTTGGCGACAAGCCGTTTGCGGCGGTTGCAGGAGGCGAGACCACCGTCAGGCTGGGCAAATCAAGAATTGGCGTCGGCGGCAGGAACCAAGAAGCGGCGCTTGCGTGCATGATGGAACTGCAAAGGCATGATGTCACAGTGGCTTTTATGGGGACGGACGGCATAGACGGCAACTCTGACGCCGCCGGCGCGCTGGTGTCCCCAAAGACAGTGTCGCTTGCTGCAAGGATGGATCTGAAAAAATACCGGGACAGCCACGACAGCCATCGCGCCTTCAAAAAGTTGCGTTCGTTGATTTTTACTGGATACACTGGCACCAACGTAAACGACATTGCAATAATCTGCAAGGCTAGTACCGGACGCTGATGTCTCCAGATACGACGTTGACGTCGACGTCGCCGGTCCTGAGCAGGAGCGACCCGTCGTCGTTGACGTCGACGGCCACCCCCTGAACCGTCCTGCTGTTCTGGGTCACTGTCACCCTGCGGCCCAGCATGTCAGAGTTTTTCTTCCATTTTTGCAAAATTGCGACGGCGCCACTCTGCTCCATCTCCAAGTAGTAGCGCTCCAGGTTTTCGAGCAGCGCCTTTACCAAATCCAGCCTGCTCACGCTGTGCCCGAGCTCGTCGCTTATTGAAGTGATTTTGACGCCTTCAAGGCGCGCCGTGATTGCCGCAGAGTCGACGTTTGCGTTTATCCCGATTCCAATGACCGCGTAGTTGACCTGCTCTGCCTCCGCGCAGATGTCAAGCAGGATGCCGGCCACCTTTTTTCCAGAGATCATGACGTCGTTTGGCCACTTTAGCCGCGCGTCAAGGCCTGTCGCCTTTATCGCGTCGCACGCTGCGAGCGCGGCGACAAATGGCAATAGCGTGATCCTGGCAGTCGGTATGTCTGGCTTCAGGACGACAGACAGCCATACTCCGCCCTTTGGCGACAGCCATTTCCTCTTTTGCCTGCCCCGCCCGCTCTTTTGCTGCTCTGCAATGACCACCGCGCCGTGTGAGTCAGGCTTGTCCGCAAGCGCCACCGCAAGGTTTTGTGTAGAGTCTGCTATTTCGTGGAAAATGACCTGCTTGCCAACGAATAAAGTGCGAAGCATTCTTGCCAGCTCCCATGGGACAGGCAAGTCCGTCTGGCCGGCAAGCCTGTAGCCAAGCCCGTGCCGCGATTCGACGGTATAGCCGTACCTGCGCAGCGCCTTTATCTGCTTCCACACTGCGCTCCGGGAAATTCCGGCCTTTCTTGCCAAGGCCTGGCCGGAAATGTAGCCGGCCTCTGAACGGAGCAGTGAGACGAATTCTCCCGGCTCTGGCATTTGCGCATTATGCGGCAGCAGCAGGTAATATACTGATCAAACTAATTCTACCAGCTTGTCTGAGATCTTGTTTCGATGACGATTTATATCATCGGGGAGCTTCTTCCAAGCTGTGAAGAACCGTAGCAGGCCCGACATCATGGCCATCATCATGGAGGCCGCTAACGGAGGGATAACAAAGACAAAGTTGCTTACCCGCGCCAACCTCACGAGTGGCCAGCTGAGGCAGTATCTCGACTTCCTCGTCGAGAAAAAGCTCCTATCAGAACTTTCTGACGACGACAAGAGGCACGTGGCCTACAGGACCACGGAAAAGGGCATGAGGTACCTCGCGATCTATTCGTCGCTAAAAAGCATCGCAGTGTTTCCGCAGGAAGAAGACTAGCCCCTATTCCACTTGTAGTAGACGGTCCCGCCCCTGCATTTTGCATAGACTTCCGTCCTGCTTTCCGTGAGCGAGCTCTTTACTTCGAGCTCGGCCAGCAGCTGCTCGATCTCTTTGTCCTTCTTTTTTGGCGCGAGCAGGTTCAGGATTTCTTCCTTCGAATACATCTTCGAAGGGTCCTTCCGCAGTATCTTTTCTATTTCGACCATCAGGTCTGCCATCGTGATCACTTTTTCTTTGTCCTTGCCGAGACTATAGACAGCACGTCGCGGTCCTTCAGGTGGTAGTTGGTGGGAAGCCTGAGGCCATCGCGGGCGTCCAGCGCGTAGAGCATGCCCTTTGCCAGCTCGCTGTGGATTTCCCGCGCAAGGTCCTCTACGGTAGAGCCTGATCGCATCAGGTAGACGTCTGGTAGCACGTTTCCATGCTTGTCTGCAAATTTCTGCGCGTCCGCGACAGGGTAGACGGCGTTCATCTTTAGCAGCTTGAACACGGCCACGTTTATCGCAAACTGGACGCCGGTGCGCATGTACTCGCCGAGGATGTCCTTTCGAATGAAATTCAGCGCCCATTTTTGTTTGTCGTTGAGCTTTGTCTGGTCGCTTATTTCAAAGCGCTCGTCGCCGGGCAGGTAGCGGATTATGCCCCGGCTCTCTGCGCGCCGCAGCGTCAATTCGGCGTCCGCGCTAGCCGGCACCACTATCAAGTCCTTGTACTCTTCGCGCAGGCGGTTAAAGTTTTCAGTGGCCGTCGGCAGGTCGACCTTGTTTGCAACTATCAGGGTGGGCTTTGAGATATCGCGCAGGCTCCAGCAAAAGTCTTTGCTCTCCTGCGGCCCAAAGTCGTCAAACGGGACGTCCGCCAGGCTGTTCTGCTCAAGGGCCAGCTTGACGTGGTCTTCCCGCACGTTGATGCCGCGGAACACCTCGGTTATAGCAGATATTATTTCCGTGCCGGTGCTGATGGCGTGCGAGATCTTGTCGCGGTTTCCCTCCAAAAGTTTCAGGTACCACATGACCAGCTCCTCTTCAATGTCTGCAACGTCCGCCACCGGGTCGCCTGACCCCGGCTCGGCGATCCTGCCGGACGCGTCGATGCTGCCGGACGCGTCGACGATGTGCAACAGGGCGTCGGACTGCGCGGCTACGGTGAGGAACTGGTTGCCCAGCCCCTTGCCCTCCCACGCGCCCTTGATGAGCCCCGGCAGGTCCACGAGCTCGACCGGTATGAAGCGCCAGCCGTCGATGCAGCGCGAGTTCTTGGGCTGGTCCTGCAGGTTGAACTCCCTGTGGACGCAGAGCGTGATCGCGTGTGCGTTGCCTGTGGCTGGCTGCTTCGTCGTAAACGGGTAATTGGATATCTCGGCAGATAGGAGCGTGGCAGAGTTGAAGAACGTCGTCTTGCCGGTGTTTGTCTTGCCAATCAGCCCAATCTTTATCATGGGTTTTCCACTCCCTGTTATTATTTATATACTCTGATCAGTGGACGTGGTGGCACACAACCGCGATGTACCCGATAAGGCCTACGAATCCTCCAAGCAGCGACAAATGGACAAAGAACCCCGGGTTCCCGGCAAACGCAGACCTGTGCTGTGAAACATGTATTGGGGCTTGCATAGGGTATTATGAGATTGCCGACGGATAAGACTTTCTAGAACAGGCCGAACCGTTTGCCTGCCTTTGACCCCCAAAAGCCGTGCTTTTCTTCTTCAGGATCTTCTTCGAGCTCCTTCAACTCTCCCATCTCTTGCTGCTGGTCAACTTCTTTGACGATCCTGAGCAGCTCCTGCTGGTTGTCGCCTAGATCTGGAGCTTCGCTTGAAGCATCAACCTGCTCCGGTTCATGCGCCCCATAGTCTACCCTGTGCAGTCTGTCTTTTAGCGATACGACTTCGGCGTTGCGCTCGTCAAGCTGCTGGACCATCTCTGATAGCCGCAGTTCGGCCGACATTTTGTCCTCTTCCAGCTGGCTCACCTTGTCTTCGAGTTCGCCGACCACCTTGTCCTCCAGGTATTTTTGAAGCGTTTCAAGCTGCCTCTGATTGCCCGTTGCCAGGCCCTCGTAGTTCTTTTTCATTCCTTCCAGCTGGCCGCCGTAGGAAGTCTTTAGCTCGCTCTGGAGCGCCGCGTTCTGGGTGCCGTAAAATTCGCGTATGTGCTCCAGCTGCACCTGGTAGTTCTTTTTCAGCTGGACAAGCTCACGCTTTTGACCCTCCTTGCTCCTCTTTGCCTGTTCGCCAAACCTTTTCTGCAGCGACTTTTGCTCCTTGTGGTACTTTTTTGCCATAACCTGCACTTGTTTGCGATGGACTTGCTTGTCCTTCTTTAGCTGCTCGCGATGTTTTTGTGAAATGCTTTTGTCAAAGCGGCTGGTCGCTTTCTTGTGTTCAGACTCTTCCAGTGCCTTGCTGCAAACTGGGCATTTTAATTCGTCAGAGCTCACGGCACTACGATTTCGCCGTTTCCTTTTTAAAAGGACTTGTATGTAGTCAAACGCCCATACTTTTCTTGAGAGGGCTTTACTTGCCGGCCAACCTGTCAAGGGCCATCTTGATTTCATCGCAGCGCCACGACATTTCGCTTATCTGGTCGGCGGAAAGCTCGGACTCCCATTTTTCAAGGGTCGCCTTTGAAATTTCAGATGCGTGATAAAGCACTGCCCAGTACGGGTGATGCTCTGCCGTGGTGTAGGCAAGCTCGAGCATCTCCTCCAGCCCCGAAGATGCGCGCCGGATATAGTCCGAGCCCTCGCCGTAGATCCTGACGATGCCGGCGTCCCTGTCGACTCCGACCTTGGTCGAAATCTTTTCATTGTTCTCCAGCTCTTCGAGGACCGGCTTGATCCGCTCTAAAACCCTGTCGATGCTTGACATTCATCCTTGATTGGAGATTGTGTAATTTAACCTAGTCTTTGAACAGCCGCATGTGCTCTGCAAGCATGCACCTGTTGTAGACCACTTCGACGCCCTTTTCACTCGCCATGCGCTCGGCCTCCTTGCTGTAGATGCCTTCCTGCATCCAGATCACCTTGATGCCTTCCTTCTTCAGGGCGTCTTCCACTACTGCCGGCACGTCTTCTGACGGCCTGAAAATGTCGACGATGTCTATTTTTTCCGGCACGCTGCTCACCGCAGGATATGACCTGCGCCCCTGGATTTCTACCGCAGTCGGGTTGACTGGGATTACGTTGTAGCCACGATCAATGAGGTATTTCGGGACATAGTGTGCAGCCTTGCCCTCGTTCTTTGACATGCCAACCACCGCGATGTTTTTCAAGCCATAGAACCTTATTATTTCGCTGTCAGAGTGCGAGTCTACTTCCACACAGAGATTTTCGCCATCAGATTATTTAAACGCAGTCAGGAGCCTATCATGCCGGGCAGCTTTATCGGAGTGCGGTACGGCTGCACTATCTGTATCCCGGGTTCGGCGGTGACGGTGACTTGGTCCAGCTGCGCGTCCTCCGGTGGCGAGAAGTTCATTGTTTCGCCCGGCTGGAGCACAGGTATCACCGGCTCTTTCTGGCCGCCATAGTCGACCAGCACATCTGTCAGCGGTAGCTTGCCGATGTTCTTTACTATTACGCGCGCATCGGTAAAGAGCGACTGCTCGTCCTTTAGCGCGTCCACGCTCAGATCATAGTCCTTTGTCGGCAGGGCTGAAACAAGCATTGCGGTCAAGGCGGCTGCGACGATTCCGGCTGCGGCTGCCACGACAAACGCAAGGCGCATGAAAAAGAATGGGGCTTGAGAATATTTAAGCGATTATTGGCCTGTGTAGGGGAAATAACCAAGAGCTAAAAGGCTGCAATAGCGCATAGGTGCGGCGGGAGCATGGGCGTCAATCTGGGCATTCCGAATTCCTTATCGTCTCCAAGACATTTTCTGTGGTCACTGTGGCGCCACACTGATATTCGAAACTAGTTCGACCTATCGAATCAAACTTGACTAAAAGATGCAAAGCCTCGGATTCATTAATAGGGCTATCATTCCCACCGCTGCGAAGCCTTACCTCGACATATTTCACGTAGGCTGCTGTCCCTTCGCGCCAGATCACTTCAATTGCCGTTGGATATCTTTCGTTGAAGGCCTGAAATTCAGGTACTTTTCTTACTTCAACTAAGATGTCTTGGTCCGTCATGGTGTGTGTCAGTATGTATTTGTCTGGGATTGGCAGTTCGCCATTCTTGATCTTGTTGCATAGTGGCCCGTCAAAATTTTGCATATCCCTGGCGCACCTCTCGTAAGCATAATCACGTTCTGCCTGTGTAGCAACAACAGTCTGCTGTGTACTGTTTGACCAGTCAAGAGATCCAATGAACCCTGATTCTGTGTAGTCGTAACTAAATGTGTATAAGCTGAAAAATACAACTATCAATCCTGCAACGATAGCCGGTATTATGATGGACCAGCTTTTTCCTCCCTTTTTGTTCTTCCTATTCCTCCATAAGAGAAGGCCGGCAAGTCCGGCGATAAGGGCCAAGATTGCCCATGAAAAAAATGGCATTAGTGATATTTCGCCGGCCATATAGCTTACACATGTCACCTGGAACGGGGGTATATTCTCTTTTGGAGGCGGGTACTAAATGATGCCATTATGACGATAAAGGCAAGAATCGGAGAATACGGATTTTGGATAACATAGAATAGCAAAAGAACAATGGTAATTACGACTGCAGAGACGATGAGATCCTTCTTAACGCTGCCATATACCATATATATGAAGTTAACAGGACAATGGTGCCCTTATATGTGCGCCAATTAAGGTTTTTAGAGCAGTAATTCTGGAAGATACTGTTAAGTTAGTTGGCACGATTCTGTTAACTTGTTAGGGATACTCCCCTTCCCCTACGAGTTCTCCAACTCTTATGAAGTGGCAGAACTATTCAATTTTTGGATGTTGAGCTATGGGAAGGTAGAAATCTTGGAAAGAATCTCGTTCCCCTTAGCATACAAAATGTGAGGGATGCGATATGGATCAAGAGGCCGAGACCGCAATCATACTTTTATTGGGTGCTGATAGCAAACCCCTCCCTACCATCTGGCATCTTCAAAAGGAGATGTTTGTACTTTCCGAGGTCTACTCGCGGATTCAAGAATTATTTCACTTCACTAGACATTACGAAGGGCCATACTCTCAAGTTCTGAACGATTTGATAAAAGACCCCATGTACTTTGAAGATGCGTATTCATACTCACAGGATGGACTTCAACTTACTTCTTATGGAAAGAAAATATTTCGAGACCTAAAAACTCAGAATCGTGATAACAAGCGGTTCGAGCAATTGCTCACCAGCATGAAACTTACTCGTGAGGTATACGACAAACTTTCAAAGGATGAATTGCTCTTCTTGATTTACGCGACTTATCCTTCCTATACTGAGCTATCAAACGTTTACGATAAACTGATGGGAGACAGGAGTAAGAGGAATCAATTGGCTCGCGGTCTTTTACACAAGAATATGATCACTCTAGGACGCTATGAGGAATTGATCAAGGTATAATCTGGCTTGGACAAAGAGCACTCCTACTTAGCTGATAGCACCTTTTACTTATGTTTCTTAGAGGACATTGGAAAACCCGAAATTCTGATGAACATGCTTTCCATTTTTCAATTTTTCATACCTACACTGGTTCAGAAGGAAGTTAGAGTATGCAAGAATTACGGTAAAATTAGTGGAGTCTCTGGAATCATCTCGATAGATTTTGAACCAAGCTTAGGAGAACTACTGCGCCCTTTCCTCAGTCAAAGAGCGATTGGGAAAGGAGAAGTGGAAGTAATTGCATTAGCTTATCATTGGAGTGCATCGGAAAAGATTCGCAAATTCATTTTGGATGATCAAGAAGCGAGGAAATTTGTGATCGACAACCTGCCGCATCTGGCAAAGAGCATGATTGGAACTATAGGACTAATTGCTGACTGTCATTGCATCTTCAAGTTATTTACAAAGGTTCAAGCATTGCAGATTTTACATGACATCAAGTCTTCTCCTTTCAGAGTGGCAGACAACATTTTAAGTGAGGTCGAGGCAAAAATAGAAGGTTGTTAGTCTGTGGGTCATGATATTTCGATTCCTGAGACCATAGAAGATAAAAATTCGTGGTATAATATCAAGAAGTTCAAAATTGGTAACACTGATTTCAGGAAACCAGAAAAGGCTTTGGATTCTAGGACTGTTACGAAGGAAACCTACGATGAGATGAAGCTAGAAAATAGCCTCAAAATCTCTGAAGCAACTTCAGTAATTCGTTCCTATGCGCGAATTGATCAGATACTTGATGAAGAAGATAACTCAAAGATTAATGATTTTTTTCACAAGAAGGCTTGGCTCTCAGAAGTCCCCAATATTTTGAACCTAACCTTTGAGTTCAATCCATATGATTCAATAAAGAAAATTGAAGATATCAGTGGCTTTTTTGACCTATACTATCAATATGCCAAACTGTTTGTTTCTGTTCCGAATATTAGGTGGCATCGGATTCACACCCAACCGAAATACCGAAAGGAGAAGATCATTGGTATCAAGCATTACATCAAATTCGTTGATGAAACCTACCGCTTGCTCAATACCAAGAACAACAAGCCGATATTTGTACCAGTTTCTCTAAGAATGCAGGTGAAGAGTATTGACGCTTTAATTGAACATTACCTGAAGAACGAGTATTACTACTATTGGATTGACTTCGAGGGAGCTCCCGTAAGTGAGGTAACAATAGGTAGGATGAATCACGTATTCAGATTGATCAAGCAATCGGGATATTACAACAAGACAATTTGCCACTTAACCAATATGAGACGAGAAATCATGTCAAATTCAAAAGACCCCACCAGTCCCGCTTCGGATGTATTGTCTTCTCCCGCTGGTGCAAATATCATAGGAGTAAATCGGGAACCAAGAAGAAACATGAAAGATGTAGATCCAAAAGATGCACCTCCACCTGAGCATAAAGCAAGATTGCTCGATTCTAGTACATACTATTATGTGCAGACTACGAATAGTGCTCTCCACTCCAAATTCAAATATGTGCCGCACAATACTTTGCGACTACAGAGGGAATTTGAAGTCCAAGCTAAACATTTTGAAAAGCATGAGACTTTGAGCACATTATTGGAAACTAAAGATATGCTTACAAAATACAATGACGGAGCTCTATTGAAGAGCTTGGCGGCAAAATCGCCCCAGAAATCAGGCCAATCAACCCTCTTTTGAGGAAAGTATATCCTGTAGGTATCCTATAAGATACCATGCACAAATTTGGCAAAAGTAGCAGGTGAGCTTCAAACGGCTCCGATTGCAGCAAAGCAGCAGGAGGCAAGAAATTCCAATTGAAAAAAGTGTTGGTTGCGTTGCCAGAAGGTATTTTGGATATAATCAACAACGAGCTAAAGGGCAAGATGGGAGATTCGACCAGCGACACGCTAAGAACAATAATCATATCGTACCTATCCGAAAAGGGGTACACAAGGAAAAGAGAGGAATAGTCAATGGCAAAATCAAAGAAGCAACAAAAGAAAGAAAAAGGAAGTGATCTCAAGCAGGATATTACCTTAGTTGACAAACGTGTCAGTCTGCTGAAGGATTTGCTCATAGAGAAGGCATACTGAAGGAAGGTGAATATGAAAGCAGGATGAAAGAACGAGTCAAGGATTTGGTAGAGCTTGATTCGTATAATGACCTTGAAAAATAGATGCACGTTTCCACACAACTAGGCGAGTATATCCGAAGAATATGTCTCAGCTACCCAGTTCGCCGCCAGCTACTTTGGAATAGCTGGTGGACAATTTCGTTCTCCGCCTCTTTATCCTAGCCCTATCGTGGCGTGCATCAAAAGGTGTTTGAATCGAGTTTTTATGCTTTCTTTACTACCTAAACCATCCCTAGCAAGTTAACAGAATCTATCCTTCTTCAATCTTGCACACATGGCCCGTGAACGTCATTTCATGTATCCCCTTGAGGATCACCAGCATCCTGCCCTGAGGGTCGTTGTTATCTCGGGCGTTGCTCCAGACGCATGAGCAAATTAATCTTAGGACCATGTTAGGTCAAGCATAGATGCAATATGCACATTTGGATGGTTTCTTGAGCGTGTCTGTGAAGGCGCTGTACCCTCTCGATTATTCGCCCTTCATCTGTATCCTTGACTTGAAGGTCGGCCTTATGCCAAGCGGCGCATAGTTGCCGGTGGAGCAGGTGAAGCATAACTCTTCCTCCGGCATGCCGATCGCCTTTGCAAGGTTGGAAGTGTCGTTGTACGCGACGTGGTCCGCGCCTATCACCTGCGAAACGCGCGTGCCTATCGTAATGTTTGAATCCCCGGTGGCGCCGTGCTGGTAGGCGACCAGCTCTTCCTGCGACGGAAAGTCGATGCCGGCGTAGCAGGGATAGCGAATAGGGGGGTAGGTAACGACGAGGCTCACCCTGCTTGCCCCGACCATACGGAGCGTCTTGATTATCTCTGCCGAGCTCGTGCCCCTCACGATGCTGTCGTCAACGACTATTACGTGCTTGCCCGCGACCACTTCGCGGATCGGTATTATGCCCTTGTTTATCTCGACCCTGTCGCTCTGGTACGGCTCGATAAAGCTGCGCATCGAGCCCTTTTTGCTGTACCGGTCCTTCAGCAATCCTTCCTCAAATGGCAGGCCCAGTTCCTGCGCATAGCCAAGCGCCGCAGGCCGGGCAGAGTCGGGCACCGGGACTACGACATCCGCGTTTTCTATCGGGAATTTTTTCGCAAGGAACTGCCCTATCCTTTTCCTTGCTGCGTAAATGTTGATGCCCTCCATGATGCTTGAAGGATGCGCGAAATATGTGTACTCGAAGGCGCAGTGGGCGTGCGGCTTTTCGTTTGCAAACTGCTGCGAGCTGATGCCGCCCTTGCTCATCTTTACCAGCTCGCCCGGCTCTACGTCGCGCACGAGCTGCGCGCCTACGGCGGCCAGCGCGCACGACTCTGACGCAACCATGTACGTGTTGGTCTCCCGGTGGTGCCCGAGGACAAGCGGGCGAAAGCCCCGCGGGTCCCTGGCCGCGTAGACAGAGCCCTCGTCGGTCAAAAACGTAAAGCAGAACGAGCCGACCATCTCCCCCTTTAGTATGTGCATCGCCTCCGCCATGTCATCCTTGTCCGCAAGGTGCATGACCAGGCGCTGGGCCGCAACAAGAGTGTCGCTCATTGTCTGCGGCGTAAAAGTGCAGCCGCCTACCATGCCTGACAGTTCTTCGACGTTGGCGATTGTGCCGTTGTGGGCGACGCACAGATCCTTGACCTTGAGCGGCTGGGCGTTTTCAAGCGTGCTCTTGCCAAGCGTGGAATACCGGACGTGGCCGATTGCCGCGCTGGATTTGTATTTCTTGACCACGGCCTGGAATTCGTGGGCAGACGCCGAGATGAGCCCGAGCCTCCGGAACGGCGTCTTGCCGGGGACCGCGATGCCCCACGCCTCCTGCCCCCTGTGCTGGAGGGCGCGCAGCGAGTCTATTACGAACGGTATGACGTTGTGCCCGTCAAGCGAAAATATGCCCACTACGCCGCAGTTCTCATGAACCAACGCAGCCACCCCAAGATGTACTAGGCTTAGCGCGATGCTCTAAAAAACATATCTTCATTGCATCACTTTTCCAAGCGAGTCAAAGCTTGCCTGCAGCTGCTTCAGCGCCAGCTTGATCACCCTTTTCTTGCCCTTGGCGAACTCTATCGTGCCTGCGGCGCTTCCGATTTCTGCAAAGGTCACGCCTGCCGCCGACAGAGCCATGCGGGCATTCTCCGGCTCTTTTGTGCCAACTATATACCTAGAATGCGACTCGGAGAACAAGAGGTCGTCAATCCTCTTGCAGGAATTTGGAACTGCGTCGAGATCTACTTTGAACCCTGTAGAGCCGGCGATCGCCATTTCTGCAAGCGCCACTGCAAGGCCGCCCTTGGCGCAGTCGTGCGCGCAAGTCACGACGCCGCTTTTTATCAACCCCAGCACGGCGCTGCCGTTCTGCCTGTCTGCCTGCATGTCAACCCTTGGCACCGGCCCGCCGGTTATGCCGTGCACGTATTCGTAATATTCAGAGCCGCCCATTTCAGGCGCGGTATTTCCGACGATAAAGATCGAATCGCTTGCGGACAGCGCGGGGCCGGTGATGTGCTGCGCACTTTCCACAAGGCCGAGCGTGCCCATGACAGGTGACGGCTTGATCGGGCCCTTGGCGGTTTCATTGTAAAAGCTCACCTTGCCCCCGACCACCGGCATCTCCATGAACTTGCAATAGTCGACGATCGCGTTTATCGCCTGCGTGAACGTCCAGTAGATTTCAGGGTCTTCGGGGCTTGCAAACTGCAGGTGGTCGACCACCCCGACCGGCTCTGCACCGGCGCAGATGACGTTCCTGCGCCCTTCCGAGAGGCAGCCAAGCGTCCCCTGGTACGGGTCAAGGTAGCAGTGCTTCGAGTTGCCGTCCAGCTTTATCGCGACGAATTTGCCGTTGTCGAGTCTCAGGACGGCTGCGTCGCCCATGCCGGGCTTTGCCACGGTGCGCACCCCGACTTCGTGGTCGTACTGCTGGTAGACCCATCGCTTGCTGGCTATCGTTGGGTTTGACAAAAGCGACAGCAAAGCTTTGCCGGGGCTTGCCGGCTGGCGGGGCGACTTTGCCGACTTTAGCCTGTCAAGGTAGGTAGGGCGCTTTACAGCCCTGTCAGCGAGCGGCGCGTGCGCGACCAGGTGCGAAGGCATCTCTGCCACCACCTTGCCGCCGTGCCTGACTACCAAGTCCTTGTGCTCCTGCACGACTCCCAGCACGCAATGCCGGATTTCGTATTTGTCGAGGATTGATTGCAACGCCGGCAGCCTTGCATTGTCGGTGACGTAGAGCATGCGCTCCTGCGATTCCGAGATCATCAGCTCGTTTGGAGTCATGTCGTTTTCTTTTGCATGAACCTTTGTAAGCTCGACGTCAAAGCCCTTGCCAAGGTTGTCCGAAGTTTCAGACAAACAACATGAAAGCCCTCCGCCGCCGAGGTCCTTGATGCCCTTTATGCAGCCCTGCTTTACCGCTTCCATCGTGGCTTCAAGCAACAGCTTTTCAAGGAAGGGGTCGGGAATCTGGACGGCCGACCGATTCTCCGCTTCAAGCGCCTTTGACGCAAACGACGCGCCGTGTATTCCGTCGCGGCCGGTCGACCCGCCCGCGAGCACGATCACGTCGCCCACGTCGGCCTGGTTTGCGACAATGTCCTCCTTGCGGCCAAAGCCTATCGACGCGACGTCGACGAGGCAATAGTCCTCGAACGACGGATCGAACTCGATCTCGCCGCCGACAGTCGGGATGCCGATGCAGTTGCCATAGTCGGCTATGCCCTTGACGACGTTCTTGAACAGCCATTTTGAATTTGCCGCCGCCTTGCTCTTGCCGGTTACCGGAGCGAACCGGAGGGCGTCAAGGACGGCAATCGGGCGCGTGCCCATAGACATGATGTCGCGGATTACGCCACCGACCCCGGTCGCCGCGCCGCCAAAGGGCTCTACGGCAGAGGGGTGGTTGTGGCTTTCGATGTGGACGGTAAGGACGTAGCCGTCGCCAACGTCAAGGACTCCGGCGTCATAGCCGGGGCCGACTACTACCCGCTTGCCCTTTGTCGGCAATAATCGCAACAATTTTTTCGACGACTTGTACGAGCAATGCTCTGACCACTCTGCGCCAACGATGTCCTGCTCGATCTCGTTTGCCTTCCTCTTCAGGTTCTCTTCGAGGTATTCGAGCTCTTGCTTTGTCAGGACGCCCATCTATGCTATCGCCTTTTGCTTCAGGTTTGACACGAGCGACCTGAAAATCGTAATTGCGTCGTTTCTTACGCCGCCGGCAAGTATGCTTTCGCTCGCCCTCTCCGGGTGCGGCATCATGCCCATCACGTTGCCCTCTTCGTTGCAGATCGCCGCAATGAGATCAGACGATCCGTTCGGGTCGTCGTTTGAATACTGCAATACTATCTGGTTCTTTTTCTTCAACTCTTTCAGAATCCTGCTGTCGGCCATGTAGCGGCCTTCGCCGTGCGCCACCGGGATGCCAAACGTCTGCTTTGGCGCGAACTGGCTGGTGAACGGGGTCTTGTTGTTCTTTACTTCGACCTCTGTCCATCTGCACACAAAGCGGAGCGAGTCGTTCATCATTAGAGCGCCGGGCAGCAAGCCCGACTCGACGAGGATTTGAAAGCCGTTGCAGATGCCCATCACAGGCATGCCGTCCTTTGCCATCCTCTTCACTTCCTGGACAATCGGGCTGTGGGCCGCGATGATGCCGGCGCGCAGCCGGTCGCCAAACGCAAAGCCGCCAGGGATTATCATCGCGTCATAGCCGGTTATGCGGTCCTTGGTATGCCAGATAAAGTCCGCCGGGACGCCAATGACTTTGTTTAGAACGTGGTGAACGTCGCGGTCGCAGTTGCTGCCGGGGAAAACGGCAATGCCAATCTTTGCCATTACTGCGAGTGGAACTTCACAGAGCTCGTATTAATATCTTCAGATTAGCGAATTCCGCACCAGCTTTTAGTTGCAGTAGTTCATGACAGCATTGTTTTTATCTTTGGGCGATTCTGGGAAATTGGTATGACAAGCAGCTTAGTGCGCGACATCATGACAAAGCAAATAGTCATAATAGACCACGACAAGTCGGCGCTAGAGGCTGCAAGGACAATGGCAGAGAAGGGGATCAGCTCTGTGTTTGTAGTCAGGGACGGCCAGCCCGTCGGGATCGTGAGCGAGCGGGACTTTATCAAAAAGATATGCGCCAAGGAGCGGCCGATCGCCGAGGTCATGATAGGCGACATCATGTCCAAGATACTGACTACTGCAGAGCCTGAGACTCCCATCGAAGTCGCGGTTCAGAGGATGGTGAACCACAAGATACGCCGGCTCCCGATAATGGACGGGGGCAAGCTGGTCGGCATAATCACCGTGACGGACCTTGCAAAGCACCTCAGGACCACCCTGCTGCTCGAAGGGGCTACGAGCGGCTCGGACAGCCTCGACGACGCGTTCGCGACGCTCGACCACGACGACAAGCATTAAGTAAAAAAGTGGAAGCTCAGGCCGAGTCTGACACGGTCTTTTTGTCCAGCCTTTTCGTCTGCAACTCTATCACGAGTATCGCTGCAGCGAGGCCGATGAATATTCCCTGCATCGCTTCGACTGCCACCGCCATTTCGTTGACCCCGCCGCCCCTGCCAGTTATCGGGTTGCCCGACATCCTGGTGATTATCCAGATAGCCATCAGGGCTGCAGTGCCGCCGATTCCAAGGGCGTACTACGCCTTTCCCCACCTCCTTGCCATGGGAAGCGCCCAGAACACTTGGTCGGCGGCGCCCGCAAAGAAGAGTATGGCAGCGTTTGGATTAAAGTTCAGCATGTTCGGGGCCAGCGTAAGGTGCAGTATGCCTGTTATTGCGGTCGTCGCGGCTGCCGTGTAGTACAGAACTCTTGTTTTCATGTTTCCCATTCTACTTATTTATTCGGTCAGTACGCAAAGTTGAGCTCGTGGTTAGCTCCCCGTTGTACGTCCACGGTGGCCAACTTGTCTGTGCCGTCAGGGTAGGCAACATATACTATATAGCTGCCCGGCTGCAGATCGATGGAATACTGGCCGTTTATTGACACGAACCCGCTTGCAAAAAAGTCATCTCCTTGCTGCGTCGCAAGCACGGTTGCGCCGACAGCAGGTAGGCCTCCCGGACCGGCCACGTACCCGTGCAGCACTCCCGGCTCGGTTCCGGCAGGCAGGGTCTGGCTGACGTTGGTGTTGGGCAGGATTCCGCCGCTGATTATAAAGCCTGCCAGCGCTATCGCTCCGATTATTCCTGCCGCGGTGTAGATCACGATCCTGCTGCTTCTAGTCCTTGTTGAAGGCTCTTCCCGCGGGACCTTGACCTCTGCGTTCGGGACGCGCGGAGACTGTGCCGATGCTATCCTTGCGTGCCTGCCGTCATGCGGCCTGTGCTCGTGCGACGCGCCGGAGCTTCCGAGGCCGCCGGTGAATTCGCCTACAACTTCTATGACTTCTTCCGAGTCGGATATCTCCTTGAGCATTTCCAGTGTCAACTTTTGGTTCGTAACGTAGTGGGTGCCGTTGTCATATATGGCGGGGCTCATGCCCGTCTTGCTGATTATGTAGCTCCGGACTTCTTCGGTGTTCAGGCCCGGCCTTGTGAACACTTCGACCATGTACATGGGGACGACATTTGGATTCTCCACCTGTCGAAGGAGGAGGTCGTCTATCAGCGCGGGGTCAACCTTTGGCAGGTACTGCCGGTATTTTTTCTGGAGTTCCAGAAACTGATCCCTTATTTCTACTACTTCTGACATGACTTCTATATGCTGACGCTCTGCTGATATCCTTGGTTTAACAGGTTTGTATAACTTTCACAATCCTTGTTTAAACACTGGTCGTGCTGGAATTTCCTTGGCGCACCCACAGCGGACAGAGGACACGAACAAATGGCAGCAATGAAAATCTTAATTATCACTTGCGACATATCTACGTGTGGAGGAAGGCTCTGACGATTATTCTCTGGCCTCCGAGCTGTTCATGGAACTGGCCAGCGAGACAAGATTTTCCATACTGGCTTCGCTGAGCAAAAAGCCGGCGAAACTAAGTTCCCTGTCAAGAGAGCTGGACATCACCGTTCAGGACGTCCACCGCAACCTCAACAGGCTCGCGCAGGAAGGCCTTGTAAAAAGGTCTGACGGCACATTCTACTTGACAGAATACGGCAGGGTAGTGATAAAGCAGGTGCCGGGCCTGCTGTTCATGAAAAGGCACAGGGAATTGTTTGAAGATCACAGCCTTGTTGATGTCCTCCCTGACAAGTTTCTCCAGAGGATTGGCGCGCTCGAAGACTGCAAGACTGTGGACAGCGCGACGGCCGTTTTCCAGAGCTTGAAAAAGCTGCAATCGTCGTCAACAAGATCGCTGAAAATAATTGTTTCCCAGGCCTGGCCCGAGGAAGGCGAAATACTCATAGACAGAGCAAACCACGAAGTCAAGGTATTCGCGCTGATCGGCCACAACACGATATTTCCAAGAAATGTGGTGGAAAACATTATGCCGAGAATCGACGAATTGATTTCAAAGAGGATTTTCGAACGAAGGATGGTGGAGCAGGTAAGCGTCGCCCTTTTCATCGCCGACGACAGGGAAGCCGCCATTGCGTTTCCAAACGCAAAAGGCGAGGTGGACATGAACACCATGTTCGTGGGCGAAGGCACAGTATTCTGCGAGTGGTGCTCTGACTATTTTGATCACATGTGGAAGGATTCCAAGCCATTCAATCCGGGCAAGATGAAAGTAGTGGAATACTAGACTTTGCCAGCCGCCTTGATCGTGCAGTTGCTGACGATGGGGTTGAATATGCGCAGTTCTTCGCACAGCTTTTTCACGGTCGCTTCAGCCTCTTTCTCTGATTTTGAATTGACGACCATCTTTAGCATCTTGGCCGACCGGACTGACTGGACGTTTGGGTAGCCGCCCTTAACCACAAGGTCGCGGTGGATCGTCTCGCCTTCCGGGTCGTTGATGTAGGGCTTGTTCTCGATCACTACCTGCACTACGAACTTTGGCACAGGTTCACCAAGATTCATGCGATTTAAATACATTCTTTATATGAACCGGCCGAAAACTTTGGTGAACAGCAAGAACGTCCCAATCGACGGCGGCACGAGCCCAAGCATGAACATGTTTGGCGCGACGTCGCCGGGTATGTCCATGTTGTTTATTGCCACTATCACGACAAAGAACGAGATAAAGAGCGTGACTCCAAAGAACACCGCGGCCCCTGTCATGTAAGCAAGCAGCTTGAGGTTGTCACGCCTTGTTACCGTTTGCGCCAACGCTGGCAACTATGGCATGAGCCGTAGATTAACCTTTGCAAAAACGCCGTTTACTTAATAAAACGCAACATCATTAGAGCGCACGAGGTCACGTAGCTCAGCCTGGCCAGAGCGGCTGACTTGTAAACTTCTGTCAAGAGATCAGCAGGTCGTGGGTCCAAATCCCACCGTGACCTCCATTACCCATATCTTTAAGAAGTCATTCGGTCTCCCCACAGGGCATGCAGGAGATCGAGGGCGAGCAGTTCTGCAGCTGGCAGGAAATCGAGCAGCTCGTAAAAGAGGTCGCCGTCCAGGTCAGGAAATCCGATACAAGCTATGACGGGATCCTTGCGATTGCAAAGGGCGGCATTGTTCCCGCAAGGCTTCTGTCCCGCGAGCTGAATATCGGCGCCATCCAGCTCGTGCCGGTGCGCGACAAGAACGTGGTCAAGTCAGAGATGCCGATCCTTGACGCCAGCAAGCGGTATCTAGTGATCGACGACATTTACGATACTGGCGACACATATCGCAAGGTTGTAGACGCGTTGCAGGATGTTACTTGCGACTTTTGCTTTTGCATGAGCAGGTACAAGAGCCACGGGATAACGGCAAAGGTGCTCGAGCACAGGATGTGGATCGTGTTCCCGTGGGAATAGGCTAGCTCTCTCGCCATATCGCCTTTGTCTTTGCCAGCACGACAAACCCCACCAGGTACGCGACCTGCACCGCAAAGCCAAAGCCGAGCGACCAGTCCGCCGGGGTCGGCAGCCCCATTATCTGCTGCAGCATCAGCGACGCATGCGTCGTCGGCACCGCATAGGCAAGCGGCCACAGCTCTGGCGGCACGCGGTCTATCGAATAGAACACGGGCGGCAGGACCGCAAGTATGACGTTCACAAATGAAATCACTTGCGTCGCGTTGCGCATGTGAAGCATGTGCGACGAAAGGAAAAAGCCCATCGCAGACATTGATCCCCAAACCAGCAGTACAGTCGCCACCAAGAGCGGGATGTCGAATATTGATCCTCCAAAGAGCAAGACAAGCGACGCAAGCGCGATCAGCGCGGGCAGCCCAAAGAGCAGTTCTGACAGCGCAAGGCCCATCATGTAGGTCAGTGGCGACACGGGCGACGCGACAAAGACGTCCTGCACCTTGTACTCGGTCTTGTAGAACGAGATGTCCTGCCCGAGCGCAAGGCCATAGCCGACGAGCGCCATCACCAGGCTGCCTGCGACTGCAAGGTGGACGTATTGGCCGCCGCTGATTACAAAGAGCACGAACAGGAGAGAGAACGGGCTGATCGCCGTGAATATCAACGACGTTGGGTTCCTGCGCAGCCAGAGCACTCCGGTCATGTACGCTATTAGGAACGCCTGCCTTACCGGAAGCATGCTAGTTTCTGCCATTCTGGTCATCTCCAATGCCGCCGCCTACAAGGTAGACGAACACGTCGTCGAGCGTTACAGGCGAAACGGTGAACGCGGCGTTCTTGCGCAGCGCAAGCTCGGACAGTTCGTGCACCGCAGACTCGAACGTGAACACGCGCAGAGTCCCGTAGCCGGTGTCGACCACAGAGCCGTATGGCTTTAGCGCGTCGACGTCAAGGCCGTCGCGCGCAACGTCGACCCTGATGTTCTGCGGGATCACTCTGCGCAGCTCCTGTATCGTGCCCTGCGCGATCACTGCGCCCCTGTCTATGATGACGATATAGTCGGACAGTATCTCGGCCTCGTCCATATAGTGCGTCGTCAGCAATATCGATCCGCCCTTGGACTTCCAGTCGTTTATAGCCGACCAGACCTGCCTCCTCGACACCGGATCGAGCCCGATCGTCGGCTCGTCCAGGAACAACAGCTGCGCGTCAGTAGCCATCGCCATCGCGACCAGAATCTTTTGCTTCATGCCGCCCGACAGGTTCATCGCCGGCCTGTCGCGGGCTTCGTACAGCTCTAGCTTGCGCAAGATTTCCTCGGTCTTTTCCTTGGCAGCCTGCTTGCCCTCGCCCCTTATCCTGAGCCAGTTGTAGACGTGGTCCCACGACGTCAGCGCCCTGAGCGGCCGGCCTTCCTGCGGCACAATTGAAATCAGGTCACGGATCTGCTTTGCTCCTTTGATGACGTCGTGGCCAAGCACGCTGATGCTGCCAGAAGTCGGCGTCAGCTGGGTCGCGCACATGCGCACAAAGGTCGTCTTGCCGGCCCCGTTCCGGCCAAGCAGCGTAAAGACCCTGCCTGCCTCTACCTTGAGCGAAACGTCATACAGCGCGGCCTGGCGGGAGCCCTTGTATATTTTGGTGACGCCGGCGGCCTCTATGGCAAGCACGAAAGCCAATGTGCAAGCCTCTAATGTAGACTTTCTGTTAGGCGAGCGAGAACGGGCACTTGTCACACTCCTTCTGGAACCTCGCGCAGTTCTTGCTGTCGCAGTCGTATGCCACCCCGTATTTTGGGCACTGGTGCGAATGGAGCTGACCCGCCAGCATGGCTGCAATGAGCGGAATTCGATATTTGTCGTTGGAGGAAAAATGTTGTTGACACGGTTTTGAGGTTTTGCACTAGAGCCGGATGGTAGACCAATCATCGACGACCTTTTTATCGCAAATGCTGCCATACAGTGTCGTAAACCGCCCTTCCGAAAAGCCAGACCGATTCCGCTGGAATGACCCTGCTCCCCCCATTGCGCAGGGTCGTCCAGCAGTTTTAGATATGCAAATAAGTCCCTCCGTGCAAGGTATTGCGTCAATGAGAAGAGAATTCATAGTCGCCAGGATCGAAGCGTCGCAGGACGGGAGCCCCTATGTCTATGTCACGTTCAACGACCCAAAAGAGTACAAGCCTGACAAGCCCAGCACGAACCCGTTTGGCCAGGGCGCCGCGACATTCAATTCAATAGAGGACCTCATGAAGAACATGCCCAAGGTAATGGCGAGCTTTCCGGGCATCGGAGGCATGGCAACAGAGTCCCCCACGATAAAGCTTAGCATGAGGGAGTACCAGGACATGGGCATCAAGGTCGGCGACAAAGTCTACATCGAGATACAAAAGACAGAGAGCAGCGGCGTCTAGAGAACGCTTTGATTTAAATATACAGGGCGCGTACTACATTCGTTTGGAACAGGAAAAGAGCAACAGGGTGCGCGCCGAAGTAAAACTCCCCCTGATACTTATCCACACGCCTTTTGGCCTTGATTTCTTTGACAGGGTTGCCAAGTGGCGCGCCGCAAGGTTCTACGCCGACTTTAACACGTACCTCATGCCGGCGATAACCGCGCTCGCGATATTCCTGATAATAGGCTCGCTCATGATAATCTTGTCCAACGCGGGCGCGAGGGGCGCCGTGGCCAGCATCGGCCCCACCGCGAACCTGCTCATCCCCGGCCTTAATCCATATTTGCCGATAACGTACGGATGGGCAGCGCTTGTCATCACGATCATCATACACGAGGCAGGGCATGGCATTGTCGCCCGCGTCTACAACATCAGAGTCGACTCGACAGGCCTAGTGCTGTTCATGGGGCTTCCGATAGGGGCGTTTGTCAACATTGAAAGGGACGAGCTGAACAAAGTGACCCTCAAGCAAAAGAGCGCAGTCCTGACAGCCGGCCCGCTCAATAACATGATACTGGCAGGCGCTTCCTTGCTAGGGCTATTCCTTATAGTTTCAACGCTAACGCCGCTTCCGCCAGACCCGAACGCCCCTCAGTTTGGCGTGATGGCAGTCACCGTCAACTCGGGATCGCTTGCCGAGTCGATCGGGATGGAACCTGAATCCGTAATCCAGTACATCGGAGGGCAGGAGATCAGGACGATTGAAGAGCTTGGCGACCAGCTG
>CAYYYR010000024.1:0-4577 GCA_964476255.1 uncultured Nitrososphaera sp.
TGGTCATTATGGATTCGTACGCGGCCTTCCTAGGCTTTAAGCAGGACAACGAGCTGTTCTTTAGCCGGCTGGTGTCTCACGCGATCGTCTCGAAGAAAAGCGACATCTGCATAATCGCCGACATGGGCGCGTTCTTTCTGACAGACAGGGTGGTCGAGATCGCGACAAGCAGGGTAAAGGTCAGGGGGTTCTGCACCTACCACCAGAGGGACTTTGAGAAGCTGTCGGAGGGCCAGAGAAAGGCGGTCTTTGGACAGGGCTACAGGGCGCTGTTTGTATAATAAACTTCATAAATCCTACTCGTTGTGCAATTGTCAAGCGTGAGTTCGCAACCAAGAGAAGCAGCAGGCATTACAGTCAAAAAGAGCGAGGATTTCAGCGAGTGGTACACCCAGGCAGTCCTCAAGGCAGAGCTTGCCGACTATGTCCCGGTCAAGGGGTTCATTGTCCTGCGCCCCTACGGCTACGCGATATGGGAGTCGATAAGGGACATCCTTGACAAGAGGTTCAAAGAGACCGGCCACCAGAACGGCTTTCTGCCGGTGCTGATACCGGAGAGCCTGCTTTCAAAGGAGGAGGACCACTTTGCGGGCTTTACGCCCCAAGTGTTCTGGGTCACAAAGGCCGGCGACAACGACATCGGCGAGCGGCTGGCGCTCAGGCCGACTTCTGAAACGCTCGCGTACTCTATCTATGCAAAGTGGATAACGAGCTATCGCGACCTGCCGCTAAAGATCAACTTCTGGAACACCGCCTTAAGAGCGGAGATCAAGGCGACCAAGCCCTTCATCAGGACGTCGGAATTCCTCTGGCAGGAGGGGCACACCGTCCACGCCACCGAGGAGGAGGCGGAACAGGAGGTCATGACGATACTTGACATCTACAAGGACCTGATAGAGAACCACCTAGCGGTGCCGGTGATGACAGGTTTCAAGAGCGACAGCGAAAAGTTTGTCGGGGCGAAATACACCACGACGCTTGAAGGGCTGATGGCAGACGGCAGGGCGCTCCAGATGGGGACGTCGCACCACCTCGCGCAGAACTTTTCAAAGCCATTTGACATAAAATACCTGGGCAAGGACACAAAGGAACACTTTGCGTGGCAGACCTCGTGGGGCGTTTCATGGCGCCTCATAGGCGCGCTGATAATGGTCCACGGCGACGACAAGGGGCTGGTCCTGCCGCCAAAGGTCGCGCCAATTCAGGTGGTGATAGTGCCGATACACAAGGACAAGGACGCCTCTGTAGTCAAGGAAAAGGCCGGCGAAATAGAGTCGGAACTGAAAAAGGCCGGCATCCGCGCGCACCTGGACGGCCGCGACGAATACACGTCGGGCTGGAAGTTCAACGAATGGGAGATGAAGGGCGTGCCGCTCCGCATAAACATCGGGCTGCGGGACATTGAAAAAGGGCAGGTCGAGTTTGTCAGGCGCGACACGAAAGAAAAGATGCCCGGCGAGCGCTCCAAGCTGGCAGACACGGCAGGCTCGCTCCTTGCCAAGATACAGGACAGCCTGCTTGAAAAGGCAAGGGCATTTCTTGATGAAAACATTTCCCGGCCCGCGACGTACTCCGAATTCAAATCCACAATCGAGGGCAAAGGGGGGTTTGCAATGGCCGGCTGGTGCGGAAGAGAAGAATGCGAGGACAAAATCAAAGACGAAACCGGGGCGGACATCCGGGTGCTGCCGTTTGACCAGAAGGGCAAGCCGGCAAAGTGCATCTACTGCGGGCAGGAATCTCAGAAGGCAGCGATATTTGCAAGGGCGTACTAATTGGTAGCCCTTGAATTTTACACGGGTTACCTAGTACCAAGCAACTTTAAAGTAACCCCTGACAAATCGAGGGCGTACTAATTGGTAGCCCTTGAAGACCTCTTCCCATTTGACCCCGAGCTGGGATATCTCGGCATCCTCATAGTCAGCTTTGTCGGCAGCCTCATCCCGTTCATCCCGATCCCCTACTTTCCTCTTCTCATAACGGCGTCGTTCAACAGCAACTTCAACCCGCACCTGATCGCGCTGGTGAGCACGGCCGGCGTCGTCGCGGCAAAGACGATAATATTTTTCGCCAGCTATTACGGGCGCAAAGTCCTGAGCGACAAGACCAAGCACAGGATGCTCCCGCTGCAAAGACTGGTGAGCCGCTACGGGTGGCCCGGCGCGTTCATTGCGGCGGCTACGCCGGTACCTGACGACCTGGTCTACATCCCGCTCGGGCTTGCCAAGTACAGCCCCTGGAAGTTCGTGACTGCCACGTTCGCCGGCAAGTTCGTGATGAACGAGGCGATAGTGTGGAGCTCGATCTTCCTCGGGAGGCCGTTTGTCGAGAGCGTGCTTGGAGAAACAACCGATCCCACCTGGCTCATCGTGGGGGCGGTAGTGAGCATTGCGTTGCTTGGAGTCACTGTCTATTATTCGCTCAAGATAGACTGGGCCAAGATAATCGGAAGGTGGTTCCCGTGGACGCTCGAAGGCAACAACGACGATGATAAAGACGGCGGCAAAAAGGAATCCTAGGTCTTTCTGTCCGACTCGACGCCCCTCTTTAACTCCAGCTCGACATAGTCCTCGTTGATGCCCATTACGCAGTCGGTGACCACTGCCTTGACCGGCTGGAAGTGTATCCTGCCCTGCGGTATCATGTTTTCCTCTTGCATTGCAACAAGCCGCGCTTCAATCCCGACCTTGTGGTCGTCGCACACGACTGCAAGCATGTATTCGCCTTCGTGCGACTTT
Source organism: uncultured Nitrososphaera sp. (assembly GCA_964476255.1). Taxonomy (GTDB): domain Archaea; phylum Thermoproteota; class Nitrososphaeria; order Nitrososphaerales; family Nitrososphaeraceae; genus Nitrososphaera. The sequence goes on from CAYYYR010000024.1 coordinate 2,739, forward strand.
ACGGACACGACGTACGAAGGAGCCAGCTGGCACTCCTCTCCGTCAACCTTTGCGGAGCAGTGTTCGGGCAAACGCATGGCTTTTTTGTGAAGCCAATGCAATATAACAATAACTGAACCTTCATTTATAAAACGGTGGGTCTTCACTTTGCTCGTATATGGGTAGCAGAAGGAGAAAGACGCTTGCCAGGCCGGCAAGAAAGTCCAGGAGGGTGGACGGACGCTGTCCAAAATGCACCACGATTGTAAAGTTCAACGTGTCCGGCCAAGTCGGCGACGAGATCTATGAATGCACCGGCTGCATGTCAAAGTTCCACATAGACGAGCTGTAAATCCAGCAACTGCGTCCGTCTGGAAGCACCTGATAGTCAAAGCTAAACTAACTTTTTGTCGTGCGCTTGAACGACACTTCGCGCTCGTGCTCCAGCTGTATCGTCATATGGGTGATGCCGTAGCGCTCCGCAAGCACTCTGTTTATGTCGCCCAGCAACCTGCTCGACTGACTCAGCATCTGGTCGCGCACGACCACGTGGCCGCTCAGCGCGTCCATGCCTGTCGATATGGTCCATACGTGCAGGTCGTGGACGTCGACCACCCCGTCCAGCTGCTTCAGGGCGGCGAAGACCTGCTGCATGTCCAGCTCGCGGGGCGCGCCCTCCAGCAGTATGTGGGTGCTGCTCCTCACGATGGTGTAGGCGCTCCTTGCCACGAGGCCGGCTATCAGGAATGCCACGAGCGGGTCGACGATCGTGATGCCCGTGTAAAACGCGATCAGGCCGGTGATGATGACTGCGACAGACGACACGGTGTCATAGATCACGTGCACGAACGCGCTCTGGACATTGATGCTCTTGCCGGCGTGGTGCTTTAGCAGGAACATCACCACAAGGTTGCCCGCAAGGCCGATGCTTGCAACAACAAGCATCAGCGGCGTGTCTATCTCGCGCGGCGACATTACCCGCAGGACCGCTTCGTACAGCACCCAGACAGAAATAACGGCCAGGGTGACTCCGTTTGCAAGCGCGGCGAGCACTTCGGCTCTGTGGTAGCCGAACGTCATGGCGCCGGAATGGCTCCTTGCGGCCATCGTTATCGCAAAGAGGCTCAGCGCGATCGCAGTCACGTCGGTGAACATGTGCACAGAGTCGCCTACGAGCGAAATGCTGTTGCTCAGGATGCCGCCTGCGGCCTCTACGACCGCTATGGCGGCGGTGACTGCAAGCGCCAGCGTCAGCAGCCGCTTTGGCTGCTGCAGGTTAATCTGCAATGCCGGATAATGGCCGCTTTCTGTATTTACGCCTTGTTTTCGCTGCTGATCTGGGCGAGCGGGACCTGCGCCGGGTTCTTGTACTTTACAACCTGTGAGGCCCCATCCCTCGGGTATACGCCGTAAATGAGGGCCGCCTTTGCCACCGTAGAGTCCTTCAGGGTGACCATGATTATCTGGTTGTCTCTGGAGCGCTCAAGCAGCACCTTGGACAGGCGCTCTGTGTTTTGCGCGTCAAGGTGCGCGTCGACTTCATCCATCAGGTAGAACGGCGAGGGCTTTAGCGACTGGAGCGCGAGCAGGAACACGGTCGCGGCAATCGTCTTTTCCCCGCCTGATAGGGCGGTGGACTCGCGGGGGACGGTCTTGCCCGGAAAGCGTACGAGCAGCATCACACCGCTTGCAAAAATATCGGCCGGGTTCTCTATCTCTAGCCACGCCGCGCCGCCTGTCATCCGCTCAAACGTGCCCCTGATGTCGCCGTCGACCCTCTGGAACGCCTCCATGAAGACCTTCTCCTTCTCCTTCACTATCTGCTCGATGAACGACACGATGGAATTGCGCTCGCTTTCC
>CAYYYR010000025.1:0-2994 GCA_964476255.1 uncultured Nitrososphaera sp.
GATGAGCGGTACCAAGGCGGGCATGGCCCCTGATCTGGGCCTGGGCGGCAGCAAGCGCGTTTACCTTTGCAGGGATCACTACAAGGAATGGAAGAAACTAACAAAGGAAGACAGGGACAACGAGAGGGCCAGATGGGCTTAAATTAGATGCGTGATTGGGATAAAATATGCGACTGCTGCAGCTCCATTCAGATTTTATCGAATACGAGCCGATTGAAAAAGAGATCCGGGACGCGGAGGACATTGCGTCAAAGTCCAAGGTAAGGCTCGAAGACCTAGTGGTGGTTTTTGTCGCGGTCGAAAACGGCGACGACGAAAGCGTTGCAAAAGCGGCAGTCGACGAGGTAAAAAAATACCTTGACACTGTCAAGAGCGGCCGGCTCTTGGTTTACCCTTACGCCCATCTCAGCTCAGATCTTGCGCCGCCGAGCATAGCAGCCGGCATAATAAAATCGGTTGAAAGTTTTGCAAAAGGATCGATCAGTGAAGTCCACCGAGCGCCTTTCGGCTGGACAAAGTCGTTCAACATCAAGGTAAAGGGTCACCCGCTTGCGGAAAACGCCAAGGCGATAAGCAAGCAGGTAGAGCACGAGCACGCCGGGCATTCGCACGGCGAAAAAGAGTCGTCCGCCCTCAAGGCCGAGGAAAAGCTCCAGTCGTTCTGGTACATCCTGCAACCGGGCGGCCAGATGACTCCTGTGAGCGAATACAAGTTCAAGAAACAGGACCAGAACCTGCAGGTGCTGGCAAATTATGAAATGGCCAAGAAAAGGGCGGTGGACGAGCAGCCGGCCCACGTGCGCCTGATGAAGAAATTGGCTATAGCCGATTACGAGCCGGCGTCAGACGCCGGCAACATGCGCTACTACCCAAAGGGCAGGCTGATGAAATCGCTCATCGAGCAGTACGTCACAAGGCGCGTGATGGAGTACGGCGGCATTGAAGTCGAGACGCCGATAATGTACGACAGCAAGCACCCCTCGATGGAGAGCTACTTCAACAGGTTCCCTGCCAGGCAGTACAACATCGTGTCGGACAACAAGCAGCTGTTCCTGCGCTTTGCGGCGTGCTTTGGCCAGTTCCTTATGGCAAAGGACTTTAACATCTCCTACAAGCACCTGCCGGTGAAACTGTACGAGCTGACGCGCTATTCATTTCGGCGCGAAAAGAGCGGCGAGCTTGTTGGCCTGCGCAGGCTGCGCGCGTTCACGATGCCCGACTGCCACGCGTTCTGCAGGAACCTGGAGCAGGCAAAGCAGGAGTTCCGCAAGCGCTTTGAGCTTTCAATAAGCGTCCTTGAACAACTGGGGCTGTCGACCGAAGACGTAGAAATGGGGATAAGGTTCACCGAGGAATTTTACAACGAGAACAAGGAGTTCATCACCGAGCTTATCGACAGGCTGGGCAAGCCAGTGATGGTCGAGATGTGGAAGGAGCGCTTCTTTTACTTTACATTAAAGTGGGAGTTCAACTACGTCGACGGCCTGGGCAAGGCGTCCGCGCTTTCGACTGACCAGATAGACGTGGAGAACGGCCTGCGCTACAACATCGAGTTTGTCGAAGAGGACGGCAGCAAAAAGAACCCGATAATACTGCACAACTCGCCTTCCGGCGCAATCGAGCGCGTAATCTATGCGCTGCTCGAAAAGTCGGCCAAGGTGTCCAAGACCGGCGGCGTCCCGTCGTTCCCTCTCTGGCTGTCACACACGCAGGTCCGCGTCATACCTGTGGGCAAGGAGCACACGGAATACTGCGAAAAGATACTTGTCGAGCTTGCCGCAAGCCAGATCCGGGCCGACATTGACGACAGGGACGAAACCGTGGGCAAAAAGATACGCGAGTCGGAAACAGAGTGGATACGCTACACCGTCGTGATCGGCGACAAGGAGATCAACGCGGCAAAGCTGGTGGTGCGCGACAGGAGCGAGGGCAAGCAGCGCGAAGTCACCCTGGAAGAACTGATGGCCGAAGTGAAGGCGCAGGTAAAGGACAAGCCCTACATGCCGCTGAACCTGCCGACGCACCTGTCGACAAGGCCCCAGATCATGGTCTAGAATATTTTCTTGACAGTATCCGGTACAGCGTCTGGGTCGCGAGCGCGCCTTCCCTGTAGTCGCCGTTTTTCAGGCCGACTTCGACCATGTCCATGCCGATGAGGCGCGCCGACGGGCTGATAGCCCTGACCAGTCTCAGCACCTGGAACGGGTCGAGGCCGAACGGCTCCGGCGTCCCTGTGCAGGGCACGTACGGCATGTCGTAGACGTCGATGTCAAACGAAATATAGATCTTTTTGGCGGCAGTAACCCTTTGCAAATGATCTGCTACAATACCAATGTCCTCGTGCACCTGCCACGCGTCAAACGTGGTGACGCCGTTCTTGTCGGCAGTTTCGTTTTCTTCCCTGTCTGCCTGCCGGATGCCTATCTGGATCAGGTTTTCGCCGGGGATGTGCTGCAACAAATGGTAGAACGGCGTGGTGTGACACATCTTCATGCCTTCGTACTCGGGCTTCATGTCGCGGTGCGCGTCAAAGTGGATGACCACCGGCTCTTCTTTTGCCAGTGCTTTCAGCTGGTAATAAGAAAGCGTGTGCTCGCCGCCGAGCATTATTGGAATTTTGTCGTCATTGCACAATGACGTTACAACTTTTGGAATCGTAGAGTCTAGGAACGCGAGCGTCTTTGCAACGCTTTTTGCCTTTGGCAATTTCAAGTCGCCGAGGTCATAAATGCCAACCAAGTCATAGATGTCGGCCTTTTCGTCCATAACGAACGTCTCTATCTGGCGCGCAGACGCCAGCCTTATCGCCTCCGGGCCCCTCGACGTGCCCTTGCCAAAGCTCGTGGTGGCGTCAAGCGGCACGCCGTAAACGGCGACGTTTGACTCCTTGAATGAAATTTTTACGGGCGTGTCGGCAAAGCTGTAGCCGGCCTTTGTCCTCTCTGGCACCGTAAAGAGCGGCAGGATGTCCAACTGGGAAATCTGCATAAGAGC
>CAYYYR010000026.1:0-7256 GCA_964476255.1 uncultured Nitrososphaera sp.
GCAAGTCCAACCGATGCAGGGAAACCACGGCGGCAAGCCGAACAAGCTCGCAAAGGAGACGAGCCCGTACCTTTTGCAGCACGCCTACAACCCAGTCGACTGGTACCCGTGGGGAGAAGAAGCATTAGAGCGCGCTAAAAAAGAGGACAAGCCAATTTTCCTGAGCGTCGGCTACAGCGCGTGCCACTGGTGCCACGTGATGGCGCACGAGTCATTCGAGGACGGCGAAGTGGCCAGGATAATGAACGAGCACTATGTCAACATCAAGGTCGATAGGGAAGAGCGGCCCGATCTCGATGACATTTACCAGCGGGTCTGCCAGCTTGCGAACGGGACCGGAGGCTGGCCGCTGTCCGCGTTTCTGACATCGGACCAAAAGCCGTTCTACGTGGGGACGTATTTCCCAAAGGAAGGCGGCCGCTACAACATGCCCGGCTTTAAGACGATACTGCTCCAGCTCGCCACAGCCTACAAGGGTAAAAAAGACGAGATAGAGGCGGCAAGCGGCGAGTTCATGGGTGCCCTCGTGCAGACGGCAAGAGACGTTGCCCAAGGCACGGCAGACAAGGCGAGCCTCGAGCGTTCCATAATCGACGAGGCGGCGATGGGCCTGCTCCAGATGGGCGACCCGATATACGGCGGCTTTGGGCAGGCGCCGAAATTCCCGAACGCTTCAAACCTGATGTTCCTGTTGCGATATTACGACATTTCAGGCATGAACCGGTTCAAGGATTTTGTCGCGTTCACCGCAGACAAGATGGCCGCAGGCGGCATCCACGATCAGCTGGGCGGCGGCTTTGCGCGCTATGCGACCGACCAGAAGTGGCTGATCCCGCACTTTGAAAAGATGCTCTACGACAACGCACTCCTTGCCCAGCTGTACTCTGAACTTTACCAAATAACAAAGGCCGAAAAATACCTGCAGATAACAAGAAAAACCCTGGACTTTGTGGTGCGGGAAATGTCGCACCCCGAAGGCGGGTTCTTTTCCGCGCAAGACGCCGACTCGGAAGGGGAGGAGGGCAAGTTCTACGTCTGGCACAAAAAAGAGATTGCCTCCGTACTCGGCGACCAGGTCGCCACTGACATTTTCTGCGAGCACTTTGGCGTGACTGAAGGCGGCAACTTTGAGGGCCGCAACATACTCAACGTGAGGGTACCCCTGGCAAACGTCGGCCTGCGGTACGACAAGACGCCAGAGCAGGCCGCGCAGATAGCCGCAGACGCGTCTGCCAAGCTCTTTGCGGCAAGGGAAAAGAGGGTCAGGCCGGGGAGGGACGAAAAGGTCCTGACGTCGTGGAACGGCCTGATGATCTCCGGGTTTGCAAAAGGCTACGGCGTCACCGGCGACGAAAAGTACCTGCTGGCGGCAAAGAAGGCGGCCGGCTTTGTCGAAACGAAAATCGCCGCAGGCGACGGAAGGCTGCAGCGCACGTTCAAGGACGGCAAGGCAAAGCTCAACGCGTACCTCGACGACTATGCGTTCTACGTCGGCGGCCTGCTGGACCTCTTCTCAGTCGACTCTAGGCCGGAATACTTGGAGAAGGCGATAAAGTACACCGACTTTATGCTGAAACATTTCTGGGACGAAAAGGAGGCCAACCTGTTCTTCACCTCTGACGACCACGAGAAGCTGATAGTGAGGACCAAGAACTTTTACGACCTTGCGATCCCAAGCGGCAATTCTGTCGCCGCGTCGAACCTGCTCAGGCTCTACCACTACACGCAGGACAACGGCTACCTTGACCGCGCAGTCAAGATAATGAAGGCCGGCGCGCGCCCGGCGGCCGAAAACCCGTTTGGGTTCGGCCAGATGCTGAACGCGATCTACCTCTATGTGAAAAAACCGGTGGAAGTGACTGTGATCGCTGACGGAAAATCCGGCATCGCAGAATGGCTGAACAAGCAATTCGTCCCTGACGGGATAAACGCGGTCGTGAGCGCTAGCGAGTTGGACTCGCTCCAGAAATACGCCTACTTTAAGGGGCGCGGGGGCGACGGCGAGACTGCGTTTGTGTGCAGGAACTTTACCTGCTCGCTACCGATAAAGTCGCAAAAAGAGCTGGAAAAACAGCTCATGCCTTCCTGATGTCGATCAGTATCTTGTCGCCGACTCTCGGGCTGCCCATCTTCTCATAGCGCTTTTTCGGCATGGTTATCTGTATGATGGTCTGGGAGTAGCTCTTTACCAGCGTCTGCGGCTGCGACCTCAGGATCGCTTCCAGTATGGGCTTGATCTGCTCCTTGACTTCCTTGTCCGTTACCGCCCTGTCTATGGCTTCCAGCATCATCTGTTGCTGCGACACTGCTTCGAGCTCGACGTCCTCGCTAAGCGCAAGGTTGACGTTGAGACCCGTGTCTGTCATCTGGTTTATCCTGTACCTGATAGGCTCGTCCGGCATGCCCCTTGTACTGCAGGTGGTCACTAAAATTTGCTACGGTCCATACCCCGAGAACTCTTTTTCATCGAGCTCCCTCTCCTTCTTTGTGAGGTATATCATAAAGCCTGCAATGCCTGCAAACACGACGACGTTTATGACAAATATCGACGCGTCGACGCGCTGCGACAGGACGAACAGCCTGACCATCGCGTAAATCACTGCGGCTGCCAGCGCCGCTATGCAGCCGGCCATGGCGTAGCGTATAGTCCGCCTGTTCACGGTCCTATGGTGGGCAAACCGCCGTATAACTTTTAAGGCACATTGAAAAGGTGTGCGTATCTATTTTTCTAGCTTGGTAACTCTAGTCTCAAGCTTTTCTACTCTTGTCTTCAAACCGTCGAATTGCCTTTCAAAAGTATTAACCGGGTTAAAATTGCTCTCTGCCGGCCGAAAAACCGTGCGTTCGACACTATCAACATGATCATTGACAGTCTGTACGGCACTGCCTGTGCCAAGTAATGCGTCTGTGATTTTATTGAATGTCTTATTTGTTAGTAGTATGCCGCCAAGAAGCGCCACAGCGCCAAGAATAGTTACCGAAAAACCTACATACACGACCTCGAAGCTGGCAAGCCCTATACCAAATACTATACCACCTGCTATTAGCAACAGGCTCGTTATTGCCAATTCTGCCTTGTTTAAATGAATATGGCTCTTTTCTAATGCTTGAAACAAGCGCCAATTTATGATTGCCATTACGTCAGCTATTGCAATACATGCTTATACGTTTTTTTTGAACTTGTACGTACCAATTATGATTAACAGTTATCGGCGAGTAGGGTTTAGCTTTTGTGTTTGTGTGGGTCTTTGATCACGGCGACTAAAGGCTAGGGCGACTAAAATACCAGCTAGAATGTAACTGACAGTTACTTAACCTTTTAACAAAGTTCACAATATCAGTAAAACAATGACCAACAGAACGCACAGAGCAAAAGGTGTGTGTATTATTTCATTTGATTATTACGTTAGGTTAAGGCCGGGTTTATTGTCTGGGTGGGCTATTTCTTGTGCATTATGCGGGCTGGCATTACATCTTTAGTTCTGCATCCTACTAGGTTGGTTTTTCCTACCGTTACATCTCGGTTGGTTTTGCAACACCGCGGTTGGTCATGGCAGGCTGCGAACGTCTTAATAAAAGGTGCTTCCTTAGCTGGCAAAGTTGCCACTACGAGACCGATAGCCGCCAAGAGTACTGGTTTATTCAAATGTCTTGTAATTGATTCGAGTTACGGCTAAATGAGCTTTTGCCATGTGGTCAATCGGCTTTGAAATTGCAAGTGAACCTGAAATACAAGTTATTTGCTACTAAACATGGCAATTGAAACTGTATGTAGGCACATCTGGCTGGTCATACACTGGCTGGTCAGGTCACTTTTACCCTAGCGGGCTAGAAGCTAACAAGTACCTAGAATATTACTGCAAGGTTTTCGATTACGTAGAGATTGACGCCTCGTTTTATCGCACGCCGCATGTAATGACTGTTACAAAATGGGCAAAGATCACGCCTGATAATTTTCAATTCACGGCAAAAATGCCACAAAAGGTAACACACGAGAAGCGACTAGACGACGGCATAGAAAGCAGTTTGCGCTTTTTCTACGAAGCCATGACGCCGCTAAAAGACAAGCTACTGGCAGTATTGATACAGTTACCGCCGTCTATGACGAAAAACGAAGGCTTGAAAAAACTAAAGAAAATGCCGCTTGATTCGCGGTTTAGGCACGCTATCGAAGTACGTCATAAATCGTGGTTTGACGAAGACGTGTATGATTATTTGGCAGAAAATGACATTTGCCTTGTGTGGTCGCAGTTGGCAGAACTACAGGCGCCGCCGGTTGTAACAACTGACCTTATCTATTTACGGTTTATCGGTGACCGCAGCATACCTGATAGCGAGTTTGGCAAATTACAAATAGACCGAGTTAAAGAAATGCAATATTGGGCGAAAGAATTTAGCAAGTTGCAAAGTAACAAGGCGCTCAAGTCGGGTGTCGTCGCGGCCAATAATCACTATGCGGGCTTTGGGCCTGGCACGGCGAATATTTTTAGAAAAATGACTGGCGAGCCTGAAGCTGTCTGGCATGAAATTGATCAGAAAGATGTAGCACGTCAAGCAAATCTGTTTGATTTCAAATAGCGCTCAAGTTGCAGTCTTGGGCGGGCGTTCACGTCATGTCTAAAATGATCTTGCCATATTTGAGCACATAGATCACAATGACCACTGCAGACAGCGACGCGGCTAACCCGATAGCAAGTGCCAAGAATACGCAGACAAGCATACATGCCATGCTTTCGCTTATGCGCACCCATAGGCGGACAAGCTTTTCAACGGCAGTTCATTAGTAATCGGTTAAACTTTTAACGGCAGGGCAGCTAGCAATAGGCGGTGCAGCTGGTAAAGAAATACGAAATCCAGTCCAAGAAGAAGATAATCGACTTTCTCAACAGCCAGCCGGCAGGCAGGGTGTCGTCGATCGACAAGGACGGTTACCCGCAGGTGATACCGATGAACTTTGTCTACTTTGACGGCGCCGTCTATATGCATTCGCACCCCTTTGGCGAAAAGCTGGACAACATCCGGCGCAACCCAAGCGTCGGCTTTGAAGTTGACCAGCACGTCTGCTTTCTGCCGTCCTACTATTTCCACCCGACTGACGCGTCGCAGGCAGACACGCTGTACATAAGCGTGGTGATCAAGGGCAGGGCGAAAATTGTAGAGGACAGGGAGGAAAAGGCAAGGGCGCTCAACGCGCTCATGGAAAAGTACCAGAAGGAGGGCAGGTACGAGGCGCTCGACGCAGAGATGCCTGTAGTGGAGGAAGTGGCGATAATCAAGGTCGTGCCGGCGGACATGCGCGGCAAGTACAAAATCGGGCAGCACTGGGCAAGGCCGTACCGACTAAAGATGGCCAGCAACATCGTCAAGCGGGAGGGGCTGGAAGGAGCGAGGCCGGTCCTTGCGATAATGGGCGTCAGCGTAGCAGCAGACGGCAGCCTGGAGACCAACGAAGATCCGGTGATGTAGAACGAAGTGCCCGGTCCACACCGAGTTTTTTGACGATTCGTGCGACGCCTGCAAGCAGGAATACATGGAGATGAAGGGCGCCGGCGAGCCTGTTGCCGAGGACAAAAAGTACAAAGAGTTTACCGAAGAGCGCGCAAAAAAGCTGTACGAGGAGCTGATGCTGCAGTACCTGAAAAGCGGCTCAGGCGAGATAGACGCGGACAGGAAGGCAAAAGCGATAATAAGAAAGCAGTGCAGCATCCGGGGGATGCCGTTCTGGCCGTGGGCCTGACTACTTTTTATTGGCTGCAGGATTTGGAAATATCATGTGGCCGACATCCTTGTACATTTTCAGGAACTGCTTGCCCTTGTCAGTCGTGCGGTACTCGCGGTCGATCGCGATGTGCTCGAGCAGTCCCTTCGCTTCAAGGACTGCAAGGTATTCTTTTAGCTGCGGAAACGACAGGAAAGCCTTGTACATTATCCTGGTCTTGATCGAGCCGTCAAGAGCTATTTCAAGAATCGCCGCAGCAATGTCAGTCCGGCTTCTGTATTTCACGCCTCATAGTTTGGGGCGGTACCATAAAAACTTCTCTAATAAACAACTAGTAAATATTTCCGGTAGCGTTATTGCGCTTCCTGCGATCCGATCATCGCGTAAATGTTTTGCAAGTGCGCCGCAAGGTCTGTGAGCACTTCGACCTTTCTTTTTGGATAGTTTGCAAAGCGCAGGACGCTGTCGATGAACTCTGGCACCTGTATTGTCCCCTCATCGGGCACCTCGACTCCCTTGCGCGTCAGCAGGTACGACTTTATCACCGAGCCTGTCTGCACGCCGTTCAGGAAATAGTTCTTGTCCTCCTGCATGGCGGCAGACGCCCTGGCATAGTGGTCCTTGAGGGCCTCAGCCTCGCTTGCTATCTGGAGCTCCAACCTGTTCATCGCCTCGACGAGATGATGAATCCTTTCGGCTATCCCTTCGGTCACGCTAAACATCTGCCCATCATACATTAAAAAATTGTACTCCAAAAAACGTACCAAAAGTATAGAAGAATCGACTAGCAAATTATTGAAGCAGAGTTAAATAGACAACAGCTAACCGATCTGCAATGGCAGATCTTGTACTTGACGCGTACGACCGGTTCGTTGTCCTCTACGACATGCTCGTGCGAGTGAATGAAAACGTGACCGGGAAGTCGGCGCGGGCGTCGTCGGCGCACCTTCCGCCGGATGTCGCCGGCCGGATGCTGGCGTTCATGCTCGCGCAGGGGTTTGTAAAAACGGCTGGAAGCGATAGCGAATTCCGTGTAACCACGCTGGGCTCGAACTTTTTGCGCGAATTTCAGGGCATGAGGAAATTCCTTTCCTAACCCTTACTGGACGTCTACTTTTTCTTTTTCCGCGTTCTTGGCTGTCTGCTCGTCCAGCTTTCTCAGCTCGCTTTGCAGAAAGTCCCTGTACTTGTCGCGCTCTGCCTGCGTCATAGAGTCAAGGTTTGAGCTGAGCGCCGAGCCGATCGTGGTCACCCTGTCGATGAGGTCCATGGCCATGAACTTGCCGACGTTGCCAATGCGCATCATCACGTCGATCTGCTTTTGGAGGATGTTGCCAAACGACTCTAGATCGGAAGTGATTTCAAGACCCTTCTTTGTTATCGCGTACCTGCCGTCCTTGACTTCCGCCACAAGCCCTTCTTCGAGCAGCCTGCCGAGCAGCGGGTAGATGAGCCCCGGCGAAGGCTTCCACTTGCCGCCGCTTTGCACTGTAGCCTTGTCGATTATCTCCTTGCCCGTCATGGGCTGCACTTTCAC
>CAYYYR010000027.1:0-40336 GCA_964476255.1 uncultured Nitrososphaera sp.
GCGCGTGCCGTCGCCAAAGCCGTCGAGGAATACCGACGGGTGCTTGCCCAGCTCGCGCCGGGCGTTCATGAATATCTGGTCTGTGAGCCGGACGTTAAGCGTGCCGGGGTACGGCTCGTAGCCCAGCTTTTCCCGAAACTGCTTCCTGTAGCCTTCAAGCGACATGTAGTAGGCGCCCTCGCCCATCCCGGAGACCACGCTGCCTTCAAACTCTATCGCGGCAGGGGCCGACTCTAGCGCCGACCTGAGCGATGAAAATAGGCCCTGGATCTCAGAGTAGCCCATGTCCGTGACCCTCACTGCAAATTTCTGCCCCTTCTTCGCGCGCTCGATGTAGCCCGAGTTTTCGAGATCAAGCAGGTGCTTTGACGCGGCCTGCTGCGACCTGCCGATCTCCTTGCCGAGCTCGGTAGTCGTGACTTCGACGAAATTGTGGCGTGCCCCCTTTGAGAGGAGCTCCACTATGGTCAGTATGTGCTGAAGCTTGATCTCGGGCATTATCGCTAGTTGCTTATCCCAATGTCGCCAAAGGTCCTGACGCGGATGTCCGCCGGCTTTTTCAGGTCGCCCGTCCTGTGGCCCACGATGTACTCGATGCCGGCCTTGTCTGCCGCATCCACGAGCCTCTGGGTGACGATGCCGTCTATGACCAGCAGCTTTCCGCCCTCGGCGCTGTCGAGCCTCTTGATGACTTCGGACACTGGCACCTTGAGCAGCTTGTTCATGGATCCGTCAAGCAGCACTGCCTCGAGCGTCTCGTTTATCTGAGGGTAGACGTCGCGGACCGCGGTGAGTATCTCGGGCTTGTCCTCGGCAATCACTTCCTTTGACGGCTGCGCCGGCGCTGGCTCGCGTTGCTGCGGTGGCGGCGCGCGGTATTCCTCGCGGGGCTCGCGTTCCCTGTCCCTGCGCGGGTGTCTCCTGTCCCGGTCACGATCACGATCGTGGTGCTGGTGCGCCGGCTGGGCGGACTGCGGCTGTGCTATCGGAAGGGCGTCCTTTAGAATCTCTGCGAGCTCTATCGGCGTGCACTCTTCAACTTCCCTTCCCGGCGGTGCCCGGAGCACCAAGTCCAGCTTTACCACCCCGTGCAGCTCTTTCAGGATAAGGTCGCCTGCCCTGTCGCCGTCCAGGAATGCGACGACGCGCTTGCCGTCCGTGAGCTTTGTCACGGTCTCGTCAATGCGCGCGCCTTCTATCGCGATGGCGTTGTCAAACCCTGCCCGGAGCAGGTTTATCACGTCCGCCCTCCCTTCCACCAGTATTATCCAGTCGGAATCGAAAACCCCCGTGCCGCATGCCAGCTGGGCCTTGCCAAAGCTGGTGAGCTTGCCCGGCTTGCTTGCGTCGTAGACGTCCTTGAGCATCTCTTCTCCCTCGCTTATCGTCTTTGTGGCCCAGTCCTGCACTATTTTTTTGGCGCGGTCGACGATGACCTTCTTCTTGATTGCGCGTATGTCGTCTATCCCCATCAGGTTGAACTTGGCCTGGAACGGCCCGACCTTGTCGATGCTCTCGATTGCCGCGGCAATCAGCGCAGCGGTAGAGATGTCGGTGCTCATGGGTATCAGCGCGTCCCCCTTTGCCGTGTTGATCTTGGTGTCGACGTTTACTTCGATTCTTCCAACCTTGGACACTTTTTGCAGTTCGTTGAGATTCATCTCCGGTCCCAGAAGACCTTCGGTCTGTCCAAAAATAGCGCCGATGATGTCCGCCTTCTCAACCAAACCATCAACTTCAAATTTTAATTTGACGTGATATTTTACTATACCTGTGCTAGGCAATTTCTTTCATAACCTCGTAGTTTTGGTATGGGAAACATTTTTCCTTGCTTGAATATAAGTGCTTTGTGAACCGTGAGGATGATATCTTAGGTGTAAAAGTACAAGTCCTTGCGGCCGCCGGTAATGCCGGACAGGCGCGGAGCATACGTCACCAGGTCCTCCACGTGCCTCACCTTGCCGTTTGTTATCCTTGCAAGCGACCTCTTGTACGACAGGCTCACGCCGTGCCGGCGCGACTGGAGCTGCGACACGAGCCGGCTCGTGAGGTACTTGCCGGTCCTGTCCATGTCGAGGAGCAGGATCATCTTTCTGCCGGCGCTGTCGTGGCTGTCGAGAAAGTCGGCTATCCCCCTAAAGCGATGGAAGACTGCAGGGCTGCCCGTGAATCCGACTTTTGAGAGCGCCTCTGCGTCGCGCTTGCCCTCGACTACGATGACAGAGCCCTTCTCCGACTCCTCGTTGAGCATGCCGATTAAACTGCGAAGCCGTTCGATGGTCTCGTCGTCATTGGCGTTGTATTGGTAGCCCATCCGCCGGTCTGTACTTGGCGCTTGCGAGATTTAAAATTTTGCCCTCAACATGGAATAAATACGCTACATGATGACACCGGCTGTTGCGCAGGATACTGGCCGTGCAGAACGCCGCGTGTGAGACGCTCGGCACGCTGGAGCAGATGTTCACATCCGACGGGTTTGAGATCGAAAAGATCAGCGCGCAGGGCGATCCCATGCCAGTCACCTCAAAGGGCTACGACACCGTCGTTATCCTCGGCGGCCCGATGGCAGTTTATGACAACCTGCCCTACCTGCAGCGCGAGCAGGACCTAATCAAGGACGCGATAAAGAGCAGCACGCCTGTACTGGGCGTGTGTCTTGGCTCGCAGCTGATCGCGCAGGCCGCAGGCGGGCGCGTCTACAAGGGCAAGCAGAAAGAGATAGGCTGGCATTCCGTTTACGTGACCCCGGCCAGCAGCAACGACATTTTCAGGGGCGTGACCGACAAGACAATCAAAGTATTCCAGTGGCACGGCGACACGAACGATCTGCCGGCGAACGCGAAAATCCTCGCGTACTCGGAGCTCTACCCGCAGGCATTTCGGATAGGCTCGGCAGTCGGCGTCCAGTTCCACCTTGAAGTCGATAGGCCCCTCATAGAGTCGTGGATGCGCGAATACGGCGCCGAAGTGGATGCCGAAAAGATAAAGCCAGAGAGCATACTGCCGTCGCAGGGCGACCTTGAAGAACTGTCAAAGAGATGCAGGACGGTCTATAACAATTTTACAAAGGTGCTAAAGTGACTATGCTTCAATCATCTTGCTGCGTTGATGATGCTTATGCTGCCTGAACCGGTGGAAGGCGATGCACAGCTCAGGGGCGACGCATTCAAAGCGGCACTTTGCCTTTTCGGGATGGTAGTGCTTGCACAGCTGCGCGTACCTGCAGGTCATCTATTTTAGGCGGCGCAGCAAATCATAATTAGGAATTGGACGAATGTTCTGCCATAATTCTGTAAAATTTACAGGTATTGTACGCTTCCATCATGAGGTAACTATATAGGAAGCTGAAAATGATTTTGTCTCAATATGGCCAACGAGAAGGTCCAGAAAATCTTTAATGACGTTTATTCGACAAAGGAAAAAGTAATCACCGAAGAGCTCGCTAAACAGGTTTTGACGGAATACGGGGTGAGGGTACCAAAGTACGCGCTCGCAAAGAGCGCGGACGAGGCCGGCATGCAGGCGCAGGCGATGGGCTACCCGCTCGTCGCAAAGATAGTGTCGCCCCAGATCCTGCACAAGACCGACGTAAAGGGAGTAAAGGTCGGCCTGCAGAACGAGGCCGCGGTGAAGGAGACTTTCAACGACATGCACGGCAGGCTGAGCAAGCAGTACAGCGTAAAGGGCGTGCTCCTTGAAAAGATGGCCGCGCCCGGCGGTATCGAACTCATTGTCGGCCTGCAGAACGACCCGCAGTTTGGCCCCGTCATCATGGCCGGCATCGGCGGCATCTACACGGAAATCTTCAAGGACGTGTCGTTCAGGGTTCTGCCGATAACAAAGGAAGATGCGGCCAGCATGATAGAGGACCTGAAGGGCAACAAGATCCTGAAGGGCTTCCGCGGCATGGCGCCGGTCAACCTGGACATGCTCGCAGAGGCGCTCGTCAGCATCGGCAGGCTCGGGACCGAGATGGCGCCGTACTATGAAAGCATCGACTTTAACCCGGTGATATTCTACGAAAACGACTATGTCGTAGTCGACGCCAAGATCCTCCTGCGCGAAAAGCCGGACATGGAGATAATTTCAAAGGCCCAGCCCGACTCGGAATACATGGACCTGTTCTTCAACGCAAAGTCGATCGCGCTCATCGGCGCTTCGCCGGAGGCAGGCAAGGTCGGCAACTCTGTCCTTGAGAGCATGGTAAAGCACGACTACAAGGGGAAAGTGTATCCTGTGAACGCAAAGGGCTACCCGGAGATAATGGGAATCACAGCGTACAAGAGCATGGAGGACATTCCGGACAAAGTCGAGCTCGTGGTCGTAACGGTCGACCTGAAATTCGTGCCGGAATTGCTCAAATCGGCGGCAAAGAAGGGCATCCACAATTTCGTCGTGATTTCGGGCGGAGGCAAGGAGCTCGGAGGTGAGCGCGCCGCCATCGAAGCGCAGATCAAAGAGCTGTCGCAGCAGCTGCGCATCAGAATCATCGGCCCCAACTGCATCGGCATGTTCAACGGAGAGAACCGCCTCGACTGCGCGTTCCAGGGCCACGCGAGGATGCTGCGGCCAAAGAAAGGTAACGTCGCGTTCCTCTCGCAGAGCGGGACCGTCGGGATCGCGTTCATGGAGAGCTCGGACACCTTTGGCATGAGCAAAATGATATCGTACGGCAACAGGTCCGACGTGGACGAAGCGGACATGATCTGGTATTTGTCTGAGGACCCGCAGACAAAGGTGGTCGGCCTCTACGTCGAGGGGCTCGGCGACGGCCGCAAGTTCATGAACACCGCAAAGAGGGCGATAAAAGAGCGCGGCAAGCCGATCGTGGTATTCAAGAACGGCAGGAGCACCAGGGGGGCCAAGCAGGCCGCGTCGCACACCGGCTCGCTCGGCGGCTCGTACGGGGTGGTCAAGGGCGCGCTCAACCAGGCAGGCATCATTTCGGTAGACAGCTATGAAGAGCTCACCGCCGCGCTCAAGGCGCTCGCCTGGCAGCCGGTGCCGACTGGCGGCAGGGTGGCGATGGTCACAAACGGCGCGGGCCCGATCATTGCGGCAATCGATCACTTTGAGAGGCTCGGCCTCCAGGTGGCAGAGCTGACCGACCAGAGCAAAAAGACGCTCAGGGACCACTACCCACCGACGTACGTGATCCAGAGCGGCAACCCCTGCGACATCACCGGCTCTGCAAACGCGGACGACTACAGGTTTGCGATACAGGCGTTCATGGACGACCCCAACGTCGACATCGTCATGCCGTGGTTCGTCTTCCAGGACGACCCGCTGGAAGAGACCATCGTCGACGTGTTGGCGTCGTTCCAGAAGCAGGGGAAAAAGCCGATACTGGTCGGCGCGATGGGCGGCCCGTTCACAAAAAAGATATCGGAACGCATCGAGGACGCAAACGTGCCCGTCTACTTCTCCGTCACCGAATGGGTCACGGCGGCCGGCGCGATGGCAAAGTGGGCAAAGCTGACAGGCAAGGCAAAGTAGCCTTCCCCCTTTTAACTTAAATTAGCTGTTGCGGCCAGCTGCACCGTTGCAGGATCACGTAGTCGAGACGCGCCGGGCTTTTGGACTTCTCTTTATCTGCGTGTCGATAGCTGTCGGCGCCGCTTCCGTCCTGAGCGAGATCGCATTCATCAATAATTTTCCGCTCTACTCTTATGCGATAATCTGGCTGGGCAGCTTTGGCGCGGTGTTTGGAGCCGGCGCAACCAAATTCCGCAAGGCCGCGCCGGCGATCCGCGGCAGGATGAAGACAAGCGTCAGGTGGTCCGCCGGCGCAAAGGCGCTCAACGGCGCCTGCTGGGCAGGGCCCTTTATCGCAATCGCTGCGTTTCCACAATTCTACCAGTACCTTATCCTACTCGGCATAGGGCTTGGCAACCTGTCGACCTGGCTGCTGATCAAAAAGTACAGCAACGCGGACAACCGCGAGCAGCTGATAGTGGCTGTCATTTCGCTCGTCGCGATACCGGCTGCACTAGTCATCGACAGCTCGATATTTGCAAGCCAGCAGGACCTCGCGGTGATGCTGTCGAGGATTCTGATCGCAGTTGCGTACGCGGCGGGCGGCGCGTTTGCATTATCAAGAAAAGCGGGCCCGGTGGGCTTCGATCCCACGACTTCCGGCTCTCTTCAATAGAATTTAGAAGGCAGGCGCTCTATCCATGCTGAGCTACGAGCCCGCAGTTTGCATGGCAGCAGAAAGTCGACCCGATCCTTTATAAAATGTTTATTGGACGTCCATTTTTATGCCGACAGCCAATTGTCGACTGCACCTAGCCTTTATGCATTTTGCAGATATGAAGCGTGCTAATTATTCAATCCTGAATGTAAAATCCATATTGTTACCATATAAATAGTGTAAATTCCATACCAAGAAACTATAATAGCCAGCCGACGGATTTTAAAAGTGTTATCAAGTGAAAGTTTGATGGCTGAAAATAGCAAGGATTTGCAGGGGTTTACCCAGGAACAGATGAACAAGATGTTCAGCTTTTGGACCGACGTGCTAAAGCTGCCGACGATCGGCCCGATGCACGCGTTTTCAAAGGACGTGGGCTCGTACGCCAATGACTTTGTCAGCCTTGGAAAGGTGATGGCCGAGCTGAAGACCAGCATGGACGGCTACTGGGTGCTGGTGAGCGCCGCGTACACAAAGGCGATGAAGGAGACGATGGAGCGGGCCCCGAAGGAGCTGTTTACAAAGGAGGATTTTGAAGGTTACAGGCGCGCCGCCATAGAGGCGTTTGAAGACGCGTTCACCGAGCTGTTTGCGTCGCCGGAATTCTCTACAGTCTACGGCAAGATGTTCAGCAGCCAGCTGGACGTGTCAAGGGCGATCCAGGGGATCGCGGAAAAGAATTTCAAGACGCTCAACCTCCCGACAAGGAGCGAGGTCGACGACATACTGAAGGACTTGGCCGAGCTGAAGAGGAGCGTCCGGGACATGAAAAGGAGTTTGGAGATAAAAGATGACGGAGCAAGAGCTGCGACCTGACCAGAAGCAGGAAGTAAAGCCGCCTGGTGAACCGGCGAATGAAGTAAAGCGGCCGTCGGTCGCCGACGAAGTCCGGGAGGCGTACCGCAAGCTGGAAAAGGCGAGGTCTGTCCTGCACGCCGCCGGCGACATTGAGGTCGGCCAGACACCGCACGAAGTGCTCGCCGAGACTAGGGCGTACAGGCTGGTCCACTACCAGCAGATGGTCAGCAAGACCGCCAGGACTCCGATACTGGTCGTCTACGCGCTGATTAATCGATCCTATGTGCTCGACCTCCAGCATGACAAGAGCTGGATCAAGAGCCTGCTGAGCCAGGGCTTCGACGTCTACCTGATAGACTGGAAGACCCCGGCGGCGGCTGACAAGTACGTGTCTTTTGACGACTATGTCAACTGCTATATCGACGACTGCGTCAACATTGTGCTGAAAAAGGCAAAGGTCGACAAAGTGACTTTGCACGGCTACTGCATGGGCGCGACAATGTCCTCGATGTACACCACGCTCCACCAGGAGAAGGTTAGGAATCTGGCGGTCATTGCGCCCGTAGTCGACACCGAGAAGGACACCACGGTCATCGGCAACCTTGCAAAGCACATGGACGTTGACAAGATGGTGAACATCATCGGGAACCTGCCTGCCGAGCAGCTGTACGCGTGCTACTCTGCGCTCAAGCCGTTCAAGCAGGGCGTCAACAAGTACTTCAACTTGGTCCAGAACATCGACAACGAGCAGTTTGTCGGCAACTTTTTGCGCATTGAAAAGTGGCTGTACGACACGCCACCGATAGCCGGCGAAACGTTCAGGCAGTGGATAAGCGACATCTACCAAAAGAACCTGCTAGTAAAGAATGAGCTGAAACTGGGAAGCGAGCTGATTGACCTGTCAAAGATCAAGGTGCCGCTGCTCAACATCATCGCCGACGAAGACCACCTGGTGTCGCCCCAGTGCAGCGCGCCGCTCAACGACGTGGTAGCGAGCACCGACAAGCGACTCATGAGGTTCCACACCGGCCACGTGGGACTCATTGCAAGCCTCTACTCGCAGAACAACGTCCTGCCAAAGGTCGGACAGTGGCTCAAGGCCAGATCCCAGTAGATAAGCATACCCGGGATTTTATTTATAATTCCGCGGCGCACAGGAATGTATGAACAGCAAACTCTGGTTGGGTGTCCGCAATGCTTCCTGGCCTTTTACAGCAAGAGCGAATACGAGTGGCACTGCGAAAGCGATCATCCCGGGCGCGTGTTCGAAGGCGCCGGCCTGCTAAAGACAAGGGGATAACTAGATTTTAATACCCTGTTTCATTTTCTGTATGCATGGCCCTATTTGGAATATTTGCGACGCACAGCCCTGAATCGTGCCCCCTGAACAACAAGCAGAACAGGGAAACGCTGATCCAGATCGATGACAAGATCAAAACCATCACTGAAAAATTCCATGTCAGGAAGATTCACGGGTTCTACCTATCGGTACTTGAGCATGAATGGGTGATCATTGTGGAAGCAGACAGCCCCCACGAGATCGAAACCATGTGCATTGAAGTCGGCATTTCAGCTTTCAACACGGTCAAGATAGTGCCACTCAGCAACTTTGACGCGGTCATGAAAAAGATCAAAGGCAGTTGAGCCATCAGGCTTGACTAGATCGCGCAAACAGGTTTTCAGCTGTTCAGACGACGCGGTGGCAAGGTGTGCATCGGTGGTAAAGGGCGGTGGCGTGGTAGTGTTCCCAACCGACACCATCTACGGCATTGGCTGCGACCCCTACCGCGACTCTTCTGTCGAGCGAATATTTGCGATAAAAGGAAGGGACGAGAAAAAGCCGCTCCCGGTTCTGGCGTACAACACTGAAGATGCAGAAGGAATAGTATCGCTTGGAGCAGCGGGCAGGATTATCGCCGGCAGGTACTGGCCCGGCGCGCTCACAATAGTCGCGCCGATTGTCGATCAGAAAATATCGCGCAGGGTCACCGCGGGCAGCGGCAGCCTGGCAGTCAGGGTCCCGGCAAGCGAATGTATCCTGTCGCTTCTAAAGCAGTGCAAATACCTTGTAGGCACGAGCGCAAACCGATCCGGCGAAAAGCCGTTGAAAAGCGCCCAGGAAGTGCTGGACTCTCCCCTTGACGGCTATGATGCGCTGCTGGACGGAGGTCAGATAGAAAAAGGAGTAGAGTCAACCATAGTCGACATTACCGGTGAGCCCAGAATCCTGCGCGAAGGGGCAATAAAGTCAAAAGAGGTCTTGGAGACACTTGGGCGGATTTAACCTCGTATTTTCCACTTCCAGGTTCAGGGAAGAAGAGGCGCAGGACGAGATCTTGGACCTGCTGGACATGTTTGGCGACCAGGAGGCAGAGGCCGAGATCACCGAGGTCAAGGGGCTCCTGCTGGCGCAGACCGCGCTCGACCCGTTTGCAGTGGTCGACAAACTAAAAGAGCTCGTGGCCTCAGAGCCCTGGCAAGTGCGCTACATCCTGCGCGTGCTGCCGATAGAGGCTGTCGTCCCCACCGAGCTTGACGCGATAAGGCAGGCGGCAAAAGAGCTCGCGGCAAAGATCGGCAAGGACAGCTTCAGGATAACGGTGGAAAAGAGGCATAGCCCGCTTGAATCAATCGAAGTGATAAAGGCGATCGCCGGCGAGATCGAAAGCAAGGTAGACCTTCAAAACCCCGGATGGATCGTCCTTGTCGAGGTGGTCGGGAACCAGACCGGAGTGTCGGTGATCAGACCGGACCAGGTGTTCAGCTCGGTAGTCGAAAAGCGCGGGTGATCATTTTACCAGTATTGCGGCCCTTTCCAGAAGGTACTTCAGGAATTCGCCGTCGTCAAACTTTGTGCCCATGCCAAGCAGCTCTGCCAGCCGGGCTCTTTTCTCCCTGCTCGGAGCAAGGACAGAGTCGTCTGCTTCAAATTCGTTCTTTGCCTGATCAGAGAACCGGCGCAGCGCCTCGCTGTCTTTTGAAAATGCGATTAAGCAGCCGGCCGCGCCCTGTTTCAGCCCCGCCCTCTTGATCGCCTCCGTGATCTGGCCGGTGCACGCGAGCCTCAGCAGCAGTTCGGTCTCGCCCCTGTTTGCAAGCATGATCTTTCTCTTTTCGGCTTCAAGCGCAATCCTGAGGACTCCGAGCGCATGGTCCATCCCATAGACTGCGTCCGCGCTCGCCGCCTGTATCGAAACGTCCTTGTTGCCGGCGCGCAGCCGGTCCACGAGTTTTCCAGGGTCTTCCGCAATTTTGGCAATGCCGATGATCGACGCGTGGTTGCCGTCAAGATTATAGTCAGCCCCGCCGTGGACCACCGTAACTATTGTGACGGTGTCGCCGCTCTTTGCAACGGTTTGCTGCCCCTGAAGCGCGGCCGAGTCGATGCCGTTCACCGCTATTATCAGGTTGTTTGGCTCCAAAAGACGCGAGTCAGTAGAAATGCCGGTCAAAAACTGCAGGATTTCCGCGATAGTGGCGCTGGGCCTGTCAAGATCAACTGCGGGCTTGCCAACCGCCTTTTTGGCTCCCCCTAGCAGCCTTATTGCTATCATTCTTCAGCTTCTTCTGACTCTTGCTCTTCTTCGGTCTCTCCGGCAGCAGCTGCCATCGATGCCTTTTCCCGAGCCGCCTGCTTGCGCAGGTTCGAAGTAATGTAGCCGGCCAGCTCGTTCCTCAACACCTTTGACCTGACGATTGCCAGATCGTTGAGAGCCTTCTTGTTAGCGTCAAACTCGACTCCGAACCTGTTCGGGTGATTTTGCAAGAGCTCAGTAGAGATGCGCTTTATCCTATTCATCCAGATTTGAAGGCGATTTCAAGGATATTTTATCTTTGTTATCATCTGCGCGCGAGCGGGAATACCCAGACGCTTTAGCTATGGGATAAGTGAGCCGTATTAACGGGTATTTTAGCTACCGTTGGTAATATCATTTCTATGTCACAGCTGGGCAAGATAGTGCTGATTCCACACGGGTACATGAAGCGCAAAGGTCGTAGCACAGACATGAACCTTCTTTACCATCTGCTACGTAAAGCCGACAATGGATTGTTCAGACACAGTACCGCGGCAACCGCGGGAATGCACGCCTGTAGAGATTCTATGCTGGGTCGTTGAAGCAGGAAGCGGCGGTGATTGGCGACAGTCATCCACTTGTGTCCGTAGACCATGTAATAGTGGAGCGGAACACAAGCCCGCGCCATTCATGGGTGGGTAGTTGATCTTTGTTATGTTCCTGAAAGGTAGGCGCTGGAGTTGTGCTCGAGGAGCTGCGCGGCTTCCTCGTAGGGCATGCCAAGGGTATGGGCGGCAGACGCGACGACACTCACAAGGAAGGCGCCTGAAACGGCAGGGAGGTTCTCAAAGCACCGGGAATACCTTACCGGGCCGTCAGTCTCTACCAGAAAGCGGCCCTTGTAGGTGTTTTTCAGGAGCACCTTCTTGTCCTCCGAATACACGAGCGCCGGGCCGTACGACACGTACAGCCCCATGTCCATCGACCTTGCCAGCTGCTTCTTGCTGCCTGCGAACCAGTGCAGCAGCACGCCCTTGACTTTGTAGGAGGGCAGTATTTGCAGGACGTCGTCAAGCGCCTTCCTCGAATGGATGGACACCGGCTTTTTCTCCGATTCTGCAAGCTCCAGCATCGCGTTAAAGACCTGCTTTTGCCGTTCGTACGGCACGTCGTAGGTGCCGTCCAGCCCGATCTCGCCGACACCGTCAACTGACTTTATGTTCGACCTGAAAATCTCCCTGAACTTGTCTAGGTCTTCCTTTGCCGCGGCCTCCGGGTGTATCCCCACAAACTGCCTGACGGCGTCGCGGGCAGAGTCAAAGAGCTGGAAGCTCCTTGCCGTCGTTTCGGCGTCGACGGTGACAGAGCACGCGACAATTTTCATCGCCCGCAGGCCGGCTATGATGTGCTGTATGTAGCCGGAATACTCGTTGTCGGTGAGGTGGACGTGGGCGTCAAAGAGCAATGCCTGTAAAAGCCTGCAAACGGAAAATAAACTTTTAACGTGGTGTCTGGCAGGTAACTGCATGTCTTCCGGTCCAGAGTTTGGCCTTGCCGCAATGTACCGCGTCATGAAAAAGTCCGGCGCAGAGCGGGTTAGCGACGACGCAGCTGACGAATTGAGAAAAGTACTCGAAGAGATTGCAGAGAGGATTGCCAAACAGGCGGTCGACCTGTCGGTGCACGCAGGCAGAAAGACGATCAAGCCAGAAGACGTCAGGTTCGCCGCAAAGAACGTGATAAGGCTCTAGGCGAGATTCATTTCCCGCACTTGGTCGTGCCCGCACATCCTGGCGTGGTCTTTGACGTCTGACCGGAAGAGGAACACGGCGCTGCAGTGCTCGCAGCAAAAGAGTTTATCGAGTTTGAGGGCTTGTTTCATATATGTGTCCGATAATGGATAACGCATTGTTATAAAGACGATGCATTGTGGCCATAGAAAATTCTTAGCTATCGCGACCGATACTTTGCGTACAGCCACCCGCCGCCGACCACGATAATGACCAGGATTATTATTGCTGCAATGACTGGCGCCAGCAGCTGGATAAGAAAGCCGGCTACTGCAAAGAACACGATAAGCGCCACCACGCCTATGATGATCGCTGCTATTGCGCCCAGTACCACGCATAGTCCCGGCTTTCAGAGTTATTGTAGGGTTTAGCAGATACTTCTAGCAGATGCTGAAAATCGCCCTGCCAGAAATCGGCTCTATCACTGACGCCGTTGGCAGGGCGGTTATGGTCTGACGGGTTTACGCGTGGGCCTTTCGGTCTGATGACCTGATCTACTTTTCCCGATTCAAGATAAAAGGCTCGTCGATCATTTGTCTATTCGCGGGCTCTATGTCAAAGTGTGCGTCATTTCCTGCCGGCAGTTCAGACAATAGTCCCCGTTGATCTGGAATATTTCGGCCGCACCTGACTTGCAGTTGTTGCAAAAGATCTTCATGAGCTGCTTCGCTTGCAGGAGATCCGATAAAAGTCTTCTGCAACGCAAGCTCGGCTGTAGCTGTTAAGTAGTATGTTGTCGATAGGATGATCCCTGTGTGGGAAAAGTTGCGGGTATACGCAGGTTTAGGCTTGCGCACCGGCCGCCAACCTGCACGGGGACTTATATTTAATTTTCAGCAAAGTCAGATAACCTGCGAATCACTTTTGCAGATGTGGAGGGGGTCACCCTCGCGGGATGCGGTCCATGCTAGGAACCAACCCATCCTACAGCCATAGCGTACGAACCCTCATGCATACGGCTGGAGGATGGCCTGCTCCTTTACAGCCATCGCCGCGGCCTGTGGCTGTCGTAGAACGCCGAATTGATCTTCTTCAGGAGCTTTGCCTTTGACTTGCTGGCATTTTTGTTGTCCCCGTAGTCCTTTGCTTGCAGCAGCGTGCGGAGCCTGTCCAGCGCGATCAGGTCAAGGGTCTTCAGCCCCTTTTTGGAAACGATTCCCAGCAGCCGCTTTAGTTCTGCTTCGTCGCCGTTTTCGCTGTCGCCCAAGCCCTTTACGGATTGTCCTCTGCATTTATTAAAACTGTCCGCAGGCCGCAAGGATTCAAAATAAAAAGAGAAAGGAGCGGATTTACTTTTTTGCGTACGATTTGGCGCCTGTGAAATCTACTCCTAAAAGGATTACGGTTTTCTTCATTAGCGAAGACGAGTATAAAAGGCGAAGACCAAAAAATCGGCCCGCTAAAAATCAGTAAGCATAGTCTGATTTTCATCCTTTGGTTCTGAGCCAAGATTCAATTCATTCATGCCAAGCATTTTTCTGAATAAGTTGACTGTCCCGCGGCCAAAGCCAGCAAAGTGATTGTTCGCTGCCACTATTCCAAACTTCACGGAGCCACTGATGCCTTTCAATCTTTTTGTCCACTTCTCCATCTCTGCTTGCCTATCTCTTTGGATTCTGCCAAAATCCTTCTCGTCGATGCTCCTGCCGCCAATGAAACGGAGGTAAAAAAAATCTGTAGTTATTTCTGCCAGCGCCTGCAGTCTTTTGGAAAGCGCCCGCCTTGTAAAATCCCGGGTTATAGAGTCTATAACCCTGTCGAGCGCGCTTAGGTCGGTTTTCGTTCTTTGAGGTCGCGTAGTTACGGTAGCAGTCTGTGTCGGATGCTGCATTACCTCGTAGTCTCTCTCGCCGGCATCGGACTTAAAGCGTCCGCCAGTCTCCCATTCTAAAGCGCCGGGAGAGGGACTCGAACCCTCGAGTCCCGAAGGACATCAGCTAGCGCGTCAACCCTGCACCTGTGATCTCGAGGCTGACCCCTTTTAGGGTCTACCATGACTTACCTAGCTTGGGTACCCCGGCAGTCTGGGTGGACAGGTATTGCAATTTATGCCTTTATGAGGTGCACCAGCAGAATTGCTTCTCTTAGGCAAATTCCACCGGACTGGAAACGCGTATGTGTGTCTACGAACAGAACCTTAATTTCATTTTTTCAAACAGATAACTCAAGGCAGCCTATCCGGCCCTGGTTCCGAATTGCACCATTTTTCATGCGAGAAATGGTGCATGTTGCACCAAAATCACATGCTCTACTGGCAACGCGCGCACTGAAAAATTATATAGTCATGCACAAGCAGTAACAGCCGTGCTGGCTACATCGGGATCACCTTCCATCGAGGGAGTAAGAAAGCTATCGATGGCAGACGTTGCGATTGCGGCAGGCCTCGCCGACGATCTCCGCGACAGGTTCCGCGAATACGTGCACCTCGACCCGTACACGCTGCCGGACCCGTTCGCCGAAAACGACGACTGCACCTACGCAGTCGCCCTTGACAGGGAGAACCTGAACCGGGTGGTGGCGATGTTTGCCAACAAAAAAGACACGCTCCCGCAGCTGCCGTGGTCGACGATCCTTGGCGAGCCGCTCGCCAAGGTGTCGATGTCAAAGCAGGACGCGCTTGCGCTAAAGAAGGAGCTGATGCCAAAGGCGACGAACAACTTTTACCCTTACAGGCGCAACGGCAGGACGTCGGGCTATGCGATGTTTGCGTTCCAGATCTGCGGGCAGAGCTAGTCCCGCAGCTCTATCACCGATATCTGCTGGAACTGCCTTACCATCTGCTCGAGCGACTCTTTGACTTCGCCTGCGTCGCCGCTCGATATGCGGAGCACTTCAAGGAAGAGGTCGTTGAACGTGATGCCGTTGCACATGTTCCAGAGCGATACCGCGGTGTCGTTCACCCGGTAGGCCTCGCCCCTGCCGTTTATCAAAAGCGGCGTCCCGTCGCGGTCGTTGCCAACTTCGCCCCTCCGGAGGAGTATCTTTGTGCTTTCCCTTTTCAACAACATGGCGTCGTCAAGCTGAGCTTGCTATGCATTGCCGGTTATTATCCATATCTGTAAATTACCATAAGATAATTTAGTAGAATGCGGCTTTGTTTAAAAAGTCGCAAAAGCGTGCTCAGATAGCTGTTTGAGCGCATGACTTTGTTTTTATGAGTTATTACTTTTTACACAAAGCCAGTAGAATGCCCAATGTTAAAATAAAAGTCGCAGGCAGGGTTTTTGGTGTTCAAGAAAGAGAAGGTGCAGAGGCGCGTAGTCATCACAAGGCAGGCGGCCGACGGCATCATCACATGGTCCAAGGCACACCACCCAAACGAGGCCATACTCGTCCTGAAGGGCAAGACCACAAAGGACCGGATCATTATCGACGGGCTCGTGATCCCGCCCTTTGCGGAAAGCGGCCCCTTTTACTCGGGCTTTGCGGTGCACGACCTGCCGTACACGATACCGCACATCGGCACGGCCCACTCGCACCCCGGCGGCTCGAACAGGCCGTCGCTTGAAGACCTCAACTACTTTTCCGGCTTTGTGTCCATAATAATCAGCCACCCCTACGAGGACGAGACGATGGGGGCGTACGACAGGAACGGCGGCAGCCTGGAAATTGAGATAGTCGATTCCCTGTGATCATTTCCGGCGGCCAAAGTCCAGCTCGACCCCGCGCTTTGCGTCATAGCTGAAGAAGAACGACTCGTCAGGCATTATCGGAAAGCTGGAAAGGACTGTCGACGAGCATGCCGGGCACTTTTCGGCGACCCGGGTCTTGTCAAGGTACGTCGCACACCAGTAGCATGTCTCGCACAGCATAAAGATTGACGGCATGCCGGCGGGCTTGGGCAACGGCTAGCTATGCCAGAAGGTGGTTAATTACATTTTAGAGCGCGGCTGGAAAACTTAATAAAAGAACAACTCCAATGATCATTGTTTGAACTGGATAGGTCAGCAGATGGCATGGATAATGGTGTCTCTTGCCATAAGCCTTGCTCTCACCATGTGGCTCGGCTGGATAGGCATTATCCCGGCGATTGCAATTTTCATAGGAATTTCCTACTATATGCGCAGGCGCGCGATGGCCCGAATGGGGATGGGCGGAGGAGGGTTTGGCGGCATGCTGGGAGGCGGGGGCGGCGGAGGCGTCAACTACATCTGCATATCCTGCGGCCAGAGGTTCAAGGGCGGCGCCTGCCCCAGATGCGGCTCCAAGATGAAAAAGGCCGACTTTTAAGGCAATGACGCTAGAAGAGCTGCGACAAAAAGCATTTTTCCAGAACACGATAGACGTCTGGATAATGTACTGCGCCGAGCGCGACTGGGACTGGTACAACGCCGAGGCGTACAGGCGCTTCATCGCCCACCTCGGATCAAAGGAGGTGAAGATGCAAAAGTTCCCATTGTGCATCAAAGAGTCAGGCGGCATGTTCGAGCGAGGCAAGGACAAGACGCAGTTCCTCGACCAGCTCTCAAAGATACCGTCGGACGACGCGGCGGCCTACACGCTCAAGCTGAGCGGAGACGTGATAGCAACCATTCGCTCGTTTTCCAACTAGAGTCTAGAAAATTTCAGCTCGTAGGCACCACAATTTAGCAGGAATGTCTAAAACTAAAGTGTGGTAGTCACAACGCAGTGTCAGAAGACGAGCTGCCAGTCGGCGTCCATGAAGAGCGCGTGAGCGAGCCAGCAGTGGAAAAGCTGGACAATGGCGAGCCGCTCTTTGAGAGCATCGTCGGCTACAGCGACGTGAAAAAGCTGTTCGAGATGTCCCTGTCTTCGGACAGGCCGGTGCACATACTGCTTGTCGGGCCTCCTGCATCCGCCAAGACCCTGTTCATGCTGGAGTGCATGAAGCTGGAGCGCTCTTACTTTACCCTTGGCAGCCACAGCACCAAATCCGGCATGATAGACTATTTGTTTGAAAAGCGGCCGCGATACCTTATCGTTGACGAAATAGAGCACATGCCGATGAAGGACCAGACGGCGCTCCTGAGCCTGATGGAGACCGGGATCGTTTCTGAAACAAAGTTCCAAAAGACGCGCAACACGCAGCTGAAAACCTGGGTCTTTGCAACAAGCAACGGCACGGACAGGATGCTGACCCCCCTCTTGTCGAGGTTCGTGGTCCTGCACTTCAAGCAGTACTCTTTTGGCTCGTTTGAACAGGTGTGCACACACATACTCGGCCGCGAAGAGGTGCCGGCAGACGTTGCGGCGGCAATAGCGGATGCGGTGTGGACGAAGTTAAAGTCAAAGGACATCCGCGACTGCATAAAGATGGGGCGGCTGGCGAAAACAAGGGAAGACGTCGAGTGGATAGCCCAGACGCTTAGGACCTACAGGCAGTAAGGTAGAAATTTTCGTTATTCCACGATAATGTAATGGGCCTAGACCTTAAGCCACTCGTCACAGCTGCGCCGCTAAAGCTGCAAGAGCTGGCAGGCAAGGCGGTTGCCGTTGACGCCTACAACACCATCTACCAGTTCCTCAGCATCATTAGGGGGCCGACCGGCGAGCCGCTGGCAAACGGAAGGGGCGAGATAACCAGCCACCTGAGCGGCCTGTTCTACAGGAACACCAACCTTCTGATGGAGAACATCAAGCCGGTCTATGTTTTTGACGGCAAGGCAAACGAGCTGAAAAAGGCAGAGATAGAGCGTAGGGGCAAGATAAAGAAAGAGGCCACTGAAAAGTACCAGCAGGCAGTAGAGGAGGGCAGGATCGAAGACGCGCGCAAGTACGGCACCCGCACCGCAGTCCTCAATGACAGGATGGTCGAAGAGTCAAAGAAACTGCTCGCCCACCTCGGCATCCCGTACATCCAAGCGCCTTCCGACGGCGAAGCGGCCGCCGCTTTTCTGACAAGGCGCGACCTTGTGTACGCCGCCGCAAGCCAAGATTACGATTCGATACTGTTTGGAGCAAAAAAGCTGGTGCGCAACCTGGCGATCAGTGGCAAGCGCAAGGTGCCAAACCGCAACGCCTACGTCGACGTAGCGCCGGAAATATTCGAACACGACAAGGTGCTGCAGGGCGTCGGCCTGACGCACGAGCAATTGGTAGACGTCGGCATATTGATCGGCACCGATTTCAACCCCGGCGGCTTTCCCGGCATAGGACCAAAGACCGCGCTCAAGCTGATAAAGGAAAATGGCAGGCTGGAGAACGTCGATAAGGTCAGGCACCTGCTGCCAGAGGTGCCGTACCAGGAAATACGGAGCATCTTTCTCAACCCAGAGGCACCAAAGGTTGACAAGATAGAGTTTGGCGACGTCGACCGCGAAAAGGTACTGGACTTTCTCTGCGTCGAGAAGGGCTTCTCTGCAGACAGGGTAAGCGGCACACTGGACAAGATGCAGAAGGCGGCGGCTAACCGCAGCCAGTCCCTTGAGCAGTGGTTTGGCTGATCTGTAGATCCAATTCGCTTTTCGATGCTTTTATATAGAAACCCCGGGGCTAATGCCATGTATTGGTAAACCCACGAGCTTGGCTCGCCGAAGCAATAGCAACTTTTGCCTTGGTATTCTTTGGCCCGCTTTCAGTCACGATGGCGGCGGTATTGTTTGGCACCGGATTGTCGCTTGAAGGCATCATCATGATCTCCCTCGGCCACGGCGCCGCAATAGGCATCATGATCTATGCTTTCGGCCACATCTCTGGCGCCCACATCAACCCGGCCGTCACGATAGCCATGATGATCACAAAGAACATCAACGTCAAGGATGGCGCTGGCTATATCGGCTCGCAGATCGTAGGCGCGATTGCCGCGGCCGTTGCCCACATGGTGATCCTGCCCGATGCCGGCAGGCAGGTGAACTTTGGCACGCAGGGCGGCCCAAGCGAACTGCTTAACAGCAGCGCGATATCGGGCGTCGGAGTAGAGATAATCCTCACCTTCTTCCTCGTCACGACGATATTCATGGCCGCGGTCCACAGAAAGGCTGCCGCAGGGATGGCAGGCATCGCCATCGGCGGCATGATATTCCTGCTCCACCTCGTCGGAGTGCCGCTCACCGGCGCCAGCATGAACCCGGCAAGGACCCTCGGCCCGGCAATCGTGTCAGGGTACTGGGACTTTCACTGGATATACTGGGTCGGCCCAATAGTCGGCGCGGTAATCGCGGGCCTGATAATGCACCACGTCTACGTCAAGAAAGTAGAAAAAACGGCGTAAGGCGCCTTTTTTATCCAAGCGCCCGGGAGTGCTTTTGTGTGTGCGGGCGCTCGCCGGGGAACTTTCTCCTCATGTGGCCTGACGGCCTGCCGTAGATCAGCTCCAGGAACCACGACTCGTGCTCGATCTCCTCCTTCAGGATGTCCTTTGCAATGTCGTAGGTAGCGGGGTCCTTGCCATTGGTCAAATTGCACAGCCGGTTCCAGTTCACGATCGCGCCCTGCTCTGCAGTCAGGCATTTCTTCAGGATCTCTTGAAGGTTGGTTGTTGGCGTCGGCAGCTGCAGGAACTCGCAGCCGGACATCCTGACAAATTCCATCGCGTCGTTTGGCAGGCTGCCGCCCAGCTCGTGAATCCTCGTTATGCAGGACTCAAAGTGGCTCAGGTCTTCAAGGCGCGCGTCTTCGATGACGCCCTTGACGCCCTCGCCTTCAAGGCCGGTGCAGTGCGTGCGCAGGTTGGTGAAATAATAGTATGCCGTGAATTCCACGGACGCGTTGTATATCAAGCCTTTTAGTATTTCGTCGATATTGGCACCGTTCTGCTTCAGCACGTTTACTCCCACCACGCTGATCTTTTCTTCTGCCATAATGTTCTATGCGCCCCGTGCTTTGCTATTAAGGTTTTTCAGAGATCTAGAAGGAACCTTACTGTAGCCTTTCCCTTTTCTTCTGTGATCTGCATTTCGTGGTACGTCACTGCCTTTATCTCCACCTTGTAGTGATGTTTGTCGAGGTCCAGCCGCTCCCCTTTTGCCACGCCTTCAAGCGAATAGCCGCCCTTTTGCTTGATCTTGACTGAAAACTCTGACATGACGATCCCGTCGGCCACCAGCAAGAGCATGACTTTGTCCAGCCAGTCAAAAAGCAGCGATTGCAGGTCGTGCCCCGTGGCAGCGATTTTGATTTCCCTGTTTGGCCTGACTGTCTTCAGGTCTATCATTGTGTCGTTGAGGCCCCTGGCGGCGTTTTCAAATGCTTCCTCCAGAGTGCCGCCGTATGCTTCAATGATCGCGTCCGTCATGTGGTCGAGGTACCGGTAGCTGCCTGCCAACGCAGCTGTGATCATGGCGACTGTTATTATATCTTCATCGCAAAATCTAAATGCTAACGCGCTGCTGGCTAGTGGTGTGGTGAAGCTAGAGCTTCCCCGTGGCATGAGGGACATTGAAGCCGACGAGTTTGCCAACATCAGTTATGTCCGCGACAGGTTCCTTGAAACCGCCAGGCTGTTCAACTTCCAGCTTGCAGAGCCGTCGCCGCTTGAAATGCTCTCCACCCTGGAGGCGAAAGGCGGCGCCTCAATTTCAAACGAAATTTACGCTTTCAAGGACAAGGGCGGAAGGGACGTCGCGCTCCGCTTCGACCTTACAATCGGCCTGACCCGCTATGTCACTTCAAGGCGCGACCTGAAAATGCCGGCAAAGCTGGCGGCGTTTGCAGGCGTCTGGCGCTACGACGAGCCGCAGGCCGGCAGGTACCGGTACTTCAACCAGTGGGACGTCGAAGTGTACGGCCCGTTCAGCCAGGAATCGGACGCCGAAGTGATCGAGTTTGTTTCCGCGTTCTTCAAAAAGCTCGGGCTAGAGGTTGCAATAGAAGTAAACGACAGGCAGCTGATCGAGCAGTACATCAGGACAAAACTCGGCATTTCAAGCGAAGAGGGGATGCTTGAAATGTTCCGCGCGGTAGACAAGGTGCCCAAAAAGGGCGCGCAGGCGGTGCTTGCGGAATACAAGGACAGGATAGAAACTGCCAAGTTGCAGGCGCTGATAGAGCTATCAAAAATGAAAGGCAGCGTCGACGAAGTGGCCGACAAGACAGACGTCAAGGGGCTCGAGAGCTGGCAGAAATTTGCCGGCCTGATGGACTCGCTCAGGTCAAGGAAGGTGGAGCAGGCGCGCGTCAACCTCGGAATCGTGCGCGGCCTCGACTATTACTCCGGCGTCGTCTTTGAGGCGTTCGACCCGTCGTCCGAGTCCGGCGCGCTCGTGGGCGGCGGGAGGTACGACAGGCTGACCGAAGCATTTGGGAGGAAGGACATCGGCGCCACCGGAGTCGCCGGCGGAGTCGAGCGGATAGTGATGGCGCTACAGAGGCACGGCATACTGAAGCAGCCTGCAAAGACGCTCGTGTACGTGGCGTACGCTTCAGACGACGTCAGAGGCAGGGCCGTCGAGGTTGTTTCAGCCCTGCGCGCAGTCGAAGTAGCCGCGGACTATGATATACTGGGCAGGGCGCTCAGAAAGCAGCTGGATGACGCGTCTATGAAAAACGCCGCGCTTGCGGTGATTGTCGCGCCAAATGAAATCGCAGCAGACCAGGTGATCGTCAGGTCTATGGCTGACGGGACGGAAAATAAACATTCGATAAATAACCTTGCAGAAGCGCTCCGCAAGATGCTCTAGAGTTTGATCATTGCCGCGCTCTTCATCTTGACCATCCCGCTGGGCTTTTTTTCGTACACCACCCTGACTACGAGATCTGGCGGGTCGTAGCTGATGTAAAGGTCGCCGGTGCCCAAGAGCTGCATGTCATAGTTGACCTCTATCCTGTCCTGCTGTATGCCGTTTTCTGCAAGCCTCTTTTTCGCCCGGTCCACGAGCTCCTGATCAGAAGTGTTTGGAGCCAGAAAGATCTTGGACGCGCTTGCAAGATACGACGACAGGTCAACCATCAGGCATTTCGAAAAGCCAAACGGCTATTAACTTTTGCCCGGACCTGCGACCCCGGTTACCCTGAACCGGTACTGGTGCCCAAAGTTGCCGCGGTACATCCTAGCGTAGCTTTCCGCCGCGTCGTGTGTCGCAAAGGCCTGCCTTACCCCGTCTATCGAAACCTGCTCCCCGTACAGGTTGACGATCTCGACAGTGTACGACTTTGGCAGTTTTTTGGCCTGCCTGAGAACCAGAAAGACGCTTATCGTGAAAAAGAGCACCGCCACCATCAGTATCACGGCGAACTCAAAGCCCCGCGTAAACGCCATGAAGGGGCTGACGAGGTTCGCGTTCAGCCACGAATAGGTCAACCCGAACGACTGGGTAAATATGGCGAGCAAGCTTTCCAGCAGCATCTACATACTACTTTGGGCAGTAACAGAAATAAGCCTTTTGGTGTCCTGTTTTATACGGATGTTCCAGATCCACACCGCCGTGTAGAATCAGCACGCGGCGTTATCAAAAGATAAGCGTGCGCGATGCGCATGAAAGATATTTATGAGAATGAATAGCCCTCCTGAAGGGAAAAGAGGGATGCGCACAGTTGGCTGAGACGATCGCCCACGATGTCCTTATCATCGGCTCCGGCCTTGCCGGCCTGCGCGCTGCCATCTCTGCGGCTGCCGCCGACAAAAAGCTTAGCATCGCAGTCATTTCCAAGGTCCAAGTCATGCGCTCCCACTCTGTTTCTGCAGAAGGCGGAACGGCTGCGGTCCTTTACGAAGAGGAGGGCGACAACCAAGAGTCCCACATTTATGACACCGTCAAGGGGAGCGACTTTCTTGCAGACCAGGACGTGGCGGAGCGCCTTGTGCAGAACATGCCATATGAGATATACCAGATGGACCACTGGGGCATGCCGTGGTCGAGGCGCAAGGACGGCAGGATCGCCCAGCGCAAGTTCGGCGGCTACTCGTTCCCACGCGCAACCTTTGCCCAAGACAAGGTCGGGTTCTACCTGATGCAAACCCTATACGACACGTGCCAAAAATATGACAACATCCACTTTTTCAACGAGTGGTTCTGCACCGCGATACTAAGCGAGAATAACGCGTTTCAGGGCATCACGTCGATTGAGCTAAAGACTGGCAACTTCACCGTCTTCAAGGCGCCGACCGGCATCATTTGCACCGGCGGGGCCGGCAGGATCTACAGTTTCTCAACCTACGCGTTTTCCTCCACGCCTGACGGGCTTGACATGGCATACCGCGCAGGACTTGCGCTCAAGGACATGGAATTCGTCCAGTTCCACCCGACCGGCGTGCTGCCTTCGGGCATACTGATCACAGAGGGGGCGAGGGGCGAGGGCGGATACCTTGTCAACAGTAAGGGTGAGCGCTTTATGCAAAAGTACGCGCCGGGCAAGCTGGAACTCGCGCCAAGAGACGTGGTGTCGCGCTCTATGATCAAAGAGATCCAGGAAGGCAGGGCCTTCAAGCATGAAACCGGCGTTGGCTGCCTGAAGCTGGACCTGACGCACCTTGGAGCCGAGCGCATAAAGGAGGTGCTGGCAGGCATCCGCGAAATCGGGATCAAGTTCTCCGGCGTTGACATTATCGACGAACCAATAGAAGTGAGACCGGTCTGCCACTACATGATGGGGGGCATCCACGCCGACATTGACGGTGCGACAGAGATGGCCGGCCTGTGGGCCGCCGGCGAAGCGGCTTGCAACAGCGCGCACGGCGCGAACAGGCTCGGCGCCAACTCGACGTCAGAGTGCATTGTCTGGGGAAGGATAACAGGCGAGCTCGCTGCAAAGTACGCGCAGGGGCGCAAGGTCAATCTCATACCGGAGCAGCAGGTGATCGAAGAGGAAAAGCGCATCTACGACGGCCTGTTCCGCGGAAGGGGCGACGTGAACCCCTACGAGGTGAGGAAGCAACTTACTGACGTGATGGACGACAAGGCCTACGTATTTAGGAACGAGCAGGCGCTGGCTGACGCGCTGAAAAAGACATGGGAGCTGAAAGCGTCGATGTGGAAGCACGTTGACGACAGGGCCAAGGAATACAACACCAATTTCATCAACGTGATGGAGATAGATTCAATGCTGAGAACTGCGGAGGTAGTGCTTGTGGGAGCGCTGAACAGGAAAGAATCAAGAGGGGCGCATTCGAGGACCGACTACCCTGTGCGCGACGACGTCAACTTTTTGAAGCATACTCTTGCCTATTTCACGGGCAACGGAGCGCCCAAGATGGCGTGGCACCCGGTGACGTTCACGCGCTATGCGCCGGTGGAGAGGAAATATTAGTATGGAAAAAGTGTCGGATCGCAACAACCGCGAGGGGATAAAGGGATGGCTCAACCCCGGCCGCTACGGCTGGGAGCGCATAGCCTACTGGCTGCAGAGGCTGACAGGCGTCGGATTGTTGGCATATTTCGTCGGCCACATTTACGAGACCAGCTCCCTTACCCAAGGGCCTGACGCGTGGGCCGCGATGCTTGAACTGACGCAGACCCCGATGGGCCACCTGATACTGCTGCTCGTAATCGGCATGAGCACCTTCCACTCTGCCAACGGCATACGCCTGATATTCACCCACGGAGGCAAGGGCCTCGGCAAGCCGGGCAGGCCGGACTACCCGTACGACGCGGTGTCGCTCAACTACCGGCAGAAATCCGGCATCTGGATAGCGCTGATACTGGCTGCGGCCGCGATGCTGTACGGAGCTTCAGTGCTCTTTGGAGGCGAGTAAGATGACGATGCTCCGCGAAAGCCAGATAATGAAAATACACTACATCACCGCAGTAGGCGCGCTGTTTGTAGTCGCGGTGCACATCATGATGCGCCTGATAATGCCGTACAACATGAGCCTTGAATACGAGAACGTCATCGCCAACTACCACAACATCCCTTACGCGATGCTGCTGGAATCTATGCTGGTGCTCATCTCCATCCACGGCTTTAACGGCCTGCGGGTGATACTGCTTGAACTGCGCCAGAGCAAGGCGTGGGAGGACGGCGTGACTGTACTGACGATAGCGGCCATGATGGGCGTGATAGCGTACGGGACGCGCACGATCATTGTCGCAAACGGGCTGGGGTTTGAGTAAAAATGACTGAACAGATAATTGAAAAGATAGAAAAGATCGAGAAAAAACACCAAAAGAGAGAGACCATCAGGAGCTCGGTCGTGCTCAAGGTGTACAGGGCGAACCGGCTCGCCGACGAACCGGGGCGTTACGACAGCATCGAAGTGCCGGTTCAGCGCTGGACCACGGTGCTTGACGCGCTGCTGCACGCCAAGGCGTACAAGGACCCGAGCATCGGCATCCGCTATTCGTGCAGGATGGCGTCGTGCGGGTCATGCGGCATGAAGATAAACGGCATCCCGCGCCTTGCGTGCTACACCAAGGTGTCCGAGCTGGAAGGCAGCTCTATAACTGTCGAGCCGCTTGCCAATTTTCCCCACCTGCGCGACCTCGTGACCGACTTTTCGCAGTTCTTTGTCCACCACCGCGGCATGCAGCCTTATGTGCAGAGCGAGCACGCCGACATCAAAGAAAAAGAGAATCTGTCAGAATTCGTCCAGAGCCCCGAAGACCTTGACAAGTTCCTGCAGTTTTCGTACTGCATAAAGTGCGGCCTCTGCTATTCTGCCTGCCCCACGGTTGCAACGGACACAAAATTCCCCGGGCCTCAGGCGCTTTCGCAGGCGTACCGCTACTTTATCGACAACCGCGACGCGGCAGG
The DNA here is from genome assembly GCA_964476255.1 of uncultured Nitrososphaera sp. GTDB lineage: Archaea > Thermoproteota > Nitrososphaeria > Nitrososphaerales > Nitrososphaeraceae > Nitrososphaera. Next base: position 25,884 of record CAYYYR010000027.1, read on the forward strand.
AAAGGAGAGGATGGACATCGTGGACGACAAGCACGGCATCTGGCGCTGCCACTTTGCCGGCTCGTGCAGCTCGGTCTGCCCCAAGGGCGTCGACCCTGCGCTGGGGATCCAGCTCTTGAGAGGGCACCTGCTGGGGTTCTCAAAGAACGAAAAGAAAATAGCCGACCTGCAGGAAAGGCTGAAGAAAGACTAGGCAGAGGGCTTGCTGTCCGCCTTCGCAGGGTACTTGCTGTCGTTGACCTGCTTGTTTATCGCGTCGGCCATAAAGTGGTTGCTGACGTTGACCTTTACGTCGTTGATGCCCGAGACCTTGTAGATGTTGTCCCGGACGTCCTGCGCTATCTTGAAGCCAAAAACCGCGGGGCAGAACGGGCTTGTCAGGTGCAGGTCCACGTTTACCTTGCCAGAATTGATGTCGACCTTGTCGATCAGCTCGAGTTCCATTATGGAGACTCCGATTTCAGGGTCGACTATCTTGGTCAGCTCGTCAAAGATCTTTCTGCGAGTCTGCTGCAGCTGCTCTTCCTGACTCATATACTAGAATTTCAACGGATACCATATTTAACTATTGCAGAAAGTTAAAGGAAAAAGATCTGCGCATTCTGGTATTCCTTGAACAGCGAGCTGGCAACGACCTCGCCTATCCTGCGCCTGCTTTCCTCTGCCACCGGCTCTATCAGGTCCTTGGTTATAATGTCCTCTTTTTGCCCCGAAAAGAACCCGAGCACCACGACGAACGGCTTGTTGTTTCCATGCGTGCACAGGTACAGCAACTGCCTATCCCCGACGCCTATGATGCTGCATCCGGAAAGGTCGGCAGGGTATTCTATCAGTCGCGCTGGCGCTGCAAGGGCTGATTCCATGGAAAATCCATTACTAAATGGTATAACAGCGGACAAGCTAGTACCCGTTAACAAAAGGATTGACCGGAGCTAGCTGGTGTACAATCTCTGGATCATGTCGATTGGCTTGTTCATGCCTTCCAGCATGATTAGCCATTATGGTATACGAGGTACAAGTCAACTGGTTGCCTGCCTAATGGGAAGGATAGTCGCTGGATAGAAAATACCAGCACTAACCTTCAAGCCACAAACGCGCAATGATTACGACTTTGTCAGCTTGAAAAGCAAATCTCTGCTCTTATCAGCCGCATTGTAGTTATGCCAGGTGCCATCAAAGTTCACGTGGTATGCCGCCAGACCGTCATAATCTGGGCCACTGCCTATGTTGCTTCTCCTCACGTCGATGCGGTTGATCGCGTCTCCATCCACGTACTTTACACCCACCATCAAGTTTGAGGGAACGATATAGGAGTTTTCACTGCAGAACTCGTACGCTTTATAGCCGGTTGTCAGAGTGCTAACATCGATTATTCCGAATTCTCTGTCCAGACCTACTCCGCTAGGGTTGGAATTTGAATCGAAGTAAAAGCCGACTTGAGCATTGCCCGTTGCCGACCCATGTTTTCTTAATTCTACAGTCACGCAGTCTACTACCTTACCAATAATCTCTGCTTCCGGCTCGAACTTTTCACCATAGAATGTCCTTCCAGTAGCAAACATGCTTTGCCCCGTTGCCTGATTGGTCGCGTCCGCGTAAGTGCCCGGTGGACAGACTTCTATCACAGGATTACCGACGACGTTCTCTTTACCAAGGATAAATGCGCCACATTCATTTGTAATGGTGCCCGAATTGAAGACAGGGCCGACAAAACTCATGTGCATCGTGTTGGTTATAGAGCTGGTGGCATCGATGTAAACGACTCCTCCATTACTAATATCTCCAAACTCATTCTGGAATATGCTACTGCCATCGGTTAGATTCATCGTTCCGGAATTGCGAATGTGGACACCTTGGTTGTTGATGCTGCCGCCATCATCAATGATGACGTCACCGCGTATGAATAGATAGTCGGGGAAAACAGTCGTAAGTGCTATTCCAGTGAGATCAAGCGTTACCCCTTCAGGAATTATACATTCTGCCCCAGCTTCACCTTCGGCAATAGCGGAACCGCCAACTGTGGGTAATGCTAGACAAGACGGAAAGCTGTCCATGACATATTCTGTTACAGCGTATGCAGGTCGAATCTGTGACATCCCAGTGAGCCCTAGCGTAAACACTGGCACGAGAATGATCAATGTCAGTGCACTGGCCGTTAAGCTTCTAACAAGCTTACATCTACGTCCAACTTGAGCTGACAAACCAAAAAAGTACAATATCGCTATTACTAAACAAAGTTGTCCGGATAAGGAGAACTTCATGGAACATTATTACAAAATCGTATGAAAAAGCTGCTGTTTTCGATCACTTTCAAGGTTTCATCGCTGGCTCCCGATTTGAAGCCTTAAGGACCCGCGATTAAGCGTGCTACTAAGCCTCCCGAGATCGAACCACCTTATTTTCTAGTTCTACTGACTTAACGCGGTTTACAGGTTAAGAATCAAGAAATTCCATAATCGCTTATTATGACGAGCTACCGCTTAACTGAACTGAAAATTGGTCAAATCTAGTAAGCGTTACTCTATTCGGATTGCCGAGCTCTGCAACCTACAAACCATTCCATATGCAGTGTTTATGTTAGAGAAACGAGACCCTTTGAGAGTGTTTACAAAAAAGAAATGAAGGCCCAGAGCCCTGATGCAGACTCGTCCTCTAGGTCCTTCTTATGGTTCCTAATCGGCGGCACCGTTCTGCACAAAGCCAACAAATAGGTTGTATGTTGCAGAACCGACGTCAGAGATTGACTTGCTACCTCTGGATGGGTGTTTGCTACAGCTAGGTCGGTAATTGGGAATTCATAGTCTCCGTATTCCAAGTCAACGTGGTATGTGGTGGGTAGTTGACCGTCCACCCCATAACAACATAAAAAACGGGGTTTAAGGGCGAGGGCTCAAGAGCCCGAGACAAAACGATTACTTAAGTATTACCGCTATAGTGTAATTTTATGTTAGAATGTCACCTTTGTGGCAGAAAAAGCGCATTTGTCCGTCCTTGTAGTCACGATAACATGCCTCATTGCCCGGACTGTCATGGTAGAGAAACCGGACGGGGCAAGGAGTATTAGGGCGAGGGCGGGAGCCCGAGCAACAAGAGGAGCGAGCTAGCCTGAGGAAAGGACCCTAGCCTCTGTAAGCGCCGAGGAGGGACAAGCTGGGCTGATAAGTGACAAATGCCCCGTATTCAAAAAGTGGGTTGAAATACAATTATCGCATACCGCATAGCCGCACTCGAAACACAGATACCCGCCTTGTTTATTGCAGAGATAACAATTAGTCAACTATCGGTCTTTTCCTGATTCTCGTGTCATGACAGCAATATGTAAAGATAGTTGACATATTCGGAGAAAGGAGTGAGCCAAAAGCCCACTACATGCAATACTAGCGGGTATTCATGTAAGGACCATATTGGATATTCCTAGTGATCGGTATTATCATAGCTAGCACTTAGGGGAGAGGGAGAGGGCCAATGCTAAACGCCTTAGAAAGGGCTACGATTGCAAAGCATGTGTCCGAAGCGCAGCAGAACAGAACTGAGAATTTTACATAACAGTGTAGCCTATATGCTTAATTAGATCAATAGAAAAATAAGACGATGGTTAGTCCACAAGAACTTGTTGCTGCATTTTATCGTGCTAAAGCATCGTTTAATAGCCAAAGTGACAGGACAGGCTGGTTTGACCTATATGATGCCAGCTTGATAGCACATGGTTTCCCTGCAAACCTACCCGCAAACTTCGAAGGAGTGAAGATATTTTACAATGCGTTGTGGACGGCATTTCCAGATAGTCACGTAGAATTCGATGACATAGTCATTCAGGGGGATAAACTTGCAGTCAGGTTTACCTTTTCTGGCACCCATAGAGGGGACTTTTTGGGAATCCCTGCTACAGGCAAGAAAGTCAAGGTTGATGGAATGAGATTCTTTAGGTTTATAGGAACAAAGGCGGTCGAAATGTGGAACCTAGTAGACATGTTGTCAATGATGCAACAAGTGGGCGCTATCAAGCCTTAACACTGGCCCAAAGCCAAAGAAATATCTCGAATACTCCAATCCATGAAATGACGTTCAAGGGCCATGTCTGCAAGATTGAAGAAGGATAATTTTTCCACGATTGTCGGCTTGTAATTATCTCTACATACAAGGTGTTATGGTTCATCAAATTCGAAATATATTACGGAAATCCTGCCAGCCGAGTGTCCAAAATGCACGAGACTACTTGGGAACGCCAACTATCATAATCCGCCAGCAAGCTTTGATGATCATGGCATCGCCATCATTCTCTGCCAGTGCGGATACGTTGTAAAACACGCACAGACTAATGTCTGCCGCTAAACCCTCTCGATTCTTAATATTAAGAATCCTACGGTAAGTTTACAACCTTAAAATAAAGCGCCCACGGTGCACACTGCATGTACCGGTCGCGGCCCAAGGACAAGCTGGACGACAGCGTGCTCCGCTTCCTCTCTTCGATGCAGCACGACCAGTCCATACTGGACTATGACGTCCTCGGGAGCGAGGCGCACTCGATAATGCTCCACGAAATGGGCCACCTCACCTCTGGCGAGTTGAAGAAGATACTGTCTGCGCTTAAGGAGGCAAGGAAAGACCCGAACAAGATCGAGACTGTAGGCTATGAGGACATACACGAGGCACTCGAGGCGTTCGTGATAAAGAAGGCCGGCATGGACGCGGGCGGCAAAATGCACACGGCCCGGTCAAGGAACGACCAGGTGGTGCTCGACATCAGGATGAAGGTGCGCGACGACATTAACGACGTTTGCGCCGCGCTTGCGAGCCTGATAGAGGGGCTCGTGGAGCGTGCAAAGGAGACCAAGCAGGTCCCGATGCCGATGTACACGCACTTGCAGCAGGCCCAGATAGGGACGTTCTCCCACTTTTTGCTGTCGTACGCCTACGCGCTCATGCGCGACATGGAGCGCCTGTATCTAGTGTACCAGCGGATAAACCAGTCGCCCCTGGGGGCGTGCGCCATAGGAGGCTCGAGCATCAGCATCGACAGGAAAAAGACTGCAGTCCTGCTCGGCTTTGACAGCATCGTCAGGAATTCAATAGACGCGACCAGCTCGCGTGATTCGTTCCTAGAATACGCCGCGACGCTCGCGATACTGACGAGCACCCTTGGCAGGACGGCCGAGGATTTCATCATATGGTCGACCACGGAGTTTGGCTACATCGAGCTTGCCGACCGCTACAGCTCGACTTCGAGCGCGATGCCACAAAAGAAAAACCCCGACCCGCTGGAATTGACAAGGGCCAAGGCCGCGATTGTCACGAGCCACCTCGTGTCGATGCTCGGCATCGTAAAGGCGCTGCCGTCCGGCTACAGCCGCGACCTGCAGGACATGAAGCCGCCGCTGCTCGGAGCGTCAGCAACCACCCTCGACGCGATCAGGGTGATCGACGGCGCAGTCAGGTCGCTCAAGGTGAACAAGGAAAAGATGCGCCAGGCCGCGAGCACGAGCTATGCAATCGCGCTTGACATTGCAGAGCAGCTGGTGACAAAGCACCAGCTGCCCTTCCGGAGCGCGCACAAGATACTGGGCGCGCTCGTCGACAGGGCGGTAGGCAAGGATAATTTGCCGCTTGCCAAACTGCAGGCGTCTGACGTTGCTGCCGTCTTGAAGGCGCAAAGGTCAACCGTCAAACCGGAAGAGCTGCTAAAGATAATTAAGGAAATGACGCCTGAAAAATCATTGCAAGAGCGAAAATCTGCAGGTTCGCCCAACCCGCAGGAGCAGGAGGAGATGATCAAGTTGCTATCCCAGGGAGTGTCGAACTACAAGATCGGGATACAGCGGCGCACCAAGATGGTTGAGGGCTCCTTTGGCAACCTAGATAAAACAGTCAGGAAATACCTGCAATCGTAACCGTTATCGCACTTTAGAAGTAGATTCCATCGAAATTCGTGTCTTTTTGCCTGTTTAATTGCGCTTGGAGCGAAAAAAGGCGCCTAAATTCGCTGTCTTAGTTGCGATAAAGTTTATATCACATCCGAAAGCAGTTAAAATCGCAATAAATGTCGCTAAAATCAGACGATCCGAACCACTATGCGCACCAGTACAACTGGATGTGCGAAAACGCCCCGAAGAGAAGGATAAGGATTCTCGACAGCACGCTGAGGGAGGGCGAGCAGCACCCCGGCGTGTCGTTCACCATAAAGCAGAGGATCCAGATCGCGTGGATGCTCGACTCTTTCGGGGTCGACCAGATAGAGATAAGTCCGGTGGTGTCGCCGGATCACGCTGTAGCGACAAAGACGATAATCAAGCAGGGGCTACGCGCGGACATTGTCGCGCACACGCGTGCGATCAAGTCCGACGTCGACATTGCGATCGACTGCGGCGCGACTTGGGTCGCCACCTACATGGGCATTTCCGACATTCACCTATCGGCAAAGCTAAAGATCACGCGCGAAGAAGCCAAGATCAGGGCGCTCGAAGTCGCGGACTACATCAAGGCGCACGGGTTAAAGTCAAGGTTCACGATGGAAGACGCCAGCAGGACAGAGCCGGCGTTCCTTATCGAAATGTGCAAGGAGATGAACAGGCGCGGAATCGAAAGGATAAGCATACCGGACACCGTCGGCATCATGCGGCCGCGGGGCATGTACAACCTGGTAAAGATGGTGCATGACAGCATCGACACGAGCAAGACATCGCTTGACGTCCACTGCCACAACGACGTCGGGCTCGCGCTGGCAAACGCACTGGCGGGGTGCGAGGCAGGCGCCGACCAGATCCACACGACCATAGACGGCTTTGGCGAGCGCACGGGAATCCCGAGCCTGGCAGAGGCGGCAGTCGCGCTGACGCTTGTCTACAGGTCAAACAACGACCTCCGGCTCCACATGCTGAAGGACCTGTCAAAGACGATCTCTGACTACATCAGCCTGCCGGTGCCAGAATCAAAGCCGATAGTGGGCGACAGCGCGTACAAGCACAAGGCCGGGACGCACCTTGCGGCGATACTGCGCAACCCCGCCGCCTACGAAATAATAGAGCCGAAAATAGTCGGCAACAGACGCAAGATAGTGTTTGGCGAGCTCGCAGGCAAGAACGGCGCGGCGTATCTGCTGTCGCTGCTGGGCCTAGAGACAGGCAAGCACGAGGCGGAGACCCTGGCCCGCGGCCTGAAGGAGCTCCGCATGGGCGACATACTGGAACTGTACCTGGACGACAGGCTGGAGAGAAAGATACTTAATGACGCTCCTGTAAAACTAAATCCAGCAAAGGAGTAGAATGACATGGTGGTAAAGTGTCCAGAATGTGATGCAGAGATCAAGATACCTTCCGACTCGATAGAGGGCGAGATCGTAACCTGCCCCGACTGCGGAGCAAGCTACGAGCTTGTCAAGTCGGCAGACGGCTTTGGAATAAAGCCGGCGCAGATTGTCGGCGAGGACTGGGGCCAGTGAGGCAGGAAAAGGCCAACCAGTCATCATCAAATTTTTCCGGCAATTCCCTCGTCATCCTCTACGACAACATCAGGTGGGAAGAAAAGGCCCTCTACGAAGCTGCAAAGAAAAAGGGCGTCAACGTCGAAAACGTCGACTGCAAGAACCTTGTCGCAGACCTGAACGACAGGAAATCAAAATACCGCGGCCAGGTGGTGCTGCAGCGCAGCGTCAGCTACTTTAAAAACGTTCACTCTACAGCCGCGCTTGAAGGGCTCGGCGCGCGCGTGATTAACCCGCTGTATGCCGCGATTCTGTGCGGCAACAAGATGTACGCCCACATGGAGCTTGAAAAGGTCGGCGTCAGGACGCCAAAGGCCGTGGCGGCATTTTCAGAAGAAGGAGCGCTTGCTGCCCTTGACGGGTTCGGCTACCCCGCCGTGATCAAGCCCACGGTAGGCAGCTGGGGCAGGCTCATCGCGCTCCTGCGCGACAAGGAAGCGGCGCGCGCAGTGATCGAAGACAGGGAGCACATGTTTCCGTTGTATCAAGTATATTATTTTGAAGAGTTTGTCGAGCGGCCGCCCCGGGACATCAGGGCAATCGTGGTCGGCGATCAGGTATTGGCGGCGATATACCGCTATTCCGGCGAAGGCGAATGGAAGACCAACATGGCGCTTGGCGGCCACGCCGAGGCGTGCCCCGTGACGAAAGAGCTGGAGGACATTTGCCTCAAGGCCACGCGGGCGCTTGGAGGCCAGATCGTAGGCGTAGACCTGATGGAGAGCAAGAGCGATGGCCTGATGGTTCACGAGGTCAACAATACCACTGAATTTAAAAATACCGTCAGGGTTACAGGAGTTGACATCCCGGGATTGATGGTGGATTACGCGCTAGGGCAAGGAAAGTAAGGAATTGGTTTCACCGAGCTATGCTGTAGAGTTGTTGAAAAAAGCGCTGGAGCTTTACACGCCTTCCAGGTCAGAGGCTGCGCTTGCCAACATAATAAAGGACAAGTGCGTAAACGAGCTCGGCTTTGAGCAGGTCAACATCGACAACGTTGGCAACATCATTGCGACAAAAGGCACCGGCGAGCCCCGCATCCTGCTGTGCGGCCACATGGACACGGTGCCGGGGCAGGTACCTGTCAGGATAGAGGACGGCCACATTTATGGCCGCGGGGCTTCAGACGCAAAGGCGCCCCTGATAGCTATGCTCCTGGCTGCGTCGGAATTTCCAAAACAGAGTGGCACCGTCATTTTTGCAGGAGTGGTCGACGAGGAGGGCAACGCCACCGGAGTGAAGCAGCTGGTGAAAAGCAAGCTGGGAGTTGACTATGCGGTGTTTGGCGAGCCTTCGGGCGTTGAAAACATTACCGTCGCTTACAAAGGCAGGCTTGCCATCAGGCTTACCTGCGACGTGGGCAACAGCGCGCACGCCAGCGCGCCGTGGCTTGCCAAGAACTCGATTGAAGAGATGTACAACTTTTGGAAGGCGATCAAGGCAGAGATAGAGCGCGTGGGAACAGCCGAGAACAAGGCCAAGTCGATCAGCTGCAGCCTCACAGAGATAAACGGCGGCTCGAGCCACAACGTCACGCCCCAAAAGTGCAAGATAACGATAGACATCAGGGTGCCCACGATAACGACCTGTGAAAGCGTGCTCCGCATGGTCGACACAGTAATCACAAAAGTCGCTTCGGAAAAAGGGATCAAGGCCACCTACAGGATAGAGGACAAGACCGAGCCCTTCGAGGCCGACCATTCATCGCCGCTTGTGAGGGCGCTCCTGCTGGCGGTGCTTGACGTGCGCAAAAAGAGACCGATGCTTTTGCGCAAGACCGGCACGGGCGACATGAACGTGCTCGGGCACAACTTCAAGATACCGGTCATCACCTACGGGCCTGGCGACCCCCACGCGTCGCACACCGCCGACGAGCGCGTGAACATTGATGAATACATCGCAAGCATCGAAGTGTACGAAAGGGCGCTTTTCCACCTTTCGCGCCTGCACCACCTGAAGAAGAGAAAGAAATAGCGATGCCAAAATATAGGCGTCAGCTATTCGATACCCCATGCTATGGTTTGTGGGTACTGGCATCAACGGTTATCGCGGCATGAGCCTTGCCGCGCTTGACGTCCTAAAGAAATGCGAAGCGGTCTATGTCGAAAGGTTCACGAGCGCCCTTTCTGACAGCGACTTGCAGGGACTGAATTCAATCCTCGAGAGGGAGGTCAGGCCTGTCCAGAGGTGGTTTGTAGAGGACGGCAGGGAGATTCTGGAAGCAGCCAAGAAAAACGAAATTGCGCTCGTCTCGTACGGCGACCCGCTCATTGCCACAACCCACAGCGAGCTCCGCTCAAGGGCCGCCAGAAATTCGATCAAGACAGCAGTGCTGCATTCTGCGTCGGGCATGGCTTCGATAATGGGCGAAACCGGCCTGCACGTCTACAAGTTCGGCAGGATGGTGACAATGATGTCCGAGCCCCAGTCGGCAGTCAGCGTCTACAACACCATCTTTGAAAATCTGCTTGCAGGTAGCCACACGTTGATTTTGACTGAATACAGCCACGACGAAAGCAAGGAGCCGTTCTTCCTAGATCCTGCTTCCGTGTTCAGGATGCTGCTGGACGCAGAGCGCGATCAAAAGCACCAGATCTTTTCCAGCGACACATTTGCAGTGGTTGCCTCAAGGGTGGGCATGGCAGACCAGAGGATCGCGTCTGGCAAAGTCGGGTCGCTTGCAAAGGTCGCTTTTGGCGCCGGCCCCCACTCGGTGATCGTCACCGGCTCTCTGCATTTCACAGAGTCCGAAGCGGTCGCGGCGTTGACAGAAAGCATCGACGCGCCGTCAGACAATTCGCAAAACATCAAAAGGATCTCCACGCAGATGGTCGAGCGGTACGCGCCAAGGGCAAAGCAGGCTGTGCAGCAGATGCGCGACGCCGTCAGGCAGGACGAGAACAACAAGGGCATGTTTGAAGTGCTGGACAACGCAGAATACTATATCGCGGACGCCGAACGGTTCCTGCGGCAGACCAAGTTCGAGCTGGCAGTCTTGAGCATCGGCTACGCGGAAGGGCTGATTGACGCGCTGCGGTTCCAGAAGGGGATCAACCCGTGGGAAACCCGTGGTTGACATATATATAAGAGAAGCAGAAATGGACAAGGCGTGTCGGAAGAAGGCTTCAAGCTGCTTGCCGAAGGCAGGGTCAAGGATTTCAACAGCTGGAGGATGAAGAACCTGACTATCAAGCCGGACTTTACCGGCAAGGACCTTTCGGGCAAGAATATCTCCGGCGCCTACCTTAACGGGGTCGTTGCAGACAGGGCGAACTTTGCCCGAGCAAACCTGGCGGGCGCAAACTTTGTGCAGGCAAGCCTGAATGGCGCAAACTTTGAAGGCGCCGACCTGACTGAAGCACTCCTTATGTATACTGAAATGAAAGAGGCGAGGCTCGCAGGCGCCAACCTGGCAAAGGCAAACCTGATGTGGGCCAACCTGCAGGGCGCCGACCTGACTGGGAGCAGGACGTCAAAGACCGTACTTGTCGAGTCAAACCTGCAGGGCGCCAAGGTCACTGGTGCTGACAAGGCTGGCGCATACCTGAAATACGCCAGACTGGACGGCACGGCGTGGTTCGAGCAGGTCGCCGAAAAGCATTAATAAAATTTTGTCCAAACGTTCGGGCCAACCATTATATCGATTACTGGCGAACCTGCAGCCATGGCGGCAGGCGACGGCGTTCTCGTGTCAGCCTCGCTTTCCAAAGATTTATTAATTATCAAAGAACCATTTCTTCTTATGGCGCAAACCCCTCCGACTGGAGGTAAGGTATCGCGGCGCGACTTTCTGAAATTAATGGCGGCCGCTGGCACTGTCATGACGTTTGCGCCCTTTGTAGACTGGGGCAAGTTCCTTCCAAACCCCGCGGGCAACGTGGGCGAGAGGGTGAAAGCACAGCTGGTCAACGGCGACGTAGTCAACGTTAATGAATTTCAAGTCAACCATTCTGACGTAATCATTTACCCCAGAAGCGAAGATGAAGTGCTGAACACTGAACCGTTCAGGACTTGGCAGCTGATAAGGCTGCCTGCAGAGCTCGGCGGAGATAGGAACGACGCTTCTGCTTTCAGAGCATACAGCATGGTCTGCCTCCACCTCTGGTGCCTCTGGAAATACTGGCCGCAGGATGGAAGAAAGAGAGGAGAGTGTCCCTGTCACGGCAGCATGTACGACCCGCTGACAGGCGCGGCTTTCGCGGGACCGGCGGCGCTGCAGGGGCCCCCGTCAAACGTGCTTCCAAGACTTGACCTCGAAATTGACACCAATGGAGACATTGTAATATTGCCACCAAGATGGGATCCGAATGGGAATGGTATAGTGGGATATGGGCGCTACCTTAACGTATGAGAACAGCTTTGTAAGATTAATCCGGTGGGCGTACGCCGGAGTAGAGCGAACTATATTCATGGGGATGAAGTTCACATTCCCCGGAAGGTTCGTCAGCCCGCTCGGCTTCCTCGGCATGCTCACGTTTGTCATATTCATAATACTCGGCATCACCGGCGCGCTCTTGATGCTGTGGTACGAACCCATACTCGACAGAGCATGGGACAGCGTCGAGAAGATCAACGACACCATCCCCTACGGGTTCCACATACGCAACATCCACTACCACGCGTCAAACGCAATGGTCATGATGGCGCTCCTTCACATGTACTACCAGTACTTTAGCGGGCGCTACAAGATCAGAAACGAGATACTGTGGGTGACGGGCGTCGTGCTGGGCGTCCTGACGATCCTCGAAGCATTCACCGGCTATGACATCATATTCAGCGAGCGGGCAGAGCTGGCAATCTCGATCGCAGCGTCGCTGACCAACTCCATACCCGTCATGGGGCCGCAGATGAGGGAGGCGTTCTTTGGTGCCGGATTTCATGATTTCATCCTGAGGTTCTACACGTTCCACGTGTTCATGCTGCCTATAGCCATGCTTGGCCTCATGGTAGTCCACTTTCCAAGGTTCCTGGTGTTTGACGTGCCGATGGTCATGGCAATATCCGGCGCGATCATGCTCACAGGAGGAGTGTTCCCCGTCCACATGGGGCTGCCCTTTGAACCTGAGCAGCCGCCGGGCATCACGGTTCCCGAATGGTACCTTACTGGCCTCTACGCGTTCCTGCGCACGATGTACGACAAGTTCGTGACAGGCGTGCTCTGGCCGGGGCTCTTTATATTCGCGCTGCTGATAGTCCCGTTTGTCGACAAGTACAAGAAATTCTCCTGGAAAGACAGGCCGATAATAACCGCGCTGGGCATCACCAGCCTCGCGCAGATCATCGTCACCACGTACTGGGGCTTTTACATCGATCCGGACATTGACAAGGCGCTGCTTGAAAGGCTTGTAATAGATCCGATATTCTTCTATCTGGTCATGATAATGCTGGTCCCGCTGTCGTTTGGCTTTACCTACATGATGATAAAGCTGGCCAAGCATTCGGAGGCAAACGCAAAGCTGCATCCAAAGAAGGCAGCAAAGAGTTCGATAAACATCTCGCAAAAGTGGCTCTATGTTCTGTTCGTGGTGCTCCTCGCGTTCCAGGTGTATCTCAACATCGCGGCTTACTATGCGGTGCTTCAGGGCATGAACAACTGGTCCCTGTTCGTAATCGGCATCATCTCGCTGGTGTTTGCTGGCATGTTCCACCTCTACAGGTACGGCAGGGCTCTTGAAAAGGCCCCGCCGCCAAAGCCGGTGCCACCTGCGCCGTCAAAGCCGGCAGCTGTTCCCGCAGCCTCCAAGCCGGTGCCGGCTGCCCCGGCAGAAAAGCCGCTTGCGGCCCCTCCTACAGCGTCTGCAAAGGTCGGCTCTGACCAAAAGCCCCAGCTGTCGCAGCAGCAAAAGCAGGCAGCCAGCAGCGGCGGCAAAACAGCGGCTCCCGATCACGCAACTTCTGCAGCAATCGACGGCCCGGACGGCAAAAAGGCCACCTGACAAACAAGCTTTATATGTGAAAATAGAAAGAGTCAAGATCGAGTCATGGCAAACCACGCAGGCGGCATAAGCATCGTCACTTTCGTCGTTGCAGTTGCTGTAAGCATGGGATTTTACCAGTTTGTCTACCTCCCGGAGGCCAATGCAAAGCCCGTCCTTCCGGAGGAAATACTGAACCCAAGGGACACGACTGCAGTGCAGATCGTGGAAGGCGCATCTTTGGAATCCAACGAAAGAAACTATGTGCCAGATGATGTACGCGGCGTCCTTGGACTGTCAAACAAGGTGGTATGGACGAACAACGACGTCACCTCCCACACAGTCACAAACGACGACTATGTAGACAGAGTCAACGGGCCATTTGATTCTGTTGAACAAATGGGCTCACTTATCGTCCCGGGTGAAACATTCGAGTTCACGTTCACGGCAGAAGGCGAGTACTCGTACTACTGCACGCCCCACCCCTACATGAGGGGAGTGGTAGAGATAATTCCGAACTTTGCCTAGACCCTCTTTACTACTTTTGTGTAAGCTATGTCGCTTACCACTTCTTTGTGCTCCTGTATTATCGAGACGCGGAACTTCACGCTCGAATGCCTGCTGGCAGGGACGTGGTCCGTTCTGGCGGTGAACTCGATTGTGGTCTTCCCTCCAAGCTCTGCCTTGAAGATTGAAAGCCGCGCGTAGGGGTGCTTGATCTTTTTCCCGTTGAGGCTGGAGTAAGAGAACACGTCGCTCGAATTCTCTATCTGTGAGTTTATCACAAGGCTGTCAAACCTTCCGGAATAGTTTATGGCCACCGTGCCGTGCAGGTCCTCGCCTGCGGCTACAGTGCTCTCGGCCAGTGAGAGGGAGATCTGCTTTTGCGCGCTCAACCGGCAGAAATTCCATTGAGGCAGATTTAAACTAACTTGCGAGGCGCGCCTAGCCATAATTTTTAGCTATTAATCGAAAATGCTTGAGCAGCTGCATAGAAAAGACATCCGTCGATTGCATGAGGATGACTGAATGCCCGGCCTGCAGCCGCAAGGCCTACGAGT
>CAYYYR010000028.1:0-91548 GCA_964476255.1 uncultured Nitrososphaera sp.
ACTGGGAGGTGTCGCATTGGCTCCTGCAGCGATTTTTGGTATGGCATGGTTGATCCTTGTAGGATACAATGTTCATCGCATGTCGAAAGTCATGCATTACACAAGACCCTAAGTTTATTGTTTTATGGCCCCATGGCTATAAAGGTCATGTCTGCAAGATTGAAGAGGAATAGCTATCTTTTATAGCGCTTGGTTGTTGCAACGACAAATGCACACCCTTGAGGAATTGCAACAAATCGTCATGTCTCATCTGTGCGACAAATGTAGGCCGTTATACGGACCGCTGATAGAGCCCACGATAATAGAAATGTTATCCGAATTCTTCTTTGATTGGCAGGGAATAGAAGCCGAGACGAGATTCATACTTGAATGGAGTGTAGGTGCTTTCAAGAAACGACCTTACCTTTTTGATTCAGATTGGGGTGAAGATTTGACGGTGCTTTCCGATGAAATTGATGTTGAGCTCTACGAATGCGTTCGCCGAATGTCCTTTGGCAGGCAGGTATCAAAACTGAAAGAGAGAAGTGTAATCGGCCCCGAGTTGGATTCCCTTCTCCGATATGTTGCTCGACGTCGAAACAGGATCCACAAGTACAAAGTCTCAATCCCAGAAGACGACAGGACCCTATTTTTTGCCGTCCATAATTTGATGAAGCACTTCTCTCACAAATTGCAAAACCCAATTACAGCGTCAGACCAGGAACAACTGAAAATAGGCGCGGAGGAGGCCGCAAAAATAATCCTGAAACAAGCCTACTCAAAGCGTCCAAATCCAGATTCATAATTCCTGCAGCTTGTCAAATGTCTAGAGGCGATCAATTGCTCCACATGCATTACAGAACCTAACGCGGATCTCTCTGCTCTAAGGAATGCATTCCTACCCGCGTACTTCTCAGACTCCAGAAGGCTTTGTATCTGTGACAATTGTCCGCAAGAATGTTGGTAGCAACGAGGGAGGAGGGAGTGTCCTGTAAGTATTACGCCTTACATAACCAGCCTTTATTATTCACAGAGGCGCTAACTTTTGAATGAGCATTGATGTCGGAAAGACAGGAGGTGGTCTTCCGAAGAAGAAAAACAAAATGGGAAAGAAAGGTGGCGCTCTCATAGGTCTCATTCTTGGCATACTGATGATTGTAGCGGTTATTTCCGCATCCCAATCTTCTGCATCCATGACATCGTCTGCAAAGCAATTGCAAGAGGCGGAACAGGTCGCAGTAACAAATACGGAATCTCCGTCAGGAAAGTACGCCAGTGAAACATTCGGTGCTTGGAAAGATGACGTATTGAGAAAGCTTTCCAGAATTGAGGCGGCTGGTTCTTACCATTTTGGAGATGAGTACATACTAATAAACAAGATTTCTGACGGCAAACCCTATGTTGATGCAACTTACTCCTTGTATTACAAGGACGAAGGAAAGGTTGGTCAGCTCCGTCTTACTGAGTTCCCTGACGACAGTCTGATAATCAATATTCGAGCGTATAACATTCCAGAAGACTTTTTCAGCATTGCGTATTCTATTGCAATCCTTGAAGTAGCGGCACAGGAGCTCATTCCAGAATGGGAATCTTCCGGAAATAAAATTGGTGATTGGGTGGTGAGTATGGAAGAGCTTGGAGTCGATGAGAAACTTGTCTTCTTTGGTAACAAGTCTGTAAAACTGAATGGGAGTTTTGATGGTCCGGAATACAAACTTCGAATTGAAGAGCCCAATGCGAGTGCATTTGCGCACACACCACAAGCCTAAGAAACTCCTTCAGGCGTTAGTTCTTCCCTTCATTCCTTTCATAGAATGTCATTATCGCGCTGAACGTTTCGGTCTTTAAGCAATCCTCGCAGTACTTTTCAATGATAATGATTCCGTCACCGTTAAACAGGGCCTCTTTTGTAGCAATATTGCCGCAGTGGACGCAGCACGAAACCATTCTTGAATTACTTGGCGTTGCAGCTCTTACCTCGTAGGGTTTACGCACTAGCTGAGATAACGGATCGACGCCTAAAAGACTTTGTCGGGTGCCGGAGTTTTTAACCGACGGCTGCCATTAGTGCTCAACCTACGGCCTGAATTCTTCCTGAAAACAATTCTATTATACTTTAACCTACAAAAGAGTAAAATCGATTATACGCAAGCGTTATACGATCTCCAAGCAAGACAGAATTGTGTCATTCTACAAAAAGAGAAATTCTTGGATGAGGCGGCGCTGGCTTGACTTTCGCCAGGGTCACACCATCTACCTCGTGTTTGCTATGACATTTGCCAATTTCATGGTAATCCAGTACGCGCTTCTTATAGAAAGGGTGCCGGCGCTCCAGCCTGTCTTTCCAAGCATGTTGGTCTTTGCCACAATTTTTGTCGCAGTATACGTGCCGCTTGCAATAGTGATAGGGTACTGGCACCGAAAGACTCAGTGGAAGGTGGAGCAGGAAGCCATGTTTAGCGAAAACGTGGTACAGGCGCGGCTTTGGCTGTTCATGATCCGCCTGGTACAGGGCAAGGCTACAGAAGCCGAGCAAGCGGAAATGCAAGAAATGCTAGACAAGATACTCAAAAAGCTGCCAAAAGATCAGCCTTCGCGCAAGAGCGACACCGAAGCCGCCTAGGAAATTGTGTCATAGATTCCGAGCACTTTGCCTGCTGCAACGTCCGGTCTGTGCTCTTCCGGCAGACCCTTCGCGTATCTCAGCTCGTGATCAAGTACGGACAGGCCGCAGGCAAGCGATTCCAGGCCGGTCTTGCTCATGGCGTGCAGGAGCGTGCCATCGATGTATTTTATGTCGACATAAACACCGTACTGCTTTAGAAACGCTGGGACCTGCGCGTACGGGATCGGGCTTGCTTCCCTGTCAACGACTTCAACCTGCAAGTCGATGTTGTTGCTTTTCAGGTAGTCAAGCACCCATTGCGTGTCGCCTCTGGTAGTCCTGATTGTGAACGCCCTGCCGTTTGGGCCGGTACCAGAAGTAAAGTGCTCGGTGTCTACCGGGTTTGGCACTTGGACGATGTTGCCGGCAAAGTCCTTCAAGTCGGCCGTCGAGCCGACAACGGCGTCTGCCTTGCTTTCAGCCTCTGCCTGCAGCGGGTCGCCCTGCCTTTCCCTTGCCTCGGAGCCGTGATAGTGCAGCACCAGCTTTTTGTCCCTGTATTTCTTTCTAAGGCCCGGTATTATCTTGTAGACGGTGTGCACGTGAACCACGTCGTAGCCAGCGACCTCCTTCATGGCGTATTTCAGGAAAGCCTTGCCGTCCATGTCGAGCAGCGGCTCGCCGTAAAACTGCGAAATGCCAAACGGGTCGTAACCCGCCCGCTTCAAGATCCTGACCCTGTGGCCCATCCTCCGGTGGTGCTTTGCAAGTATGCACGCGACCCCCGCCTGATCCCAGATGTGCAGTATGTTCATGTCAGGCAGCTTCGCTCAGCGCCTTGATGGGGTTGGTGACGTAGCGCTTGATGCGCTTGTGCTGTATGTTGCTGAGGAATGAGCGCAATTCGGGATCGTAGGCCTGGACATCGTTGCTCAAATATCCCTTGAACATGTAAAACCCGCCTTTCGGGTTTTTCACGGAAATCAGGCCGATCCTTGCGGCGGAATAGATCTTGCTGTACCCGAGCGCCTTGAGCGACTTGCCGTACGAAACATAGACGCTTTTCTTGTAGTTCCCGCCGGTCTTGCGCAGGGTCTGGGTCGCCAAGTCTTTCAGTACTTTGACGCTATGGCCCTGCTGCTGAGCCTTTAGGACGAGGTATGTCTCAAAGCCATAGTTTTCCGGATAGCGGAATCCGATGCTCTGCCAGAAATCCGCCCTGACCACCCTGCCAGAGCCGCGGGGCACGATGCTCCGCTCTCCTTCTATCATGCCGGAGCACAGAGCAAGCCTTCTGTCTTCCGCCATCGCGTCAAGCACCGTGGTAATGTATTCGGGAGGAAGGATGTGATCTGCCCCGAGTATCAGCACATAGTCGCCCTCGCTGCCATATCCGCGCTCTTGCAGGCGCGCAAGGCCGCGGTTTATCACGCCTGCGAGGACGGGCATGCCGTGCACGTCGTAGCCCCTGTCAGGCATGTCGACCACTTCTGCTCCGGCGGCAGACGCGACTTCCGCGGTCCCGTCAGTCGAGCCGTCATTGACTACAATCACCCTGTTCGGCCAGGTATGCTGGCCGAAAAGCGCCGCCAGCGTCCTGCCGATGAAATTCTCCTCGTTCCTTGCAGGTATGACTGCAGCTACCCGCTGGTTCACGCTAGTAAAGCCGGGTGATTTTATTTACCGATTAAAGATCATTCTACTGTAAGGGTCAAGCGTACCTTTTTTCAAGGCCCATGTACCTGTCGAGGTCGACAAAGCGGTTGAAGTCCTTGAACGTGACCATCATCTTGCGCGTCTGCCTTGTCGCGCCGGTCTTTTTCAGCTCCGTCAGCACTTCCCTCATGGCATACGTCGCGCTGTAGAGCGCCGACAGCGGGAAGACCGCTATCCTGTAGCCGAGCTTTAGCAGCTCCTGCGCGGGCATGGTCGGCGTGACCCCATCCTCTATCATGTTTGCGACGAGCGGCGCGTCTATCTCGTCGGCGACTTTTTTCAGCTCTTCAACTGACCTTGGCGCCTCGACAAATACGACGTCGGCGCCGGCTTTCCTGTAGGCCTTACCACGCGCGATTGCCTCATCAAGCCCTATCGGCGCGCGGGCGTCGGTCCTCGCGACTATGATAAAGTCCCTGCTCTTGCGCGCTTCAACCGCGGCCCTGAGCTTTGGCAGGTACTCGTCCTTTGGAATGACGTCCTTGCCCACCATGTGTCCGCACCTCTTGGGCCAGATCTGGTCTTCGAGGAATATGCCTACGGCTCCGAGGCTTTCAAGGTCCTGCACTAGCCGCCAGACGTTGAGCGGGTTACCATAGCCCGTGTCGGCATCGACCAGGACAGGGGCCTTGACTGCGCGGATTATCCTCCTAGCGTTGTCGACCGTCTCGCCGGCGTTCATGAACCCGAAATCCGGCATCCCGAGCAGGGCCGCAGAAGATCCGTAGCCGGTCTGGAACATCGCCTGGAAGCCGACCTGCTCTGCTATCCTCGCGCTCAGGGCGTCAAATACCCCTGGAAGGACGATTATCCTGTTTTTATCTTCAAGCTGCTCTCTAAGCGAAGGTCTTGCTGCTCTCTTGGCCATCAGTGAGGAGAGCATGCGAGAATGTTATATTAGCTTTCCACCGGCCATTCGCCCGGCGTTATCAGCTCCACGAGGTTGCCAGCCGGGTCGCGGAAGTAGAGCGACATTGCCCTGCCCTCCCAGTCGACCTCTTTTTCTATTGCGATTTTGTTGTTTGTCAGCAGCTCCTTCCACCGCTGGTAGTCGCGCTCTTCAATCTCCATCGCAAAGTGGACGCTTGCCGGCGGAGTCTGCGCGCCGTGCGCCGGCAGCCTGTCGTTGTCCATGCTCGTCCGGGCAGGATCAAATATCAAGAGCATGCTCTTGCCGGCTTGAAGGAAAATGAGCTTGCCCTCTTCTTCCTGCACAAGCGGCAGGCCAATCACGCCGACGTAGAACTTTTTCATGCCGTCGAGGTCGAAAGAATAGATGCACGTCTCGACAACCTTGTTTATCTTCATGATTTCTGCTGCGGCTCTATGGGCTTTGCTTCATAGTTGCCGTCCGGGTACTTTACCACGAACAGCTGGCATATCCTGCATTCGTAATTCTTGACTGGCGTATCGTGCAGGACGGAGCCGTTCAGCCACACCATGATCGCTCCGCAGGAGGGGCAGTTCATCATATGGCGGTAGGTTGACAAATACAGTTAATATGTCTTTATCGTCAGCGCCCGATCTGCTTTTTTGGCCGGTACTCTTTTATTTCCGCGCCGCAACAGGCGCAGCGGAACACTTCGACCTGCGCGTCTGACGCCCTGTCAGTCCGCGGTGAAAAGACGAGCTCGCGGCCGCAGTGGGTGCACTTCATGACTGGCAGTTCATTTTCCTCGCTATAAAAATCCGACCTCTGATGTGTAGGGAAAACCTGTCAGGCCGCGTCGGCGGTCCTTGCCTGGTCTATGCCTTCCAGGATTAGCCGGAACGTCTGCTGCGCCATATCGTTTGGGATGTCCTCTATCACTAGGTCGTCTGCGTCCATCTTCAGGTTCGGCATTATGGTGGAGCCCAGGGGACCCTTGTCTAGGACGATGTTTGTGATGTCGGCGTAGCTGTAGTCGACGTAGCTCTTTTTTATCTTCAGCATCGAGGGCCTGCGCAGTATCACCCACTTGCCGGTGATTGTCACCGACTCGATGTTTATCGCCGGCCGGTACTTTTCCTGCTTGATGTTGAACAGTACCTTCTCGTCTTCGTCCAGCAGTGGTAGGACGTCGTCTGGCACTTCCACGCTAGACCATGCAGCTGCAGATTAGAATCTGTAGCATACCAGAGTACTGGAACAAACTACCGGTAAGGACATGACTTTTTAGTCCGGCTGGCGTGATCCTTGCAGTTGATCTCTGACGGCGAAGGCGCCGAGCTTGTCCGGCTGGCCAGAAGGGCGGTGGAAACGTACCTGTGGGTTTCGGCAATAATCCGGCCGGAAAAGGACTCGCCGGACAGGGCCGGCGTGTTTGTCACGCTCAACTACCTTACAAGGAACAAAGAAGAGCACCTGCGCGGCTGCATCGGCTTTCCGCTGCCAGAGAAAAAACTGCGGCAGTCGGTGGTGGAGGCCGCCATCGCTGCAGCGACTCAAGACCCGCGCTTTCCGCCGGTCGACAGACAGGAGCTGGACAGCATAGTATTCGAGGTTAGCGTGCTGACCCCGCCGGAGGAGATCAGGGTCCCGTCTGCCGACTACAAAAAGGAGATCAGGATCGGCCGGGACGGGCTTGTCCTGCGCTGGCGCCATGGCTCGGGGCTCTTGCTTCCGCAGGTGCCGGCGGAGCTGAAATGGGACGTCGACGAATACCTTGCAAACATCTGCTACAAGGCGGGGGCGCCGGCCGACGCGTGGCTCGATCCTGCGTCAAAATTATACAGGTTCCAGGCCATTGTGTTCAAGGAGGACGAGCCGAGAGGAACAGTATCCCGGCTCGAGCTATGACAATATATAATCAGCCTTGATAATTCCACGCGTGGGCGCAGCCTATCTTGCTCCGTACGGCGTCGGACTTGGTCATGCCAGCCGCATGATAATGCTGGCAGACCAGTTGAAAAACGACGGAGTTAAGATTAACTTCTCATCATATGGCGAAGCCACAAAGTTCATCTCTAAACGAGGTTACGAATGCATTCAAGTCCCGCCTGTCGAATTCGCCTGGACAGAGGACGGCAGTTTTACAATAAAGCATAGTCTCGCCAATATTCCAAGATGGTTCTTTCAATTCTCAAAACAAATAAACCAAGAAATACGAAACATGAGCGCCTATGAACCAGACGTAATAATATCAGATTCAAGACTTTCACCATTAATTGCTGCCAAGCTACTAGGTATCCCATCGATAGTTATTCTAAACCAGATTAAGCTTCTGCTTTCTCCTCGAATAAGGGAATTTCGTATTGCGCGATTATTTGAATCAATGACCGGCGAGCTGATGGGGGGTTTCTGGGACTTTGCAGATCGCATACTAGTTCCAGATCTTCCTCCCCCCTATACTATGTCCGGGCATAATGTTTGGGACGTTAGTTCTACGGGCTCGAAGATTGAATATGTAGGATTTACTTCGCCCAAGTTTGAAATTAACGAAACTAAGGTAGAAAATACAAGAAAGCTTCTTCATTTTGAACAGTCAAAACCCCTTGTCTTTATACACATTAGCGGACCACTTCAAACCCGTTTACCGCTAATAAGATTATGCATTGAGGCAAGCAAATATTTTGATAACAAAATACAATTTGTAATTTCTGAAGGAAAACCTGATGGAAGCACAGAACCCAGAAGAATTGCTGAATCCGGTTGGTATTATGAATGGTGTCCAGTTAGAGACGAGGTCTTTGCCATGAGTGATCTTGTTGTAATGAGGGGCGGGCATACGGCGCTATCTCAAGCATTGCAGTTTGGTAAGCCTGTAGTTACAATCCCTATAGAGAAACATGGCGAACAACTTGGAAACTCAGAAAAGATCGCTGAATTTGGAGCAGGGATCATGCTTCATCCAAAAGACCTGACGGCGAAACAAATTGCAGATGCTGTTGACAAAGCTTTGCAAGACCCTTCGTACAAAGAAAACACACACAAAATGATGAGATTGGCAGAAAATCTAAACGGGATCGACAACGTCGCGCAGATAGTCAGGTCTTACCTTTGACGCAGACGTGCGCCGACTTTTTGCCAATGACTGCCACGACCACACGGCCCGCCTCCTGCTCGTTTCTTGCCGGCAGGGCGTCTATCGCTGCCAGCCTTTCAACGAGCGCGCTGGCGGAGGCAAATTCCACGTCCCTCTCCACATAATCGGCCTTGGTCGTCTGGATGACTTTGACATAAAATTTTTCGCCCGGCAGAATGGCTCTACTGCCTGCTTGGACTATTGCACCCGTGACGTCGGAAAATTTCCGAGTCACCTTCCTTGCCGCCGCGACCCCGTCAACATCCGGAATGCCTACTAGGATCTCTGGATCGCGTGCTTTGCAGATGATGTACGGACCTTCAGAAGCGACCTGTGTGGCGCCGGATTTTTTTACTGCCCGGGCGAGCGCCTGCCTGTTGGCAGAAGAGGAGGGGAAAATGACTATGTCCAACGGTAGCTGTGCAAAAGCCGGGTAATTATGTTGTTAGAAAGGATAAAAGAAAATAAGATAATGGGCGCGTAGCCCCTAGTGTTTTTACCAGTGGTGCTTTTCGTCTGGAATCAGACCGATCTGCTCGCGTTCAAAGTACCTTTCCAGCTCCTGTGCCCATCTTTCTTTTGCAGAGCCGCCGCCAAGACCCTTTCTCCTAAGCCAGAATGCGATGACGCCTAGCAGGAAGACTGCGAACAACATGGTTCCGAATATGTAGACCATGACGTCGAAGAATAGTGGATCGTACAACGGACCTATCTGCCCAAGTAGTTGTCCAAAGACCATTATCCTTATGCAAAATAATCCGAAGATATATACATTTTGGTCAGAGGCAGTTTCGGAGAACGATAGCGTCGCCTTGAGGCGGGTTTAAAATAAAAACAAAAAGAGAGGTGGTCAGGTTGAGACTGGCTTTGCGCCTCTGCCCTTGATAAAGAACGCTGCAGCTACTCCGCCAAAGATTGCGCCTAGAACTCCGATGAAGATTGCCATTGTGCCTGTATCAGTCGAGAGCATTGATGTTCCAGAGCCGGTTGATGGATTCGCCTGCGCCTGTAGCAATCTATCCTTTGCCAGGATGTTATTTTGAGTGCACGGGTTAATGCTGTGCTGTTCGCAGAACTCGAGCTGGTCTTGCGTAAGAGGTGCACTATCGCCGCCAAAATACTGAGCGAATGCTTGCGGGGTAGATCCCATCCCAACCGCAGTGAAAAGCGCTGCCATCATGCCTATAGCCATTAAGGTTGGCTTGTTCATATTACCTAATCTCTTCGAATTCAGATATTTAACTTTTTATGAGCGGGCAGGGCGCATACCTTCATTGCGCCTCAAAATGCCGGCCTCATATGCAAGTAAACATTTAAGATACGTATTTGCAGTTTTGGTAGGCATATGGCACGAATTCATACTCACACTCATGGCAAGTCTCACTCGATCCGTCCTACCTCAAAAAGCGCGCCTTCCTGGCTGAACCAGAGCAAGGATCAGATTTCATCCATTGTGGTAAAGCTTTCAAAGGACGGCCTGAGCCCGAGCGAAATTGGCCTAAAGCTCCGTGACGAGCACGGAATCCCGCTGGTAAAGCCGGTGGTGGGCAAGAGCATGATCGAGCTCTTGGCTGAAAACAACATCAAGCCAGAAATGCCAGAAGACTTGGACAAGCTGGTAAACAAGGCGCTTGGACTTCAAAAGCACCTGAAGATCCACAACAGCGATCACCGGAATGTGCGCTCGCTCGAGCTGGTAGAGGCCAAGATCCACAGGCTCTCGAAATACTACAAGAGTATCGGTAGGATTCCAAAGAGCTGGAAATACGCCGCAGTTATTGCTCAGCTGGAATAAGGTCCCTTCAGATGAGCGCCAAGCTTGCTGAAGCCCTGAAACCTTTTTGCGAAAAACTCAGATCCGTAGTGGAGAATGGCAGCGAAATTGCAGTCATTACGCACCTTGACGCCGACGGCATCACGTCTGGCAGCATAGTCGCAAGCGCGCTCAAGAGGATGGGTGCGCGCTACTCTGTCCGGGCCGTTTCCGACATGAACCCTTCTGTAGTTGAAAAAATGAAGTCGGAAAACCGCGATTTTTACGTCATAACCGACCTTGGCGGCGGCTGGGCGTCGCACCTGAGAAAGGCCCTAGGTGACAAGTGGGTCGTCATCGACCACCACCAGATACCTGAAGAGGAGATGCTGACTGACGACGCCGGCCAGATACTGAACGCCTGGAAATACGGGATCGACGGCGGCAGGCAGGTGCCGGCAGGCGGCATGGCTTACATGGTCGCAAGCGCGCTCGACAGGAAGAACAGGGACCTGTCGTGCATCGCAGTAGTTTCCGCGGTCGCCGACAGGCAGGACCAGGGCGACAAAAAGTCCTTTATCGGCTTGAACACGGAAATACTAAAGACCGCCCAGTCGCTTGGGCTCGTAAGCGTCGACCTCGACATCATGCTCACGGGGAGGGAGACGCGGCCGCTCCACGAAGCGCTTGCATACACTTCGTTCCCCTACATCGACGGGCTCGCATGGAACAGGGAAGCTTGCCATGCCCTGCTAAAGAACGCCGGGATAAAGCTAAAGGACAACGGCCGGTGGCGCGTGCTGGCCGAGTTTTCGCAGGAGGAAAAAAGCGCGGTTCTGGACGCGATAGCCAAGTTCGTTGCCACTTCAAACAAGACTTCGACGAGCGTGCTGGACGACCTCATCGGCTACGTCTACACTCTTGCCAGCGAGGACAAGCGGAGCCAGCTTAGGGACGCAAGGGAATTCTCTACGATGCTCAATGCATGTGGCAGGATAGGCAAGGCAGGCGTGGGTATTGCGATATGCATGGGCGATAGGAACGCCATGCTGGGAGCAGGCGAAGAAATAGTCGGGGCGTACAGGACTACGCTCCGCAACTACATCTCTACTATTTTCAGCGAAAAGTGGAGGCTCGCCGACGACGGCAGGAACGCGTTTGTCAACGGCGACGGGCTGCTGGCAGAGGACATGCTGGGTGCAGTGTCGTCGCTGCTCAGCGGGTCGCCCTCGCTTGGCGGCAGGCTGCTTTTCGTCCGCACGCTCGCAAAGGACGGCACCTACCGGTTTTCTTCGCGCAAGTGCCTCAGGTGCAAGTCCCAAGCCAACCTCGGCCTGATAATGCGACACTACGCCGAAGCGTCCAAGGGCGCCGGCGGCGGACACTCGGCC
Organism: uncultured Nitrososphaera sp.; assembly: GCA_964476255.1. Classification (GTDB taxonomy): domain Archaea; phylum Thermoproteota; class Nitrososphaeria; order Nitrososphaerales; family Nitrososphaeraceae; genus Nitrososphaera. The sequence goes on from CAYYYR010000028.1 coordinate 11,449, forward strand.
GCGGCAGGCTGCCGGATACCGTCTACTGCTCTTGAAGATTTCCTTGCCGGCTTGAGGGCGGCTACAATTGACCCGAAATTTGCGACCGCAACTTGACATCGCCATATCGGTGGACGTCCCGTTTCGAAGCAGCGCCGAAGCGAAGGCTGCCGTGAAGGCATTAATACCAGACAATGTTAACTTTCCAAATGGGCTGTCGATGAAAATGTTTTCAAAAGGCGCCACGCTTGCAATTGAGCTGACGGGCAAGAACGTCCCTGCCGCGACAATCCTCAGCACCCTTGACGAAGTGCTGGAGCACATTTCGGTGTCAAAGAAAGTGATGGCAGGATAATGCTCGACCCGAAACTTTTGAAGGAAAACCCAAAGGCTGTACAGGACATGCTTGGCAGGCGCAACATGGCCGATTTTCCACTTGATGAACTTGTAACCATTGACAAGCGCAGGCGCGAGCTGATCGTTGAAACGCAGGAGCTGCGGCAGAAAAAGAACGTGCTGGCAGAGGCAATCGCGCGCAAGAAAAAGACCAAGCAGGACGCAGGCTCGGAGCTTGCGCAGATGAAAGAGATCAGCGGCTACCTCGGCAAGAGCGAGGAGGAGCTTGCAAAGACTGAGGGCAGGTTCAAGCAACTGGCGATGGTCGTGCCAAACATGCTGCACGAGTCCGTGCCGACCGGCAAGGACGAAAAGGACAATGTCGTGGTGCGCCAGAGCGGCAGCGCCAGAAAGATGGACTTTGCTCCAAAGGACCACGTCGACATTGCGACTGCGCTTGACCTTGTAGACATCGAACGCGCGGCCAAGGTGTCAGGCGCGCGTTTCTACTTTTTGAAAAACGAGCTCGTGAAAATGAACCAGGCACTCGTCAATTTTGCGCTTGACTTTCTCTCAGACCACGACTACACGCCTGTCCAGCCGCCCTACATGATACGACAGGAGCCAATGTCCGGCGCGGTGATACTGAGCGACTTTCAGGACGTCATTTACAAGATAGAGGGCGAGGACCTCTACATGATAGGCACGTCAGAGCACGCTATTGCGAGCATGCACATGGACGAAATCCTCGACGGCAAAAGGCTGCCGATAAAATACGCCGGCTACAGCCCCTGCTTTCGGAAGGAAGCCGGCGCACACGGCAAGGACATGAAGGGCATATTCCGGGTGCACCAGTTCGAAAAGGTGGAACAGTTTGTCTACTGCCGGCCGGAAGACTCGTGGAAGGAGCACGAAAAGATGCTTGCGCTCTCGGAAGAATTCTTTAACAAGCTTGACATTCCCCACCGCGTGATGCTTTTGTGCTCCGGCGACACTGGCAAGATTTCAACCAAGACGTACGACATCGAGGCGTGGATGGCCGGCCAGAACGCCTATCGCGAGATCGTTTCCTGCTCAAATTGCGCCGACTACCAGGCGCGGAGGCTGGGGATACGGTTCCGCGACAGGACGAACGAAGACACGTGTCTAGTGCACACGCTCAACAGCACCCTAGTTGCCACCGAGCGTACGATGGTGGCGATACTGGAGAACTACCAGACTTCGCAGGGCACCGTCCAGGTGCCGGACGTGTTGCAGGACTATATGGGGATAAAGGAGATCAAGCCCCGCAATTGACGCATCGTATATATTATATGTTTCAGACAGAAAAGAGAGAAGTTTAATGGTTAAAGGAGCGAAGAAAGGTGGCAGGGTCCGCGACAAATGGCGAGACAAGCAGTGGGTAGTGGTAAACAAGCCCTCCGGCTTTGAGCCGCAGGTGCCAGTAAACTATGTTCCAATTACAGACGTTGAGCAGGCCAAAGGCCGCACTATTGAAAACACATTGCACGATATGATGAAGGGCAACCCCGATCAGAGCATGGACCAGCACCAGATCAAGATCCATGTTCAGATAGACAAGATCATCGACGGCACCGCTAGCACCATTTTCAAGGGCCACGAATACGCCAAAGAGTTCCTCAGGAGCCTAATCCGCAGGGGAAGCTCTATGATCACGTTCACCCACGACTACACAACTATGGACGGCCACACCTTCCGCGTCGCAGTCATTGCGTTCACCCAGAGGAGGGTCAACTCGTCCAAAAAGCACGAGATCAGGATGGTCGCCTACAAGATCCTGACCGAAAGGATTCCGCAGCTGGCAGTAGACCAGTTTGTCCAGGAAGTCACGGGAAGCAAGAGCGACGACATGCCAAGGGAGACCAACAGCAAGCTCGGAGCCGAGATACTCAACGAAGCGAAAAAGATAACCGTGATCCGGCACATCGGGATCAAAAAGACAAAGCTGATCTCGACTCCAGAATCAAGGGCTGTCGAAGAGGCAAAGCCCGTCGAGGCCACACAACCGGCTCAATAACATAGCTTTTTAGCCGGTATTTCTCATTCTTTTTCAAATGCCTGAAGGAGACCTAAGGTTTTCCGCCGCCGAGGTGGACCTGCTGCTCCACGCCACAGAAGACGGCGGCAAGGTGCTCCAGTCGATGCAGGACAAGCTTGCGGTGCCTTCAGAGTGCTTCTCGATTTCACCGTCAGAAGGTCACTACAAAAACAAGATACTCTTGCTCAAGGCCATGCTGGCAAGCCAAGAGGCAAGCGAGCTCGCCATACAAATCATGTCACACCTGAACAGCTCGGACAGGGAGCGCCTGTCAGGCTCGCTCCATGAATATTCAGACGAAAAGGGCAACCTCTACCTCCGGCTGGACAAGCAGAGGATATGCCAGGGAAAGGTGTCGCTGTCAGAAACGGACGCGATAAGGATTAGGTTCAAGCCCGTCAAAAGGTACAGGCCTTCGGGCAACCTCGAAAGCTACAGGGGGCTCTTGTCTTCAACAGAATAGACCTGCACGTCAGCGGCGACTTTGACATCGCAGGGACGGCAAAGGCGCTTTCAATAGGGCGCGTGGGCGCGCCGTTTGACGGCAAGGTCCGTGAAGACGTTGTTTACCGGCTGAAAAAGGCGCCGGAGTCGCCTGCAAAATACCCGTACCTTGTGGTTTCAGATAGCGTGGACGAGCCAGCAGACGTCCTGACGATCAGGGATTTCCGCAGGGTTAAAGAAAAACTGAAAAAGAAAGCGAAAAAAGGGACAGGCTTTGAAGTTACGGTTGCACCGGCAAGGAAAATGGATGCCGTTACCGTTGGCAAGTGGCTTGAAGACATCAAGGATCTATATTCGTTCTGCCATTCGTCAAGATGTCAGTTCATCATCTCAAGCGGCGCAGCATCGATGCACGAGATGGTTTCAGGCCCGTGCCTTGACGCGATACTAAAGAACTGCGGCATCGATCCGCATAGGCACTGGCTCGAAATGAACAGCTGGTTTGAGGCGAGGCTATCTAGGAGGGTGTCGGCCTGATGCTAAAGAGGCGGGCCAAGCGGCGCTATCTCTCAATCCTGCACGCAGAACAGGCTAATGACGCAGTCAACGCGATTGCAAAGCGGTGCTCAGAACTTTTCGGCTCTGTTGGGACGGAAAAGGCCGCAATAAGGCTGGTAAAATCAGAAGGTAGCACGACGATAATCAAGTGCCGGCTCGATCAGCTGGACAACGTTCTGGTCGCCATCGCGCTGGCAGATCCGCCGGTAGTTACGATGGACATGTCTGGAAGCATAAAGCGGTTGCAGCGCCGGTAACCACGCTACGCCAGGCATCAAGATTTAAGTTAGTTCTCAGTCATAGGACACAGGGGATGAGGTGAGTTTCGCTGCTCCAGACTGAGCAAAAGCGATGAAGATCTCGCGACGAACCGACCCAAATTTGTATTCCTAATTGGCTTTGCAAACTCTACCTAAAATTAGTTCTTTAATAGCAATTCCAACATCTCTTGTTCAATGTCAGCGAAAGCACTTTCCAACGGGCGTTCTTTAGATACCGCGAAAATGCATAATTTGAAAGTGATTATGCATTTTCGCGCTAAGATTATGCAAAAATCCACGCTCAAAAATGCATACAAAATGCATGGTATGCAAAACTAAGCGTGGAGGAGCAGCCAACACCGGGTCCAGGTCATGCATAAAACAATTATTAGCACCCGTGTCCTATCTTGAATATAAAATGGAAATAGTTTACGATTACCCGCTTTATCGGCCGCCCTCCGAGGCCAACTCTATGATATTCCAGGTCACCCTGGGCTGCTCTTTCAACAAGTGCTCGTTCTGCAACATGTACCGTACAAAAGAGTATTCCGAGCGGGCGTGGGATGAGATCAAGGCCGAGATCGACATGGCCGCAAAATTCTACCCTGACACAAAGAGGGTTTTCCTTGCAGACGGCGACGCGATCAACCTACCAAAGGAGAGGATGATCCAGATCCTGCAGTACCTGCGTCTAAAGTTTTCAGAGCTTGAGCGGATCTCGTGCTATGCGATGCCGATGAACCTGCTGCATAAAAAGGACGACGAGCTGAAGGAAATGCGGGCCGCGGGTCTTGACATGTTTTATATCGGCATCGAAAGCGGGAACGACGTTGTGCTCAGAAAAGTGACGAAAGGCGCGACCCACAAGACTATCGTCCAGGCGTGCCAGAAGGCCCGGCGCAATGGCTACGTCCTGTCGTGCATGGTTATCCTCGGACTCGGCGGCAAGACCTATACCAAGGAGCACATCGCGGACACTGCCCGCATACTGAGCGAAACGGCTCCGGAGTACGTCGGCGCCCTGACGCTCCACATCGAAGAGGGCACCTATGAAGAGTTTATGGCAAAATTCGGCGAGCCTTTTGTCCCGCTCGACGACAGCGACGTCCTAGACGAGCTTGAGGCGCTCGTCAGCAATTTCAGCCCAAAGACGCCGGTGGTGTTCAGGGCAAACCACGCTTCAAACATCTACTCGATCGGAGGCACGATGCCGGACGACCGCGGTAAGATCCTGACCCTGATCAAGAGCCTAAAGTCGCATCCTGAAATGCTCAAGCCAAAGTCCCTCAGGCGATTCTAGCCGCCTGCCAGCTCTGTCTCTTTTCTTGGCTGCGTCTGCAGGTAAATTTCCGGCTCCCAAACAACATGGCGGTTGATCTCGTTTATCGTCACCACCTTGATGTCGTACTCGCTTATCCTGTCCAGCAGCATTTCCAGCTCTTCGGCGTGACCATGGTCGACCATGTTCTGGTAGACCAGCATATCCCTGGCTGCAAAGTCCTGCGGGTGCATCGTGACGACTGCAAACCCGTGCAGGGTCAGGCTGTCCTCGATCTCGGTAAAGACCTTGCCGCGGGCAAAGGTCAGCCAAGCAGTGTCGTCGTTGAGGTCACCCATTAGGGCAGTCTCGGGAAGCCGGTAAAAACTCGGGTTGCCGCCAATGTCGTAGGGCGGCGGGTCGTACGTGACGTTTGCACTAATATAGCACACGCCGTTTTCTTGCATTGCGCCAAAAGTGTCTTCGTTTACGATGTTGTAAGGCGCGATAAACACTTCGGGTCTGACTCCGAGCAGGTCAAAGATTTTCTTGTTCGTACTCTGAACAAGAGCAGACTGCTCGTCCCTGCCAAGCGCCGCAAAGTTTTCGTGGTCCCAGCCGTGGTTTGCGACTTCAAACAAAGGGTCTCCCGCCTTGCCCTTGACATAGTTGGTGATCATGGGGTCGCTGCCAAAATAGTTGCCAATCACGCCAACCGTCAGGCTCACGTTTCTTCTGTCAAACACCTCCATAACCTCTACCTGCACGTGGTTGAGGAAGTAATCCTGTATGTCGTCGAGCCGGAAGGCGACGCAGCTGCAGCTGGAGACCTTTGCCTTGCTGGCGCCCGGGGCCGCCCCAAGCGACGCGGCAAGCAGCAGGGCCGCGCACCCCGCGGCGGCAAAGACAAGGCTCTTCAAACTTGCTGAAAATGCGTAAAAATCAATAGTAATCCCTTGTGATTTGCCACTCTAGAACGAGGCTCTGCTCTGCAATTCTTGCAATGTGAAAAGCAATTTCCTCAGCCCGGGAAAGAAGCATCGATAGAATTATTAGCCTGACAGCGTATTTCGGTTCTAATGTACAGCGGGGAACTGGAAGTCCAGGCCAAGAGAAAGGCACTGGCTGTTTTGCAGGACGAAATCACGCGAATTCTGAACTCTTCGAGGGACCTGTCGACGCTCACAACCTCGCTTATCAAGGGTGACGACAAGGACATACAGCACTGCCTGGAGCGCATGAGAAACACCGAGGAAGAAGTCGAGAACCTCCGCAGAAAGATCACGCGCGAGGTGGCCGAGATTGGAAGCCTCATGGCAAACAGAGAGGACATTCTGAGGACCGCTTACATCATCGACGACATTGCCGGCTACATCAGCGGGGTCGCCTTTAGGCTCGCAAATATGAAGCCGTCCACCCTGAAAAAGGCGTCGTTTGACGACGACCTGAAGCAACTGGTCGGCATGGTTGTCGACACGATTTTCAAGCTGAACGAAATGGGCCGCGCCCTGTCAATCAACCCGGCAAACGCAATCGACCTTGCGCAGGACGTGCAAAAACTGGAGCGCCAGGTTGACGCGAAATACCGGGCAGTCATTGTCAAGGCGCTGAATGAAATTTCTTCAACAAAGGACCTTCTGCTCCTGAAGGACGCGATAGAGGGCATTGAAGGCATGGTCGACAAGTGTCAGGAAGCGTCCGACTCATTCACAATACTGGCACTGAGCATGTAATGATCAGCGGCAGGCTGGTAGAAAACAGGATCGTAATCTGGGACATACAGGATTCCCGGACCATTTTTGGCAGCGGCTATTACGGCAAGCCGCTCGGCGTCCCAAAGCCAAAGGGGACGGATTTTGACGCGCCGCTCGTGCTCGACCTCATAGAGGGGAGCTACCTCGTCGAAAAGAACAGGCTAAAAGTGTTCCACGTCGACGGCAAGGCAGTTCCCCTTGTCGAAATAAAAAAAATGTGTAAAAAGCAGTACGTCGATTTTGAAACGCAATATTTTGTGTTCCAGAACCTGCGGGACAAGGGCTACATCGTCACACCGGGCATAAAGTTTGGCTGCGACTTTGCGGTGTACGAGCAGGGGCCGGGCATCGACCACGCGCCGTACCTTGTGCAGGTGTTCCGGCCGGCAGACGACCTTACAGCGACTGGCGTGGTGCTCGCGGGCAGGCTTGCAACCACGGTGAAAAAGCAGTACATCCTTGCGATCCCGAAGTTAAAAGAGAAAAAAGTGGATTACGTCGGGTTTGACTGGTGGCGCGCCTAGCCGAGCGTCGGCTGGGCGACCTTTTCGCCCTGCGCCGGCAGGTCGAACTTGACAAAGTTCTCGCCAGAGATCGTGAGGCGCGTCGCGTACTTTTCAGAGCCCTGCTCAAGCCACCCCTTGTAGCGGATAGAATTCTTCACAATGTCCGCTATGCTGGGCTTTTTCTCGTTCACTTCTTCATAGCAGGAGAGGAGATCGCCAAACTTTACTTCCTGCTGCTTGTTGAATTTCGTCAGGTAGTAAACAAAGATGGCAGCCTTTTCGTAGTGGTTCGCCGGCTTTTTCTCGGCATAGAATTCTCGCAGACCAACCTTGCTTTCGCCGGCCTTCAAGTCGACCGGGATCGGGTGGATCGTGAACGCCGGCCTCGGAGCGTGTTTGACATTGCCCGGCTTTTGCTGCGGCGCCTGCTCTACTGCAGGCAGGGTTTCCTGCTGCAATTCCTGAGGCAGTGCGGCCTGCACCGGCTGCGCCTTGAGCACGATGTTTTGCTCAAGGCCGCGGTTGATGGCCTCCTTCACAGCCATTTTAAAGATCTCTTCAAATTTTTCAAGGTGCCTGTCAACAAAGCTCTCCTTGCCTTCGAGCTCGATTACGCCCTCCTTGACATTTATTGTAAATCTTGCTTCTGATTCAGCCACTTACAATATTGAACTGGGGGTTTTTAATTAAGTTGCCGGTAAAACACATTTCTCTAAAGTTGCAATTAGAACACAAACGGCTGTCTTAAATATCTGCAGGACAATAGCATAGCGCGATGTTTGTCGTGAAAAGGCTCGGCAAAAATGGCATGTGGAGCGCTGTCAGCCTGATTGACAAGAACGGCTCTTTCCGGGGAGAGGCCAAGTTTGAGACGCGCGAGGAGGCAGAGGACTACATGGCCGATTACCTAAAGAGGATGAAAAGCCGTATCAGGCATAGCCCTGAGGGATACGGCGACGTCAAGATATTTGACGAATCAAAGCCTATGAAAGGCGCCGCCACACCTACAAAAGCTACCAAACCCGACAAGCCGGTCAAAAAGCGCGCTTCTAAAAAGTAATTTATCACCATTGCAAAAGTAGCCTGATTAGTCGATTGTCGGGATAATCGGGGATCTATATGAGGCAAAGTAAAACATACTGTAACTTCGTTATGTAACAAGTTTTCAAGAACCAAAAGAGCTTTGTGTCAGAATGACTATACAATACTGTGAGTTAGGATGTTTGTTTGCCACACATGCAAGGGTACTGCGCTGATTTTGGCAGTCAAAAACGACGGCAGGCTCTGCTTTGAAGAATGTCCTGACTGCAACCCGAACTCTGAATCATACATACCAGTTTTAAAAAGCAGCGCTAGAAGTTTCGCTGAAATCATGATCATGGATCCAGTACGGGCTGGTCGGATCGGTTCCTTACCCAGCGTTTTGACTGTGAAATTTCGTCTATCATTTTCTCCAGCTGGTACAGGTCTTCTGGCGCCTGTGACGAGAGGCAGTTGACAATCTCCTTTTTCCTGCCGTCTGCAAGAATCGACGTTATCGTGATCGCGCCGTCGCTGGCGACAGCATCATACCTGTCTTTGAGCGAAAAATAGCCTATCTTGTAAAATTCGTCAAGGAGCTGTTTTACCTTGGCTCTGGAGATCTGCCCTCCATGCCTGCCTTTTGCCGCCACATAGTGCCGGCCTTCGTACACAATTTTTCCATCGCCGTGGATGAAAATGGAATAGCCGGGGCACATCGTGTGCTCCAGCCCGATTACCAGGTCCTTTGGCATCATTTCAAAGTCAGGGTGATTTCCTGCTTGATCTTGTGTGCAATCTTGGCCAGCTCTTCCTGCAGCGCAACCCTGCGCGCGGGCCACTTGCCATCAGGGCTGTCGTCGTTGAAACGCGGCACGACGTGGACGTGGACGTGGGGCACGATCTGGTTTGCCGCTATTCCGTTGTTCTGGCCGACGTTAAAGCCGTCGGCCTTGACTGCCGAAACAACCGCCCGGGCAACCGCCGGCACCCGGGAGTAAAGCCTGCCCACTTCGGCAGGGGACATCTGGAGCAGGTTCTCATAGTGCTTTATCGGCATGACCAGCGTGTGCCCCGGGTTTATCGGGTACTTGTCCATGATTACCAGAAAGTTGGGGTCGCGGTAGACCTGCGCCCCGGCCTCCTGGCCAGCTATGATGGAGCAGAATATGCAGGATTTTGACATGTAGTGTGCCTGCTTGGGCGGATTACATCTTTATTTTTTGCTATTGTCCACATGCGAATTTTTAAATACACCAGAGTTCCGACTTTATGATATACATGGCCGAAACACTCGAACTTGACAGCTTTGACATCAGTTTCTCTTTCCGCTGCCCAAAGTGCGATTATTTGAACGAGGAGGTGCCCGCAAAGGACCTTTCAAGCGGCAACGCAGAGTGCGGCATGTGCGAAACCATTTTCAAGGTAGAAGGGCTTGACGCAGTAAAGATAACAGCCGCACTGGAATAATCCCAAATATCTTAAAATATGCATCGAGCCCCGGTAATCGTAATGGAGCTTCAGAGCAGAAAGGCGATCGAGGGGCCGGCGAGGGCTCCGCACAGGGCAATGTACAAGGCAATGGGCCTGACAAACGAGGATCTTGACAGGCCGCTGATAGGCGTGTCTTCCACGTGCAACGAGGCGACGCCGTGCAACATACATCTTGGCCAGCTGGCGCAGAGCGCAAAGCGCGGCGTAAAAGACGCGGGGTGCACTCCAAGGGAGTTCACCGCCATTGCAGTTTCTGACGGCATCGCCATGGGACACGAAGGTATGAAGGCGTCCCTTGTAAGCAGGGAAGTGATCGCCGATTCCATTGAAGTTATGGTGAGGGCCCACCAGTACGACGGCGTGGTGGGAATATCTGGATGCGACAAGAGCCTGCCCGGCACGCTGATGGGGATGGGCCGGCTCAACCTGCCCTCCGTGTTTGTCTACGGCGGCACAATCATGCCGGGCGTGTGGAACGGCAAGCAGGTGACAGTCCAGGACGTCTACGAAGCAGTAGGCACGTACGACGCTGGCAAGATGACGCTGCAAGAGCTCCTGAGCCTTGAAGACGTGGCCTGCCCGAGCGCGGGGTCATGTGCCGGCATGTACACCGCAAACACGATGGCTTCGATAAGCGAAGCGATCGGGATGTCGCTTCCAGGAAGCGCCTCTCCGCCGGCAGAAAGCGAAAAGAGGCACGAGATCTGCTACAACACGGGCAAGGCGGTAATGAACCTGCTTGAAAACAACATCCGCCCGCGCGACATCATGACCTTTGAAGCGTTTGAAAACGCAATAATGATGGCAAACGCCATCGGAGGATCCACCAACGCGGTGCTGCACCTCCTCGCCATAGCAAGGGAAGTGGGAGTAAAACTGACATTATCTGACTTTGAAAGGATCCGCAAGCGCACGCCGCACATTGCAGACATGAGGCCGGGGGGCATGTACGTCATGCTGGACCTAGACAAGGCGGGAGGGGTGCCTGTGATAATGAAAAGCCTGCTCAAGAAGGGGCTCCTGCACGGCGACGTAATGACCGTGACCGGCAAGACGATAAAGGAGAACCTCGAATCTGCGACATTCAACTACACCCCAGACGCCAAGGTGGTGAGGCACCTTGAAAACCCGATTAAGAGCGAAGGGACGCTCAAAATACTGAAGGGCACGCTTGCGCCAGAAGGCGCGGTGGTTAAGCTCGCCGGCATCCAGAGCAAGAAGTTCGTCGGAAGGGCGCGCGTCTTTGACGCCGAAGAAAAGGCGTTTGAAGCTATATCAAAGCGCAAGATAGTGGAAGGCGACGTAGTAGTCATCCGCTACGAAGGCCCAAAGGGGGGGCCGGGAATGCGCGAAATGCTGGCGGTCACTGCGGCGCTCGTAGGTCAGGGCCTTGGTGAAAGGGTGGCGATGGTCACCGATGGCAGGTTCTCCGGCGCGACGAGGGGATTCATGATAGGCCACGTTGCGCCAGAAGCGATGGTGGGCGGCCCGATAGCGCTTGTAAAGGAAGGCGACGAGATATCAATAGACACCGGCAAGAGCAGTATCGACCTGATGATATCAAAGGCTGCGATGAAAAAGAGGGCCAAAAAGTGGAAGCCGATCAAGCCGCACTACAAGGTCGGCGCGCTTGCAAAGTACGCGTCGCTGGTCCAGTCGGCGTCTGAAGGCGCGGTGACGCTGCCGGTAAAGGTTTAAATGATATCCGCGGCGCACATAGCCCGACAGGCTAGGAGAACATGAGCAAAGGTGGTTACTTTTGGTCAGCTTGCTGGCAGCTCGATCCAGATACAGAAGCTAGCCACGTCTGAAAACCAGTTTGAGCTTTTCAAAAAACTCTATTCGCTCTACGACAAGGTCTTCATCCTAGAGTCGCTCATCGGGCCAAAAGAGCTGGCCGAGATGTCAGTCATCGGCTTTGATCCAGAAGTTACAGTAACATGCAATTCCAAGAAATTTGTAGTCAAAGACAGGAAGGGCAGAGTCGTCAAAAGCTCCCCGGTTAAAGAGCCACTCTCGCAGCTGCGTGAACTGATGCCGACGGTGAACGACAAGCGCTTCCGCTACATCGGGGGCGCGGTCGGGTACATCAACTATGACGCGGTACGCTTCTGGGAGAGCCTGCCGGTCAAAGGCAAAAAGAGCAGCAACTTTCCGCTGCTTGAGTTTGGAATCTACCAGGACGGCATACTGTACAACCACAAGGAGAACCAGGCATACTATTTTTTCCTGGGCAAGTCGCGCCTGCCGGAAGTGGAGCGCAGGATGAAAAATGTCAGGAGCAAAACAACGCGATTTTCATACTCTACTCCGCGCAGGAACATGACAGAGCAGCGCTTTGTAAAGATGGTGAAAAAGGCAAAGCAATACGTCTACGAAGGCGACGTCTTCCAGGTCGTGCTTGCAAAGAGCATGAAGTTCACGATCAAGGGTAGCCTTATTGACCTGTACGCGAGCCTCCGCGAAGTGAACCCGTCGCCGTACATGTATCTGCTGAAAATGTATGATCGGTGCATCATCGGCTCAAGCCCAGAGATGCTGATCAGAGTCACAAAGGACTATGTTGAGACGTTCCCGATAGCAGGTACCAGGCCTATAGTGGAAGACGAAAAGAGAAATGAAGAGCTGCGCCAGGACCTGCTAAAGGACGAAAAAGAGCTGGCCGAGCACACGATGTTAGTAGATCTGGCAAGAAACGACATTGGCAGGGTGTGCGAGTTTGGCACGGTCAGGGTCAATGAGCTAATGACCGTCAAGCGCTTTAGCCATGTGCAGCACATCGTTTCCCACGTCGTGGGCCGGCTTCAGAAAAGTTACGATTCATACGACGCCCTCCGGGCCGTGTTTCCAGCCGGCACGGTATCCGGCGCCCCGAAGGTTCGCGCGATGGAGATAATCGACGAGCTCGAGCCGACCCTCCGGGGGCCGTACGCCGGCGCCCTAGGCTACTTTTCCTTCAACGGCTCATGCGACTTTGCGATCACAATACGGTCTCTCTTTGTAAACGGGAAAAACGGCTACATCGAGTCAGGGGCAGGCATCGTCATGGACTCTGCTCCCGAGCGAGAATGGGTGGAAACAGAGCACAAGGCCAATGCCATGCTGTCCGCCCTGAAAAAGGCGTCCAGATAGGCCTTCCGCTCAATCCGGCAGGTAGTTTTAACCACTTTTATCCGCATCCTTGTGCTTGACCGGGCGCAAAAACGATGGCTTTGGCAGGCAGCCAAAAAATGCAGCCCATAAAATTACAACTGGCATATTGCTATCATAATGATAGTTACAATATGATTAATATCATTATGATACTAAATAAGTATTATAGAAAATACTAAATGATAGCATAGCCATATTTGGTGTTGCAATAGTTACAATATAATTTAGTGGCTTGTTGGTGGCCTTGCAAACATGTTGTTTGGATTCGTATGGTATTCCACCGCAAGCCCCGGATCCTTCTGCCTTCCTGTAAGTATGCCAACCACCATGTCATCGCGCTTGATCAGGCCTTCCTTGCGGAGCTTTCTCACGACGGCCGGGACGGCCCCTGACGCCATTTCACAATCGAAGCCATTCAGGCCGACTATCGACATGCCGTCGCTCATTTCCTTGTCGCTTACCTGCATGATGAGTCCCTTGGTGAAATCTAGCGCGCGCAGGGCCTTGGCGATGTTGGCGGGCCTGCCAATCTGGATTGCTGTCGCGTGCGTCTTTGGCCTGACTCCTTTTTTGTCCATGTGTGCGTAGTAGCGATCCACCATTGCAAGGTCCGGCCTGCCGCTGTTCCACCGAAGTTGTTTATCTTCAAACATCCCGTTGTAAAGCTCATAGAAGGTGTTTGCCCCTTCTGCGTTCACTATTGCCATGCGCGGAATCTTTTTGATCCAGCCCCATTCGTACAGCTCCATCAAACATTTGCCGCAGCTTGAAGTGTTGCCCAGCGCGCCGCCCGGATACACTATCCAGTCAGGCGGGTTCCAGTTGAGATGCTCGAGGACCCTGTAAACGATGGTCTTCTGGCCTTCCAGGCGGAACGGGTTTACAGAATTAACGGTATAGCCGCCGGTTTCCTTGGCGTTTTTGAGCGATGCCGCAAGCGCGTCATCAAAGTTGCCCCGCACCTGGATCACCTGCGCGCCAAACTGAAACGCCTGACCGAGCTTGCCGGGCGCGATTTCGCCTTTTGGGATGTAGACGTCGCAATCCATGCTTTCGTTGGCGGCGTACATTGCGGCAGAAGCCGAAGTGTTGCCGGTGGACGCACAGATTATCCTTTTTACGCCGAGCATCTTTGCGTGCGTCACCGCAGTCGACATGCCGTTATCCTTGAACGAGCCGGAGGGGTTGTATCCTTCGGGCTGGAGCAGGAACGAGCCATGGTCCATTTCCGCATAGTCCGCGGCCTTGCTCATGTTATAGGGCTTCGAGAGGCGGCCCTCGGAGCCGTCAAGGGACACAAACACGCGCGCACACTCTTCAAAATTTTCAGTGTCAATGCCGGCGAAATTGATAAGGTCGCGGAAGCGCCACACGCCGCTTTCGTTGTAGATGTTTCCCCCGTGGTTGCGCCGCTGGTAGAATGTTTCGACAAGGTCGCGGCCTGGCTTTTTGCTGTATTTTATGTCCAGGAGCGAGCCGCAGGAGCACCTGTAAACGTCGTTGTTAATTTCATAGGGTAAACCGCACGAAGAGTTGATGCACTTTTTGATGGCGTGGGCGTCCATACCGAGAGACGCTTGCGATTGTTATTTAGATGTTTTCTAGATGACAAAATCCTACTTTTTGGCGGCCTTTTCGTACATCTTTAGAAGTTGCTGTATGACGCCGTCCATGTCGTCTTCCCTTACTTCTGGAGAAACCGCGTGCTTTAGCAGGTTGCTCACCGTGCTGGAGATTTCAGAGCTCACTTCGTCAAAGCTGTCCATGTCGCTGTAGCTCTGCTGATAAAGCCCGCGCAATCGCATCGCATACATCTGGGTCTGCTCGTTGATGGTCACGCTGTAATTGCGATTGTTGACCTTTATCTTCTCCTTTATCATCTTATACAGGGTAATGCCGTTTGCAGCCTTTAAAAAACTTGTCTACAGGGGCAGAACCTTTGACAATGTGAGATGGTACTAGAATGTGTAACCGCGGACCGGTGTTACCGCGGTTACAGGCAGCTGCAGTACAACGCGACTTTTAGTTCTTTGACGCCATGATGGCTAGGTAATAGTATGCCGTTTGATAGCAAGTGGGTAAAGCCACAAGGGGAAAGCGTTGGTCACAGACTGCTCGAGGGCATCAAGCCACAGGCACCGCTGAAGCCAAGGATAGAAGAAGCACAGAAAAAGCTGCAAATGCAAATCGCGAAACTGGATTCAATATCGTCAAGGATGCAGGAAAAAGATCAGGTGATTTTCAAGCGAGTAGTGCTTGCGATGCAGAGCCACGACGCTTCGCACGCAAAAGTACTGTCGGGAGAGCTGTCACAGATCCGAAAAATGAACAAAATGGTGACATCTGCAAAACTGGCGCTGGAACAGATACAGCTAAGACTGAACACGATAACAGAGCTTGGAGACGTGGTTGTGACGCTGAGCCCGGCAATGTCTGTGATAAAGGGACTGCAGGGTGGGCTGTCAGGAATGATGCCGGAAGCAGACCAGTCATTTGGGCAGATATCGGAACTGCTTGGCAACATCATTACAGATTCAGGACAGATACCGAACAACGAAATTGGAACGGTCGGAGGGTTCAACGAAGACACTGCGCGGATAATGGAAGAAGCAAGCGCCGTAGTAGAAATGAACATGAAGAACAAGTTCCCGGACCTGCCGTCGACGACGTCAAGCACGCCCGCAAAGAACCTGGAAGCGTCAGGCTACTAGCCTGCTCTTCTCTTCTTTATTTTTGACTTGCTATTTTCTGAACCTGCTTTTTTATCCTTGATATCGTCGGGTAGCTGTATCCCTTTTCCCTGTACGTCTTGATCATGGCCTTCCAGTTGTTGAGGCGCCACTTTGCCTGGTCCTGGCTCAGCAGATGCGTCTCCCTTTTCACCATGCTCTTGCGCCCCGGCATCAGGTACCCGCCGCTTGCGGCCGCGCGGCGGTTGTACGCAAAGCGCAGGCCAAAGAGCAGGTCGGAAGGCGAAAGCGAGTTAAGGTACATCGCCAGTTCACTGCTCTGTTCGTCTGAAAGCTTTAGCTTGAACGCGAATTCCCTTGCAGGCACGCCAGTAGTGCAAAACGCATCTTAATTAACTTTGTTTCTAAACTCGAGTTTAGAAATATCACTAGATGATGCCCATTTTTTCGCCCACTTTTTCAAACGCGCCGATTGCTGCGTCCAGATGTTTTTCGCCGTGCATTGAGGTAAGCGAAACCCTGAGGCGCGCAGAGCCTTTCCTGACTGTCGGGTACCTTATCGCTTGGGCAAAAACGCCTGCCTTTAGTAGCTCTTTTGAAAATTCTACAGCCAGCTTCTCCGGGCCTATCACGACAGGGATTATCTGGCTGGATGAGTTTCCAAGCACGAACCCGAGCCTTTTCATCGCATTTGAAAAGTAGATGATATTCTTGTGGAGCCTCTTTTGCAGGCCGCCTTTTTTCGCCAGAGGGATGGCGGCTATAGCGGCGGAGCAGAGGTGGCCCGGCAACGCCGAGGTGTAGATGAACTGCCTTGATGTGTTTATCAGCAGTTCTCTTACGAGCTCTGTCGCAGCAACATAGCCTCCAAAGCAGCCGAGGCCCTTGCTCATGCTGCTGACGTGTATGTCTACTTCTGCTCCAAGTTTGGCTGGAACGCCCGAAAAGCCCGGCCCAAAGATAAAGTCACCGTGCGCGTCGTCAACGATCGTTATCGCGTCGTGATCCTTTGCGATGGTGCATATTTCTGGCAGTTTTGCAGTGTCGCCGTCCATGCTAAAGATGCCTTCTGTTATCACCACCTTTCTGCCCTCTGCATTGTGCATCAATTCGTGCAAGTGATCCGCGTCGTTGTGCCGGAATATCATGACTGTGGCGCCGCTCAGCCTGCACGCGTCAATGATGCTTGCGTGGTTCAGCTCGTCGCTGAATATCGTGGAATTCTTGTCTGCGACCGCCGTGACTGCGCCCAGGTTCGCGCCATAGCCCGTTGGATAGACAAGCACAGATTCTGTCCTGCGGTGGCCCGCAAGCAGGACTTCCAGCTCCATGATTTTTGGGTGGTTGCCGGCGATCAGCCTGGAACTGCACTGCGACACTTCCCGAAGTGCCTGCACTGTTTTCTTGATGACCTGCTCGTTCTGCGACAGCCCGAGGTAGTCGTTTGAGCAGAGGTGGATAACCTCTTTGCCGTCGACTAGTGCCGTCGGGCCCCTGACCACCACAGTTCTCAGGCGGCGGTATAGGTCGCCCTTTTCAAGAGAGTCGAGCCGCTCGTGTACAAAGGCTGCCTTATGCTTTGAGGCCAATCTCTTTTATCATCGCAATGTCCTTGTTTGGCGCGTTCCCGCCCGTCGTGAGGTAGCCGCCGGTGATTATGCCGTTTGCCCCAGCCTTGAGGGCCAGCCGCTCCTTGTCCTTGAGGTGCACTTCTCGCCCGCCGGCAATTTTGAGAATCGTCTTTGGCATGATAAAGCGCCACACCGCAATCGTCTTGATTGCCTCAAGCGGGTCGATGGGCTGGAAGCCTCCCATCGGAGTTCCCTCCCTGCCGATGAGGATGTTGATCGGGACCTCGTCAGGGTGGAGCGACGCAAGTGAGAACGCCAGCTCGAGCCTCTCTTTCTTGCTCTCACCCATTCCTATTATCCCGCCGGAACACAGCTCGAGGCCGGCTTGCTTGACGATTTTCGCGGTGTTGACCCTGTCGGCAAAGTCGTGAGTCTTGCATATCCTGGAAAAGTAACTCTCTGCAGCTTCTAGGTTGTGGTTGTAGCGCTTTACCCCGAGCTCCCGCAGTTTGCGTGCCCTCGCCGGCGTCATAAAGCCAAGAGAGACGTTGACCTCCATGTCCACCTTGGACCTGATCTCTGTGATGGTTTCGCAGATCTGCTGAAAGTCCTTTTCTGGCGGGTCACGGTAGGCGCATACCAGGCAGAAACTTGTGGCTCCTGCATCTTTGGCCTTTTTTGCGTTTTCAACAAGTACTTCCTTTGGTAATAATGGATACTTTGTAATTCCTGTGTCGTAGAACGACGACTGGGCGCAAAACGAGCAGTCCTCCGGGCATCTGCCGGATTTTGCATTTATCAGGGCTTCGACATCCACCGTATCGCCGTTAAATGTGCGGGTTATGGTGTTGGCGCAGTCGGCAAGCGCCATGACGTCGTCAGTCGCAAGCAACCACTCAGCCTCTTCAAAGGTGATCGAGCCGCCGGCAAGGACTTTATGCATGCAAGCACTGACAAACGATGAATCGGCCATCCGGTCAGTCGAGTTGTAAACTGGTAATTAAAACTTTGGTTCACAACTGCCATTCCGAGCATCATATTTCAAAATTCGAATTTAGAAACATCATATAGAAATCGTGTGTAAAACAATCTACTAACAACTGGCCAAAAAACAACGTCCGGAGTAGCATGTTTTGCATGCAAACAAGCCAAAATGCTGCTAGATCGTTTTGCCAGCAGAAATGGCGGAAACCGTCATTTTGTTGGTTGCTGCAAACTGTTCAACAAGGGACCCGTTGTTGGACTGTTCGCATGCTAAATGTTCATTTAACGACGTTGCCCTTTTTGAACAATTTTTTTGACAAGGCTACAGTTAAACCATGCTGGGCAGACAAGTCTATGAAATATGCGTTTGCGTACCTCCGGGTAAGTACGGAAGAGCAGACCGTGCAGAATCAAAAAATGGCTCTTGAAAAATGGGCGCCGGCCAACAATTACCAGATCCTTGATTTTTTTGAAGATTCTGCCGTCAGCGGCAAGGTCCCGGCAACGCAGCGACGCGGGTTCCAAGACATGCTCGAGCTTGTCAAAACGGCAGGAGTCGACGCGGTATTGGTCTACGAACTATCACGGGTTGGCAGGACCTTCTGGGACACCCTCGATGCAATCAAAGTGATAGAGCAATACGCTCCTCTTGTCTCTTGCTCTCCACGAGAATCATTCTTGCAGACAACTGAGCCCAGTGTCAGGAAACTGATGATTGGCATCCTCACGTGGGTCGCAGAAAGAGAACGCGACATGCTTGTGCAGAGAACAAAAGACGGCATGGCGAGAGCCAAGATGTCAGGCAAAGACATAGGCCGGCCTCAAAAAGTAATAGACAAGAACCAGCTCATCACTTTGCTTGCTGGGAACAACTCAAAGGCAAAAATAGCAAAAAGTCTAGGCGTCTCAAAGGTTACCTTATACAAAGAATTGAAACAGCTAAGATAGTTTTTCTACCTTTCTCAATATCTTGAAGTGTGTGTCAAGCACCTTCACAAGGTCACTTTTCCCAATTGCAAGCGGAGGGATCACCATCATGATGTTGCCGAGGGGCCGCAGGTGCACGCCCATCTTTAGCGACTCTTGCATGATGAAATAGTTTATCCTCTCTTTGTTTTTCAGCTTGACAATTGGCCGGTCGTCTCTTGCCAGCTCGATTCCCGCCAGCAGGCCCTTGTGCCTGATGTCTGCCACTATCGGCGATTTTGCAAATTCGCCCAACCTTGACGCAATGTATCTGGCGTTTGCGTTAATCTGTTGCATCAGATTACGTTTTTCGTAAAGCTCGATGTTTGCCAGCGCAGCCGCGCAGCCGACCGGGTGACCCGTAAAGGTGTGACCATGGTAAAGCTGCTTGTTGTCGGAATATTTCCCGAGGAACGC
Source organism: uncultured Nitrososphaera sp. (assembly GCA_964476255.1). GTDB lineage: Archaea > Thermoproteota > Nitrososphaeria > Nitrososphaerales > Nitrososphaeraceae > Nitrososphaera. Next base: position 30,898 of record CAYYYR010000028.1, read on the forward strand.
ATTGAAGATGCGGTCTGTGGTCATCGTGACTGCAAGCGGGAAATATCCTCCAGTCAGTGCCTTTCCAAAGCAGACAATGTCTGGCTGTGACCTCTGGACGGGGTACTCGACCATGTTGCCGAGCCGGCCAAACCCTGTCGCGATTTCGTCCAGCACAAGGAGTACGTCGTGGTCTCTACACATTTTTGCAATCTTTCTCTGGTAGCCGGCCGGGTAAATGACCACGCCTCCGGCGATCTGGGCGCCACTTTCCATGACGAGTGCGGCGCACCTGTCTACGCGCTTTTTGAGGAGCTTTTCTGTTTTATCGAGGCACTGCTCTACAAGGTCGCCTTCGTTCTCAAACCTGCTGCCGTAGAGAAGCGGGCTCGGCACCCGATGTACTTTGCTCAAAAGGGGCTTGTAGGCGCCAAAAAAGTTCTCGATGTACCCGACCGACATGGCGCCGATCGTGTCGCCGTGGTACCCGCGTTCCAGCGAGACGAATTCCTTTTTTGCGCCCCTGCCTTTGTTGCGCCAGTACTGCAGCGCCATCTTCATGGCGGCCTCAATTGCAGTGGAGCCGTTGTCGGTGTAGAACACCCTGTCCATGCCCTTTGCCAGCCCTGCGAGGCGCTCCGCCAGCTGCGCCGACGGGCCGCTGGCGAGACCAAACAGCGTGGAATGCTGCAGGTTCTTTAGCTGCTCGACCATCGCCTCAACGACTTTGTTCTGGCCGTGGCCCCACACGTTGCACCACATGCTTGCGATGCCGTCGAGGTATTTCCTGCCCTCACTGTCGACCAGGTAGAACCGCTCGCCTTTCACAATCACCCGGTTGTTCCATTTCTCCCAGTCCCTCATCTGGGTGTAGGGATGCCAGACGAACTCGTTATCGGCGCTTCTCAGACTCATATCAGTTAAATGCAGGTGAACTCTATGGCTCTAATAATATTTCCATGCGTGGGCTCTTTGTCACTGGGACGAGCACAGGGGTCGGCAAGACTGCGGTAGCCGCCGGGCTTGCGTGGGCCATGAGAAGGAAGAAAGTCAACGTCGGCGTGATGAAGCCGTTTGCAACTGCAAACAAGGCGTTTTCAAAAAAATACAGATCGCAGGACATCGCGCTGCTTGCAGAGGCCGCCGGCGTGGGCGACCCTGACAGCGAGCTTAACCCGTTCTTTTACTCACTGGCCACTTCGCCACTGGTTGCTTCGCAGCTAAGACGCGAGCCTCCGGTCAGTGTCGAAAAGGCGCTCCAGGCGCTGGAGAACCTTGCGAAAAAGCACGACTTTATGATCGTCGAAGGCATCGGCGGGATAATGGTGCCCCTGACAGAAAACGAGTCCGTTGCGGATTTTGCAAAGAGGGCGGGTCTGCCTGCCGTGATAGTCTCGACGCCCATGCTGGGAACACTCAACCACACCCTGCTCACCGTAATGGCCTGCAAGGAATTTGGAATAAACGTCAGGGGCATAATCGTCAACAAAATGCCAAAAAAGCCAAGCATTGTGGAGCAAAAGGCGCCGAAAGTGATTGAAAGGTTGACAGGCTTCCCGGTCCTGAGCACGCTCCTGTTCTCAAAGGGCGGCAACCATGCGGCTATTGGGAAGGCGCTTGAAAAAACAATAGACCTCGACAGCCTGCTGTCAGGGTAGCAACTTCAGCCCGCGGCCTCCCTTTTCAGACAGGAACGCGCCAATGTCCGAAATGATGCGCGAGTACGACAGACCTCCGGGGCCGAGGTGATAATTTCTATAGTCCGTCTGCAGCGGCTGTGCTGAAATGAGCCAGATGTTTTCGCGATGGGGCTGCACGGACTCTGCCTGCTTTGCCTTTGCGACAAAGTCGCCTCTTATCACCTGTATTACGAGCGACTTTTCTGGACCCTTGCCCAACACCCTCGTTGAAGGGATCACTATGTCCAGATCTGCGCCTTGCATGCTGACCTTTCTCTCTGACGGCAAAAGCGAAGCGGTGAGCATGAAATGGAGCAACGCCTCGCACAGAGTCGCAAGCGTTTCGTCGCCTGCTTCAGGACCCAGCCTACTTGCGCACGTGGCGATGATGTCCCTGCAGTATTTTTCAGATCTTTTGACGTCGGCGGCAACATCCGCTCGGATCGTTTCTATGCCAATCATGTTTATGACAGAATACAGCGTATCCTTGACGTCTGCAGGCACAGGGTACTGCAAGCAGAGTACGTTTATTAAATCTGATTAGCAATTATTACTCGTATGGTCAAGGGAATCGCAACAGGTCTTCTCGTCGCTTCGCTGGTGCTTTTGATAATATACGGCGCAGACGCCGCGGCTGGATCGTCATCTCCTGACAGAAGGGGATTTCTGCCCTTTGACGAAGCAGTGCGCGGGAGCGCGTTTGGCGGAGGCGCGGTAGTGATGTCGATAATCGGGTTTGTCATTGCGCGTAAAGAACACGCACCAATAGTCTCTGCGCTTTTGTTCGTGAACGGTGGCCTCATTATCGCAGGGATGCTTGCCCTTGTCGCCCAGGGCGCGCTTGCGTCAGAAGACTCATCAGGCGCGTTGCGCACGATCGGGTCGACAATTGCTATGGGCGCAGCCCTCGTAGGCCTGGGCGCGTGGAAAGTGGTAATCGACAAAAAAGCCGTCGCCGCGAAAGGCAAAGAGCCGGCTCAAAAATGAGATGCAGCCGGTGCGGCGCCGACACTGAGAAAGTCTATCCATGCGACCACACCGAAGGCAATGACATGTGCAAGGAGTGCTACCAGGAGATCCACTGGCTCCTTACAAATGAACCAAAAAATACGTACTGATCGCTGTCAGGATAACGTTTTATACGAACCGGCCAACTGTTGGTTATCATGAAAGCAGTCATTCTGGCAGGTGGCTTTGGCAAACGATTGAAGCCGCTGACTGATCAGAGGCCCAAGCCAATGATAGAGGTTCTCAGCATCCCGATCGTCGAGTGGCAGATAAGGTGGCTCATGAAGTTTGGAGTCAAAGAGTTTGTCCTGTGCGTCGGCTACATGAGAGAGCAGATATTTGACCACATCGGCGACGGAAGCAAGTTTGGGGCAAAGATAGAGTATTCCATTGAAGAAGACCCGCTTGGGACGGGCGGCGCGCTGAAAAACGCCAAAGATCTTCTTGCTGGCCAGGACTCGTTTTTCATGCTAAACGGCGACGTCCTTACAGAGCTTGACCCCAACAAGATGAAGGTTGCCGGCGCGCAGACCATCGCGCTCGTGCCGCTCCGCAGCCCGTTTGGCGTGGTCGAGCTGGACAAAAATTCCAGAGTGCTCGGGTTTACTGAAAAGCCGGAAATTTCTGACAGGTGGATCAACGCCGGCGTGTACCACTTTACGCAAGAAGTGTTCAGGCACCTGCCCGAGAACGGCAACATCGAGGTGACTGCCCTGCCTGCGCTGGCAAAGGGAGGAAAGCTCCAGGCAGTGAAATACCCCGGCACCTTCTGGCGCTCGATCGACTCGCACAAGGACATTGAAGAAGCAGCCAAAGAATTACAGGCCGTAAAGCCATCATGACTGCCGGAAAAATAGGCTACAGCCTCGGACCGTTGTTATCAATGCACGAAGTCCTTACGTGCGCCAAGATGGCAGATTCGCACCAGAACGTCGACTCCCTGTGGGTTCCCGAGTCGTGGGGGCGGGAATCTTTTGCTACGCTCGGGGCAATGTCCCAGGTGACGAAAAGGGTCAGACTCGGAACGTCGATTATCAGCATTTACGCGAGGACACCGGGGACAGTGGCGATGGCGGCGACCACGCTTGACATGCTCTCAGGCGACAGATCGATCATTGGCCTTGGCACAAGCACGGCTGCCATAGTGGAAAATTGGCATGGAATAAAATTTGAAAGGCCGGCCAGCCGTATGAAGGAGTATGTTGAATGCCTGAGGCTGATGGCAAGCGGAGAAAAAGTGAACTACCGAGGCCAGTTTTTCAGAGCGAACAATTTCAAGATCATGCACCAGCCGCAGAGAAAGCAGGTCCCGATCTTTGTGGCGGCCGTCAACAAAAAGATGGTCTCGCTCGCATCCGAGCTCGCAGACGGAGTCCTGCTTTATTTGCGGCCGCTTGACGAGCTCAAAAAGACCTCAGCTGAATTAAAGCAGAGCACAAAGGGAAGGAATTTCGAGATCGCCTCGTCATTCATCTGCGCGCTGTCAAACAAAGAGCCGGAGAATGCCCGCGAGCGCGCTACAAAAACCCTCGCGTTCTATATCGCTGTCGGGAAATACTACAGCAAGTTCCTGTCGGAAAACGGATTCAAAAGCGAAGTTGAGGGCATTGTCGCCGCCTACGGCAAGGGCGGCGCAGATTCCGCTGCAAAACTCGTTCCCGACAGGATGCTCGACTCCCTTGCCATCTGCGGCAACGGAGAAGAGTGCAGGAAGTCGCTTGCAAGGTTCGTGTCGGCAGGCGTCACGCTTCCAATAATCCAGCTGAACCCTGTGGGCGAATCAGAAAGTTCATTTAGGGAGATGTTGTCAGCCTTTTAAAGTGTGCAGGGTAGCTATCTCTTCGTGGGCAACCTCGAGATTCGCCAAGGATGCAAAGATGTCGCTGCTAGAGCTGGCGTGCGAGCCCTGCGCAGAGATCCTGAAGCGTTCAGGAAAAGAAATCGACGCGGTCTTGTTTTCCAGCTGCGCGACCGACCAGTACAGCTCGGCGATAATTTCTGAAATGCTTGGCATCCACCCAAAGATTTCCCATAGGATAGACAACCTTTGCAACTCTGGAACGAACGCCGTAGCATCAGCTTTTTCAATGATTGCGTCAGGGCTATGCGACACTGCTCTGGTGGTTGGCGCAGAAAAGGCAGACAGCCCTGGCAGCAAGCTGCTCTGGGACATTACTCGCGGCTCGTTCATGTTCCCCGTGCACTGGGCCGCGATATTTGCAAAGGCCCACATGAGAAGGCACGGGACCACCGAGGAGCAGATGGCCAGCGTGTCTGTCAAGAACCATAGAAACGCGGCGAAAAACCCGCTGGCGCTTTTCAGAAAGCAGGTGAGCCTGGAAGAAGTAATGAATTCAAAAAAGATTGCAGACCCAATCAAGCTGCTTGACTGCTCTTCGCCTTGCGACGGCGCGTCGGCCGTGTTGCTGGTTTCCGAGGAAAAAGCGAAAAAGCTGGACGGCCCCGTGTGGATAAAGGGGATAGGGCAGCAGACAAACTCGGCCAGCTTTGCAAACGCCACCGGCGACCTCACGACGGTCGAAGCCGCCAGGCGCGCGGCGCGTGACGCATTTGAAATGTCCCGGACAAAGCCGTCGCAAATAGATATTGCAGAGCTGCACGACGCGTTCACGATCCTGGAGATCTTGGCGTACGAAGATCTGGGATTTGCAAAAAAGGGGAAAGGCGGCAGGTTCGTCGACCAGCAGGAAATAGCGATAAACACCAGAGGCGGGATAATCGGCTGCGGCCATCCGGTCGGGACGACAGGCGTGGCGCAGGTGGCAGAAGTCGCGTCCCAGCTTGCAGGAAAAGCGGGAAAAAGGCAGGTAAAGGGGTGCAAGACCGGCTTGGTCCACAACCTTGCGGCGGCAGGCTCTTCAGCCACCGTTATCATTATGGGTGCGTGATCGCTTGCAGGAATTCATTGATCATCTTAAGAAGGGAGAATTCCGCATACCGATATGTACGTCATGCGGCAGCAAGGCGTGGCCGCCATCTCGACGCTGCCAGCGCTGCCTGTGCAGGACGTCGCTGAAGAAGGTAAAGACGACCGGAACCCTGATTGAATTTTCAAGCTCGCACGTCAAGGGCAGTGAAGGCGCCTTTGGCCTGGTTGAAATGTCCGGCATAAGGCTCGTCGCCTCGTTTGGCGATCATCAGCTAAAGGAAGGGATGAAGGTAAGAATGAGCAAATGTGGGATAAAGCCCGGCGGCACAGCCTTTTACCTTTTCGCGCCTGCAGGGCTTGACATTAATATACGTCGGAGTAAAAGTAAGCGTATATGAGCTATGACAGGTTCATCGACGAGAGGCTCCTGACAAGCCGCGACGCGCTCAACAGGCTGCAGATCAAGATAAAGCTGACAGAAATCGACGAAAACGCCCGCGACTTTTCGCAGCGTTTTGGCCGGAGGGTGCTCGTCAAGAAGGTGCTCCTGACAATAAAGTACACTGAAACCGACGAGGTTGAAGAAAGGGAGCTTGACGTCGAAGAAATTGAAAAGAGGATAAAAAAAGAGCGGCTGTTCAGCTCTACAAACCGCTGGATCTCGTCAAGCGACATCAAGAACGGCTATCTGGTTGCAAGCCATCATTTGGACCTGCTTGCCGACGCTATCGCGCTTGACATCATTGTAATTTAATATTTCAGAACTCGAGTTTTGAAATTTCATGTAACCGGCCTTTTGATCCACACCCTTATCGTTTCGAACCAGAACGCACCGGTTCCTGCAAGCGCAAAGCCGATCGCGTAGACGTTCAGGTCTGCAAAGTTCAAAACGACGTACGCAATTAGCATCGTGGTGAAAAACGCTGCAAAGAATGACAGCCGCGGCACGGTCAGGCCACCTATGTTGACAAAGGCCTGGAGCACGCCCACCTGCACTTTCTGCACAACGTAATAGCGGCCGTACTCGTCCTGGCTGACGAGCGCAAGGTCGGCCAGCTTGTCGATGTGGTAGTTTGCCAGACTCGGACTTGAAAATCCGAGGTCGCGCTGCACCTCCCTGACGCCCACCGGTTCCTTCTTTTTCACCATGTACATGTAAACCTGCAGGGTCTTCCCTTTCAACTGGTCTTCGATGGGCAGCTTTTTGCTGTCGCCTGGAGGCGTCTCAATGTCTTTTGTCAAGCCGGCTGGTCACCCAATATCCGATTTTACTATAAAACATATTGCAAACTGACTCCATAAAAGTTGTAGCGCCGCTGACCAGACTCGAACTGGTGACCCACTGGTTAACAGCCAGTTGAGCTTCAAAGCACAATGTTGCGCTAGGAATTTGCTCTACCATGCTGAGCTACAGCGGCGCAATACTACAGCAAATCCGAGCACAAAATAAATCTTTGGTCTTACTGGATGCCTTCTTCGCGAGAGTAGACGTACAGCCCATCCAGGAAGACGCGCTGGTCCTTATTCTTTATCTTGGTAGACAATTCGATGTTGGCCGCAGTCTGCGAAACGTCTTCAAGGCTCGGACCCTGGACCACCACGTCCTCGCCCACAACGTTGACCTTGGTGGCATCGCCTACGATCCGGGAAACCCTTGAGGCCCTTTCGCCAAAAAAGTTCTCTACGTTGATGTCCTTGCCCTTTATCTTCACAGAGATCGGAAAGTGCGCAAATATGATCTTGAGCTTGTACGTGTAGCCCTTTTCGACGCCTTTTATCATGCTCTCAATTATGCTGCGCGCCGTGTGCGTCACCGCGAGATCTTGCTTGCGCTTGCCGTAAGGCTTGATCGTTATCTTGTTGCCATCAACTGTAACTGTGGCCGGCAGTTTTGTAAAGTCTTTCTTTACCGTGCCAAGCTTGCCCTTTACTGAAAGCGTGTTGCCTTCCTTCGCAATCTTTACGCTTGCAGGCGCTTCCACTTCTGCCATTATGGCCTGATCAGTAGACGTAGCCAACTAAAACTCCCCCAAGGTTTTCTGCTTGCGCTTCGTGATGGGACATTATCCCCTTGCTGGTTGACACGAGCAGTATGCCCATGCTATAAGCCGGAAGGAACTGCCTCTCCCATCCAAAGTAAGCGTCCTTTTTGACTGAAAAGTGCGGCGTGATGATGCCGCATTTGTTTATCTTTGCCAATAGCTGAATCCGGAACTTGCCCGACCTGCCATCGTCCACCTGCTCAAATTCACCCACGTAGCGGTGTTTTTGCAGCACGCGCAGCACTTCGCTGGAGAACTTGCTTGCAGGCATCACGACGCACTCCCTCTTTCTCCGAGATTCGTTGTTGTAGATGGTCGTAAAGAGGTTTGATAGGACGTTTAGAGCTGGCATTTCATTCACCTATTCGTATTTCGCAAATCCTATGCTGTTAGCGACTTCCCTGAAGCACTGCCTGCAAAGCATCAAGTTATAACTGCGGATAAGACCGGTATATGAACCGCACCTTTTGCACCATCTTGTGCCCTTGCCATGCGCGAGTTTCTTTCTTCCTGTTACTTCATATTCTCTTGGCTTTGGCATTTATTCCACCCCTGCTCCGTATTCCTGCTTGAAGAACTCGATCGCGTCGTCACGATTTATCCTGTGGGTCTTGCCAATTCTTGCGCTCTTCCTGCTCTTCCTTGCAATTCTGTATCCCGGCCTGCTGAGCACCACGTTGACGTCCATCCCAAAGATCCCAATGTCCGGGTTGTACTTTGTCCCGGGGATGTCGATGTGCTCGTGAATGCCGACTGAAATATTGCCGAAATTGTCAAACGACGATGCCTTGAGGACGTTCTTTTTGGCTGCAATGACGCGCTTTAGGAAATCGATCGCCGGATCCCTCCTCAGGGTCACTACTGCGCCTATCGGCTCACCCTTGTGGATGCCAAAGTCCCTGACGGTCTTTTTGGCGCCGCGGACTGCAGGCTGCTGGCCCGTCAGTTCAAGCAGCGCCTTCTTGGCTTTCTCTATCGGATCGCCGGACTTGCCGACTCCGATGTTTATCACTACCTTGTCGACGCTTATTTTTTTCATGCTTTGTAGTTGTTGACTCAAATCTAATTCACCCTTATCACTGGCTTGTCCTTTCCGACAACCATGACCATTTCAACTGGGAGTTCCACCGACTTGCCGTCAAACGACACAAGCGCCCTCTTTGGAAGAGAGAATACGCCGTCCTGGACGTCCTCTATCCTGCCCACCGTGCCAGCGTTTTCGCCGGTGATGATGAGCGCGGTCGAGCCCTTTTCAAAGGCAACGTGGTTTTTCACCTGGACTTTTGGCAGGTCGATCACGCACGTGTCGCCCACCCTGAGCTTTTGGTCGCTTATCAGGGTCTTGCCGTCGTGGAATCCGTACTGGATTTTTTTGCCCTTGATGATCGTCTTGCTTGTAACCCTGACCAGCTTTACTCCCTTTTCAGAATCTTCAATGGCAACCGAAGTCAAGAGCGCCGAATCCTTCGGGACCATGCGGTACACCTGGCCCGTCGCAAGCTCTATCACGTCCATGAGCCCTATTGCAAGGTTCGAGTCGCGCCTTACAACGCCGTCAACCTTGACCTTGCCCGCGTTCAAAATCCGCTCAGCCTCGTGCATCGTGCTTGCTATCTTGAGCACGTCGCGGAGCACCATTCCAAGCGGGTACGCCCTGTGCTTTGGATGCGGCCCGGGCTTGACCCTCAGGACAAACCGGCTCTCCTTCCTCTTGATGGCCCAGAACGTCGGCGCCAGCTGCCTCTTTACTCTGGTGTCGCCGCCTTTTTTGCCCATTACTCACTGGCCTCCTTTTTCTCTATTGCTTTCTTTGTCGTTTCCTTTTCTGCTTTTTCTTCCTTCTTTTCGGCTGCCACTGGCTTGCCGCCCTGAAGCCTGCTTGACCTGCGCTTGTCTTCAAGGTTCAGGCCGGTAATTTTTACGTTTGAAGCATGAATCGGGACCTTGACCTGCCCGCCGCGGACCTTTTCCCTCTGCATGCCTTCGACGTGGAGCGTTCCGCGCTCTGTGTTCACGTCTTCCACCTTGCCGCCGCGGCCCTTGTATTCGCCGCGGACTACCATTACGGAATCGCCCTTTACCACGCGCAGGGTTTTCTTTTTGTACTGCTCGCGCAGCTCGTCTGCAAGCCTTGCGCCAAGCATCTTGTCGAGCTGGTGCTTTGAAGCGTGGATGAGTTTCGGATTAATGTCTACCATAATATTTCAACTATACTATCATTCCCGCCAGGTTGGCTATCCTTGGCCACTTTTCGGCGGCCTCTGCTGCCACCGGCCCCTTGATGTCCGTGCCCTTGATCTCGCCTTCGGGCGTCACGAGCACTGCAGCGTTGTCTTCAAACGATACCCTCACGCCGTTGAGCCGCCTTATCGGGTATTTCTGCCTGACAATCACCGCGCCGAAAACCTGCTTGCGCAGCTCCGCCGGGCCTTTCTTGACCGTGACTGTAACAAAATCTCCGACTGCAGCTGACGGCATCCTAGAGTGCCTGCCCTTCCACCTGTTCACCATGGCAATGCGCAGGACCTTTGCGCCGGTATTGTCTGCGCACACGAGCTCTGCGGTGACTGGAAGAACCCTTGTGATGTACGGGCGGAACTCTTCAACGCCCTTTGCAGAAACCGCTCTTGACTTAGTTCCCGCCGCCATCCTTTGTGTTCACCTCAATCACTACGAACGAAACCGTCTTTGAAAGTGGCCTGCATTCAGCGATCTTTACTTCCGCGCCTTCCTTAACTTCGACGCACGGCGGGAGGTAAGCGTGCACCTTTGACCTGCTCCTCTGATATCTCTTGTATTTTGGCGTAGGCCGCGGGTATTCCCTTGACACGACGACCATCTTTGGAGCTTTTGCACTTGACACAATGCCAGTCAGCAGCTTGCCCCTTACAGAGAGCGTGCCATGGAATGGGCAGTGATCGTCCTCGCATATTTTGCGCGGGGAGACGACGGAAACACCGATATTTCTAACCATAATTCATCACCAATTATTTATCGCGATGTACGATCCTCAGGTCTTCCTATCAACGATGAACCACTTATAAAGCAAACGCCAGAGTGAGTTTTGATCTCGATCTTTTTCGCCGCCTTTTTGGCTATTTGTTTTACTGCAGAATCTGTCCTTATCGATATCGTGTTTCTAGTTTCAAAGTCTATCGAGCCGCTGACGCCATTTAGCGTCGGATCTGTCGACTCGACTATTTTTGCGCCAAGGCCAATGATCTCGTGTACAAGCACGTTTTCAGGGCTCGTCATTTCTTGACCTTCCTTTCGTTGAGAAGAGTCATCATGCGCGCAATGTCGCGCCTGAGCCACTTGATATGGCCGGTCTGCTTCTTGAGCGTCCCCTTTGACTTTTCGAGCTTTAGCTTTGCAAGATCCGCCTTCAGTTCGGCTAGCTTTTCAGCCAGGTCCGGGTCGTTCATTTCGCGCAATGTCTTTAGCTTAAGCCTGGCCATCTTGTTTTCCTCCTTGTGGTTGTTCAGTAGCCGCTTCTGCTGCCTTGGGTTGCCCTTCCGGAGCCGGCGCAGATTCTACCGCGGCCTGGGCGCCTGCAGGCGCGTCCCTTAATTCAAATTCCTGCGGAACTGCTGCCTTTGAGGCAATCCTCAGCTGTATGCCCATAAGGCCCATCTTTGTCAAAACATAAGACATGCCTGTCGTTACAATGTGGCCGGCGATGTCGCCGCTCTTTGGCACGACTCCGATCGTGTGCTTTTCAAAGTGGGCGCGCTCTGTGCGAAGCTTGCCAGAAATCACGACTTCTACTCCCAGCGCGCCAGAGTTCATTATTGTGTTGAGCGACCACATGGATGCGCGCCTAAACGCGGTGCCGCGCTCGATGAGCTGCGCAATCCTGTTGGACATGATGTGCGGATTCAGCTCAGGTTGGGTAACTTCAAGAACGGAAATCTGCGGGTTCTGCAGGTCGAACTTTTGCTCGAGCTTTGCCATCAAGTCCTTGATGCCCGTCCCCTTTCTCCCTATGACGAGTCCCGGCCTTGTTACAAAGACGGTTATCCTCGCACCCACCGGCGTCTTTTGCACTTCAACTCCGCCATAGCCGGCGTCCTTGAGAGAGGTAGCGAGGAACTCGTTTAGCTCCATGTTGCGGAAATTGTTCTTTATTACATTCTTGACTGCGCTCATTGCTATTCTCCCCTTGACTCCTGTGCGACAAGCTCTACGTGAACGAGCGTGTCAATCTTTGGGCTTGACCTTCCCATTGCGCGGGGTGTGAACCGCTTGAGCTTGGTGCCCTTGTGCACCGCGGCGCTCACTATGCGCAGGCGGTCAAGGTCCATGCCCTTGTACTCTGCGTTTGATTCAAGGTTGTCCAATAGTTTCAAGAATTCGCCTGCCGCCTTTTTCGGATACCTGCCGGCGAAAAATCCGTCGCGGATGTTCGATCTGTGCGCCACTTCCATGTTGTAGCGCCTGTACGGTACCGCTTCCTTGCGGGCGATGACGTTCTCAAGGAACTCGCGCGCCTTTTCGATCGACATGCCCTTGATGGCGACTGCGATCTCGCGCGAGTGCTTGTGCGAAATGTCCTTCTCCCTTATAGCGGCGCGCACGTGCTTTGCTTTGTCGTAATTTTGAAAAGCGTAACCAAATTGTGGCATGTCAATCACTTCAATGGGACGTACAGGCTTGACCGGGAAGAGCCGACACCCGGAGCGCCGTGCTGCACGCGCTTGTTAGTTATCGCATATTCGCCGAGGTAGTGCCCGATCATTTCCGGCTTGATGCCCACCTGCGCAAATTCTTTGCCGTTGTGAACGTGGATAGTGAGACCGACCATGTCTGGCAGGATAATCATGTCGCGGGCGTGCGTCCTGATGTTGCCCTTGAGCTTGCCGTCTCTGGCGAGCTTTACCTTCTCGCGCAGCTTCCTCTTGTCGTCATTCATGTAAGTGCTGACGCGCTTGTCAAGCGACCTGCGCTGCCGCGCATTAAGAAGTGGCAGCAGGTTCTCTATTGACAGCGACTGCAGCTGTTCAGGAGTGTAACCTTTGAACTTGAATTCACGTACCAACTAGATCATTCACTCCTTGTTTTCCAGACCACTTTTAAATCTAACGAGAAAACCATGCGGTTACACCAGTCCTAGCTTTGTTGCTAGCTCCCTTGCGCCTTCCGGCGACTTGAACCTTACAAAGGCCTTTTTGCCGCGTATGGTCCTCGCGGTGTTGACCTCTGTCGTCTCTGTCTCGTAGAGTATGCGGATGGCTTCCATTATCTCTTTCTTGCTGGCTTTCTCTGTTACAATGAACGCCAGCTTGTTCTCCTTCTCTATCTGGGTGAACGTCTTTTCAGTCACATAGGGCGCGACTATCAGGTTCGCCGCCTGCGCTGCAGTCATGCCGCTTGCCGGCGCTGCTGGCTTTTCCTTCTTGGCCTCTTCAGCTGTGGTTGTCTTTGCTGTATCCTTGCTCACTTGTTGATCAGCTCCATTACTTTGTGCATTGGCGCCTGCAGGTTTTTCAGCTGCTCGATCGCGTTTTGCGAAAATATCGTCAGCCTTATTGGCTTTGAGCCCGGCGCCAGATCAATTACGCTCACTTCATTGACGCGCTTTACGTCAACTCCCAATATGGAATGCGAAAGCGCGACCAGTTTAGAGTCGTTTCCGACTACAATAAGGGCGCTCGTGCCAGACCTTGCCCGCCTGCCCCTGCGCCTCGCGGTGCCAGACTGAGCTTTTCTTGTCGCGCTTGCCCGAGTAATGTCGTCGCCGAGGCCGAGGTCGACCAGTGTCTTTTTCAGGTCTTTGGTCTTGGCTATTGATTCAATGTCGTTTGAAACGATTATCGGGAGTTTTACCTTGTCGCCTATCTTGTGGCCACGTCGCTGCACAAGCTCCTTGCTTGCAGTTGCCGCTATTGCGGAGCAAAGCCCCAGCTGCTTTTCCTTGTGGTTGATTTTCTTGTAGATTACCTTCCACGACTCTGGCGGGTGCGCAACCCTGCCGTGCCTGACGCCTGCCACCTCTGCTGCCTGGCCTGCCCTCGGGAAACCTTCGCCCCGGGCCCTTGCAAGCCTAGCGATGCCAAGGCCGGTGTTGCGCGACTCTGCGCTCACCATTTCGCCTGCAGCAGGATAGCGACCCTGCTTCTGGTAAGAGTGAGAGAGAAGGTTGACGTAGACTTTGTGTATGACTTCTGGGCGGTAAGGAGTGTCAAATACGACTGGCAGCTCGATCTCGCCCGCGTCCTTGCCTGTTGTAGCGACGACTTTGGCCTTCATTACTCGACGACTACCTCCATGACCTTTGGCTCGAGCACCTTCTTTGGCACGTTGCGTATCGGGTGCCTCATCTTTACTAGGCGTTTTGGAACGCCCGGGATAGAGCCCCTGACAATGATATAGTCGCCCTTGACGAGCCCAAAGTGCTTGAATCCGCCGGACGGGTTTATCGAATTCTGCCCGTCCTTTTCGGTGTTTGACATGACTAGTATGCGCTTGTTGTATTCGGTCCTCTGGTGGAACCCGTGCTGGCCCTGCCTTGCGACGGTGTACATGACCACCGCGGGCGAGATCGGGCCGAGGGTTCCGACAGCGCGGACGCTCTTTCTCGACTTGTGTTGCTTTCTCTTGACGCCGAACCTAGTGACCGGGCCTTCAATGCCCTTGCCCCGCGTGATTCCAAAAACGTCAATGTTCTGCCCAACTTGGAAAATGTCGGCTGCCTTGACTTCCCTGCCAAGCACGCCTTTCACATATTCATACTGGGATTTCGTGTCCTTACCGGAAACTGCCATTTCAAAAACAAACGGGGTCTTTTGAGAAAGGCCGATAGAATTCGGGGAAACCGCGACTATTGCCATGATCGCGCTTGCATTGCCGACCATGCCTTCCGCCTTTGCAGCGGCGTCGTCGGCGGTCTTGGCGTCGAACTTGCGCGGCAGTTCTTTTGGAAGGTCTTTTGCATAAATGTCAAAGATCGCGTGCTGGCCGTAAAGATCCTTCTTGTAGCCGCGGATGCCAATTATTCTGACAGGCGGAGTCACGATCACCGTCGCCGGGTTGAGCAGCTGCTTTCCAAAGTTCGGAGTTTTTTCCCGGTCGTCAATCGTCAGCACGTGAATACCGCCGGCTTTGAAACCCGCAAATCCTGAAAGAGAGCTTTTTTCTGCAGCGACCTGAGGCCAGGTTCTAATCTTTGCCTCAAGGCTTCTGGCTCTAGCCCTTGGTCTGAAGGCAACACTGCCCCTTCTCGGGGCACTATACTTGCGATGACCCATAGATACTGCATGACTCTGCCTGACCCTTTAATAAGTTATTTGAAGCGCGCAGCGCGATCGCTTTGCGGCATAGAACTATTAAGAATTGCCAGAGTTCCAAGCACAGCTTCTTCCAGCCGGACTGTTTCCGTGCCTTGGTTTGGAAACATGTTGATCACAAATTCGTACTGCTTTGCGTTTGCGCCTTCCTTTGCAAGGATGTCGTACACGCCGTGCTTTGGCGCGCCAAAGACAACCAGGATGTTCTGCGCGTTTTTGGCGCGCTCGGCGAGCTTGGATTCCAGATTCTTGAAGTAGCTGCCCTTCCTTGACGTGATGACAACTTCGGCGTTTTCCGCGCTCGCGAGCAGCTTGCCAAGCGACGTCACTTCCTTCACTTCGTAGCCCCAGTACTCGAAAATGTCGTCCTCCGTCGCCTCAATGGCCTTCAAGTTGGGGTACGGCGAGGCGAATTTGGCGTTCACCTTCTTGCCCTCAAAGCCCTGACCCATAAATGGCACGAGCGACCCTAGCCCGACTTCAACGAACAGTTGCCCTTTGACCTTGGCGACCACCCCTGTGCGCACGTCGCCGGCCTTGACCTTTTTGATGTCTTCTGGCGGCCTGTGGTGCGGCGCCTTGATCGGGTGCAGTATGCCGGCATATTCGAGCTGGTGCATCCGCGGGTACAGGGCCTTGCGCAGGTACTGCGGGGTGTCCAAGTAGCGCAAGATCGTCCTGAGCAGATCGGGGTCCTCCTTTTCAAACTGCGACAGCGAGTCGTGGTAGACGTATATCCTCTTAACCTGGAAGATCGAGCAGGCGCGGGCAAACTGGCCTATCTTGATGCTCTTGTCGCGCTTTGTCTGCTCGTCTGAAAGCGAGGAGTCAGGTATTGCGAGCCAGAGATCAGGCATTATTCCTTCAACAGCTCTTCAATCGCGCCTTCTAAAACGCCGTTTGATCCAAAGAACGTGGAGCGGAGCACTCCCTTCCTGTCGACCAGGATGCTCGACGGGGTCCCGCGTAAGGCATATCCTTCAAAAGTCTTGGCAGAATATTCCTTTGACCTCATGTATTGCTTTACGCGCTCTATCAGCACCTGCCTATCTTTTTCAGAATACGATCTCAAGTCAGGGACGTTGGCCTCGATAAAGTCCATGATCTTGCTTTCCGTAACTGAATCAGATTCTTTCTTCAGCAGGTCCATTCCTACCGGGAACGGTATCTTGTAGGGCAGCTTGTTGCCGTCACTTAGCTGGCCGTACTGCGCCAGGACGCGGTACGTCTCGCCGATGACTTCGCCGGTCGTGACCAGCTTTTCCAGGTTCTGCAGGTTATTCTTGTCGAAATCCTCAAAGGCGGTCGCCATGCCAAGGACTGTAAGCCCCCTGTCCTTGTACTTTTTGTGAATGTCAATTGCCTCCGGGATTCCGTTGAGGAAGCAGCCGGGGCAGTTTACCTGGAAAACCTCCACCAGAACCACGTTGCCCTTTTCCTTGTCAATGTTGGTCGGCTTGCCCTGAACCCAGCTTGAAACTTCGAGGTTCGGAGCTTTTGAGCCTATTTTTGCCACCATATAATACAACCAGAATGCGATATAACCTTAAATTAATTTATTGGATTTTTCAAAGGGTAAAAGGAGGAAGATCAGGAGCCCCGCTTTGACGTCCTTTCCTTGGCCAGCCCTGCATACCTGTCGATCCCTTCGTCCTCTATCTTGCGCATCGTCTTTGTCTTGTTGTCGATTATGGCCATCTTTAGGTGCCTTGTGCCTATCTTTTCCTCGCTCACAAGGTATATCGATTCAATCGCAAGGGCGGCCGCTTCGTCAAGGGGGACTTCTGCTTTGTAGCTCTTTTCAAGGAATTCCGTCACCTGGTCGCTACCGGCGCCGATTGCAACCGCGTCATAGCCGATGTAGGTGCCGCTCGGGTCGGTCAGGAACAGCTCAGAGCCGTTCTTGTCGACGCCTGCAAGAATAAGTGCAACGCCAAACGGCCTTACACCTGCATACTGGGTGAATTGCTGTGCCATGTCTGCAAGGTTCTTGGCGACGCCTTCGACGTCAACTGGCTCGTCATAGATCAGCCTGTTGCTCTGGGCGAAAAAGCGGGCGTGGTCTACCTGCGTGCGCGCGTCAGGGATGTATCCTGCGGCAGCAACGCCGATGTGATCGTCAACTTGGAAGATCTTTTGCGTTACGTTTGATATCTGGAGCTTTCTTGCCTTTTCTTCTACCGCAAGGATTACTCCGTCTCTGCTCTTGATGCCGATAGCTAGTGTCCCGCGTCTGACGGTTTCAATTGCATACTCTACCTGGTAAAGCCTTCCGTCTGGCGAAAATACAGTGATGGCTCGGTCATAGCCCGCTGCTGCTGGTAACAATTCAATCTTTTTTTTCTAACGTTCAATTTAAGCCTAACTATGAGGGTCCTGCTCAAAAGCAAATGCAAGCTTGGTATTTAATATCGTTCAATTCAAGGGGTCTCTGCATGGTTCAGGACGAAGTGACGTTTTACGGCCACCCGAACGTCCAGTCGCTCCACGGCAAGACGGTCGAGATAACCAAGGAAGAGCACCTGACGCTCCGGGGCGACTGCATCGTAGGGGTACGGGCGAGCAAGGCGTGTTCCGACTTTGACGAGACTCTGAGGCGCAGGCTAGCGTCAAGCGACTCTATGGTAAGAATAGAGATAATGGTCGGCAGCGAGTCATTCGTCATAAACGGCAGGGGAGACGAGCGGCTCACCCTGCAAAACCCTCACGACATCGTGATACGCAAGACGAGCTTTGTCTGCCCGCGCACAATGTCAGTCAGGTGCGACAGGGCCTCTTCCGACGTG
This sequence comes from uncultured Nitrososphaera sp., assembly GCA_964476255.1. GTDB lineage: Archaea > Thermoproteota > Nitrososphaeria > Nitrososphaerales > Nitrososphaeraceae > Nitrososphaera. The sequence goes on from CAYYYR010000028.1 coordinate 48,568, forward strand.
CCGAGAAACATGGTCAGAATGCTGCAGGACAAGGACGCAAAGGGGATATTCCGAATTACCGTAGAATAGCCTACTTTTTGGGCTGTTCCTTTCCAGCAGCCGTTTCTCCATAGTCTTTTCTTTCCATCGCCTTTGCAAGGGCTGCGTTCAATATTTCCAGCGCGACATATTCCTTGTAGTGATCGCCTTTGCACTGGCTGCAGGCGTCCTTGCCGGAAAATGCTGCGGCAAACTTTTTGTCTTCAAGCACGCACTTCAGGACCTTGAGCAGCTTTGTGCTGGTGTCGTCTACCAGCTTTGCGTGCTTTTCTAGGTCCGGTGCGTCATAGCTGAACGCGCGGATGGTGGGCGCATAATACTTCATCACTGCGCCTCTCACTTCGACCATCCTGGTGGCTTCGATCAGGCCGGCGCCCTTCAGGGTATTCAGATGGTGCCGAATCGTGGTCGTCGCCTTTTTGTAGCCCGAGCTGCCGAGCGCCTTGGCGATTTCGTCAGCAGACATTTGTTTGTGGCTCAGGATTTCAAGGATTTTTATCCTGACAGGATCGTTTAGCGCCCGCGCTGCCGGATATCCAAGTGTGGTCACTCTTTTTATCTTGACTTCCTTCTGGAACAGGGTTTCGGCCATTACGATGTTAAAACTGGATTTGCATAGTAAAGGGCAGGTATCAGTTAGTTTTGCCCTGGTTGTTAAATGTTATAACCGTCGTAATGTCGTTACAGCGTACGTCTGATAATATCCATATCAAGCATAGTGTTAAGCCAATATATAGACCGATATGATAAAGATAATAACAATCTGACAGCTGTTGCAAATGCTGTCCTGCAGCGCAGGGTGCCCGGCCACAGGGCCAGCTCGAGCGTGTACGCTGGCCAAAGGCGGTCAAAATCAGGTATGAAATTGAGCTATAACTTGTGGCCGCTGATGCGCTCATACGCCAGGATGTACCGCCGGCTCAGCTCGCTTGCCACTTCTGGACTCACCTGCGGTGATTCGGGCTTTTTGCCCTCCTTGGCGAGCCTGTCCACCTTGTCCTTGAACCCCGCCTTGATTAGCCAGTCGCGCAAAAGTTGCTTGTCATAGCTTTCCTGGACCTTGCCGGGCTGGTAGTCAGTCTTGAGCCAAAGCCGGTACTCGTCGGGCCCGAGCGAGTCGCCGAGCACGATGTCGCCTTGCTCGTTCCTGCCGAACTCGAACTTGACGTCTGCGATGATAAAGCCGGCCTTCTCCACAATCCCGCTCATCCTTTCATAGAGCGATATCGATATCTTTTCGAGGTAGTCATAGTCCCTGCCAGACAGCATGCTGGAAGAGACTGCCTGCTCCCTGCCTATCGGTACGTCGTGCTCCTCCGACTTTGTCGTCGGGTCGAAAATTGGCCGCGGCAGTTTTGACGCCATAACAGGCTTGAAGTTTGGCAGGTCCTTGCGCTCCCTGTAGCGGTCTACAAAGCTGCCGTAATAGTATCCCCTCACAACGCATTCGATAGGCATTATTTCGAGCCTCCTGACCTGCATCTTGTCCTTGTCAACTACCTTTACCATGTGGTGGGGTGTCTGGAGCGCGTCGAACCAGAACTCGCCGAACCTGCAGAGCACCTCGCCCTTGCGCGGGATCGGCGTCGCCATCTTGACGTCAAAGGCGGAAACGCGGTCTGAAAAGTGGAAGAGTATGTCGCCGCCGTCAAGCTCGTAAATGTCCTTGACCTTGCCCTTGCGAAGGAGCCTCATCGCAATGCCTACTTTACATGCAATAAAAAATCTATCTGAAAGATTTTTAACGCCGCTACGAACCAGCTATACCAAGTTAATGGTTAGCAGCGACCTCCTTGCCATGGACAGGCCCATATGCGTGGGCATTATCGGCGGGGGCCAGCTGGGGAAAATGATCGCGCATGAGGCAAGGCGCATGTCACTCAAAGTCATTATACTGGACCCGACAGAGGGGTGCCCGGCTTCAAGAATAGCAGACGAGCAGATAGTGGCCGACTTTAAGGACGAAAGCGCGATAATGAAACTCGCGGAAAAATGCGACGTGCTGACCTACGAAATCGAGCTGGCAAATTCCGCGGCTCTAAAAGATCTTGAAGCAAAGAGGTTCCCGGTCAGGCCGGCGCCGGAAACCCTGCGCATAATCCAGAACAAGCATAGGCAAAAGTCGTTCCTGCAGGAACACAGGATCGCCGTGCCCGAGTTTGCGCTTGTGCGCTCTGAAGAGCACCTGCACGAATTGTGCAAAAAGTTCGGCTTTCCCGCCATGCTCAAGGCCTGCGAAGACTCGTACGACGGCAGGGGCAACTTTTTGATAGCTTCAAAGAGCAAGGTGCACGAAGCGTTTGACTATTTCGCAGGCAGAGAGTGCATGCTGGAAAAATTCGTGCCGTTCACGAAAGAAATATCTATAATGGTCGCCCGCAACCCGACCGGACAGATAGAGTCGTTCCCGGTGGCCGAAAACATTCACAAAAACAGTATCCTTGACACCACCATAGTGCCGGCGCGCATCAGCCGCAAGGCAGAGCTAAAGGCGAAAAAGGTGGCAGAAAGGACGATGGAAGTGCTGCACGGCGCAGGGATATTTGGGATTGAAATGTTTGTCACGAAAAAGGGCGCCGTGTTGGTGAACGAGGTCGCTCCGAGGCCGCACAACTCGGGCCACTATACGAACGAGGCGTGCTCCGTCTCGCAGTTTGAGCAGCACCTGCGCGCCGTGCTCGACCTGCCGCTGTCAAGGCCGGAACTGCTGTCGCCGGCAGCCATGGTCAACATACTGGGCGCCGAAAATTCAAACGGGCCATACGCGGTAAAAGGGCTGACGCGGCTGCTGGGCGTGCAGGGCGTCAAACTGTACGTATATGGCAAGAAAACCAGCAAGCCGCGGCGCAAGCTGGGCCACATCACCGCCACGGGCAGGACCGTAAAGGAAGCCCTTGCGCGCGCCGCAAAGGCTAGAAGGGCGGTCGAGCTTGTCAATACGGAGGGCGGAGCATGAAAAAAGCACTTGTTGGCATCATAATGGGAAGCGACTCGGATCTGCCGGTAATGAAGGAAGCAAAGGAGGTCCTGGACTCGTTTGGCGTGCCAAACGAAATCACGATAGTGTCGGCGCACAGGACAGCAAAGAGGATGGTCGGCTATGCTTCTGGCGCCAAGAAAAAGGGGATCGAGGTGATCATTGCAGGGGCTGGAGGGGCTGCCCATCTGCCCGGCATGGTGGCGTCGCTGACTCCGCTGCCGGTCATTGGCGTGCCGATCAAGACGAAGAGCCTCGAAGGGCTCGATTCGCTCCTGTCGATATGGCAGATGCCGCCAGGCGTGCCAGTAGCCACTGTGGCAATAAACGGCGCCAAGAACGCCGGCATACTTGCCTGCCAGATACTGGCAACAAAGCACACCGGTATTGCGAAAAAGGTCGAAAAACACAAGCGCGACCTAGAGTCCGGCGTGCTGAAAAAGGCAGCTAGGCTGGAAAAGTCAGGCGTCAAGAACTATTTGAAAAAATTAAAGTAGTAGAATTTATTTGTGGGCGGCAATTTTACTAGTTGCCGTGGAGCACACACATCATTCTTCTCATACCGGTTCACACGAAGAGGAGCACGGTCACGGCGACGCCGAGCCCATCGTAATAAAGAGGGTGGCCGCGCACGAAAAGCTGGCGCAGGAAATGAAGAAACAAGGAGTTGACTGCGAAGCACTTCCGTACGGATCGCACCAGCTAGAGCGCGAAGCGTACTACAGCCACAATTTTGCGCTGTCGTCAAGGCTTGTGACAAACAAAGGTCTGATAGAGATCAGGGGCAAAAACATCGACTTTGTCCAGGTGCTGCAGAGGAATTAACATGCCAAAGCAAGACCCAGTTCCGTTGCCTTATGGCTCTTTACAATACTACCAGGCACACTATATCCTGAAAAGCGAGAGCAAGGAAAACGGCAGCTTTCTAGCAAGGTGCGAGCCCGTGACAAAAGGCCGCTTTGACGGCAAGCGCGTAGTCACAGTTAGGTGGACCGGCACCGGCAAGTTTGCCGAGACCCTGCAGGAAGACGCAAAGCTGACCGAGATGCTGAAAGAAGTTATGCTGCGCGAAGGCGAGATCAGTGTAGACCCGCTGGACGACCACATCCGGATTTATGGCAAGTGGGTCCACGAAGACGCCTTTGGGTTCAACCAGACGATGTTGGAAATCGCTGATAGGATAGCGGGGCACATCAAGGCAAGGCTTCGCGTCCTTGGCGACCCGCCCTGACTTTCCCACAAAGCTGTTCATGACTATTGTCCATGATGAAGTTAACTTTAATAGTCGTGGAAAAGTGGCAACTTTGTGGAAAAGCAGTCTCTCAAGTCTGGCTTAAAATTTAGCGGTAAAACCGTCGTTATTACCGGCAGCGGGACAGGGATAGGGCAGGCGATAGCAAAAAAGTTTGCGGAGGCCGGCGCCAACATTGTCATCATGGGCAGGAGGAAGGAGCCCCTTGACCAGACGGCAAGTATACTGAACGAGATAATCGCTTCCGCGGGGTCCTCCGGCAAGGTCGCGGTTTTCCCCGGAGTTGACGTCTCTGACGAAGCAGGCATCAACACAATGTTTGCAAGCCTGAAAAAACAGTTTGGCAGGGTCGATGTCATTGTCAACAACGCCGGCATCTCCGGGCCGGTCAAGACTTTTACAAACGCAAGCGTCAAAGAGTTCCGCGATACAGTGGCCATCCACCTGACAGGCACATTCTGGACTTCTGCCAGCGGCCTGAGCGCGATGGAAAAAGGCGGTAAGATAATCACGATTGCGACGTTTTTCACCGAGGAGAACCGCTATGAGCAGAGGCCGTACAGGTTCAGGACTCCATACACTGCGGCGCAGGGCGCCAAGAACCGCCTTGCAGAGGCGCTTGCGTGGGAGCTGGCAGAGCGCGATATACGCTCGATTTCCACAAACCCAGGGCCGGTTCACTCTGACAGGATCTACAAGACGGTCTACCCAAAGGCGGCCGCAGAATTCCTGAGAGTGGGCGGATACCCTGGCCTCAGCTCCGTCGAGGTCGAGAAGGTCACCGCCGGCGCGCTCCCCCTGCTGGGCGAGCCTGACGACGCAGTCGCAAAAGGTTGCCGGCAGGTCGCGGTTGAAATCGCAAAGGCCCGCGGCCAGGAACCTGACGAAAGCGTCAAGAAACTTTCAGAAACCGTCGCCGGCGCGCTGGCCAAGATTCAGGAAATTGCCGAAAAGATACAGAACAACACCAGCAAGATGATAGTAGACGGAGAGTTCCTGAGACAGGAAGACGTGGCAGAGATGGTCATGAGCCTGTGCGACGAAAGGATAAGCAAGCTCATCAACGGCAGGGTCATCCCAAACGACCGCGTGTTCTACCCCGTCAAGCCAATAGTCGGGACGGCAGTCGACGGCCCGGCGGAGCCCGACCTCAAGGACAAGGTCATAGTCATTACGACAAGCTCGTCTGCGAAGAAGGACGTTGAGAGGGTCAGGCAGGTCGCAAAACTTGCCCAGGGTGCGGGGGCAAAGCAGGTAATAGTCCTTGCAAACAACCAGGGCGACATGCAGGAGTACAGTGAATTCCACAGCCACGCCATCAAGATGCTGGACGAAGAAAGCGTAAGGCGCATGTTCAACACCGCAAGGACAAAGTTTGGCGGGATTGACTCTGTCATCCATTTCACCGGCGATTACGACTATAACGCCGCGTTCAACTCGCTTTCGAGGAAGCAGTGGGACGCACTGGTTGACAATTTCATCTACACGCCGGGCCTGATCACAAAGGAAGCGGTTAACGCGATGGCCCCGCAGGGCGCGCTCGAAGAACCTGCAAAATACAAGGATTCCAGGGGTACGGTCGTCATCGTTGGGCCTGACGCGCCGGTCGGCAAAAAGATCTCTGGCGTGCTGAGGGCGAGGGCGGACGTATTCCGGGGGGCGCTGCGACCATACACTGCAACGGTGAACCAGGAGCTTGGCGACGTACTTGGATCTGGCATGAAGCTGCACCTGGTGCTTGCCGGCAACAGCGAAGGATTAGAGCCGGACGCAGCAAGCCTGCACAGCTCGATACTCAACCTTGCCGCCGGCATCGCGCTCAGGAGAAACGAAGCTATATTCTACGTCGACGAAGCAAGAAAGTAGCGTAAACCATAAAAACTATTTTGAGCAATTGCACGCAGGACTGCCAAGAGCAAGGGCAAGAAGTACATCTATGGAAAGGCGCTGCAAAAGGTCGAGGAAGGCCGTGCGCGATGTTCTCGCCTAGTTACCTTGAGGCGAGCCAGTCATAGATGAATTTTGCAGCCACCGCTATCAGCACCGATCCCAATAGCCGCTGGAGCAGCACTTCCTTTGCCGTGCGCGACAGCCTTGCCCCTATCTGGGCACCGGCAAACGCACCTGCCGACAGTGCAAGCGCCTGCAAATAGTCCGGATGGAGCAGGAACGCGTGCATCAGCACGCCGGCGACAGAAGTCATCATTAGTACCAACTGCGACGTCGGCGCGGCGCGCTGCATAGTCAGGCCAATCACGAGCAGCATGGCAGGCACGAATATTACGCCGCCGCCCACGCCGAACAGGCTTGATATGATGCCGGCGCCAAAGGTCGCCGCAAACACAGCCATGCGTAGCGCCATCGAGCGCTTTTTGGCCGCCGCGTCTTTCAGGATCGAGTTCTTGTACAGTATGTAGACTCCGGTAAGTATCAGCAGTATCCCAAAGTACAGGCTGAACGACCCTGTCGACAAATAGTCGGACAGGATTGCGCCCAGAACCGCCCCCGGTATTGCAAAGGCAGCCATCTCCATCCCGAGGCGGTAGTCGATCCTCTTTTGCCGGGAATACTCTACCGTCGATGACACACTGGTCGAGGCAACTGCTATGAGGCTGGTGCTCGTCGCCTGCACGGGCGGAAGGCCCAGGAACGTCAGAGCCGGCACCATTATGATGCCGCCGCCCACTCCGAGCATCGAACCCAGGGTTCCGGCCCCGAGGCCAACTCCAATGAGAATTGCTATGGTAGTGATCGGGTCGAGCAACGATACTGCATTCCTCTGTGGATTCAGTGTTATAACCGGGGAGGGTAAAATTCGTTTGCCACGGCTATTCTATCCGTGACCTCACGTTGAGAAGTAGGATGCCGCGAGTGCGAGTCTTGTACATATGAGACGGTGTCGATATTGGGAGCAGTTTTATAGTTTTATCAGTTCGTTTAAAGGGCTTAATATTCATTATCGCTAGCGACAAATAGGAATAGTGGTAAGTTGAGTTCTGCTCCGATCTCGGGAGTTGTAAAAGCGCGCTTCACCGCGGGAGTTATTGCTTCAAGCTGGGTGTTATGTTTATTCAGAAGCGGTCTGGTAACTTGTTTTTGAAGCGAAACTTCATTTTCGACTTCTTCACGATTCTTTCTTCGATATAATGAAGCATAACCTGATTCCACGAGTAAAAATCAGATCGCCATTGCTTATTTTTCGATAGATATTCCTTGAATGGATGATTCAAGTGCATAAGCACTGACCAACCCAACATTATGGCCAAGTGAAATACGAGTTCACATTTCTCCTTGTCATACTCAGGATAAATCATTAATCCTGAGGCTCCGTTCGAGCCTTTCCTGAGTATTTGTAGAATACTTTCAATCTTGTTTGGGTGTGCAAAATTTGCGGAGAGCATCTTGTAAGCACCTTTCTTTGTTCCGAGTTTATCCCTTAGCCATTCTTGCGAAAAGCTATTTTTTCCATCTAACCATTTCTCTGCTCTTAACTCATTTTTTCCCAAGTAACTACTAAGAATGTCGTTCTCATAGACATTACGCAGCTGACTCATGGCAACTTCATAATATCCGTCGTAGGCATTATTGATTGCACATTGGAAAAATCGAAATGACCGTATGGTTAAATACAGTGCAGCTTTCTGACTAAAGGATTCTATTTCTTTTTCATTGATACTTACGAATGCCTGAATGTAAATGGCACTTATGTTCCGAATGAGACGACCTTCAAATTCAAAATCGCTTTTGGTTTGTGTAGAACATTCAACCATCATGTCGTAAAGCGGCTTGTCTGGTGGATTCATTCCTTATCATAAAGGAAACAACTAAAAAAGTTCTATCCTGATGAGGGTCTGATCCAACAGCTATCCTTCCCACTGGCTATCCAGCTAAATCCTTGGATTCTCAAGATGTCATGGACTTCTAGCCCAAATTCCTCAGTATTGCCGAGCTTTCGGTCAACATTGACGTACTTTTGGGATCCAATCAGTTTAATTCGAGAAGCAGTATAGTATCGTCGAAGGTAAAATAGCTGAAATTGACGTCCTGAGGAAGCTGTCAAAGTTCGACAAGAAAATACTAAAGTTCTTACTCGACCCTAAGGAGAAACGTTCTGCGACCAAGCTGGCGGCCCTAATTGGGTTGGCGCGCAGCACATTTCAGCGTAGACGCAATTACATAGAGGAACACCATCTCGAATCCTCATACAGCATGAACCTGCGGGAATTGGGATACAGGCGCGTGGATTTGTTAATTTACACGGGCGGCGGCGGGACTGTCAAGATTGCAGAGAAGTTGCTAGAACGCAATGAAGTGGTGTATGTAGGCAGAAGCATTGGCGAGCCTACCATCGATCTACGAGCTGAGGTAATCATCAAAGACAATGCGGAGTTGCTCGGGTTGCTTGAGCAAGTGAAGGCTATGCCGAATGTAAAAGACGCAATATGGAGCGAGATTGTGAAAATAGTAGGGAAAAAGCGTTCGGTACCAAGTTCGGTAATTGATCAGCTTTAGGCTTGGACTGTCATTTTAATCCAGCAACTATCCTTGCCATAAACCAGCCAGTTGAATCCCTGCGCTCCCACTGCAGGGCTCGCTTGGAACTTTGGATGCTTGCTCGTCCGGGGAATATCCCATCTTATCCAGAACCATGCGCCAGCGTGGCCTGCCCGCTCACGCACCTCCTGCACTCTAATTAGTCGTTGTCAATTCTTCAGTTTCATCCGGTCTAATGCCAGGTGATAAGGTGTCGTAGGGTTCGCTGGATGATGGTCTCCCGCCCGCTCAGGCGGGCGGCTCTACAGCCCGCAGGGCTGCTCGTTCCCCATGCCGAAGGCTCCCAACGGGTGGTCGATGGCGTGATCGAACGCCGACACTAACAATGGAACCCCGGTTGGTGTGTGAGCACTTGAATAAAGTGGAACGACAAGGGTATCGCTGCACCTAGGGTAAACAATTGGAATGACGTTTCGTAGTACGAATTCTTCCGCGTCAATCCATTCTTAAAATTCGATTTCTCCCTTTGTGGATTCTATAGTTTGACGCTCAATGGCATGTGTGGCTTGATTTAGCATAAACGGAGAGGGCGGGCAAAGCCCGCCCGACACATTGAGCGTATTATATCCCAAAGGTTCTTCTAATTTAGTTGGATAGCGTCTAATGAAGACTGTCATTCCCTCCGCAGTAAGAGCTAAATGCTAGTTTGATTAAGTAGGGCTTACCGAGTTTGGTCGGTGTCGCCAGCCCCGAAATCGTATTGCAATGGTATCTGGAGGATCAAGACGCCAGAATGACGCGTTCACATCACTTCCAATGATGTGACACATGACCACCGAGGACGGGGTCATGTCTGAACTATCGCGACAGGTCAGAGCACCCGACAAAATACAATGCGTTGGTTGTATTTTTAGTATTAAAGAACTGGTTCATCTTGATTTTCAGCAAAATATATTATTTGGTACAATCTTTTAGTAGTATCGTGAAATGAAGATTGAGCAGATAACCTGTCCAATTTGTGGGCATGAATCTCCTAATCAATACTGGCACGACCTTCATATGCAGACTAAGCATGGAGCGGATAAAAGATGATATCTTGCCAACCACTTTTGAACAACCAGTTTGAACACCACCTAGAATGAACAAAGCATAAGGGAACATTCGTTAGATGACGAGGTGACAGGGTATCCTGCCTATAGGGACAAGTAGTTAACACGTTACGAAGGCTAGTTTAAGCCTTCAGGGGCCAAGCTCATGTCAGAATTTGCTAATTTACTTTGAATGTTGATTGAAAAATTGTGATTATTGCATTGGTGGAGAATTACGGTAGGCCAGTTCGGACATTAATTCGGGTTACGGTATGCCACTTTTTTAGGGAGTATAGGGGTATATTGGAGCATGATAACCGCACATTGCATCAAATGTCACGGTCGTCGCCACCGAATATACATCAGGTATCAGGAAAAACTAAAGCGAAGATTCGTCCCTGTGGGTTGGCGTTGTTTGAATTGCAAAAATACTTCATGGGATCAGGCAGCTCTATAGTGCCAGATGCTTTTAGATGGACGGTCTAGACTCTAGTCGGGATTCTTTTCGTGGTCATTCAGGACAGCGTCCAAAAATTCTCCAGAGTTGAACTTCTTGTTCTGCTCGTCCAACTCCTTGTCGAGTCGGTTGACTTCCCACATTTCTTCAGAATCCCGGCCGGTCATTCTGATTAGTAGGTCAATGACTTTGCGATACTGCTTTTGGTACTTGCCTTCGATGATGCGGTTTTCCCTCTTTAGCTGGTTGACCTTTTGTTCGAGTCTATTTGCGGGATCGATTGTTAGACTCTGTTCTGCCTTCATATAGGCAGTTAGGAGATCCTTCTTGGTCGCTCGTAGGTAGTTCTTTTGAAGGCCGCTACTATGACCCATAAGAGCTTCTAACAATATGGGGTTAATCTCACAATTGGCAAGCGTTGTATTGAAAAACTTTCTGAATCCGTGGGAGCAATGAATATCGTGTCTGACAGTTCCAAAGCGGTTGCCTTCAACCATTGTCCGAACCTTCCTAATGCCTGCCCTTACAACTACAGAATATACCATCTTCTTTAGTCGCGCTTCAGTAACTTGTTTTGGTCTGTTGATTCTTAGCGAGTCGCTACGGTCGAATTGTTCTCTAAATAGAGGGCTGGATGGTGTTATGTTCTCTTGGGATGCTCGTCTATATTCAAGATAAAGGTTGATTGCGTTCGTGGCCTCTTTACTGCAAAAGGCGGTGTATTCCTTGTTTGAACCTGCATAAACGGTCAATCCATAGACGCCTTGTTCTTCATGATATTGTAGGTGTTTCATGAGCAGGGTCGCTAGTGCCCCGATCCTCATACCTGAGGATGCGAGCAATAGAACGACGGCCTTTGAACGCAAGTCGGGGCAACCGTTGTCAATGATGGTATTGATTTGTTCGGGCGTGTAGGCTAGATCTTGATGTTGCCGTTCTATTTCACCTAGCCTGCTCTTGAGTTTCTTCCAGTTGATATTCAAAATGTCGTTTTGAATGTAAAAGCATTTGATTACCGCGACGTAGGTCTGCATTGTAGTCCTGCTAATAGAATTGTCGGTCAGGATATACTGTGAAATGTCTGATTGAATCATTTTCGGGTCACGATTGACCATATCATAAGTTGATTTGAAATGATGAAATTTCATGTATCTCATGAGAACGAAGGGATAGTATCTCTTGCTTGCAGCTGATTTGACAGCGGTGATAAACTCGATAAACGGTGCTTCCTGTGAAATCGTCGTTAATAGTGCCTTATCGTGGAATTGCTCAACAGATGTCATGGCCTACTTTCTCAATACCTCGATGATATAGAAGGGATTTGGCCATATTAAGGCGCATATCTTCCATGCTCTAGTTTTATTAAGCCCACAGGATGTTAGCAATATCTGAGTTGCGCATAATCGTTGTCGGTTTTGGGGTGGTGGGACAGAGCTTTGCCAAACTGCTTCTTTCCAGGTCTGCCGACCTGTACAGCCAGCACGGGATCAAGCCCCGCATTGTGGCCTGCGTCGACAACAAGGGCTCCGCGGTGGCGCCGCCCGGCCTCGACCTCAAGCGGCTGCTTGACGCAAAAAAGTCCAAGGGGACTGTCGGCGCGTATGAGCGCGGCAGCAAATTCGACCCGGTGCAGGTGATTGAAAACGTCGACGCAGAAGTTGTGCTAGAGTGCACGCCGACCAACCTTGCGGACGGCGAACCCGGGACCTCCCACGTCATAACTGCCATGAAGACTGGCAAGCACGTCATCAGCGTAAACAAGGGGCCCCTTGCGCTGTCATTCCCGTCGCTCATAGAGCTTGCAAACTATAACGGGGTGATGTTCAGATTCAGCGGCACGGTCGGCGGCGGGACTCCCATACTGGAATTTGCAAAGCGCTGCCTGAAAGGCGACAGGATAACCTCTTTCAATGGCATACTGAACGGGACCACGAACTATATCCTGAGCAAGATGGAAGAAGGGCTCACTTATGAAAGCGCACTGCAGGATGCCGCGAAAAAGGGCTACGCTGAGGCGAACCCGTCGCTCGACGTCGACGGCTTTGACGCTGCTGCAAAACTGGTCATCATGGCAAACTGGGTGATGGGCATGAAGGTGACGATGAAGGACGTCAAGCGCACCGGGATCACAAAGGTGACGGTGTCTGACGTGAAAAAGGCGGCTCTGCGCGGCAACGCGATCAAGCTGATAGCGGCGTGCAACAGCAGGCAGCTCGACGTGGCGCCGACAGAAATTGCCAAGACCGACCCGATATGCGTCAACGGCACCCTCAACGCCGTCACGTTCTCGTCAGAGCACTCGGGGCAGCAGACCATAATCGGGCGGGGCGCAGGCGGGATGGAGACTGCAAGCGCGGTGCTCCGCGACCTGATAGAGATAAGGGACACTACGTTCAGCTGATACAGGAGATTATTTTTATAACGGCGCGCCAGAATATAGAACCGGCCCGTTTAGTGTCTGAAAACAGTGATTACGAGATGCCGATGCCTAGCAATAGGCTAAAAGAAGCGCTCGGCGAAGCGTCTGCCGTGCTCGGCAGGGCGGCCCAGGATGCCATGTTTCACGACCTGGAACTGAACGGCATAACGCTCAGGGATAGGCCGTACACGCTTTTAGAGACGCGCAACGCCCTCAGGAAGGTCTTTGGTCACGACGGCACGACTCTGCTGATGCAGAAGCTGCAGAAGGCCCTGAAAGAGCATTGAGATGCTGCTCAAGCCACAAGGAGCGATGTGTAACACGCAGAACAAAAATAGGTATAAATATTGCAACATACCATGAAATTTCTATAAGGTTACCATGCAGATTTTAACAATAGAAACTGGAAAAAAGGAAGGAATTGCAGGTGACGACACTCAGGTGTGCAACCACTGTAAGAGCAAGCCTGCAGAGATATTCCAAGTCAACGGCGAGTACTGCCTGGAGTGCTGGCAGACGATCACCCACACAAATTGCTAATTAGATAGGCAATAACTAAAAGCTTAATAGCTACTATTTCTAATCTCAGCTATGGCGTTGGAAGAAAGTTTTACTCCGTACGAGCGGTTTGTGCAAAGCGTCGATAATCCTCATACACGGAACCAATATGTCCGGGCCTTCAAGTGGTTCATTGATTTCACAAAGACTACACCGGATGAACTGATAAAGGCCAGTCCTATGGCTATTGAGGACTCGCTAAAACGACACATGCGGCATTTAGAGCAGGCGGGCAAGTCTTGGGGAACTAGGGCCGCCGTCGTCAATTCTCTCCGCAAATTCCTTCGAGTAAACAAGGTCAAAGACGTTGACTGGGACGAGATACGAAAAAGGCTTGGGGAGGACGAAAGCGATCACGATGACCAGCCTTACAGCAGGCAACTCATTCAAAAACTGATGCAAGCTGGTGATCTGAGGAAAAAGGTAATTGTTGGCATCCTGGCTACTGCCGGTATAAGGCGTAGCGCCCTACCGCCTATAAAACTGAAACATGCCAAAAAGCTGCAGCTGGCGAACAATGCGGGAACACTTTATTCGCTAGAGATCTATGCCAATTCAAAGCGGTCCCGATATGTTACATTTGTAACGCCCGAAGCTAGCGATATCATCGATGCATATCTAGAATCGCGCAGGGCGGCGGGTGAAACGTTGGGCCCTGAATCTCCGTTGGTAAGAGAACAGTTTGACAAGGAGAGCGTCAACAGCCCCAGGCACATAACGCAAAGCACGGCCGCGCAGCTCGTCCAGGGTCTTATTATGCAGGCAGGCGTAAAAGAAGAGATACGCAGGAACAAGATCCACACGATGCACGCTTTCAGAAAGCGAGTCTACACAGAGCTTATCAAGTCAGGCGTCAAGGAGGTAAACGTCAAGAGAATCATTGGCCACAGCACCGGGCTCGGTCGCAATTATGACAGGCAGACAATAGATGACATGCTGCAGGACTATGCAAAGGCTATCCCCAACTTGATGATATCTGATTCGGCAGACTTGAAGCGCCAAGTTGACGAGCTCACAACAAAAGTATCGGACGTAGAGCAAATGAAGCAGCTATACCTTTCTGTCAAGAGCGAACTTGACCATGAGAAGGAAAACAAGGTTGATGTTGTCAAGAAATTGTCTGAGGAGCTAATCATGATACGGCAGGAATTAAACGCAATAAAGCAAAAACAAACTGCCTAGGCTCTTTTTCCTTTTTTTCCGTCACGGCAGGCATTTTAGGACTTATTGACTCTCTTTTTCGTAGCCTTTGCAACCTTTCCTTTATTCGTGTCAATCGGAGTATTGAGGAACTTAAGCCAGTCATTGATATTCTCGAATTCCTGCTCTGTTGGTTGTGGGTTCTCTCCTTTTTCCCATTCATCGATAAAGCCCTTCTTGTAGCGGCATTCCATCATTGGAGCCCAACCTTTGCTCATTTTCCACAGCTGATTAAGCGTATCCTGGGCATAATGCTCCAGTCCATGCTTCTTAGATTCATTTTTGAAAGCTTCGATCCAGCGGGGCTCTAAGTTCCAATACCTAGAAAGAAGCAGAGCGACCAAGTTGCCTGTCGAGGTATGTTTTAAGAGCATAGGGGGTAACCTCAACAGTATCAAGCTTTCCTCCTTCGACGGATGCTATGGCCTCAGTCTTGACTGAAGAATCTTCAGCTTGAACAGCTTCAAACTCCCTGTCAGCGATTTCGAGCAAACCCGCGAGGGCAGCAAATCTACTCTGACTGAGGTGGGGATAACTTCAGACGATTTGTATCCGATATCATGCTCAATCTCAGCCCATGCTGATATCTGTGGTGCAGCCAGTACATCGGGTCTTGAATTATATCACAAACACTGCGGAAACCTCCGAACCCGCTCACTTTCATATCCAGGATAGTATTCATTTAGGAATTGTTGTGGAATTGAGACAAGTGAATGATTATTACTTACTTTTTACTTAATTCTTTTACCAGCCCTGCTGCCTTTTCCACTTCAAAGACGTTCTTGTATTCCACGTCGTCTCTCAGATTGTTCCAAATCGCTTCAAAAACATCGTTTATGCGGTTGCCCATTGTAGGTGATTTCCTATTGACGTGGTTCTTTATATCCTCCTTTGTTGCTGGAAATTCCAGATCCTCTAGCAGGTTTGCCATCTTTGCTGCCTTGTCCCGGTCAACAGCCTCGGTATCTGGAGGCTCTCCGTTAATGTCGCCTACTCTGTCTGTGGCATTCACTCCAGTGTTTTTTGGATCTGTATAGTTTCTGTCGTCAGAAAGGTATGCCATCACGACTCTCCTTGGCTAACAAAAAAGAATGGGGCCGGACAAAATCATTGCTTGTCTTGCCACACTCCAAAAGTGTTTCTCTGAGGATCCTCCAGCACCGCATAGTAGCCTGTATCAATTTCCTGCTTGTCTTTTATGACCTTCGCACCGAGCTGCTTGGCCTTGTCGATATATTCTTCGATTGATTTTACTGATACGAACATTGTAGGCATCTGCTCTGAGTTTTCCTTTGGTGCAATTCCGCCGCTTATACCAGCATTTTTTATCATCCAATAGTCTTCTGTTTGCCCCTTTTCGAATTGCCATCCAAAAAGGGATGAGTAGAATCCCTTCAATTGGTCTGTGCTGTCTGCAGGTATTTCAAAATGGCCTACGCTGTGGCTTGTTGACATGTGCAAATACCCCTTCAGCTAATCGTTCCTTCAAGTTTCCCTTTTACGGTCTGCGCCGCCTGCTCTAGACCTTGCCTTATCCTATCGTCTGCCTTGCCGCCTGAGAAAAAGTCTGCAACCTTTCCGGTCGTTGGCATTTCATAGTCGATTTTGTGGCGCACATGAGTCCGGTTGTTGTCTCCTTCAAATTCTTGGATGCTCTCCCACTTTTTGAAAGGTCCGTCCACCTGCCTTGTTACCAGCCGCCTGTTTTCCTCCTTCTCTGCTACTTGCAGGCGCATTTCCTGCCATATCCCCATCTGCTGCCCGGCAACGCGCATTTCGGAGCCCGGTTCATTTTTCGTACCAGTAGTTGCTTCGGATTCCTTTACAACATCTTGTGGCCATGCTTCTTTGATTTTGTCTGGATCAGTATAGTACTGAAACACTCTGTCAACCGGTGCATTAATGTCTACTTCCGTCTGAATTTGTGTCATAGCGACTACAAAGAATAATATTATTTATCCGTTGGAGATCTCATATAGCGAATAATTATCTGGATCGGCCAAACAGAAAACAAATAACTTTTTTATGATCTAAGATTTCTATATCTGCAAGATCCAGAAATGATTGTAAATGGCTATACTTTACAAGAGCACTTTTTTTGACGAAGAATAACCCGTTGATATGCCGGGTTATCCAAGAATACATTTTGTATTTCTTCCCCTATTGCCAGCCTCCTATCAAGCATGCTGTCATGACGATAGCAGCTATTTTCCATTTCTTTTGCTATAGATTCATGCCTTTTATATAGCGCAGCAATTTTCCCCATCCAGCGGAGGGTTTCGGGATGATGGGAATAACCCTTTTTATTTTCTGTTAATATTTTCCATATGGTATGGATTTCCCTATGTTCACCTAGCAAATGGCTCCTACACAATACTTCAGCAGGAATATCCCAAACACGCAATTTCCT
The DNA here is from genome assembly GCA_964476255.1 of uncultured Nitrososphaera sp. Taxonomy (GTDB): domain Archaea; phylum Thermoproteota; class Nitrososphaeria; order Nitrososphaerales; family Nitrososphaeraceae; genus Nitrososphaera. The sequence goes on from CAYYYR010000028.1 coordinate 65,462, forward strand.
TCTTGCATATAGTGGTCAAAACATAGCCATAAACGTTGAGACAAGGATTTTGCTACTTATTGCATTGTAATCTCCCTCAGAATACCAAAAGCTATATAGTAAATGATCAAAAACGCTTATAGACGGTCGTTACAATGTGAGTTAATGATTGAATCGAGAGCAAGGTGCTCTGGAGAAGCATTTACCTCCGAACCCGCTACGTCAATAAAGAAATCGATCTATTGACACAAAAATCGCCCAAGAGCTGGACACCGATTTTTGCTATAGTAATCTCCTGACACATCGAGAAGCCATCCCACCTATTGATACCATTCTGGATGCAGAACAAATCAAATGAATGCGACTTTCCTTTCTCGGTCAAAAAGCTAAGTAGTACCTTTCTGCACTAAATAGCAGATGTCAAAAAGCACTCTCGAAAATCCCTTATTGTACAGCAATTTCCTAAAGGCACTTGAGCGCACTAACCCCGATTTTGAAGTTGATCCGGACGACATAGACAGAACGCTCGATTACGATGAAGCCTTTAACGAGCTAAAAGAAATCTATCCTAACCTTCGCATGTCTGGCAAGGCCAAGACCGAGCTGCAGCAATTCCGCGATTATCTAAACGAGGATTTTGGCATAGACGAGCGCAAGGTCCAGAACTTGATAATTCAGGATGAAAAGCAGCCTTTTACAGACGATGAGCTAGTTGGCATATCTTACGCTCTGCATGGACGCTCTGATCATGCTGTCCTGACAGACAGGGCCAAAAAGGCCCCGGTAACCCGCGATGTGAGAAAGTGGGCCAGCAAGCCTAACCGTCTGGACCTGGGAGGGTTTGACAGGCCTGGGGCCAAAGACAAGCACCTTGAAGCTAGGATAGACATTCTTGCAGACATTAACGAATGTTCAAAAAAGCGCAGCTGCGGAACGATTGAAAGTGTCAAGAATAGCCTAGAGCTGGCCGGCAAGTACGACAGGCGGGACATAGAGAAGGCGCTTGCAGCTGCGAGGGATGCAGGCTATTTCGACTGATCGGGCGGATACAACTTTAACAGCACTTTAACTGATGTTTCACTCCCACTGCGCTTGACAGCGCCAATTTCACTTAGCACCCTTTCAAGCATACTGATCTCATGATCCAAACCTGCTATCCAGAAATTACTTGCCTTATCTTTGCTGATTTCGTATTCATACTTTTTCTTGGCCAGGATTCCCATTACGATAAATTCCACCTTGTCCAACTGATTCATAGCCTCAAACTAAAAGAGCTGGTTATATCGGAGCTGGCACCTAGGGGAGAGGGAGTGGTCCTGCGATTACTCTGTTCATGCGGCTGGACCCATACCGCGGAGAATAACGACCCTGAAGGCAGGATGCTGGTGATCCTAAAGGGCATGCATGAAATGACGTTCTACCCTTGCAAAACTCTTATTCCATTTATGTAAAGGTAATGACCTTCGTCTTCATCCCTGTCAATGACAATCTTGTATTTTCCAGTGTCAAGATCATTCGGGATTATTACGTCAAAGGGTTCATGACAATTCTGGAGGTCGCAATCAATATGACTGATCTCGATAATGACTGGTGAGTCGCCCCCATCGGCAATATCCCTATCACGGATGTTCCCATCTACAAGATATACCGCAACATCGGCTACGAAGGAGCATTCCTCACAATCAAATGACAAGGTCAAAGTGTCACCCGGATCAACATGCAATTTCTTTGCATCTCTTGCATCGTTGTTTCGTATAAGCTGGCTACCAGTTATATCATCGAAAAAGCTAGTGTAGTCGGGATTGATTCTATACTGCGTACTACCTTCATTCACGACAACCAATATGTCAGGTACGCCGCTAAAGTCAAACTTTGATTTCGCAGCTATTGACGAGGGGAAGGGCAAAGAGGCAAACGAAACAATGCCAATACCAATCAAGGTAATTATCGCAAATGCAGCTCGCGTCTTGAATTGTGTAATTCCATGTGGCCCGGAATTAGTCAATGTCCCAACGTGAACGAAGGTATTATAAAAGATTGTTCAGCGCTCCAAAAAGTATTGAATATGGAGTAGCCTAAAAAGGAAAAGGGGTGGTGGCTTACTTCCAAGGCCCCATTACTTGAATATGATGTATCCAACAGTAACCGGAAAGTCAGTCAGGGGAAGGTCATAATTCACGTGGTAAAAGAAGTCAATGCCCCCCGGACCCTCGTCGGGATCTTCGACTTGTGCCTTTGTTATCCACATATCCACTCCATTCGCATTATTCATAGTGGCTACAACCTTCCATGTCCCGTCGGTACCTACAGGAGCAGGACAGACGTCACCTTTTGAGATCTTGTCGTCAGGAGGACTGAAGTTTATCTCAATTTGGCAAGATCCAAAGATTATGCTGGATGCCCCAGTTGGCACAACTCCGGCTGCTAAGTCTTGCCTTTGAATAGTCCCGTCCTTTATCTTGCCAGATGTCACAGTAGCGTCGCCTAGGTCGCCAGTCTTGATTGACAGGTTCTTTATCTTGCTGCCGTCCACCGAGTCGGCTGCGAGGTTGTTCAGACCCACCTGCTTGTTGCCAATGTCCACGCCGCCGATGCTGCCGTCAACAATGTCTGCGCCCGTGATTGTTGCTGCTGCCCATGCGCCGCCGAACGACCCTGCCAAGAGAGTGCCGACGACTGCAATAATTACGAGTTTGTTCATGCCGCTATCTAATCGCTCCTAATCAAAAATTTAATGCACTCGGACATCTGACAAATTGACCGAAAACGGCAGCTTTGTGCTCCTAAATGATTAATCTCTGCAAGATTGAGGAAGGATAATTATTCAAAATTGACGGCAGCGCGCAGCTGCAGAAGCTTTCGCCCACCGGACGTGCCGGCCCAAAAAGCTGCAGGAAAAGGTTCAAAAATAGGTGGTTATCAACTGTTTATTGTCTCATTACCCCACACCAACGCCTAGCCTAGCTTGAACCCGACGTAGTTTCTGCCCTCTGGCTTATCCCAAGCAGGTCAATGAATTCGCGTATGTTCTTTGTCTGGAAGTAGAGCGAGCCGGATCCGGTGACTTCGGTCGCAAGGCCTTCGCCTCCAAGGATCGTGGTCTTCATTCCCCCAACCTTGGTCACGCGGTAGGTCGCCTGATCGCTCAGCGCGACAAGGTGGTAGTTGTCGATCATTATCTTTTCACCGGCCGCAAGCTGCTTGTGGATTATGCCGCCTTACGCGTTCAGAAATATGTCGCCTTGTCCCGTGGCCTTGAGCATGAAAAACTCGTTCCCAAACAACCCCTTTGTAAAGCCCTGCCACTGGCTGTATAGGAGCACGCCATGGGTTGACGCCACGTACGATCCTGACTGCACGATGTAGCCCGTGCCCGGCTTGACCTCGGGGCGCACGACGTCGCCAAGCGGAGGGCCTGTGAGGCCGATTGAGCAGTCGCCATGAGCGACATAGTCGTTGACAAAGAACGACTCGCCGCCGAGCGCAGTTACCTTTATCTTTTTGAAAAATCCCCCCTCGCGCGTCCGGGTCTTGATCTCGATGTCGCCCTTCATGTAGACCATCGCCCCGGATTCCGCGGTTATCTTTTCGCCAGAGCTCATCTGTACGTCAAGTATCGCCATAGGCTCCTTCAGGATCTGGTATTGCACAGAGCCATGTTGTATGGAATTGTAATAAAGGTTAGTACCGGGTGGAACAAATTAATACCGTCGTGCAAATTGCTAACCTTGATCAGCCTGAAGATATCCGTACTGTCAAAAAGCGAATCCGGGGACCTTCTGGACAAGCTTGGCTCTGTCTGGCCGCAGGACGCCGTCCCAAAGGTCAAGAACATCAAGGTATATGAGGTCGAGGAGGGCAGGCGCCTGCTGGTAGCCGACGAGACGGTCGCCGTCCAAGTGCAGGACAGCATCGTGCCGTTCCTTGGAGGCAAGCCCGAAATATTGCAGCGCTTTCCCTCCGTGACGGTGGACATGGGCGCCGTGAAATTCGTGTGCAACGGGGCCAAGGTGATGCGGCCCGGCATTACCAGTTTTGATTCTTTCAAAAAGGGCGACATTGTGGTGGTGAAGGACCAGACGCATGGCAAAGCCCTTGCGGCCGGAGTCGCGCTGGAGGACAGCGAAGCGGCAAAGGCCTTGACAAAGGGCTATGTCGTCGACAACCTTCACTACATCAGCGACAAAATGTGGGAAGCCTACAAAGAAATTTAGGCAGTGCGGATAGCTATCGATTCTTCCCTGTGGCCGGTTTTTGATACGACTAGGACGTCAATGCCGTCACCACTTGACGAATCGCGCTGGATCGCGGACTTGATCGCCCGGATTGCGAGTTCCTTGGCTTTCTCTTCGGTCATGTTGGGCTTGAACTCTGCGTCCATGATACCAAGCGCCATTTCCGCGCCCGTGCCTACTGCCGCATACTCGTCGGGCAGGACCGAGCCGAGCGGGTCGAGGGTATAGATCTCGGGCTTGCTGTTGATGCCGCCCACGATGACCTGCGTCAAGAGAGGAAAGTACCTGCGCTCAAACATTATCACCGACATCAGCTTTGCCACAGAATTTGGAGGCATTTCGCGCCTAGTCTCTAGCTTGCGGATCTTGGCCAGGGCCTCGACCTGCCTCACAAGGACCTGCATGTCCGCGACCATGCCCGCGCACGCCGCGCCGACGTGGTCGGTGACTGGAAAGGTTTTCTTGATGCTCTTGTTCACAACAAAGTTGCCAAAGGACACCCTCTTTTCTGCAGCCAGGATAACGCCATTATTGTACGATATGCCGACTACTGTCGCGCCCGGCATGAATTCAAACGCCATATACGTAAAGCGAGGCGCCAGTTAGATTTAGTCGTTTCTATTGGAAGGAGAAAAATGCTAGCAGATTTTGATCTGGCTAGCGCTTTAGCACGTTGGTGTCGTGTATGCGTATCGCTTCGGCAACAAGCCTGTTCTGCAGCTCGAGCGCGTCCTTGCCCTCCGGGTGCTTTTCCTGCGCGACCGCTTCTGCGACAATGCTGATGACGTGCCGCATCAAGAACTCGTCTCCCCTTGCCGACTCTGCCTTGTATGTCGGATTGGCCTTGTTCACGAACACAATGTTTTCGGTGGTGAAGCTGTAGCGCGAGTCGGTCTCGTCCTCGTACGGTATGACCTTGTAGCCGATCCTCTTTAGCGCAAACGTCTTTTTCAGTATTGGCTTTCTGACCGTCCTTGTCCTGATGACTGTTCCGTCTACCTGCGCCTCGTCCACCGTCCCGACGACTTCGCCGGCAACTTCAGGAGCGGCCCCCTCGTCGTAGATGCCAGACTCGCTGACGGTGCGCTGCCGCGCTTGGTCCGCCTTTGTCATGCCAGAGATTCCCGGAGGCAGCGGCTTGATCTCTTCATAGTCTTCCACCTGGCGCGAGTGCCCCTTGTGATCGTGCTTTTCCTCTTGCTTGTGGGCAGCCCTTACGCGCTCTTTTACCTCCACCATTTCGTAGCCCTGCACTTCTTCCTCAAGCTCCAGGGTCTCGACCATCGCCTGGCCCAGGACCTTGTCGATTTCGCGGTAGATCTTTGACTCTTCTCGGGTTATCAGAACGTCTTCGTACTCTGTCAGGCCCGGAATGACCGTGTCTATCACAAACGTCTTCATGGCCTGGTTGAACTTTGTGTATTCGTTGTTTTCAATTATCGCGGACTTGTCTGCAAATCGGGTCGTCAGAGCGTCGCACCTGACAAAGCCGGTGACGCGGTTGAGCTTTGTGTCAAAGCCAAAGTTGCTGCGCGTCACGATGTGGTTGCCGACCATTACTGCGATGCCGCGCTCTTCTTCCGACAGCGGCCTCTTTGCAATGATTATTTCGCCGGCTATCCTGCCGCCGTCAAGGCTGACGGGTATCCTGTGACCCTGTATGTCAGGCGCCCGTATCGCCTGCGCGCCGTCAAAGTTCCATTCCTTGAACTTGTCCGCGGTCTTTATTGACACTACAAACATCGGCTGCCTCAGCACCGCCAGCTTGCGGATCTCCTTCATGAGCCGGAACATGTCGATTACGATCTTTGCTCCTGACATGAGAAGCTCTGTGCCGTCGCGCTTTAGTGCCGGTTCTTTCAGCTCGCCCAGCTTGGCGTTGCCGGTGTACAGCTTTTCAAGGACTTCGGTGTCAATGACAATAGCTTTTGTAAAGCTGCCGCGCTTTGTCCTTATCTTCATGCTGTCAAACGACGTCAGGAACGAAAGCCTGCCGGTGCCGTACCTGCCTGTCCTGATCCTTTTCAGCTTTGGAGAGATCGATTCGACCTTTTTGTGTGGCGAACCCAAAAGCAGGAATTTTTCCATCACGTTCTGATCCATTCCGGCGTCGTCTTCGACTACGATGGACCCGTTGCTCGTGACTGTGACAAGGACCCTTGTGGCGTCTTCGTCAAAGGCGTTCTCTACCAGCTCCTTGACGATCTCTGTCGGCGAGACCCACGTCTTGGTGGCAAACTCTTTGAAAAACGATGGATGAACCTTTAGCTCAGTAGGCATTCTCTCAAGTGCTGGTATTTGCCCCCTTTATTTAATACTTGTCGAATTAATCTGACCAGTTTATCAAACGGCAGCGCAAGTTGTAGTAGTAATTTTTTACTGTATCATGCGTATATCGTCGCACTTCTATGAGACATGCGCATGGAAAAGCGGAATAAAGCTGGTTGCCTAGTGTAGGCATTGGGCTTGCTCCTGCTCGCCGCAAACCCCGCGTATGCGTAGCAGAGTGGCGTTAGCGAGTCGACAGACAAGGTTGTTTCCATGAACGGCTTTAGCAGCGGCCGCGATTACATCATGTACAAATCATGGCAGCCAAACAGCACCGACACCACCATATTTGACGTTTTCATAGACGATTCAGTCACGGGCGCCCGACTCATGGTGTTGAATACGACATTGCGTTGTACCAGAATGGCCAGAGTGTAGCCTCTTCGCAGAGGACGGATCAGACGACTACCAGGCAGCTCTACGACTTCGAAGATGACGGCCAGTACACCGTGAGTGTGTCAGACATCAAAGACTCCGGCCAGCACATAGACTTTTCAACACAGGCGACTCTGGAATTCCCGCTTCACATATTTGCCGCTGTGGCGGCAGCGTTTGGAGCAATTGTGGTCTTGCACAGGTTACGCCCATTGGCTTAGTGCGGAGGTGCTGTTGTCGCTGGCGCTCCGGTAGTTGCATTTGCAGTCGAGTTTGTGCCGTTTGCGCCTACGCTAGCCGTCATGGTCGGGTCGTTAGGGTCTATGATTACCGGGACATCCGTGCCCGCGCCGCTTTGCGAATCAAGGCCGGTGTTCCTGAACATCAGGTCAGGATACTGCAGGAACAATGATCCGGCCACTGCAACGCCGGCTACTATGGCGCCCACTATGAAAATCGCTTCTTTTGCCATAGCAGCATTCCTGCAAAATGATAATTAAGAGGAGTAGAAAAAACGACGAGAGGTTTTTCCACAAGCTAGATATTGTTTTATAATGTTAGTTGTTGCATGCAGAAATGCGGCTGCGGCAGGGACTCGAAAACCTTCGAGGCTTGCACCCCGGCTGGCTGCAACACGTTCGTAGTGTGCACGGGCTGCTTTAAAGACGTCGGTGAATGCCCGTGCAAGCCTACGTAGGCTTGTACCGCAAAATCGCGCCTATTTTTCCGAGACTGGCAAGCTGGGCCCCCTCCTCTGTCTTGCCTGAAATGACTTCCAGCCGGCACCCGGTCATTGTGGCGATCTCATTGAGGTAATCGACGATGTCCTTTTCCACCAATTCAATGTCCGTGCCGTGGCACGACGGGCACTGCTTCATGTTCTCCTGCTTTTTCGCCATGATCTGCGGCCTGTCGACCACACTTGCCTGCACGGCCTTGCACGCCTTGCACCGGAACTCCAGCCGGACGTACGTGATGTCGTCTGTCACTATCACCAAGTCGGCTATGCCGTTTTCAAGGTTCTTGACCACGTCATGTATGCCGTATATCCCGAGGCCCCTGCCAGAGTGCACTTCGCCCATGAACTTTTTCACCAGCTGCTTTTCCTCCATCACGCGGTATTCCTGCAGGATGCCGTCCTTCTGCGCCTTTTCGATCAGCTCGCGGACGCCCTCGTCGCCGGAGTACGACGAGTCGATGGTAGCTATCACGGCCTTTTGCAGGCGGTAGTCAAGGTATTCCTCCCTCAGGAAATTTTCTTTCGTCGGCCCGGGGCCGCCCACTATCAGGCCCTTGACGCTGTACTGGTCGATGAACACCTTCTTTGCGTGGTCGGCCACCCTGTGGTAGAACTCGTTCAGCTCATTTTCTCTCAAGCGCTCAAACCTTCTTGCCGACTGGCCGCCCTGCCGGTGCTTGCCGGCCACGCCTGAGGTTAGCGAGTCCACCGCCTCCCAACGATCGCCTGTCAATATCCCGATGCCGACCTCCTGCGTGTCTATTGCCAGTATGCCTATCACCTTGTCGTCCTTCATCATCTCCTTCAGGTGGTCCGTCCAAAAGTGGTCGTCGCACCGATACAGGCTGATCTGGATCGGCTTGGGCGGCATGACAGGAAATATCTCGATCTTTTCCTTGCCGATCCCCTTGTCGTTTGGGATCGCCCCGCAAAAGATCACAAGGCCGTTCTCCGGCGTTTCCTTGAAAAGCTTCAGCTGCTCTACGGTCCGGCTGAGCGCGTCCTGCACGTGGGTCCTAGTAAGGTCTGACTTTATGTTCGACGCGGTGCCGGACTCGTTGCGCAGCTGCGAAATGACGTCAAATAGCGGCCTGCGGGGCGGGATGTAGACGGTGACAAGCTCGGTGCCGTGGCCGGATATACTTGACAGTTCGTTTATCATCTTGGTCAGCTTGTACCTCTTTACCGAATCCCACTTTTCTCCGTTGTTTGCCATGCGTACTGTAACAAGAAAAAATTCGCTCGCACATAATATAAGGCTATCAAACTCATGCCGCATTCCAAGCTTATAAGTGCCGGAGCTGAGAATGTAGAGGTCGCATGCTGCCGAGGCTCGAATACATCAAGCAGGCCAGGATAAGGGTCGGGATAACCCAGAGAAAGCTGGCCGGCCTGACAGGGGTCAGCACGTCGATGATAAACCAGATAGAGTCTGGCAGGTGCAAGCCGAGCTACGAGACCGCAAGGAAGATCTTTGAAATCCTGAGCTCGCTTGAAGGCCGCACGTCGATGAAGGCCGGCGACATCTGCAGCCGCCGCCTGATAGCGGTGCAAAGGGACGAGCGGCTTCACAAGGCCATAGACGTCATGCGCGACAACTCGATCAGCCAGATCCCGATCTTTGAGTCCTCGCGGGTCGTGGGCATATTGACCGAAGACAACCTTGCCAAGGTGATGGTGGAAAAAGATGAGAAGGACCTACGGAACATGCACGTCTCCCAGGTGATGGAGCCGCCCCCCCCGCTGGTGGACGTCTCGACCCCGGCAAAGGCCCTGATCCCGCTCGTGAGGTTTGCAAAGTGCATACTGGTGAGCGAGAAGGGCAACGTCATCGGCATAGTGACGATAACTGACACGCTAAAGCTTGTTGAATAATTGTCATACACGCGCGCGTTTCCAGTCCAGAAATCGCGCAAAAATTAATTCTTTTATACCTGTTGCTTGGCCGGCTTAATGAACTAAGTAGTTGGAAAACCGGAATCGCGCACGAGCATCTGTGACAACCAGATAATTACTCTTTCAGTTTCTCAAGGCCGACGCAGCAGTCAGCGCACTTCATGCACTCGTTGCAGATGCTGACCTCGCTTCCGACAGGGAGCGTGGTGCCGCAGAGGGCGCATTCCTTTCTCGATTGTAGCTGTGCCAAGTAGCATACTATGGCTCAAAAGACTATTTGAATTCTTCCATCACTACCTGAAGGAATAATAGGAGTGCTGCCTGTTATCTGCTTGAAATGGCTGCAGCCGCGGCAAGGATGGTATTCTCGAACAAAACCTACATAGCGTTGGCTGCCGCAGTCACTGTCGTGTTCTGGACGATATTCAACGTCCTTGACGGGCTGATCCTCTTATCGCCTCCCAACTTTTACTACCCGATACCGGCCGACGCGCTCCCTGGCTTTGTCCTGTCACACGTCACAGCCGCGCTCGTTGGAGTCGTCGTCAGCATGAACGTGTACATGTTCAGGAACCTGAGGGCAAAGGGCGGCAAGGCGCCGTTTCTTTCAGGCTCGACTCTTGGCACGATGTCGAGCATGTGTGCGGGCTGCTCTTCAGTCGGCTTTTACCTTGCGGCCACTTTTGGCACCGCGGGGGTGGCAGCGTCAACGTTCCTGTCAAACTACCAGCTCCCGCTGCGCCTGCTTGCAGTTGGGCTATTGATATGGGCATATTATTCGGCGCAAAAAAGGATAGCAAAATCCTGCGCGGTTACTTGAATTCCTCTTCCAGTACCTTGCGCTTCTTGCTCATATGGAAAAGGCTGTCCGATCTCTTGAGCGCCTCTTCCCGCGAGCGCTTGAACGCCATCGACTGCAGCAGCATGTGGTTCTCCGGTATCACCATGCCGGTCTGGTCGTCCGAATAGCCGATCTTGACGGTGTCGTCCTGCACCCGCAGGATGTCCTGGTGTATGTGGACCATGTTGGTGTCGCCGTGCGCAAAGCCTAGCTCCAGCGCCTTCTTTCTTACGTCGCCCGTGCCCTTGGCGGAGCTGATTATCGCGACACCGAATTCGTTTCGGAAGCACTCCAGTATTTCGTCCTTGGCCGGCGCGCGGTCAAAGCGGATGAACATCTGGTGCAGGTGCATCATTCTCGATGGCACCTTGAAGGCGTCGACGTAAAGATTTGCAGCAGGGATAAAGTCCCTGACGTCGTCCTGGTGGTGCGGGTTCCTGTCCCACTCTATCGAGTCCTTGACTGGCTTGGTGTCCTCGAGATCTGCCCACCTCCTTATGAGCTGGACATCGTAGCGTTTTATGCGGCTGCCAAACTTTTCGATCAGCGGCTGCATCATCCTGCCCATGCCGGAGACGTTGCAGCTGCCCTGTATGACGTAGGTCCTGCCCGCGGCCTTGGAGTAGTTTACCCGGGAGTTGTGGATCATGTCTGCCACCGCGTGCTCGCCGTGCCTGTCCTCGCCGCCCTGGAATATCGCCGGCTTGCCCATCGGCTCGTACAGGCTCTTTTTGTTGTCATAGCCGCCGCCTTCCTTTGCCGCGTCTATCACGAAGTCGCTCTGTCTCACCGCTTCTTCGACAGAGCCCGTCACGTCGTAGCCCTTGTCCTTGAAGGCCGGGATCATGCCCTTTGGCACAAAGACGTTGTAGCGGTTGTCGAGCGCCTCCTTGACCTTGTCGTCCACTGTATATTTCGCCACTCCAACAAACTGGACCTCCTTGTCGGCTGACAGCGCGCTTGCAAGGCGCCGGCCAATGTTTCCGTAGCCGTTTATGAAGACTTTAACCAAAATCATTCACTCGGGATGAACAAGTTGCCAATGGTTTCCTTGGATTATATAGATTCCTAAATTTTCAACTGTATTTTTCCGCGGCGGCGCACTAAGCTTAAATACGGAAAAGGCATGTAAAATGTGGAGAGCAATGCAAAGAGGCGGTCACTTTTGGCACCGGCCGGCGCGTTCTAGCTGAATATCTACTCTCAAGTGAGGGTTTTGAATGAAAATCCTTGTGATCGACAACTATGACTCGTTCGTATACAACATCGCCCAGATGCTTGGCGAACTGGGTGCAGAACCGGTAGTTGTCAGAAACGACAAGATAACGCTTGAACAAGTCAAGGAAATGAACCCGGATGGAATAGTGATATCTCCGGGGCCCGGTCACCCTGCCGATCGCAAATACTTTGGCGTCTGCACTGACGTCATCAGGGAGCTTGGGCCAAAAACGCCGATACTTGGCGTCTGCCTCGGGCATCAGGGAATAGTGCATGCCTTTGGAGGCAAGGTGATAAATGCAAAGAAGGTCAGGCACGGCAAGACGAGCCCGATAGAATACACTAAGGACAGGCTCTTTGAGAACGTTGCTAACCCGTTCAGAGCGACCCGCTACCACTCGCTTGTTGCAGAACAAGACTCGATCCCCGAATGCCTTGTAGTCACCGCAAGAGCGCTTGACGACGGCGAGATAATGGGCATCAAGCACAAACAGTATCCGATTGAAGGAGTCCAGTTCCATCCCGAGTCGGTCCTCACCGGCGAGGGCCGCAGGATGCTCCAGAACTTTATTTCAATGGTGAAAAGATGAGCGCGCAGCCTGACCTGCGACCCGCAATTAGGAAGCTGGCCTCAAGGACCAACCTGTCAGACAGTGAAATTTCCCAGGCGCTCGACGCGATTCTCGCCGGCAACGTGTCCGACTCGGCCATTGCGGCTTTCCTCGTCGCCCTCGCAATGAAGGGCGAGACGGCCGAGGAGCTGAGGTCGATCCTGTTTTCGCTGAGAAAGCACGCGACGAGGATAACCCCCGACATCCAGGGGCCGCTGATCGACACCTGCGGCACGGGCGGCGACTCGGTCAGGTCTTTTAACATCAGCACAGCCGCGGCGATAGTGGCGTCAGCAGCCGGCGCCAAAGTAGCAAAGCACGGCAATAGGTCGGTGTCCGGCGTCTGCGGAAGCGCGGACTTTTTAGAGCACATCGGGCTGGACCTGAACGCCCCGCCGGCAAAGGTGCAGTCATGCATTGAAAACGTCGGGATCGGATTTCTGTTTGCGCCGCTCTTCCACCCGTCGATGAAGCATGTTGCAAGCGCAAGAAAGGCAATCGGAATCCGGACGGTGTTTAACATGGTAGGGCCGCTTAGCAACCCATGCACCAACGTTTCCGGCCAAGTGATCGGGGTCTTTGAGCCGTCGCTCCTTGAAGTCTTTTCGCAGGCGTGCCAAGGATACGTCAACGAAGCAATGATAGTCCACGCGCACGACGGCTTTGACGAGCTATCAAACACGTGTGAAAACGACATCCTGTGGGTGTCCTGCGACCGGCAGACAAAGAGGATACGCCTCCACCCGAGGGCTCTTGGCATGCCGGTGGCCAAGCCAGAGCAGCTGGTGGTGAACTCGAAGGAAGAGTCTATTAGGAACACGCTGCAGTCGATTCACGGCAAGGCCGCGAGGGAAAAGCAGGACATCGTGGTCCTAAACGCGGCCGCCGCGCTGGTGGTGGGCAAGGTTGCGCAGGATTTTAAGGAAGGAGTTGAAATTGCTATGGACGCGATAAAAAGCGGAAAAGCGCAGGATCGGCTGGCGCAGCTGATAAAATACTGCGGCGACCTGGAAAAATTAAGAGAGGCAGAGAAAAAGTTTCTCTGACCTAGTCGTTTCCCTTTTCCTTTGCCGACCTCTTTTTCGGCGCGTCTGCATCGGTGTCGTCGACGCCCTTTTCGTTCACGGTGAACCGGACGTCAGAGTACGGGTGGTACGGGCTGTCGACTATCTTGGCGATCCTGTCGTTTCCTGCCTTGCGCAGATATATCCTGTACGTCGACGCATGGCCGATTACGTTTCCGCCTGCAGGCTTTGTCGGGTCGCCAAAGAACGTGTCTGGCGTTGTCTGGACCTGGTTCGTGACAATGACTGCGATGTTGTAGATCTCGGCGATCCTCACCAGCTTGTGCATTATGCCGTTGAGGCGCTGCTGCCTGTCTGCGAGCGTGCCCCTGCCGGCAAACTCTGCACGGTGGAGCGAGATGATGCTGTCGATTATTATCATCTTGGCCTTAAAGTCGTCGATGTACTTGCCCATCGACTTTACTATCAGCTCGAGGTGGCTGCTGTTGTACGCCTTGCATATCGCCACCCCCTTCAGGACTTCGTCCGGGTCAAGTCCCCGGGCCCGGGCTATCTGGTCGACCCTTTCAGGCCTGAACGTCCCTTCCGTGTCGATGAGTATTATGCCGCCGCCAAGCCCGGCCTGTTCCACCGGCTGCTGAGCGGTGACGCACAGCGTGTGACATATCTGCGACTTGCCACTTCCAAACTCTCCGTAAAACTCGGTGATCGCCTGCGTCTCTATGCCGCCGAGCAAGAGCTCGTCCAAGGCTTTTGCCCCCGTGCTGCAGCGCAGCAGGGACTTTCTCTTTTCAAGCTCGACGTCTGCGGTGGTGAACTCGTTGTCGAGCACGCCACTCTCTCTCAGGAGCTTTTGGGCCGCCATGATAAAGGTGGCTGCCGTGTCCTTCGAGCCGCCAAGGTCTGTAGCGAGCTCGTCTGCCACCGCTGTGGCCAGCTCCATCACTGAACTAATGCCTGCTTCCTTCATCTTGCGGGCGGTGGTCGGCCCGACTCCTTCAATGTCTTCTATTTCCAATTCTGCCACATTTTTTGACGAATTAGCCATTATGTCCTATCTTTTATAAAGCGAATATATATTGAGTGATGCACTGCGGGGGGAGGGGGTATGTGACAAAAACTTGAAAAACATAAAAAAGGTGCCTAGGAGTCGACCTAGACCCCACGGTAGTTTTACTTTTTCTTCTTTCCCTTCGACTTTTTCTTGGCAGTAGCCTTTTTGGCCTTGGTCTTGACGCCTCCGCCACCACCGATCCTGAACATCTTGGTCCCGCAGACCGTGCATGTTCCAGTTGTAGCCGGACGGCCGTTCTTCATGGTTATCTGCTTTTCCCCCTTCATTTCCCTCTTTGCTTTACACTTTACACAATATCCTACGGTTGCCAACAATCGTAGGTCTTGCGCGCTTGGATATAAGAATAGCTCTGAGCATGCCTGTTTTGCGCTGATCAGGCGGAAAATTGGTCCAAACTTGGGGAAATTCATAGCTCAAAATGAAAAATCGTGCATACACGAAGGGAAACAGGCCAATTTTCAGTGGGAATTCAAGCAAAAGCTTCGCCCCGCCGCATCTGCGTGGTGGAAATCGTTGCAGCTCGGTGCGCCGGCATGTCTAGAAATCGGCATCCGTCACGAATGGAAATCCGCCTCGTATATGCGACTTCCGCGGGTGTCACGGTAGGCCGGTGGCGGTTTTCGTACGGCCGTTCGCACATTTGCGCGATTGTTAAATTTTTATATCATTTTATTTTTAGCCATACTGCGTTGTCTGCAGACACCACGGATTTGAAGTCGCTTGGGTGGGACGAACTGGTTGCCCTGAAGCGCAGGCTGGCCGGCGAGCTAAAGGAGCTGACGGACAGGATCGTCGAGATCGACAGGAACCAGTTCCGCTCTATAACCGACAACATCAGGGAGGAGAGAAGTGCGCTTGACGCCCACACCGAGAGGCTGAAGCAGATACGCCCGGAGGTAGAGAAGCACAACGCCGAGCTGTTGGCGGTGAGCGAAAAGATCTCCCAGTCAAAGAACTTTCTCTCAATGATGGAGGCCCGGCTCCCTACTGAAAAGGAACAAGAGCTGCAGGCCACGGTACAAAAGAACCAGGCGCTCATCGACGCCAAGGAGTACAGGAGCGAGCGCGAAAAGAACGAGATCATGTCGAGGGTAAAGGAGGCATCGATGAAGATGGAGGCCGTCAAGGCCACCCGCACGATAAAGGAGCAGCTCTCGCAGCTGACGCAAGAATCTGCAGGAATCGGCAGCGTCATAGGGCAGCTTGACGAAGAGCGTGATTCGCTAAGGGCGAAACTGTCTGAAATAAACGGCGAGCTGGACAAGCTGTACGACGCAAAGAGAAAGCTGGCGCCCGAGCGCGACGCACACCTGGGCAAGTACGACGACATCGCAAAGCAGTTTGACGCCATAAACGCGCGGCTGGACGCAATGTCAGAGATGAGGAAAAAGCAGCGCGAAGAGTACGGCTATGGCCTGCCGAGCGACGCGCTGTTCAAGGTAAAGGAAGAGGCGAGGAAAAAGCTGGAAGCGGGGTCGAAACTGAGCTTTGAAGAGCTGAAGCTGCTTTACGGTGAAAAGGATTAATTTTTCTTTCCACCCATACTGATCATTCATGATTAACGATTTTGCGCTGGCATGCTCGATAGACGAGTCGCCGGCGTACTTTACCTACCACAAGCAGACCATGCTGATAATCCAGTCGGCTCAGGACGCCAGGGCCGGCACCGGCAGTTTTCAACACATCGAGCCGTTCATGGAGGCCTTGGTATCCCACGAGTCGATCCACGTCGTGATAAAAAAGTTTGAAGGGGCAGAGGTCTCTGACTCGCTTGACGACATCGAAGTCGTTGTCGAGCACAGGGGCACGAAATTCCAAGTCACGCTGAACAACATGCTCTTTGCAAGGGACAGCTCGGGCATCGTCACGCAGGAATAAGAAAAAAATGGTTAGTTAGCGCATACTATTTTACGTCTTCGGAAATGTCGCGCTGGCTTATTGCCATCTCGTCAACCCGAAGCGTCACCTTGTACCACTTGTCGTTGTGCTTGAAAATGTGCGTTGACGCCTTTTTGTTGCTGGCAGAGCCGTACCCTCCGACCCTTTCGCCAAGCCTGGAGCGCAGCTTGTCCACCTGGTACTGTGCTATCATCAGGTTCCCCAGTATGTTCTCGAGCTCCAAGTCACGTTCTTCGTCGATGTCTGGGACCTGCACGTTTTTTCTAGTCTGCATTCTCAATGTACATCCTGTTTCCTATTCTGTAGTGGACTTCGTCGAGGTAGTATGCTGTATCGACTACTGGTGACGACAGGTTTGCGCCACACACCGGCACTCCTTCCTCTTTTTGCTCTTCTTCGATCAGAAGACTCATTTGATCATCACTTCAAAACATCAAATAAGAACAGATAGGATCAATCTTCGATAAGACCTGCTCAAAGAGGACATCCGGTTGTAACGCAGTGCAACTCTAAAAATCAGGAATCAGTGTCCGACTACTTTTTGCAGGCTCTTTTCATCGACCTGGCAAATTCCGTCAAGCCCAACAGCATCTTTTTGCCGGGCGATTTTGCCATCCTGTCAATGATCGCGCTGCCGACAATGACCGCGTCTGCGCCGGCGCCTATCATGAACTTGGCGTGCGCCGGCGTACTTATGCCAAAGCCGACTGCCACGGGCACCCTGCCGCCTGCAGAACGCTTGACGTTCTTGATCGCTTTCAGAGTGTAGTCTTCAAACGACTTGCGGGCCCCGGTTATGCCGTAGACGGAGACCAGGTACAGAAAGCCGGAACTGCTGTCAATTATTTTCCCGAGCCTCCCTTGGGGGGTGTTGGGCGAGGCAAGAAACACGGTCGCGAGGCCGAGCTTTGAGGCCGCTGCTAGGTACTCCCCTGCCTCCTCTACGGGCATGTCGGGCAGGATAAAGCCGTCAACCCCATGGGCCTTGGCCTGAGACATGAATTTTTCCATTCCGGGCCTGACGAGGATGTTGGAATAGGTCATTGCGAGCAGCGGCAGATCTGAGTGTTTTTTCCTGACGCTTTTTGCAAGCTGCAGCGCCTTTTCCGGCGTGGCGCCGCCCTTTAGCGCGCTGTTTGACGCGGCCTGGATCGTGGGCCCATCGGCTATCGGGTCTGAAAACGGGATGCCGATTTCAATGATGTCGGCGCCGCCCTTTACCAGCGCGTCGATCACCTGCTGAGAAGTCTTGGCGTCAGGGTAGCCTGCGACGACGTAGCAGACAAGGGCGCATTCGCCCTTCCCTGCCAACTCGCCGAATTTTTCAGCGATTCTATTTGGCATGTTTCTTCTTCTTTTTCCCGCTATTTCGATCAAGGTAGTCCTGTACGACCTCCACGTCCTTGTCGCCCCGCCCCGAAAGCGTGACTACAATGACGTCGTCCCTGTCCATTTCCCTTGCAAGCTTCATCGCATAAGAAATCGCGTGCGACGGCTCTAGCGCAGGGATTATCCCTTCAAGCCTTGAAAGCGTGAGAAAGCCCTGCACCGCTTCGTCGTCGGTGGATGCCGCATACTTTGCGCGCTTTGCGTCCTTTAGCATCGCGTGCTCTGGCCCGACTCCGGGGTAGTCAAGGCCAGCGGATATGCTGTGAGTCTCTATCACCTGCCCGCACTCGTCCTGCAGCAGGTAGGTAAACATGCCGTGCAGCACGCCTTCCGAGCCGGCCGCAAGCGTGGCCGAGTGCCTGCCCGTCTTTATCCCTTCGCCGCCTGCCTCCACGCCGCACAGCGCGACGTCTGTGTCGTCGATGAACGGGTAGAACGAGCCCATCGCGTTGCTCCCGCCGCCCACGCACGCCACCACCGTGTCAGGCAGCCTGCCTTCCAGCTCTTGCATCTGCTGCCTTATTTCGTGGCCGATGACGCTCTGGAAATCCCTCACCATCATCGGGTATGGGTGCGGGCCCACCACCGAGCCGATGAGGTAGTAGGTAGTTTTCACGTTGGCGATCCAGTCGCGGATCGCTTCGTTGATCGCGTCCTTGAGCGTCTTGCTGCCCGACTGCACAGGGTGCACCTTTGCGCCTAAAAGCTGCATCCGGAAAACGTTCAGCTTTTGTCGCTCGACGTCCTTTGCCCCCATGTAGACTTCGGCAGGGAGCCCAAGGGCAGCGCAGGCAAGCGCGGTGCCGACCCCGTGCTGGCCGGCGCCGGTCTCGGCGATTATCCGCTTCTTGCCCATCCTTTTTGCCAGGAGCGCCTGACCTAGCGTGTTGTTTGTCTTGTGGGCGCCCCCGTGCAAGAGGTCTTCGCGTTTCAGGTAGATCTTGGCTCCGCCGGCGTGCTCTGTCAGGTTCTTTGCAAAGTATAGCGGTGTCGGCCTGCCGGCGTATTCAGTCAAATAATATGACAGTTCCTTTTGAAAGTCAGGATCGTTCTTGTACTTATCGTAGGCAGATTCCAGCTCCTCGACCGCAGGCGCCAGCGTCTCCGGTATGTATTTGCCCCCGTACCTGCCGAACTTGCCGCCCACGGGGTAGCTGCCTAGCATGACAAGTGCTCTAGCCAAAAGGGGTATTAAGGGATTCGGAATACCACACGCGGGCTTGGCAAAAGAGTTTGTCATCAGGACAATGAGAGAAGCCGAGCTTGAGGTCGCCATGGAATGGGCCGGCCGCGAAGGGTGGAATCCCGGCCTGCACGACGCGGAGGCGTTCTACCGCGCAGACCCGGCGGGATATTTTGTCGGGCTCTCGTCAGGAGCCCCGGTCGCGTTCATTTCTGCAGTCGCGTACAGCGATACATTTGGTTTCCTCGGGCTCTACATCGTCAAGCCTGAACACAGGGGCCGCGGGCTCGGGACAAAGATCTGGGAAGGGGAGCTTGAACATCTTGACGACAGAAATGTCGGGCTTGACGGAGTCGCCGCAAGGCAGGCAGACTATGAAAAATATGGCTTTAGATTTGTGTACAGGAACTTGTGCTACGCCGGGACTTTTGCAATACCGGACAAGCCGTCCGAAACCTTGTCAATCTGAAAAACGTCAAAACAAGTAAAATCGTCGAGTACGACAGCCGATGTTTCCGGCAGAGCGCAGCGATTTCATCTCAAGGTGGGTCAGCCAGCAATAGAGCGTGGCGGCAGGCTACATGTCAGGGGACAGGCTTGCAGGTCATGGCGCTGTGCACCCCTGCACTACAGGGTTCAAGGCAGGGCCGCTCTTTTTAGACAGCAAAGAAATTGCAGAAGAAATGTTTTCTGAACTGGCAAGGCATGCCGGCAAGAACAACGTGTTTATCGACATACCGGAGCCGAACCAGCAGGCCATAGACCTTGCAAGGAGAAATGGGATGAAAAAGGTTTTTGAAACGGCGCGCATGTACACCAAGGCCGTTCCCAATTTGCCAATGAGCAGGATCTATGGCGTAACTACCTTGGAGCTCGGCTGATCAAAGGGAATTGTAAAGCTCGGCCACTTTTGCGCCGACGTCGCCCGTTTCCATTATGCTCGTGCCGACAAGGAACGCGTCCGCGCCCGCTTTTCTGAGGTACTGTATGTCTGCCGGCTTGGCTATGCCGCTCTCGCTTATTATCAGGCTCTTGCCCTTGCCGTGCTTGCTCAGCAGCCGCTCGGTGTTTGCAATGTCCACCTGAAGGTTGTCAAGGTTGCGGTTGTTGACGCCGACAAGGCCGTGCTTTGCCCTCAGCACTTCGGCAAATTCCTGCTCTGTGTGGACTTCAACCAGCACCTGCAGCCCCTTCTTTGCCGCGTACTCTGCGAGTTTTTCTATGCTGCCTTCCGCAAGGTCCTTGTCAAAGACTGCCTTTATCAGCAGCACGCAGTCCGCGCCCACCTTTTTGCCGGCGTCGATCTGGACCGTGCTGACGGTGATGTCCTTCATGAGCAACGGGACGCTCACTGATTTTCTGATAGCTGCCAAGTATTCGACAGAGCCGTCGAAAAGGTATGGCTGCGTCAATACCGACAGCCCAACGGCGCCAGCATTGACCATTGTCGTCGCGATTTCTGCCGGCGATGTCCTGCCCCTTATCTTGCCCTGCGAGGGCGAAGAGAACTTTATCTCGGTGATGAGCGGGGCGTGCGCGCACGAGGAGACTGCCTTCCTGACGCTTATCGCATCGTGGGTAAACGAGTGGTGTGTTTCGTACGCGCCCTCGTCTATTGCCTTGAACGAATTGTCCACAAGGCGCTTTATGCTAAAGTCTGTCCTGACGAACTTGCTCATCGTTCAGGTCAGGTAGCGGCTTGCAGGTATTAATTCTATTCAGGTATATATTGACGAACGATGTCTATTCCACCTAGCCCATGTCTGAAAGCGCAATCTTTCGCGACAGGTCAAAACTTTCTCCAAGGTACGTGCCAGAGGAGCTGCCGCACCGCGAAGCCCAGGTGCAGCAGATCGTACACGTGTTTTCCGACGCGCCAAAAGACCCTGACAAATTTCCGCTGACAGTCCTGCAGGTGGTGGGAGTGGCCGGCATCGGCAAGACGTCTACTGTTCTCAGGTCTTCAAAGATGCTTGAAGAACAATTTGCAAAGAGCCGGCTGACGTTAAAGACGGCGTACATCAACCTGAAGCTGCAGGGGGGCAACAAGTTTGCGATATACCGGCTCCTGCTTGAGAGGATAGCGCCGGAGCTGCCTGCGCAGGGCCTGAGCGCGGAAGAGATGCTGCGCTACCTGTTGAGGTACTTGCGCGAAAACAACCAGTACGCGCTAATAATCATGGACGAAATCGACTATTTGATAAAGACAAGCAAGGACACGGGCATCATTTACGATCTTACTAGGCTTAACGAGTTCGAGCCTGACAAGCCGTGCAACGTAAAAGGCGTGGTATTCATCGCAAGGAGCACGGAATTTTACAATAGACTTGACCCGGCGGAGCTGAGCACGCTCGGCCGGGTCCCGATGGAGTTCCATTTGTACACGATACAGCAGGTAAGCGACATACTGGAGAGCCGCGC
This sequence comes from uncultured Nitrososphaera sp., assembly GCA_964476255.1. Classification (GTDB taxonomy): domain Archaea; phylum Thermoproteota; class Nitrososphaeria; order Nitrososphaerales; family Nitrososphaeraceae; genus Nitrososphaera. Next base: position 86,676 of record CAYYYR010000028.1, read on the forward strand.
CGGCCAGGCGTTCAGTCCAAAGGCGATAGGCTCTGACGTCATTGACAAGGTTTCGAGCATCACTACGTCGCAGGAGGTGAACGGCGACGTGAGGTACGCCCTCGACCTCTTGCTGTACGCCGGCAACCTTGCAGAGTCGCAGGGGACAGGTAGGGTCATGCTTGACCACGTGCGCAAGGTGCACGGGCAGGTCCACCCTTCGATAACAACCGAAGAGATCGATCAGTTGTCAAAGAACCACCTTGTCAGCCTGACGGCGCTTGTACGCGCTCTGAAAAGCAAGAAAAAGCTATACGTCGAGCTAAGGGACGTGCGCCTGTACGCGGCGGAACTCGCCGAGCAATTGGGCATGAAAAAGATCGATGTCGAAGACTACCTTGACGACCTGAAGGCAAGAAGGCTGGTCGACATAAAGTCTCTGAAGGAAATAGGTCTGCACGGCGCGTCGCTTGCAGAGCTGGAGCCGGTGCTGATGGCCAAGGTCAAGGGTGCAAAATAATGTCAGAAACGATGAGCAGCAAAGAGATCATTGAAACAGGGCTTGGTACCATAGGCAAGGTAAGGATAATCAAGGCGCTTGCCGAAGAACGCAAGCTGGTTACAGTCTATGTGCTACACAAAAAGACCCGCCTGAAGCGGGAGGACATCAAAAACAACCTGGACGACCTCGTGAGGATAGGCTGGGTGACCCAGACAAAGTACGCCAACGTGGTGTATGGCATTAACCGCCAGAACAAGTATGTGAGCCGGCTGGTTGAATTCTTCAGCGACGCCGGCTATATCGGTCAGCCGTAGATGGTGAACCGGTCGTCTGCCTTGCCGTTGCTTTCTATCGTCGATAGTCCCCTGAATAGTGCGTCGACTGCGGCCGCTTCTGTCAGCTTGCCCTTTGCCACCTGGTAGGCCGCGCCGGGAATGTCAAGGTGCTGAACTCTGTTCGCGAGGACCTGCCTCTTCATCCCGTTTTCCCCCGCCCTCTTTGCAAGCGACGCTAGTATCTTGTCGACGTGGTAGTTGGCGTGTATCTCTACGGCTTCCTCGTTGTCGACCCCGTAGAGACTGGATATGGTTGCGTCAAGCCTTGCTTCGTCTTCGCCGGTGACGCCGGCATGGGCGGCCTCTATCGCGGACCTGCCCCGGAGCTTGTTTGAATCTTGTTCAGTCATCTTGTGCGAGAACGTGATAATTAGTGCTTTTTCTTCATATTAAGATAGCGCCGGCGAACTCGAAAAGGAATAAAAAGGTGCTTTTCCAAAACCTAATGTGCAGTCCAAGGCGCAGAACGGAAGCAAGTTTATTTTCGTTACAGGCGGAGTCATGTCCGGCCTAGGCAAGGGCGTGACGACATCTTCGACTGCAAAGCTTTTGCAGCTTGCCGGCTACAATGTCTCCTGCGTCAAGATAGACCCCTACGTCAACTATGACGCCGGCACGATGAACCCCGTCGCGCACGGCGAGGTGTTTGTCACGGACGACGGGGGCGAATGCGACATGGACATCGGCAACTACGAGCGCTTTATCGACATCGCCATGACCAAGGACCACAACATCACGACAGGCAGGGTTTACAACGACGTCATAAGGGCAGAGCGCGAGGGCAGGTACCTTGGCCAGTGCGTCCAGATCATCCCGCACGTCACTGAAGCGATAAAGAACACGCTCCGCAAGATCGCAAGCGACGAAAAGCTGGACATCATGGTGGTAGAGTGCGGCGGCACTGTGGGCGACATTGAGAGCCTCCCGTTCCTCGAGGCGTTCCGCCAGATGGAGCTCGAGCTTGGCCAGTCAAACACGCTGTTTATCCACGTAACGCTGGCGCCGGTGCTCGACGTCGTGGGCGAGCAAAAGACAAAGCCCACCCAGCACAGCGTCCAGGAGCTGCGCAGGATCGGCATCCAGCCGGACATTCTTGCAGTCAGGTGCAAGATGCCGCTGAGCGACGACGCAAGGCGCAAGATTTCGCTCTTTGCAAGCGTCGAGCAGAAATGCGTGATTTCATGTCACGACGCGCCTTCAATCTACAAGGTTCCAGAAGTGCTCGAAATCCAGGGGATGCTCAAGGCGGTTTCAGAGCGGATGGCGCTCAAAAGGTCGGTCCCGCAGTGGGGCAACTGGAGGGCCGTGACAGAGTCGTTTGTAAAGTACGGCGGCTCTGTCAGGATCGCCGTGGTTGGCAAATATGTAACATTGCCAGATAGCTATGTCAGCGTTTACCACGCGCTGTCACACGCGGGCGCCGGCATCGGCAAAAAGGTCGATGTCCAGTGGATCGACTCTGAAAAGTTTGAGAACGGCGGCCGGGCACGCCTCTCGATGCTGAAGGATTACGACGGGATACTGGCGCCCGGCGGCTTTGGCAAGCGCGGAAGCGAAGGGATAATCGGCGCGGCCAACTTTGCAAGGGCTAACAACATCCCCTACCTCGGCATCTGCTTCGGGTTCCAATTGGCAATAGTCGCGTTTGCGAGGCACGCCTGCAAGCTAAATGACGCCAACTCCACCGAGCTGGACGGCAACACAAAGAACCCTGTCGTGGACTTTATGCCAGAGCAGCGCAACGTGCACGACATGGGTGGGACGATGCGCCTTGGCGCTCACGACATCGCGATAACCCCCAGGACGGTCGCTGCCAAAGTGTACGGCTCGACCGCGGTCAGGAGGAGGCATAGGCATCGCTACGAGTTCAACCAGAAATACCGGGATGTCGTAAGCAAGAACGGCCTTGTCCTGTCTGCCCACTCTGACAGCGGCAGGAGAATGGAGATACTGGAAATACCGAACTGCAGGTTCTACTTTGCCGTGCAGTACCACGCGGAATTCAACAGCAGGCCGGGCAAGCCCGAGCAGGCGTTTGACGCTTTTGTAAGAGCGGCCGCTATATCTTGAGCTCGTAGATCCTCTGCCGGGCGTCTCGGAGCGAAGTTTTCTTTTTGACGTAGCCTTGGCTGATAAGGTGGCTCAGCGAGAGCCTGATCGTGCGCTCTGGCAGCATCGTCCTCGCGGCCAGGTCCTTCTGGCTGAGCGCGCCTTCATACTCTAGTGTTTTCAGAAGGAGCTTGGCGCTCGGCGGCATTTTCAGCATGTCTTCTGCCAGCTGCACCTTCTTTGCCATGAGCGACGCGGCCGACGACGAGTCGCCGGCAAGCCTTACAAGGCGCGCAGAGAACTCGTGCCGTGAGCATTCGAGCATTTTTTTCACCTGCATCCTGCGGCCGCCGTCGAGCACCACTTCGCAGTGGTACCTGCTCGTGATGTCGGTGATCTCGAGCCGGCTGTCGTTTGGCACCACCAGTGGCCTGCGCGTGTTGTCAAGCGAGTTTACCGAAACCACCAGGAACACCGGCGACTTTTGCATCACCATCGGGCCGCCGGCAGACATAGAGTACGCGGTTGAGCCAGTAGGTGTAGAAACTATGATGCCGTCGCTGTTGTCGTGCCAGATGTCGTTGCCGTCTATCCGCAAAACATGCTCCATCAGAGTCGCGCTCTTGCTCGGAAACACTGCAACATCGTTTAGGACAGGGTCAACCTGCTTGCCGTCAACCTTTACAGCAAGGCGGAATACCTGATCGATAGTGTAGTCGCCGCGCTTTAGCCGCGACGTCGCGGATTCCAAGTCGCGCACTTCAAGCTGGGCAAGAAAGCCTGTCGAGTCTGTTTCATAGATCCCTAGCACAGGCGCAGAATCGGTCTCCACCTTGTGAAAGTAGTCCAGTATCCCCCTGTCTCCGCCTGCGACCATGACGAGGTCGACTTCCCTTGCGGTCTGGTAGTCGTCCTTCATTATCTGCGTCCTGACGTTGAGGGATTCAAGCGTCTTTTTGACCTTTGAGAGGAGCGCCCCGTCCCGCGAGTCGACGCCTGAAAGCGCCACTTTCATTGCTATTACTACGTGTTTGCTTCTAGCCTGATTTAAAGCTAAGAGAGCTTCTGGAAGCCGACCGTGTTGTAAAAGTAGGAAGCGCTCTGCTCTATTTTGGACATCTGTGGGATCTTGGCAAGGCCTACCTCCTTTGTTTCAAGGGCCGCCCTGACCGCGCCCGCGCCAAAGCAGATCGCCCAGAGTGGGTCCTTCTCCTTCAGGTAGGCGCAGCAAAACGCCGCGGACAGGATGTCGCCGGCGCCGGTGGAATCAGGAGTATCAATGTCGTGTATCTTGATCCAGTAGTGCATCTTTTCGTAAAGCAGGTGGATGATTCTATATTCCGTGGAAACGACAAATTCGATGCCTTTCGACTGCAGCGCCAGCATCCCCTCCAGGCCGCGCAGTCCGACAGTCAGCGCCGCCATTTCCTGCGAGTCGACCTTGACCGCGGTGATGCCGGACAAGTCCAGCTCAAGCCGGTCTTTCAAGACCACCTGGCCCCCGGTGCCGATCGTTCGCATGTATCCCTGCGGATCGAGCATGACGAAATCCTTCTTGCCCCTGTTCTGCTTGATCGCCGCAAGAGCGTTTTCCGGGACTTCGTCGATCACAGGACTTGCCAGCCAGCAGTCGACCTTCATGTCCTTGATTTCATCGGCAGACAGCTGATCGCATTTTGAGCTCAGCACCAGCTGGCGCGAGTCGCCTTCTGAGGCAATGCGGAACCGGGTGGTTGGCGCGCCGGAAACCTGCCGGTCGCTCAATATGAGGTCGTTGTCGCGGAGCATCCTGTGCATCTCCTGCGGAAAATCCCTGCCAACCCTTGTCGCGAGGTTGACGCCAAAGCCAAACTTTCTGGCAGTCATGCCGCAGTAGCACGGCGGGCCGCCGGCGCTTTCCGCCACGCTTCCGTCCGCGCGTTTTATCGTATCAAGCACAATGTGGGAGGCGATGCCTATTCTCAAGGCTGGCTAGTTGTGTTTGTGCGAATAATAAAAGGGCTTGTTT
>CAYYYR010000029.1:0-19951 GCA_964476255.1 uncultured Nitrososphaera sp.
TTTGCACCTTCGCGTCGACGTCGTCGGGAGGTGTGCCGGACTTCATGTCCAGCAGCTTTTGGTCCAGCACTGAAATCTTGTTCTCGAGTAATGATACGAGGCTGTTGCGCATCTCAGTCATGTCGGCAAAGTCGGCCACCGGCTGGAGAGTAGCGATCCTCTGGTTGAGAGAATTGAGCTGCTGCTTGTACTTCAACAATAGCCTGTCGCGCTCGAGCCTGTCTATCCTGCCTTCCTGCGAAGCCTCGTAGACGCGGGTTATCGCCTCTGCGGCGAGGTTCTTCTCGAATAATAGCGAAAGCAGTTCCGCCCTGGCGGCGCCGGTTGATCTGGGCTGTTTTTTGCCGCCCTTTCGGGACAGCCTCCCGATGAATGCGGCCGATATCGCGCCTGCGACAGACGAGCCGGCAATAATGGCGATCTCCGCGGACATTATGGATTGCCTTTGACGGCGCTAGAAGAAAAGCTTTCTGTTTGTATCAGATGACCTGCCGCTTAATCCAAGCGTACTTGCGCATCTTTGGATCAGGGTAGCCGCACTTTGAGCATTGCTTGCCGCGCTTGTGGAACGAGTTGTGGCCGCACCTTCTGCAGCGTATGTGGGTCTTTTTGCGGGTGAACTTGCCCATTGAAGTAGTGCCTTTCGTCATTTCTCAAATCCCTCTTGTTTCTACTTTGGAGGCGGCGAAATGATCACCACGTTGTCGCCTCTGACAACGATGGTGCCAAGGTCGTTTGACTTGCCTTCTTCCAAGATCTCGACCGAGTCTTCAAGCAACAGGTTCATGTGTTGGTCAAAGCCGTGGAGGCTTCCCCTGATCACCTTGCCACCCTTCAATTTGATAAGCACAACTTTTCCAAGGCTCTCGTCGAGAACCTTCACCGCCATATCTACTGACATATATCTACAGGTAAGCGTAATGTAGGCATATATTAAAGTTAATTCGCGATGAAGATATATCGAAAACCACAGTCCGCCCTCCGAATGGATACCTTCGGCTTGTGCACTTTTGCCTTAGCCAGCAACTCCTAACAATCTTTGGCTTGCCAATCCCAGAAAAAAATGGGGACCTGTTACTTCCATTCGTAAGCGGTTCCCTTGTACTGCTGGGCGGACGGGTCGGTGTCAGAGTCAATCGCAACGACGAGCCCATTCATCCACGATAGCTTTTGAGAATGTGTATACCCTGTGACTATCACTATTCCTTTGACCCTGCCGCCTTCTGCAACTTTGCTTTTTTCATGGGCCCACCAGAAAAACTGGTCGCCTTCAGCAGTCGTCACCACGCCTCGATAGCTTGCATCGACCGCTCCATGTGGATACTGTGTCATTGTTCCCGATCCCAGATTCTTTCCACTTGGAAATTTGCCAATGCCTTTTATTTCACCTGTAAAAGTAACTTCCATTTTCACCCCTTCTATTGGGTGAACCGACTTGACTTGCATTCCAATTATCTTGCCTGTTTCTTCAAACAGTTTTTCTCCTAATGCCATGCCGAGAAATACATGTGCCTACGGCGTAGATAAGGGTTACCACCATCTCGGAAAGGATGGCGGCTTGGAATACTTCTAGGGTAGCGCGATGCTAAAATTTCATTGCAAGCCGGCTGGTTTTCAGCGAAATTCAGTTATCGTCTTTGCAAGATTGGCGGTAATCTCTTCAATCAGTTTTTCTCCCTTTGTCGCTGTCGCCTTCCGCGGGTCTCCCCACACGCCGTTGCCGGTTATCTTTGGGAACGATCCGGGGGCGCGGGTGTCGTATGCCGACTTAGGCAGCTTTTTTGAATTTGGCGCGGCCCTGTCCATGCGCACGAGCTCTGGCGCGATCGCAAGCACAAGCGAAGTCTCGACTTCGCCGGCGTGGTCAAGCTCGCCCTTCATCATGTGCCAGTAGTGGACGGTGTGCGCCCGGACGCCCCTCGGCATCTTGCGGCGCAGCTTTTTCGCGACTTGCTGCAGAGCCCGCATGTTGCCGTGGTGGCCGTTGAGGATGACTATCTCCTTTATCCTGTTTTCTGCCAGCGAAATGCACACTTCGCAGATCATGGTCGAAAGCATCGAGTTGCGCAGCGACACGTTGAACATCGGCTTATGCTCAAATGAGACGCCGTACGAAATCACCGGCAGCACGAACGCGCCGACCCGCTCTGCGGCCGATCTTGCGACGTACTCGGCGATGAGCGAGTCTGTAGACACCGGCAGGTGGCTGCCGTGCTGCTCGAGCGAGCCGACAGGGATTATCGCCCGCCGGGTCTTCTTGAGCGCGGCTTTAAAGTCGTGCTCGCTCATGCCAAATACCGGCACCGACATATGTACAAGCACGGCTTGGCCGCATTAACTACTTTTTGGTTTTCTGATCTTCCTTGGCGTAGACCTTGCCCCAGTAAACTTCGAGCCTGTTTTCGAGGTAAAGCCTCACCGCCTCAAGCAGGGTCGCCGCCTCCATGTCCTGCCCTTTCTTTTTGATGGTGTCAAGCGTGTCGCTCCTGGACACCTTGAACGACTCTTGGCTGATGATAGGCCCCTGATCGAGGTCTTCCGTGACAAAGTGGGCGGTGCACCCGACGATTTTTGCGCCCCGTTCGTACGCCTGCACGTACGCGTACGCGCCGGGGAACGCCGGCAGGAGTGACGGGTGGATGTTGATTATCCGGTTAGGGTAGCGCCAGACAAAGTTCGGGGTAAGTATGCGCATGTACCTTGCAAGGACTATGAGGTCGGCGTTGTACTGGTCGATCAGCTGCAGGATCTTGTTTTCCGCCTCAGTCTGGTCGGCGTGGGCCACGGCGTGGAACGGTATGCCGGCAGCGTCCGCCATCGGCTTGAGCGTGGTGTCGCTTCCGATGATGACCGGGATGTTGGCCTTTATCTCGCCCTTCTTTTTGGCGTCCAGTATCCTTGCAAGGCAGTGCGGCTCCTTGCTCGCAAATATCGCGACGTTCTGCAGCCTGTTTGGCTCCTGGTAGTGGACCTTAATCTCCATCGACAGTTTCTTTGCCAGCTGCTTCAGGCCCTCGTCAAGCTGCTTCCTTTCGATTTCCGCGAACGACGCTTCAAGCTGCATGCCAAAGAGGCCGCGGACCACGTTCTGGTTTATCTTTTCAATGTTGCCGCTGTTGCTGAATATAAAGTTGGTAATGTCTGCAACGACGCCCTTCCGGTCAGACCCCACTACCGTGACTTCTATTATGGTCTTGCCCCTGGCTGCAGACATGCGGATTGATAGCTCTGTTGAAAGATAAATAAACTTATTCTAGTGGGGAAATGAAAAAGGGAGAAGGCTAGAAACCTAGCCTGTCGAGTTCATCGTCGGCGACGTTGGCGTTGTCTGGTTGCCTGTGCCGCTTGGCGTCAGGCTGTCAATGATCGCAGTCAGCTGGGCAATCCGGGCTTCCAGGTGTGTAATCTGTTCTTGCAGGCTTTCGACTTCAGAATCAGCCGCTGTCTCTATGCCGCCTTCATCGGTAGTGTCTTCATCTGGTTCATCAAGCTCGCGCACTACTGCTTCCGTCACTGCAGCATCTATGCTGACGTCGTCGTTGTCAATTGCGTCTACTACGGCGTCCCGGGGCAGGCCGCTGATGATGTCTGCCACCTCATCTTCGGTGATGTGGTCGTCTACCGCGTCTTCAATGTCGTCCTGCACGTCTTCCGCCAAGCTTGCAAGGTCTGCGTCGGGCTGCGTCAGGGCTTCGCTAATGAATTCGTCTAGGATTGTCTGTACGTCATCTACAAGGCCGGTGTTGTTTTCGAGCACTTCGTCAATGATTGCGTCTATCGTAAGTTCTTCTGCCACCTCCTCCACAGACACGGAGTCTATGGCGGCGCTAACAGAGCTGGAAGTAATGTTATCAGGCAGATCCTCTGCCACAACTACCACCTCGGCGTCCGTGAACTCTGTGAGGACGTCGGAGACTTCCTGAACGTCACTTTCTTCCGTGCCCTCTATTATGCTGCTTACATCATCCAACGAATTCAGTATGTCATCTTCAATGTCTTCATCGTCGGTTACCTCTTCTACCAAGTCGTTGTAATCATCTTCTACGTCGTTGTCGTCATTTGCGTCCGCAACCAGATCTGCTATTTCCTCTCTTATTTTGTCGATGATAAGAACGAGACCGTTTTCTATTCCATCGCTTCTGCTGCTGTCGCTGACCTGCGCATACACTGCTGCAGGGCCGACAAAGGGAGCCATAACCAAAACGCCCATTGCCAGAGCGGCGGCCAGAAACGTTGCCATTTTCGCATCTTTTTTATACATAGCTGATATTCAAGCGGTCGCACGAGTATAAATCGGGAATGCATCTCAGAGCTAGCAATGATTTCCGAATCGCCAACTCGGAATAAAGTTAGCTTGATTATTTCGGCAGGCAAAAACCAGCAAAGCCAGCTGATCTGTTTCCCTGACGAATACTTAAATAATAGAGTTGTTAATTGAGAGCGTTGGACGTTACCGCTTCAACATCATCTGTAACTTTTGAGGTACCTAGTTGATGCATCGCCATACAATTTCACTTTCTTGAGGCATAATATATGAGGCCACAGCCAAGGCAGCAAAAACCACCTTCTGCAAAACCAAGAAAAGACTACGACTACAACAAGCCGATACGCAAGTGCGTAGTCTGCTACACCCTGTCGGGCTGGCACTGTGACGACTGCGACAACGACTTTTGCCAGATGCATTTTCAGGATCACAAGCAAAAGAACCTCTGCAAGACAGTTTGAAAAAGGTGCGGGGGGTGGGATTCGAACCCACGGACCCCTAAAGGACGGGATAACCCATTCCTGAGATCTTAAGTCCCGCGTCTCCAAGTTTGTAGCCTATTTGGCCAGGCTCTACAACCCCCGCTGACCCAGAAATGCGTTACGGGCATGCGTAATTAAATCTTGCACGCGTGCGCGTTTCCAGTCCAGAAATCGCGCAGAAATTAGTTCTTTCATAGCAGCCCACAGGCATACCAATAATTATTATAGGGTTTTCCAGTTGCATTAGAAGCAACGCCTCGGTAGCTCAGCCTGGTAGAGCGTTACCTTGGTAAGGTAGAGGTCGCGGGTCCAAATGCGTCTGAGACGCTGGAAATCCCGCCCGAGGCTCCTCTTAATTCAAGCATAGAATTAGTGCCGGTACTAATGCTATTAGCGCCGGTACTAATACTCGGGTTGGCTACGAAACCGGTCCTGACCAGCAGCGGCAGTTCCAGTTTTTCAAAAGTTTGCAGTTTTTGCCTTATTGCATGCCGCATGACAGCCTCATAGCCCTTTGACGGCTTGGATTCGCCCGTCAACCATCGAATCTCGCCTTTGGTTAGTAGCGACGGATGAGTATCTTTCATATACATAGTAATTGTATGTATTGAGGTATTTAGCTTTTATCGCGCTTGACAAGTAAGATCCACCTGAACCGTCTACCCTTGTAGACTTGCTGTACACGCCTGTCAAACACCTCTCCATGCTCAAGGTCAGGAAAGCGCCTGTGCACCAGTTCATGACAGATGGTAATTTTCAATTTTCCCAGATTTCTGTGCGAACTAAGATTCAGATAGACGGCATCGAGCTGCGGCAGATAAGCCCCGTGACAATTTTCATACCAGTCCATAGACTCACAATCGTCAACTATGGCAGTCCTAATCTCTTCTTTGTCAAATATCAGGCGGACACGCTGCCGCCTTAAACCTATCTGCCCCTCAATCCTCTTGACATAGGTTCTCGCGATTATCCTCCCTAAATTCTCCTGTGTTTGGCTTGACATTTTATTCTCTATCTCCTAACTGACAACTCTATCCGAGTTTGCGCCTCATCTCCATGCCAAGCCGAACCAAACCCTGTGGTGATTACAAAAGCATGCAGCGCGACGGGAGACGCTTGTTGCGGCGCGACTGCATGACATTGATAGGAAAAGTCCGATAATAAGCTTGTCATTTTTCGCATGCGCCCGCTTCTCCTCATCATTTATGTGTTGGAAAAGGCAGAATGCTCTGTGATACCAGAAAACCGAGTACCAAGTGCCGGTGGTCGTCTTAGCGTGCGTGCATCACGAACACGAAAAGCTCTGTTACAAAGTTGAATATTTCAGCCAACAATCCTACGTAGTGCTATGTGCCGACGCGCTTATGCTACCCTGATTTCTATCTCTGATGGCTCGGAGAGCGGAGTCGGACTGCTTAGCGATGTCCACAGGAAAGCCTTGACTGTGAACGTTCCTGCTTCTTCTGATTCCCATGCAAAACCAAAGTTTGATACCTCACCTACTGAAGAGCTGCCTGTCTGCCAAGTAAGGTAATCCGTGCTGCCGTCTTGGGCACTTACCTGAATCAATGCGACATACGGCTGTACGGAATTCCCGATGTTATCAGATCCGAATGTCAGCATGATTTGTTGAGAGCGGCTGATGGAGTTTCCTATATCATTGCCAGTCATGTCTTGTGCCTCCATCGCAGCGAGTCTTAACGGCAAGCTTATTTCCTGTTGATTCTCCTCATTAGTAGCACCAGATCCTGAATCGCTCGTAAACTCGAATGTTGTTTCCTCGCTTGAGGTAACGTAACCTTCATCCAATCCCCCTCGCTTGACGTAACTTGCCGTTACGAGATATGTTCCACTAGTGTCCATTACTTCGTGGCGGTATTCATCCTCATCTTCTCCTGCTATAAACCGCACCTCAAACGTATTATCATCCGTCACTTCTTCGTATTCGATGAGTTCTGCCCAGACGTCCCTACTATGCGGGTCGGTTACTTCTATGATCACCACCCAGCCGGGTTTGGGCTCATGAACAGCCCCTGTTATTGTGATCATGTCACCTGTAGAATAAGCGGGGCTATCCGTCCTTACTGTCAAGCCCATCACGGCGCTCGTGTCGGCGAATAAGAATAGCGATAACAGGACAGAGATAGTGAATAGTGATAATCGAGAAGCTTTAACGACGTGCTCAGTCATATGTCGAGTACAAGCTATGCGCTATAATTGGCTGTGGTGCTATTAATATGGCATTCATGCACCAAAAGCCCACCACAGCACGGAATGAAGGTCAAGAAAAGACTTAAGAAAAGGAAATCAGCAAAAGTGCAATCGCGTTCCCCAGCATGATACTGTGACGCACTAGATAGCTATCGTGCAAATGACATGCTGCAAGAAGCCTATTTCTTGATCTTACTTTCATACAACGGTGTACTGCATACTGGACATGACTGAAGAGCGTGTAGATGGTCTGTTCCGCAAGCCACCGTCACTCTCTGACCATTTCAACTGGTACGCTTCCTTGATTGATTTCCACCGGGCATAGACTCCGCAGTACTTTGACAGCGCCGCCAAGCCGCGCATAGCGCGGGTTCTTTTATCAAACGGCAACGCCATTAGCTCCTGAGCATTGCCGGTTTGAAGTATGCCGGCGTACTTGCGCGCTGAACCTAACCGGGCTTTGGCAGCTCCCTTGCTCATGTTCTTCAACAAATAATCCCGGTAGTCGGTCCAGAACTTATCGTCCTCAAAGCCGAGGGCAGGATTTGGAAACGCGACCGTCTCAGTGAGGCTTGGTAAGGTAGAGGTCGCGGGTCCAAATCCCGCCCGAGGCTTTCCCAGTTATACGACGTTCGGCGGCCTAGGGGCCGCGAATATTTCCTTTTTCGTCCGGAACAGCATCATAAAGATCATGATTTCAATGTCTTCTGCAAACATGTAGCTGGCCGCCAGAGAGTAGTAGCCGCCCAGGCTCTTGTCCGTGCTTGCCAGCGTTATCGCGATTATCTCTATCGGCGAGTATTCCCTAAGGTTCTCCGCCAGCCTTGCCTGCATCTGCTGGCTTGCAGTCAGCGCCCCGAACGACTCCTCGATTTCCTCCTGCGTAAAGTCCACGGCTATCAGCCTGTCGGAATAGTTGGCGTAGCCGTACTCGATAAAGCCGAGTATGCCCCCAAGAAGGATCAGGCTCACGATGCCGCTGACGTAAAAGAACTTTTTGCGGTACCAGTAGGTGAGCGACGAATTTATCACCTGGCGGTATTTCTGCAGAGTCGTGTACATGAGCGTCAGGTAGAATATCGCAAAGGTTATCGCCACCGCTCCCAGAGTCCCGACCCATGTGTTCTCCAGCACAAAGCCTAGCAGGATCCTTACGCCAATCAGGACCGCGAACCACAATGCCAGAACAGCGATCTTTTCCTTCCCGAGCCGATCACCCTTTTTCTGTTCCAGCAAGGCAGCTACCAGTTTTCCCTCACTTTCTTATTAATCCTCTCATGCTGAGAATTTTATGAGATTTTTCGCGCAGGCAAAAGCATGCTCTGTTCGTGCTTGGCTGCAAGACTATTCACCCAAATTGGGGAATTTATTTGCCGCAGTAGCGCAAATTATGCACCATCCTGCAGTTTGCACGGCCGTGGAAAAGCTTTAAAGCGCATCAGGTGAGCTCTCAGCTGTGTCTGCTCGAGAGATCAAGTTTGTCTATTCCTCCTCTGACCGGCCAAAGCTAAAGTCGCCCCACCTTGTTTGCGGCTTTCCGGGCAGCGGCTACGTGGGCAAGCTGGCGGTCGACCATCTGATACAGGAGCTGCCTGCAAAGCACCTTGTCGACATTTATTCGAGCTCTTTTCCGCCGCAGGTAATGATCAAGGCCGACGGCACGGCAGACCTGATGAAGAACAGCATATTCTGGTGGCAGGGCGGGGGCTCTGACCTATTGCTGCTGACCGGCGACTCGCAGCCGGCAAACCCCGACTCTGAATATTCTCTTGCAGAAGAAGTGCTCGGCCTAGCGGGGCAGTTTGGCACGCAGCAGGTGTTTACGCTTGCCGCCTACATCACCGGCGTCTTTGTCGACAAGCCCAAGGTCTTTGGCACTGCCACAGACCAAGAGACCGTCAGGGAATTTGCGTCGCACAACATTTCGTTGATGGACAGCGGGAGCATCACCGGCATGAACGGGCTCGTCATCGGCATCGCAAAGCTGCGCAGCATGAAGGGGATGTGCCTGCTTGGGGAGACCTCGGGCTATGTGGTTGACGCCAAGGCGTCAAAGGCCGTGCTCGAGACCCTGCTTGAAATGATCGGCATCAAGGTCGACATGACGAACCTAGAAAAGCGCGCAAAGGACACGGAAATGCTTATCCGCACGATAGAACAGCAGATGCTAGCAGGGAGGGGCGGCAGGCCGCTTGAAGGCCAGCCGCAGCAAAAGCCCCGCGATACCGGCTATATCAGCTAGACCTTTGTCATCTTGCCGAACTTGCCAATGCTGATGCTGTTTTCGCCCTTGAACGTGTTGATGTAGCCGTTCTCTACCGAGACTCTGTCGCCCGGCTGTATCTTGCTGATGTCGTCGCCCCACAGAGAGAGCTTCATGTTCCCGGATTCGTCAGAGATTACCGCGTCGGCGACCGTGTTGGTGCCGCCTGACTTGAGGTTGACCGTGCGGGGATCGCCCACGCTGTCAATCTTGCCTGTTACGCTCACGTTGCGCATTCCAGCCTTCAGCTCGCTTATCTTCATGTTTTTTGGAAAGATGGCATCTCGTAATAAACGTTAGCCAAGCGATAAGGATATGGTTAACTTTGAAAACAGACTATATCCTAGGTATAGACTGCGAACGATTTAAATTTATTCGCTCAAGCCCAATTCTCTCCACGTGACTGGAGTTCTGCCACTACCAGAGTGTAAAAATCATTGTCATACTTCTTCATCCAGTCGAGGAATCCTTTTTTCCAAGTGGGATATTCAGGCATTATCGAAAGCAGACCATCAGCATACTTCTTAGGGTCATAGTCCCCATAAGCCCCAGTAATTTTAAAGTCAATTTCAAGATGGTCTTTATGTTCTTGGTCTTGCTGTTCAAGTGGTTTTAATTTTCTTATTTTTCCAGAGTGCCTTGGATGAATGGTGCCTTTATATCTGAACCATATTTCTCCGCTTCGGGCTTCTGGGTCGGCTTCGATACCAGTCAAGTCACTTGTTCGAATAGGTATAACTATTGCTTGATACAACTCATGTTCAAGTCCTAAGATAGTCTTTTCTTCGGGTGAGAGTCGATGTTCAGACTCTGTTGCCTTTAAGGCATAATAAGAGGCACTTTTCTCTTCGCCTGCTAGATACACGTATCCTCTTGCAAAGTAATTTTTCGGATGTTTTGGATTTGGAACATACAATGTGGGTGCATTTCCATTCAATCCTAGCCATCGAATATTTTTCAATCGAGTCTCAGATGTGCCATGATAGATAACTTCAGGTATCTTATGCTTCATTCGGACACATATCACCAGTATCTCAAAAAGCAGTATAAAAAGAGGGTTTAACTGGCTATCTGCGACGGAGCCTTTAGACGTGCAGAGACTGTAGCCTCAACCATTACATAGAGAAAAGGGGAAAAGGCTAACTAGGGAAGTATTAGTTGACCATCCCGATTCTATCTTCTAAGGTGTCTTTCACTGATACGCCGTTATCCATGACACATTCGTGGCTTGTCGGCACTTTGTTGCCTAGGCACCAGTTTACCCTCTCTGCTATATCATAGTAGTGGTGTGCATTCGCCGAATGCAAATATCCCATCAGGTTTTTCTCCTGGTCACTAACTCCAAAGTCTGCTATTACTTGAGATACCTTTCTTTCGGTCTTTGTGGCAAGTTCGACCGTGCTTATTAAAATAAGTCCAATAAGAAAAATGGGGATTGCTAGCACTAATACACGTGGATTAAGCCCTTCAAGCCTTTTTTGTTTAGTTGTCTTCGTCAATAGTCTTAAAATTGGGACTTTTGTATAAAAGAAAGTTGGTTATATTGAGGCACATTCCTACCACAAAACAACCCTTTTGGTAAAGTTCTACAGAGAAAAAGTGTAAGGGGCTAGATAGATTCCGACCCTGCCAGACCATCGAAAGTTTGATGGTCGCCTAGCGCAATTTCACGTATCAGTTCAAGGGCTTGTTCCTTTTTTGTCATTAGTAATAATATACCTTGGAAAATATTTAAGTTAAGAAACTATTTTGATGTTTACCTAACATACAGCCAAGCCCAGTCCTCTTCGTCTCCACAGACTATACACCTTATCACAGCATGTCTGGGAGAACGGTAGAACATCCTGCCGTGTTCCTTGCACTTGGAACAATATGCTAGTTCCCATAGAAGAGACTCCTCTTCGTCTACTCTCACAACCATCTTTGCTCAGCCTTGAAGAAAAGTCTAATGGTATTTACTTACCTCTGGCTACGGCTCGAATCTTCTCCATTACTTTTTTCTCTTCTGCCGTCATTCCCTTGGACTTCATATCTAACAGTCTAATCATGGCTTCCCTCAGGTCGTCTATCGAGCCTGCACGAATCTTCAAACCTTCCACCTCCATGCGAAGGGATGCCTCCTGCGATACTGTCAGTAATGGAACAGCCTTAACGTATTCTTGTAATAATTCTTCCTCCGACAATCGAAGGTAGTTCGCCTGTAAACCAATATTGTGCCCTAGTAGCATCTCACATACGACAGGCTTAACGCCAGCCTTTACGAATGCGGTATTGGCTATCTTTCTGAATGAATGGGTAAGCGATACTTCGCTGTGTCCAACTTTTCTTATACCTAGATTTACGAGTAGTTCTCTAAGATATAGTATCATTGCCGCACGTGTGGTAAACTCTACTTTGTTGGCGTTCTTGTCGGCGAAGGACCTTCTAAACACGGGAGAGTCAGGAGTAATAGTTTCGCCACGAGCCTTGCGCCATTCTAGGTAGTTGTCAATAGCGTGGCTGGCTTCTGGCGTGGTGAATGTGATGTGCCTATCTTTCTTCGACGAGGCATAAACCGTTACCATGTAGATGTCGTTATCAAGTTTCTTAAGATGTTTTAATCGCAATTCGGGAAGAGCACCAATCCGCATTCCACTTGATAGCATAGTTAGAATCTCCGCCTTTAATCGAAGGTCTGCGGCGTCTAGCATCTTTCTTAATTCGTCCATTCTGTAGAGCCTATCTTCATGGGAACTATTCGGCTCCTGCATGAACCTACGAATTTTCTTCCAGTTAATGCCTTCAATGTCGTAGACATCACACCACTTTTGAAGGGCGGACACCGCCATGTTTTGTAGAGTCTGGCTCTTACCTTGCTCCCGTAACGTAACGACATATCGAATAAGGCTATTTTGTAGGTCCTTCGGCGAGATTGTCTTTAGGTCTACCTTAGTCTCTGTCAAAAATCGATTTAGTGCAATACCATAGGCTCGTTTCGTCCCTGCGGATTTGAAAGAGGCATCATACAAGTCTAGCAATACACAATACTATAGTCACGCTCGATATTTAAGTTAACTATATGAAAATCGTTTTGTTAATAAACGTTACAGGGAGGTTACGGTCAACGTGTGCCCGCAGTCTGTGCAGACCAGCTTTATGCCCGCCGCGGTCTTTTCGCGCACTTCGTGCACCGTCTTTGAGTGGCATTTCGTGCACAGCCTCGACAGGGTTTCCGGCTTGGGCATGCTGGCACCATTATTCAGGTGCCAAGCAAAATTTAACCTTTAAAACTGCGGGCGCAACTATGAAATAAGGTTCAACCGGCAGAACCGTTGGGCCGGAGGGGTAGCGAAGCCTGGTCAAACGCGCAGGACTCAAGATCAACGCGTACGGCGCCATTTCTTCTCGCCACATTCAGAATTGCGAGATGAGTGATCCCGTCCCTCAGGGGTTCGTGGGTTCGAATCCCACCCCCTCCACCTCAATCATGCTTTTTTCAATTGCAAGGCGTTTCGTTTCATTTTTCTTGAATAGGGCAAAACACAAAGTTCAAATTATTTTCAGCGTGCAGGCTGCACAATGGCGCGAAGGTCGGCAGTGCTGATACCGGTATTGATCGCTGCCGTCGCCGTTGGCGCGCTTGGCATAGCGTTTATCCCGCCCGAGATCAGGGACAGGGACACGGGGTTCCCAAAAGGCACTGTAAGGATAGACGACGACGTGATAACGGTGGAGGTGGCTGAAACCGCCGCAGAGAAGCAGAGGTGGATGACGTTCAGGCAGGACCGGCTTCCGCTTGACACCGCGATGCTGATAAAGCACGATGCGTCCGACCTCCACGAAATCTGGATGCTCAACATCGAATACAACCTCGACCTGATCTGGTTTGACGAAGGCGGCAACGCCGTCTACATGATCAGGGACGCGCCGCCGTGCGGCAATGTCGTAGAGACGGTCAGCTGCACCTACAAGACGACAAAGCGGGCGCTCTACGTGATGGCCGCCACTTCCGGCTTTATAGACAGCCACGGCATAGCGGTAGGCTCCAGGATGACCGTCATTTCTGCCTAGATTAATTAGAGGGCTGCGGCTACCGCAGGACATGAAGATCGTTCTGGCCGACAGCCACGCAAGGCCCCTGACGAAAAGCGAGGTCGCGCAGCTGCTTGCCCGGCCAAACATATTGAGGCTGGCGTACCTAGACGGGAGGGGCGGCCCTGTGGTCCACCCGGTGTGGTACTACTATAGCAGGGGCAAGTTCTTTGCCGCGACTGACATTGATAGCGCAAAGGCAGGGGCGCTCCGCAAAAATTCAAACGTCTATTTCCTAGTTGACGAAAGCCAGAAAGGAGGTCCGACGCGCGGCATCAGGGGCAGGGGCACCGCTAGGGTTGTCGACGACCCGGCGTATGCGACAAGAGTGACCAGACGCAACGTGAAGAGGTACCTCGGCTCCCTCACGAGCAAGGCCGCAAAAACGGTGCTTGAGATGGGCCAGGATTCATGCGTCCTCGAAATCACGCCGTCTTACATTGGCACGTGGAAGTTCTAGGGCCTGACCGCCTTTTTCAGGTCTTCGTAGGCCTGCTTTACTTCGTCTATAGCGGCGCCGTCTTCAAGCGTGGTGACGTCGCCAATTTTGTCGCCGCTTGCAATAGATTTCAGCAGCCGCCGCATTATCTTGCCGCTCCGGGTCTTTGGCAGTCTGCTCACGAAATACACTTCGTCCGGTGTTGCTATCGGCCCAAGAGTGTTCCGGATGTGCGCCACTAATTCCTTGCGCAAATTTTCAGACTGTGCATAGCCTTCCTTTGGCACGAGAAAGGCGATTATCGACTCGCCCTTCGTAGGGTCGGGCTTGCTCGTCACCGCAGCTTCGGCGATCCCCTTGTGGGAGACAAAGGCGCTTTCAAGCTCCATCGTCCCGAGCCGGTGGCCGGCGACCTTTAGCACGTCGTCTGCCCTTCCAAGGAGCCACAGGTAGCCGTCCTGATCAATCAGCGCATAGTCGCCAGGGTAGTACATGCCGGCGAACTTGCTCCAGTACACCTGCCGGTATTTTTCGTCGTCTCCCCAGAGCGTCAGGAGCATGCCGGGCCACGGCCTGCGCACCACGATGTACCCCTTTGTCTCCGGCGGTACGGGCCTGCCGGCTTCGTCGACTACCGCCGCGTCGACCCCGGGCACCGGGAACGTCGCCGAGCCGGGCTTCATCGGGATCGTCTCGATGCCGGTGCAAATGCTGAGCATTATGCCGCCTGTCTCTGTCTGCCACCACGTGTCAACGATGGGGCAGCCCTCCTTGCCGATGGTCTTGAAGTACCACATCCAGACCTCGGGGTTTATTGGCTCGCCCACGGTGCCGAGCAGCCGGAGGGACGAGAGGTCAAACGAGTTTGGTATCGCGTCGCCGTACTTCATGTACATGCGCAGCGCGGTTGGAGTGGTATACAATATTGTGGCGCCGTGCTTTTCCACGATCGCCCAGTACCGGTCGGGCTTTGGGTAGTCGAGCGCGCCTTCGTACATTATCTCCGTCGCGCCGTGCATCAGCGGCGCGTAGACGATGTAGCTGTGGCCGGTCACCCAGCCAATATCTGCGGTGCAGAAAAAGATGTCCTGCCTGCCAAAATCAAAGACCCACTTTGCAGTCGCGTAGAGGTGTGTGAGGTAGCCGCCTGTCCCGTGCACCACCCCCTTTGGCTTGCCGGTGGTCCCGGACGTGTAGAGGATGTATAGTGGATGCGTGCTTTCGACCTGCTCTGGCGGGCAGTAAACCTTTGCGCCTTCCATCAGCTCGTGCCACCAGGCGTCCTTTGAGCCCATCCTGACATCGTTGCCGGCGCGCTTTAGCACGATCACGTGCTCGACTGACGGCACGGACGGCAGCGACTCATCCACCACTTTTTTCAGCTCGACCAGCTTGCCCTTCCTTACGCCGCCGTCAGCGGTGATGATTATTTTTGACTGCGCGTCGTTGACCCTGTCCACCAGGGCCTGCGCGGAAAAGCCCGAAAACACCACCGAATGGACCGCGCCTATCCTCGCGCAGGCAAGCATGGCAATCGGCAGCTCCGGAACCATCGGCATGTATATCGTGACCCTGTCGCCCTTGCTTGCGCCGAGCTTTTTGAGGGCGTTGGCAAACCTGTTCACCTGCCTGTACAGCTGGAAATAGGATAGAGTCCTCGTCTCCCCGCTTTCCCCCTCCCAGATTATCGCGGCTTTGTTCTTTGCGCCGGTCCTGATGTGCCGGTCAAGGCAGTTGACTGACGCGTTGAGCTTGCCCCCGGCGAACCACTTTGCAAAGGGCGGCTGCCAGTCAAGGACCCGGTCCCACTCTTTTGACCATACCAAGTTTTTGGCCTGCCGCGCCCAGAATTCTTCAGGCTCTGCAAGGGCTTCTGTTGAAGCTTTTTCCAGCCGCCTTCCCTGCCGGACGCTCACCTTTACCTTGGTGCTCTCCTCGTATAGCTTTGAAGGGCCCGACAAACATTGTGAGAACACTGAAACTTGGCTTTAAAGCATTTGTTAGATTCTTCCCTGCAGGCACATTATCGGGACAGACTTCAGTATTTTGTTAGTAAAGAGTCTGTAGATATATTAAAAATCGAGAAAAATTAGTGGGATCATAGTTTGAAGTACAGAAGTAGAACAGAAATAGTGGCAATGATCCTGGAGGCAGCAAACGGCGGGGCTACAAAGACGAAGATCATGTACAAGGCCTTCCTGAGCTACGCGCAGCTCAGGGAATACCTGTCGGTCATGATCGAAAACAACCTGCTCGAATACATGGAAGGGACGCAGACGTACAGGACGACAGCAAAGGGCCTGAACGTCCTAAAGATGCACAGCGAAATCGGCGAGCTCCTGCAGACGACTGACAGGGAACGCTGAGCTGCCCTCTACAATTTTTTAAAAACAGAAGGTGGCCGGACTGCGTCCGGCCTGAAAAATCTATTTCGTGATTACCTGGTTCAGCCAGCTCGTCTCAGACTGTTCTGCACCGCTTGCAGACACTGCGACGGGCTTTTCTTCTTCTGCGCCGGGCTTTTCTTCTTCTGCGCCGGCTGCGGCTACTTGCTGCGGGGCCACTTCAGCGGCAGGCGGGTTTGGCTCGGCTCCCGGAGCTTCTTCCTTTGCCGGTTCTACTACCGGAGCAGTCACTGCGGCAATGTTTTCCAGCGTGTTGGCTGCCAGCTTTGTCCTTACGTTGCCTATCTCGGTCTTTTCGTTGCTGATGTGCTCTATCAGCTCGTCGGTCTGGACCTTGATCTGCTGGTAGGTTTCATCCTTCATTTCGTTGCTCCTGAACTGGAGCTTGGCGTCAAACAGCACTGCCTTGATGTTCTTGGATTCTGCGTCAAGCTCTGCGAGGCGCGCGTTCAGCGTGTCGTCGACCTGCTTTTCGCCGCCTTCGATCTCGAGGAGCTTTTTCTCGTACTTTAGATACACCAGCTCGGCGTCTTCCTTCATAGAGTCGTTTTCAGCTACGATGTCCTGAAGCGCCCTTATCCTCTTTAGCGTCAGTGATTTCTGCCTCAGTAGCCTCTGCGCGTCCAGCCTCCATTTCGGGATAAAGAAGACATAATCGCCCTGGATCACGAGCTGCTCGTACGGCAGCTGCCTCAAGCCGCCAGAGCCGCAATCGACCCCTACGGTCTCGATCTCGCCGTCAATCTCGGTTATTATGCCGACTACCTTTCCGATGTAAGTACCATAGATGTCTTTGACCTGCTTGCCTACAAATCCGAGCTTTTCTTCGCTCATGCGAAATCGTTGAGCAAGATGGTATAATGATAACGGTGTCAAAATAGTTGCATTATTTGGTAAGAGCATTTTGCTATTCGCGGCGCAACTTTTTATTGGACGTCCCTCCGGCTAGTTCTGTTGTTTGACAGCAGGGTGTTCCTCGACAGCTTTACGGAAGAAGAAAAAGCCGAGCTTGAGGGCCACTTCTCAAATGCCGACAGGGCCGTTTTTGCGATAATCACACCCCGGCAGGTTGACAGGGGGGCGCTCATGTCGCGCTACTCCCGCACCGACAAGACCATGCGCAGGGTGTTCCTCGACGAGTTTGCGAAGAACCCGAACAGGAGCGAGGAATTCTACAGGCGCGTCCTCCTCGAGTACGGTGACGACTCGGTGGCAGAGCTGGGCGAAGCGCAGGTCGCAGTTGAGGGCGTTTCCAATGTCGCGGCAAAGAAGATCGAGGACCGCAGGATAGGCCTCTCGTACCTGGAAAAGTCGTCCCGCTACGTGGCGTTTGACCAGAAGGTGGGCGGCCACTACCGCTACGTCAGGGAAGAGGGCATCATGACTTCGCCTCACGCCGACAGGTACGTCGAGGCGTGCGACCATTCTTTTGACACTTACAGCAGGAGCATCCAGCCGCTGCAGGCTTTCCTGAAGGAAAGGGAGCCGATAGAGCGGTTCAGCTTTTTTGACTCTGCCTTGCAAAAGGAAGCGCCCTTTGGCCAGCTAAAGTCTGACAGGGACGTCGATTCGGCCAAAAAGATTTACAACGTGACGATAAAGGCCAAGGCGCTTGACCTGCTGCGCGGGCTATTGCCCTCGTCCACGATGACAAACGTCGGCGTCACGGGCAACGGCAGGGCGTTTGAATACCTGCTGACCCTGATGTACGGATCAAAGCTGAAGGAGATCAGGTCGATTGCCGACCAGCTGTTCGGCGAGCTGAACGCGGTAATTCCCTCCTTTGTCAGGCGGGCAAACGACAGGTACGGGCAGGCGCTGCAGGAATACGTTTCAAAAACCGAAGGTGCAGTAGACAGGCTGGCAAAGGGCTACCTGTCTGGAGTCCCGCAGGAGGAAAAGCCGGAGCTGGTGAGGCTGCTTGACTTTGAGGACAATTTCCAGGCGGAAGTGAAGGTCGCTTCTGCAATCCTGTACGAGCAGGCCCAAGGCCAGTCGCTCCACCGGATAACAAACTATGTCAAGTCGATGCCGACTGAAGAGCGGCATAAGGTCATCAGGACGTACACAGAATTCCGCGCTAACCGGCGGCACCGGCCGGGCAGGGCGTTTGAAATGGTCGACTATACCTTTGAGCTGTTCACAAACTTTGGCATGTTCCGCGACCTGCACAGGCATAGGATGCTCACCATGGAGCGGCAATTGCTGTCGACAAGGCACGGCTACGACCTGCCGCAGGAGCTGGCTGACGCGGGGCTCGACAAGGGGTTCAGGGACTGCATGGACATGTCAAAGGCGGCCTACGAAGCAATGGCAAAGGCGATGCCGGAAGCGGCGCAGTACATAGTCAACTTCGCTTATCGCTATCCGTATTTTGTGAAGATGAACCTGCGGGAAGCATGCCACATGATAGAGCTTCGCACCGTGCCGCAGGGCCACCCAGACTACCGCGTCGCATGCCAGAAGATGTACAGCGAAATAAAGAGGGCGCACCCGTCCCTAGCAGAAGGGATCAAGTTTGCAGACATGAACGCCTACCAGCTAGAGAGGTTTGACGCGGAGAAAAAGACCGAGAAAAAGAGGTGGGCGGGCTAGCGGAACAAATGTGTGAAGAGCTGCGCAAGCGCACCGCTGTCATATAGCGAGGCTTGTGATTCTTTCCATCTCTGATATTTTCTTGTAGCAATACTCACAGTATTGAACTCAGTCCATGTATTATTGCCGCACACTAGGCAGGATGGCAATCAAAGTGGATATGAGGGATTGAGCCTGTTATAGTGTTGTAGGTCATAATGAACGGTGTATCAACAGAACCATTACATGGTTTTAAATACCAATACACGGTAGTAAACGTCGTTAATGACCAAACTTTATATATTACCATTGGTTACCATTAAATGGTAAGTAAAATGGTCGACACGAAATCACCAGCAAGAGACGAAGTAAGAGCGAGCGACGTATACGACACAATGAGGGACAACCTGATCAGGACAGTAGACGAATTTGCAAAGGTTCAGCCGCAGTATTCACAGTCAATCTCTAACCTGCAGCTTGACTACATACAGACAAGCAAGAACATGATCCAGACTGCGTTTGCAGCGCAAAAGCAGTTTGCGAGCAGCCTGAACGTCCCGGCAGTGCCATACGGTGACCTGTTCACAAGACAGTCGAACGAAATGACAAACAACGCAATCAGGTCTGTTGGCATCAACAACCAGCTGACAATCAACGCGCTGGACGCGGCAAGGGAAAACCTGAAGATCTACAACAGGACAGTCGATGCAGTGACTGACTTTTCCACCAACGTCGCAAAGGCGTGGACTGCGTTCTTTGCGCAACAGCAAGCACAGTTCACAAGGCAGTAAACCTGCCCTTTTTCTTCTTTTTTGGCATAGTTAATAAATAAGTTAGAATCCATATTATCTCATGACCGCCACCGTATCCGAGTACGTGTGCGAAAACTGTGGCACCCTATTGCGCCACACCAACCCAATCACGCTCGAAAGCATGAGAGACGTTCACAATCAACTATGCATTGTCAAGAGGCAAAAGACGATGGCCGCCCAGGTGGCTGTGCCAAAGCCGTCCGCGGTCCCTGCTGCATCGGCCACTCCGGCTGCCGCCGCTCCTCCACCTGCCATCCCGGCAATTCCGGCAGCGTCGGCGGCAGGAGGGCCGACCACCATATCGCTGGCTGGCAGCGGCACGAGCTATGGCAAGGTCGAAGGTCCCATCGACCAGAAATTCAAGGACAGCAGGCAGCAGGTAGGCACCTTCCAGGGGATCAAGGTGTGGGGCCCGTACGACGCTCCCGGC
>CAYYYR010000030.1:0-6299 GCA_964476255.1 uncultured Nitrososphaera sp.
TGACAACTGAACCAATTAGTCATGCTGGCATCGTTCTTGGGAGGAATCCCTTGTTCTGCTGGCACCATGAACGTCTCCTCGCATTGCGATATCCAGCGTTGTGAACACCATATCTAAATGTCCTTGGGAGGGTGACATGCAATTTCTACCAAAAATTACCAAACCATATTTAATCCCCGGCAGAGCCGGGGTTCTATCTTGATCAATAAATTGATCAATTTACCGTTTCATCTGCGGGAAAGAAGAGATCACTGAAATCATCGGCTTCCCATTTTGCATCGCGCTCTTTTAGTATTTTGTAGGCCAGTTTCCGAAGCTTCACCCTCTCTCCATCAAAGGCTTTGGGGCTTAATTTTACTCTTTGCCTAATCACCTCTGGATGTTTGCCGCTCCAAATGCCGAACAGCACATTGAAGGTATCCATTATGGTGTTATCGGCAGGATTTGCCTGTAGGGCATTTTGTAATTCGTCCTTCATTTGAAGGCAAACTTCTTCAATGTCGACAAGCAATACTTTCACCTTCCAACAACAGTGCCAAACAGCTGTGGTATTCTTGAATCCCAGAGCTATAGCTATTTCTCTTAACGTGTAGCCATGTTGCTCCATTAAGTAAGCGACCAACGGCCTCGGCAAGTATTCCCGACTAGCTAGTGGTTGCCCAACAGGATCATCAAAGAAGATGTTGCCGATGGTTTTGAGCTTGTTTAGATCATCAATCACATCCTCCACCCTAGGTTCGAACCTGTCTTGGACAGGTTCTTTTTCAGGACTGTTATTGAAAATATAGTAACCAAAGCTACCCTGACCTTCAGCCCAAGATGATGAATTCCTATTTCCTGGTCCTTCTACGTCATTATCCATATCCCCTTAACTCCCCTCGCAAGGACTATTCATTCATAGCACCTATATTGAGTATACGGTTCAGGGGATGGTTTTTTTCGGAGGTTGAGGCGGTTATGATTTTTTTTCTGATTGGCCGGTGAGAATTTTTACGTATGTCGGCCACATTTCTTGCAAAAACCTTTGGCGCTGAGGGAGCGGGGCGTCAGCGCCCAGGAGCGCGATATCCTTAGCCGCTTCAGAGTCAGGGTGGGTTTCCAGCCATTCAGCCGCGACGCTGGCCGTTTTTAAAGAGTGTTGTTTTGCGGCCATTCTGTCACCGAGTATTTCTGCGCCCTCGCTGGTAAAGGGTATGTCGTCTTCGTCTAGATCATGCATAGGAGATGAAGCCTTCTCGTGGTATGGATCCATATCATAAACATCCAGTTGGAGGATTTTATCCAAATGCATTGCGGCAAAATATTTGGTTTCTAAAGTCCGCATGCCAGACGGCTCTTCATATTTTGGATTGTCACCATCATCAAAAACCTCTTTAAAACACGAGAGAAAATGTGTTTTATTATCCCGAAGATCCGCAAGAAATTCCGATGTGCTTTTATCAGCACGAATGTAGGCGAACATCGCACTGTAATCCGTGGGCTTGTCACGAAGATTTCGCTTTTGCTCTCGATCCGGATATAGTGCTTTGAGAAAATCGAATGAAAATGGCTGCTCGCCTTCAGGACTTCCAGGCATAGTGAGCGCATTTTATCATAACCCCTTTTCAAATAAAAGGTTAGGGCCTTTTAGCGCACGCGGCACCATTTCCGAATCGAGCCAGCCAGGATCACCGAAGGTGAACTCATAGCCTTCTTCTCGCCAAAACAAGGCGCTTTCATCTTTGGGGGCATGATGCCGGTTTACCTACCATCAGTACCCTGGTAGCTGGGGCTCAAAGGGACTGACACACTTGGCACAGATTGCCTCTAGCTTCACACCTTTTGATGCCCACACCCGTGTGCAGTGACATGCCCAGGGCTTTAAGCGGGAGCCCGGATTGGATTTCGGTTGGGGATCATCATTATCTGGTGTCTGCTTAAAGGGTGTTGAATCTGGATCAACGCCAAGCTCACGCAGAAATGAGAGGAAGGGCTCCTGCATGCCGAGGGAAACACCCCGGTCATTACAGGGAATGCCGATTTCGGCCATTTTTCGCTGGAATTCCCTGTTGTGATAGCCGTATTTGCCGGGCTTACCGTAGATATACTCCCATTGATGCCCAATCTCGTGCGTGAGCGTGCGTAAAATCTCACCGAATGGCCGTTTGGCGTGCATTTTGTTCAAATTGATACGGTGACTCAGGGTAAGATCATCTTGTGCAAGATACCACCCGAGTGTGCTACGTGACGAGGTTCCCCAGCTCAGCGCCGGTAATGGAAGCTCATCATCATAAAAGCGCTCGATAATATGCGGCAGATAGTCGTGCAGTACCGCCAGAGGCTTGGACTTTTTCCGCTGTAACTCCCGCAAAGACTCATACACATTCCCGGTTGCAGATTTTTCGATGTTTAAACGCGAACTGGGTGGTGACTCAACTGGCTTGATGGTGGCCTTCGTATCCGTGGAGACGAGAACAGGCTTAGCCGATACAACGACCATTGGCAGGTTCGTTGTCTCAGGCTGGGCCTTAGGGGTATCGGGGTTTTGGGTGTCGCCCACCGCATTGAAGCCGTCAGCGCTTACCAGCACCCGGTCTTCACCGAGCACACCGGCCAGAATGTCCCGGATTTCCCAGAGCTTTTCTTTGTTATTCCACTCGCCAAAACCAGCCTGCTCCAGCAGCTGAGGAAAATTGGTGCGTCTGGTTCGGGCGCCGTGAGTACCGTCTCCATAATCGTAGTGGTCAACGATCACCCGGTCACACGCAGCATGAAGGGCTTTGGCAAATTGCTCCGGATCGGCCAGCGGCATCAACGGACTGATGGTGGCTTGCGTTTGTACCCCGGCCTCGCGAAACCGTTTGAGGGTCTCAATCCGTTTGGCAGGCCGCGATGGATGGGGCGGGAATCCCGGGACGTATTCCATGTCCGTTTCGCAGGTGATGGAGACCCACAGTTCACATTTTTGAGCTAATTGCCGGATCAGATCAAAGTCCCGGTTGATAAGAATTGTATGTGTCTGGATCACCAGAACGTCCGGGGGTCGATCCTGCATGGCTTTAAGAATGGTCTGTGTCAGACAGAGCTGCTTTTCCTGCGGCAAGTATGGATCGGTGACGCTTGACATATATATGCGAATCGGCTTGGGGGCACCTTTGCGTGGATGCTTGAGCCGGTTATAGTCCCGCTGGTAGGCGTCGCCGATATTGCGCTTTGCGCCGTAGAGCCCCCAGGGGCGACCTTTTGTAATGCTTTGGAAATGTTGGGCGTAACAAAATGTTCCGCAGAGTGAACCGGCATTCGAGCAGCCAACGTAGGGATTGAGGGTATGGGTAAAGCCGGAGTCTAAAAAGCCACTCGTTGGCGTCAAAATGCTCTTGTTTTCAATCCAATTGACCCCTTTTCGGGAGGCTTGGGGGATGGCTTCATCCAAACTGCCCTGGATCTGAACGTCAGTACGAGGGACGGGAGTGTCGGGGAGTACGCCGTGTTGTTCCATGGCTTCCCTTTGCGTTTAAACCGTGAAAAGCGCACCTGGTCAGTGAATTGGACGTCGGAGTTAATGGCCGCCCCCGTGCATTCGCTTAGCTATGGTAAGTTTGCTAGAATGAATACACACGGGGGCGGCCAACACACTGCGAGATCGTCTTATCCTGGCGGATGTGGGAAAACATTGGTGCCAGGGTACGATGCAGCGCGGCGCGCCCCTAAAAACTTTCCTCTACACTCTTCATTGTAACGGCCTGCACCCTTCTTTTTTGCAGCTTTTTTGCAACAAACCACTTTTTTTGTGCTGACCAGCTCATCCCTAGACTTGCACGCTTGTTTTGCGCGAGGCTTTCTTCTTTGGTGTCGTTGTCCGTTGCCGTTTCGGCTGTACCGGTGTGGATACGACTGTCTCTTCAGCCGTTTCAGACACAGCTTCTCCGTCCGGCTCAGGCGATGTGTGGCCATTATGTTCCCGCGCTTGAAAAATGTGCGGCGCCCTCTCCCAGGGGCGCGTCTCCTGGACAACCTGACGCCGCCGCTCTGTGGTCGATCGGGCAGAAAGCGGCTGTGTCTTCGGGATGCCATACTTGGTACGGTATGAGCCGCTGTCCAATCCGTGCATGCTCAGATGGCGGCGGGATAATTGCTTGAAGGCTTGGCCACATTCAAGGCAGGTCACCGCATGTTTGGTGATGCTTTTTCGCCAGTCCACTGGCACTGTCTCGGAAACGGGCGCAGGGGCAAAGACTCCCGACTCTTCCTGTGCTTTCAGTGCAATGAGGGTGGCATAGGTCGTCTGAAGCGTTTCCTGCGTGTCTTCAGGGGTTACGCTTCCTGTTTGTACAAGTGCCAATGTCAATTCTTTTGCCAATTCTAATGTGGATGATGCCATGTTGTTATATCTCCGCAAGTGACATGTGTGGCTGTCAACAATTTTTATTGGTTGACAAAATCGTTATGATCTGGAGAAAAGTTACCATGAAAGAATCGTACTTCCCAGCTGTACACATGTCTCATCGTCTGAGGGATTTGGTGGAACATCTCTGGTGCGGCAGCACTCTCATAGCCCATGAAAAAAGCCAGGAAGGGTAAGGGAGGGAATGGTTTTTTTTCATCTCCGCTGGGGTCTTGCCTCTCGTCGGATCGAAAGCCATCATAAACCACACCAGACTCAGATGGGTGCAAGCGTGTGGGGATGGGGAGTCAGGCGCATTCAATGAAAAATTCTTCAAAGACAAAGCGCCTGACTCCCCATCCCACTTAAACAGTGGCAAGACTTCTAATTGCAATAAGCACAACACCTTATCTCCCTTTGAGAGTGATCCGTTGTGCTCCTTGAATGGCTAAATGCATAGTCGATATCTGTAGTCGCTATTGGTAGTCATAGAAAATCTACTATTTTCGACTACAGAAGCTGTGGTCCATCAGGCGGTTCGTCCTCATCGACCCCCTCCCCAATCACCTCTTGCATACTTGGTCTACCCATCGCCTGGTAGCGCCAACGTGCCCGGAGAAGCCGTGCTTGCGCAAGCTCCTGTTCTGCCCGGAGCCATCGATCTTGATCCCAGTCCCGAAGATAGCCTTGACTTTGGACAAGGCGAAAGACATTGCTCGTCACCCCGCGCCGTTGGAGATCAGCGGTAACCGTCTGGACGATCAGCGCATCTTCGGATAAGGCAGGCTGATCATGGACATCCCCGCTCCTGCTGGCAGGCATGGTGAAGAAGGGATTCGGGTGCATCTGCTGCGCTTCCTTGGCCTCGCGTTCGTCAGTGGCGCGTCGCAGTCGCTCGATGGCGTTGTATTCATCAGCTTGGCTCAGGAAGTGCCAGTGCCCCTGTTCAACGACCGTGCGCAGCAGCCCGCAGGCGTTGTGCTTGGCCACGCGGAGGGCGTGAGCAATAGCCGCAAAGAAATTAATGCGGTCAGGTTGGGTATTTTTGAGATAGCCTCGTTGGGTGGCTTCCTGTCGGAGTGCTTCACTGCGGGCATCATTTTGGAGGTCGTGGAGCTGCATATCGGTCCAGATCGGCTCATGGAGATTATTTGGCTGAAAAGCACCAGCTTCGGGCTCGTTGGAGGGGAGTGTCTGGTTATTTAAGATCGCTTCTTCAGAAGCGAGAGAGAGGTTAAGAAGAGGTTGCACTTTGGTGTCGGAGTCAGAGGTTTGAGGTTGCACTTCGGGCAGGTCAGGAGTGGGGTTTTCCACAGGCTCCGGGGTCGGCTGAGCCGGGGCGAGCGTGAGTCGCACCCATTGGCCGAACTTTTTGCGTACCCGAGGCGTGGTGGGTTCGCGCGTAAACCAACCCTCATCAATCAACCTGGCGCGTTCCAGGTTCACCCGCTTGGCATTGACGCCGAAGAGGTCGCCTATCCATGCCGCTTTGCAACAGCCTTTGTACCCCTCGTATCGGGTGGTGCGCTTGGTCAGCATGGTTGTTAGCAACAGGCCAAAAAGCGTGGCGGTTCGTACAATCCGTCTCCCGCATTGGATGATCAGTTTGAGGAGGCGGCGGGGAATTTTGATGATTTTATCACGCGTGTCCGGATGGAGTTGGTTGAACATGCTGAGAGCACGATGCTTGACCCGCTCATTTACGGTAACCTCGTTGAGGGTTTCTGCAAACCAGATTTCGGTATCCGTAATCGTCAGCAGGTGGATGGCGTCTAGTTCATCAAATGCCTTGACAATCTTTGCCTCCGGTACGTCAGGGAGGAGCCGGTTCACATCGGCGCGCTGAAATCCGTAGGGTGTATAGCGATACGTCTCACCGGGTTCCGTCTTGCTGCGCCAATATTTCACCTCGTGGGCTGCGACATATACGTTGAAG
>CAYYYR010000031.1:0-26404 GCA_964476255.1 uncultured Nitrososphaera sp.
TTTTTTTGAGTATGCCTCTGTACGACATCCGAGAGCCGCAAACAAGAGCCACATTCTAAATAAAACGAATATGACATCCGTGTCTACTCTTTAAATCCGTTGGTAGCCCAGCTGGCGTAGGCAGATGCATCCAAACGACCTGAAGACCCTGTGGCTGTGCCGCGAATTCGGGCGCAACTTTATCTTCTATTCGGATGTCGAAGACCACAAAAGGCACTTCCGGCACTCGAAAATGATGATGTGCGACCTGCCTGCCGGCCGCGAAACGCCGGCGATGTTTACCCGCGGGCGGATGTCGCTTGACTTTCGGCTCAACGGCAGGATGTCGCGGGTCGTTGTCGAATACGAATACTACCCGTCCAGCGGCGCAATCAACTACGTGTGCGTGCGGTACCCGTCGGCAGGCTCCAGTCCCTGGGTGAGGGCAACCAGGGAATGATGAAAAACATCGACAACTATTTACGCAGGCTCTTGAAGCAGGGTCCGTCAGCCCGGCTCTAGGATTGTCGCAAGCCTTTTCATCTGGGTGGGCTTTTTCAAGAAGACACCGGCAAAGTT
Organism: uncultured Nitrososphaera sp.; assembly: GCA_964476255.1. Lineage (GTDB taxonomy): Archaea > Thermoproteota > Nitrososphaeria > Nitrososphaerales > Nitrososphaeraceae > Nitrososphaera. The sequence goes on from CAYYYR010000031.1 coordinate 559, forward strand.
TTAATAAAATCGGCTGAATCTGGAGAGTGGATGCAGCGCCAGACATTGAGCAGACCTGCCGATGCGCCCTTTGTAAAGTGGGCCGGCGGCAAGACGCAGCTGCTGCCAAAAATCGACGCCTGTGTCCCAAAGTTCACCCGATATCTTGAGCCCTTCCTTGGCGGCGGCGCGCTCTTTTTTCACCTTGCATCCCGGCTGCAGTTTGGAGCGCACCTCTCTGACGCAAACTGCGAACTGTTAAAGCTTACAACATGATGAAAAACGACGTCGAAGGGCTGATCGCGCTGCTCGAGAGACACGAAAGAAACTATCGAAAGTCGCCGGCAGAGTATTATTACAGGCTCCGGTCCGCGCAGCCTGGCGGCGGCCTGGAATCGGCAGCGCGGTTCATTGCTCTGAACAAGACCTGCTACAACAGCCTCTATCGGGTAAACAAGAGCGGGGCGTTCAATGTGCCGATCGGGAGGTACAAGAACCCTGCCATCTGAGACAGGGAGAAGCTGCGCAGCACAAGCGTGCCCTGAACTGCTCCGACGTCCGGATCGTCGCGTGCGACTACAAACAGGTGCTCAGAAAGGCGCGAGAGGGCGACTTTGTCTACATCGACCCAGCGTTTCACCCGCTGAGCGCTACGGCGCACTTTGTCGACTCTACCCGGAGCGGCTTTGGGGAGCGGGATCAGATTGAGCTCGCGCAGGCTTTCTGCGAGCTTGACAGGAAAGGCTGCAGGGTGCTACTGAGCAACTCTGACACAAAGCTGACAAGGGACCTGTATTCCGGGTTTAGGCAGTACAGGGTGCGCGTGCTTTGTGCGATCAGCTGCAAGGGCTCGGCGCGGACGGGCTATAGCGAGATCCTGGTCAGTGACTACGCGGCATAGCGTGATTGCGGCAAGGCACTGTCCTATGTAAATTAAAAAAAAGCGCGTGCCAGCAGTAACCCTCCTTCTGTTCTAAGCGGGATTCCGCTGAGCAGCCAACCTGAGCAGTTGCAGGGACTTGAGCTCTGTTTGGCCTTGCTCCACCCGGGTCGGCAGTTTCATTCCAGTATCAGGAACCTCAGGCTATTCGCCATCACCGTATGCCCTGACTGGATCTCTTGTCTGTTCCGTCGCCAGCCGTCTCCGGCTAATCATCGCTAATTCGGGTGCCTGCAGTGAGGGAGGAGTTTCCTCTCTTTCGAGTGACCCGCCCACTGGCTCGCAGGCAGTAATTTGCGGGATTGGTATTAAAACCTAGGGCATCAGCTTGTTCGAGACGTTTATCGTCCTGAACACCGACGCGGGTATCGCCATCCCTGAAACAAACACGCCGAGCGCGGCCGCTGACAGCTACGACCAGGTGTCAAACGTCCCGGCCTGCACAAACCCGCCGAACGCCGAAATCATCAGCGCGGGAACGCCTGCGATCCACAGCACCCTCCACGAAGCCCGGTTGAACCTCCGCACGCCGAGCCACGCAAGACCAACCATGAACAGCCCAAGGCCCATGTCCATGCCGCCGAGCTGGTAGTCGCCGGCCATGTAAAAGATGCCGGTCCCAGCCGCAATCGCGCCGGCGGCAGAAATCAGAATTGCAGATATGAGAACCAGCCTGTTTGGGTTCAACAAGTGCAACTCGAATCCGCAATTTAAGAGGTGTCATAGATTCTACCAGTCAACCTAGCTGCGGGAAATATTCTTTTTCCAGCTGCGCGATCTGCTCTTCAGTTTCCGCGCCCGCATAGTCTTCGAGCAGGTTGGAGTTCAGCTCCAGAAACGTGTGGCCCCACTTGAACTTGTCCATGATGTCGGCCGCCAGCTTTATTTCGCCGAGGACGTACAGGGCGCCTGCCAGGGCCTCCGCGCTTGAAAGCTTGCCCAGCTTGGCATAGTTGGTCGGGTTTGCCGCCAGCATCGCCGGGAGCCTCCTGCCGATGCCCCGCGAAGACAGCCGCCGGTGCTTCAGGACTTCGTCGGCCCTCTCCCACGAGCAGTCGATGGCGCAGACAGAGTCCGCTATAATCGCGTCTTTCTTCATGACCGGCGCGCGCGAAAACGGGTTGAGCACGATGCTGCTCCTGCGGATGAACCTCACCGGCTCTGCCAGCCGGAACTTTGCAAGCTTTGCCGCCGTGCACTTTGACGGGTCGTCCTGGCGGAGCATGTAGACTAGTGCCTTCACAATACAGTCCCTTGCTGCAAGAGATCATTAAAGTTTTTATTCGCTCTGGGCTCAGCTCTTGCGATGCCGGCGATATCCGCAATCCGGTTCCCGTTTGAGCTGAAAAAGGACCAGCTAGAGGCTGCAGACTCTTGGGTCGCCAACGGCTGCAGGGGCTCTGTCATTTTCAGCACCGGCACGGGCAAGACCGAGATCGCGTTTGAATGCGCGAGGCGCGCGGCCGGGCTGTCAGGGCAGGAACGGTTCCCGATCCTGTTCCTCGTGCCGAGGATAGTGCTTGTCGAGCAGAACGTAAAGCGCCTGCAGAGCTACGGCATACCCGACGACCAGATCGGGGTCTATTACGGCGAGCGCAAGGACGTAAAAGAGATAACGATAAGCACGTACCCGAGCGCGATAAACAACTCCAGCCTGATCAGGAACGCCCGGATGGTGGTGCTCGACGAAGTGCACCTGGTGAGCGAGACGGCGGTCGCGTTTGACAGCATCTTTGACGTCATCGTGGAGGACCCGGGCAGGGCGATCCTCGGCCTCACCGCGACCATAAACGAAAAGGACCCGAAGTACCAGACCATCCTCACGGTCGCGCCTGCAGTCAAGAAATACACGATAAAGGACGCAGTCACCGACGGCCGGCTCGCAAGGCCAGTCGTCGAGGCGGTGCAGGTCAGCTTTACGCCGGAGGAGCAGAAAATCTACGACGAAGCAAGCGCCACCATAAAGGACATCTCCCGCAAGCTGCAGACGTACGACCCGGCAAAGATGACCAAGATGCTCATGCGCGGAGGCGCGCGGGGCTCGATGGCAAAAACGTGGTTCGCCCACGTCAGGAAGCGCAAGGAGCTGCTGAGCGCCACTGAGCAAAAGCTGCTCAGGGCAGTCGAGCTGGTAAAGAGACACCCCAAGGAGCGCGTCATGATCTTTAGCGAAACGATAGACTCTATCCGGCAGCTGAAGGGCCTGCTCGAAGGCGCCGGCGTGCCCGCGCAGACGATACACAACGGCGTCAAGCCGAGGGAGAGGCAGGAGATACTGGAGAGCTGGGGCAGGGACTATTTCCCGCTCCTGTCGGTGCACACGCTTGAAATCGGGTACGACGTGCCGCAGGTGGGGATTGCGATCATTATTGCAAGCACGTCCAACATGAACCAGGTCGCGCAGAGGATCGGGAGGGTCGTCAGGAAGGCGGAGGGGAAGCACCAGGCGCTTGTGTACGTAGTCTACGTGGGTGGTAGCAAGGACGACAACGTCCTGAAGGTGGTCAGGGCGGCAGTTGAAAAGGAAAGCGACAGGTCACAACGCGCCCCTTCGCCAAGGGGCAGGAGGCCGACGCAGGGCCAAAAGACTATTACAAAGTTTTCATAGTTCCATGCCCGCGTCGAGCATGCCGCCGACGTGATCGAAATAAGAATCGACGTCCATCTCGACCACCTTGCCGGCGTCGATGTTTATGATGTAGATGATGTGGAGCCGGCCGTTCAGTATTTCGTCTTCCGTGACGGGCGGGTTCCTGTAGTACCTGTCGGACAGGGCCTTGACGTCCCTGATCTCGCCTAGCCGCCTGTCGCGGGGCGGTCGCCTGAACAGGCCGGGTATCGGGAGCATGCTTACAGGCGGGGTCGCGAGGATGAACTTGTCGGCGTACTTGCTGTAGCGCGCGACCTTGCTCGCGATCCTTGCCCTGTAGTACGACAGCGGGTCGAGCGCGTGCTCTGGAGGGATAAAGCCGGTTTCGATCTCGACTATGGCCGCGCCGTCTCCCTTTTCCGCAAAGACGTCGCAGATCAGGATGTCGGTCAGCTGCTTTTCGACGTCGACATGATAGCCGTAGCGGATCAGGTGCTTGGCGCACACAAGCTCCATCGCAGAGTGGTTTATCTTGACTAGGTTCCGAGAATAGAGATCGATGAGCCGGTTCCTGACAAATTCCATCCTTTGCACGACGTCCTCAGGCTCGCCGGCGGACATTCTGCCAGAGAGCGACGTCACGTCGGCAGTAAAGCGCTCTAGATCCAACCAGAACAATATGGCACGGGTCTGGCTTTAAAGGTGATGCCTGCCCTAAACGATATTAGCCCGGTTGCCGCTAGTGCATTGAACATGGGCAAACCCGACTGGGCATCGATGCTTTCCGGTCACCAATACATCAAACTTGAAACGTACAGAAAGAACGGGCAAGCAGTCGCGACGCCCGTGTGGTTCACGGTAAACGCTGACAAGGTTTTCGTAGTGACAAGGAGCGACACCGGCAAGGTCAAGCGCCTGCGGAACAATCAGAAGGTCCGCGTGGTGCCGTCCGGTATGCGGGGCGAGCCAAAGGGCGAATGGGCCGACGGAGAGGCCAGGTTCACGACTCCCGAAGAGTTTGAGCGCGCGCTCAAGCAGAGGAGCAAAAAGTACGGGTTCAAGGCAAGACTTGCGGGACTTTTTTCCTCCAGCAAGGGCGAGTTGGTCGGGATAGCCATCTCCTGATAGCAACGTTAAAAATTACCCGCCACCCGCTATCCTGTAATGTCGCTCTCAACAATCAACAAGATAACCGTCCTTGGATCCGGCGTCATGGGCCACGGCATCGCCCAGGTCTCCGCAATGGCCGGCTACACGGTTGTCCTCCGCGATATCGAGCAGTCGTTCCTTGACAAGGCGATGGAAAAGATCAAGTGGTCGCTGAACAAGCTCGTGGAAAAGCAGAGGCTGTCGCAGGCAGACGCCGACAAGATCTTTGCGCGCATCACGCCCATGGTCGACCTGAAGCAGGCGCTCGCCGGCGCCGACCTGCTCATCGAAGCGGTGCCGGAGGACATGAACCTGAAGAAAAAAGTCTACGCTGAGATCGACAGCTTTGCGGAAGACAGGACGCTGTACGCCTCGAACACGAGCACGCTCCCGATAACAGAGATGGCTGCGCTGACGGGCCGGCCGGACCGGTTCATCGGCCTGCACTTTTTCAACCCTCCGCAGCTGATGCCACTGGTGGAGGTGATACCCGGCAGCAAGACAGACAGCGGCATGGTCGAGATGGCGATGGGCTTTGTGCAAAAGGTGGGCAAGCAGCCGGTTCTCTGCAAAAAGGACGTCGCCGGCTTTATCGTCAACCGCGTCTTCATCCCGCTGGTGCACGAAGCGTTGTACTGCCAGGAAAGGGACGCTGTGCCGATGACGACCATAGACTCGGCGGTAAAGTTCAGGATGTCGTTCCCGATGGGGATATTCGAGCTTGCAGACTATACCGGCCTCGACGTGATACACAAGGCGACAGTCGAGATGCACTCGCGCGACGGCAAGGTCATCCGCCCGCACCAAAAGGTAAAGCAGCTGTTCGACGAAAAGAGCCTGGGTCAGAAGACGGGCAGGGGCTTTTACGAATACAAGGGCGAAAAGTACGAGCGCATAAACCTGACAGAGCAGGAGGCCGCTAAATACAATCCGATTGCACTGCTTGCAGTGGCGGCCAACAACGCGGCGTGGCTCATTTCAAACGACGTCTGCAGCCGGGAAGACCTTGAAAAGGCGCTGAGGCTCGGCATGGGCCTAAAAAGAGAGCTGTTCTCCACCGTGCAGGACTTTGGCGCCAAAAGCGTCGTCGATGCGCTGAACGACCTTGCGGCAAAGCACGGGCCGTTCTACGAGCCGGACCCGTACCTCGTCAGCCATCAGGCCTAGCTGCAATATTAAATACATTCACAGAAAGGCTTAAATGCTATGCAGTCGCATAATAGAGTGCCAACTGGCGAAAGAGAAGAACGATCTGCCACGGGGAATCTGCGCAACGAGTAAAGGCTTGTTGCGTTCGACGTGCGCAGTTGCCGTCACGGGCACGCGGGTTAAAGTCTGAACCTGCGACGGCAAGGGCAAGACACCGGGTTGCCGCAGAACCTGTAACTGGCAATCTAAATGGCTCGCTGCATGTCTTCTAGCGCCTTTGGCATTTTCAATTATTATTATTTGCAGCCAATATGGCTTGCACCGCTGCCCTTGCATCCTTTGCAACGGTTATCGGTACCCTGTTACGCTCGTCTAGGAATTTGCCGCCATACATGTCGGCCACGCCGCCACTGCCTGCCATCGCCACTATGGTCTTTTTGGTCATGTAGGCGACGCCCATCTCGATCAGCGTCCCGACGCCGCCTCCCACCGCGATTATCCCATCCGCAGAGAAGGCGACGATAAAGTCCCTCGCGTAGCCGATGCCCGTGCATATCACCACATCGCAGTGCTGGTTTGCGTACGAAAACTCTTCCTGCGGTATTATGCCGATTGTCGTGCCACCGTTCTCCTTTGCGCCCCTGCAGGCAGACTCCATGACACCTCCGAGACCACCGCAGACAAGGACCGCGCCGGCCAGCGCAACCTCTTTTCCAACCTCGTATGCCGCGTTGGCTGCAATGTCGGTGCACCCGTCCTTGTTGTAGCCGATTACCGCGATCTGTAGCTTGCGCACAAGGATGTGCAAGTTGCCGCTGAATTATAGTTTTTGCAGGTGAAAAACCAAGCCTGAAGACAGATCCCCTACAACATGCTGAATCTTGTACTAAAAGTCATAAATCAATTGCAATGGCACTGTAGGAGACGAGTTCAAAAAAGTTACTGGCCGCTAGCATCCCCTCAGCAATGCTGGCAGCCGGCGCAATTGCTGCGATCGGCAGCATTACAACTACATTCGTACAATCCGGAGACGACGATGACATGTGGGACGACGATTCGATGACTTACGGCAATACCACGACGGCTTCAGGCAAGGCGACAAGGCTTTCAGGGGTAATTGCAAGCCTCCAGAACAACGACGCGGGAGCGCCGCGATGGATCACAGCGGGCCACTGGCAGCTGGAGTCTGACAGGTCGCTGTTTAGCAACGACATCGAACCGCAGATCAGCAACCTTAGCGCAGTGATATACATGATGTCTATAACCAACGGCTCAAACATGCACCAGCACGAAATATCGGACTTTATGCAGACGAGCGTCTTGCATTCGGGCGAGAACGTCACCACGATCAACGGGACGCTGACCATCTCCATGAGCGACGGGCCGCACCAGAACACGTCAGGATACATGCGGCTGCAAAACAACATGATCTCGATATGGATCGATCCTTCGGGGCTTGACGAGCACTTGGATCCGACCCCTATCTACGGCCTGATAGTGCCTGGCGACAAGATGATGCATCATGGGGACGATAACCGGGGAGATGATACTTCCACTGCTGGTCTGGACGACGATGGCGGGCTGCGCGGCGACGGCAGTGTTGACGACGACCCTAGCAAGCAAGCCGAAGGCACCGTTACGCAGGGGACCTCGGGCGGAGATGACAACGATGATGACGAAGACGACGACTAGGTGAACGGGGCGAAAGCCAACTTTTTTCTTTTTCAAACAGCATCAAGACTTAAAAACTCTGAATGTCGCATTACACTGTGAAATTCCGCGACAGGGCCGATGCAGGCGGCCTTCTTGCAGAGAGGCTGGCGCAAAAAGGACACGACAATTCCATAGTGCTCGGCATACCGCGCGGAGGCGTCATGATTGCAGACATTGTAGCCAGGAGGCTCGGCGCGGACTTTGACATCGCGATACCGCGCAAGCTCGGGGCGCCGGAGAACGAGGAGCTTGCGATAGGGGCGGTGATGGAGGATGGCACTTCATACATCAACCGCTACCTTGTCAACGCGCTGCGTATCTCGCAGGACTACATCGAAGGCGAGAAGGCGCGCCAGGCCGCGGAAATAAAGCGCAGGTCGGCGACTTACAGAAAGCCAGGCGGCTCCCAAATAGCCGGCAAGAACACGATACTGGTGGACGACGGCATCGCCACCGGCGCCACGGTCATTGCATCTGCGAGGTGGGCACGGAAGCAGAACCCTGCGAGCCTCTCCGTGGCGGTGCCGGTCGCGCCCCCACAGTCCGTCGAGGTGCTGGAGCCTGAGGCCGACTCTGTCATAGTCCTGCTCACGCCCCGGGACTTTAGCTCCGTGGGGCAGTTTTACGAGGAGTTTGCGGCCGTCTCGGATGATCAGGTGATGCAGGTCATGCGCTCAAGGGGACTGCTGTAGAATTAATATATGGTACGGATATTTTCCCATCTGAATGGAATACCGCGTAAAAGACCTCGCACTTGCCAAGGAAGGCAGGAACCGGATTGACTGGGCAGAGGCCCACATGCCCGTGCTGGTGGCATTGCGCCAGAAATACGAGAAGACCAAGCCGCTAAAGGGCATCAGGGTAACCGGGTGCCTGCACGTGACAAAGGAGACGGGCGTGCTTGTCAGGACGCTCAAGGCCGCCGGCGCCGAGCTCTCCTGGTGCGGCTGCAACCCGCTCAGCACGCAGGACGACGTAGCCGCGTCGCTGGCAAAGGACGAGGGCATTGCGATATTTGCAAGCAGGGGCGTGACGTCAGAGGAATATTACGACGACATCCATTCTTCAATGAAGCTCGATCCGCACGTCACCATCGACGACGGCGCGGATCTCACCGTCGAAATGCACAAGAGAAAGCCAAAGTCGATCCGCGGCGGCACCGAGGAGACCACGACAGGGGTCGTCAGGCTGCGCGCTATGCAAAAGGCAGGCAAGCTCGTCTATCCAATAATTGCAGTTAACGACGCCGAAACAAAGCACGACTTTGACAACGTCTACGGCACCGGCCAGTCGGCGCTTGACGGCATCATACGCGCGACCAACATACTGGTGTCCGGCAAGAACGTGGTCGTGGCCGGCTACGGGCACGTCGGCAAGGGGATCGCAAGGAGGGCTTCCGGCCTTGGAGCAAACGTCATCGTCACCGAAATCGACCCGATTGCCGCACTGAAAGCCAAGCTGGACGGCTTTTCCGTGGCAAAAATGAACAAGGCCGCCGAGCTGGGCGACGTCTTCATAACCACCACAGGCTGCAAGGACGTCATAGTCGACAGGGACATTGCAAAGATGAAGGACGGCGCGATACTGGCAAACGCCGGTCACTTTAACGTCGAGATCTCGATACCCGGCATTGAAAACCAGACGGTGCAGCAAAAAGAGATCAACGGCAGCACGATGCAGTACATGCTAAAGAACGGCAGGCGCGTCTACCTCATCGGGGAGGGCAGGCTCGTGAACCTGGCTGCGGCAGAAGGCCACCCGTCTGAGGTTATGGACATGAGCTTTGCGAACCAGTTCCTTGCGGTGCTAAAGCTGGCGCAGCAGGGCCATACAATGAAGCCGCTGGTCTACGACATCGACAAGGCACAGGACCAGGAAATAGCGCATGCCAAGCTCAACGCGATGGGAGTTGAGCTCGACCAGTTGACTCCTGAGCAAAAGGCGTACCTTCAAGGTTTCAACGAAGGGACATAGTTTTAATTATCGTCGTTGCGAAACCACAGAAAGGCGGATGGGTAGTCTAGCCTGGTTAGGATACCTGTCTCACACACAGGTGGTCGAGAGTTCGAATCCCTCCCCATCCACTTTTTCTCATTATGTTAAGCTCATCCTTCAGTAGTCTTTGAATAAATAAAATTATACAACCTATCTAAACCAAAATCGTTTTCTGTCCTTCAGCTCGGGAAATACCTCTTTCACCGCTTCCTTTACCTCTTTGAGCATGTTCTTGTCATCCAACATCTTGTGCAGGTCTTTTTCGTTTATCGCCAACCCGTTCGGACTGATTTTATACAACCACTCGATGTCTTTATCGCTAATAGTTTCAATAGACTTGCGACAATCTTTCATCCCGCAATGTCGCAGCTCTCTGGCAAAGCTGATGTGGCCGTTATGGCATCTATAGATCAATTTCCGATAACTGTTAGACTGTTAAGATAATATCTTTTGGTCTTTCTCGGCATAGGCGCATGGTTCGCAATAGCCGGACTGAAATCGATACCGGTCGTGAGTCAAAAGCACAGATATTAGATAAAGAAGCTACTTCTTAGCACCGAGCGTCCTGTTCTTCAGCCTCATCTGGCTTCCATGGCACTTCCTGCACCTCGACGCAGAGATGGGGTTCTTGCCGCCGCACTTGAAGCATATCTTGAAGAACAGCCTGCGCTGCTGCGCGATTTGTTTCTTTGCTGCGTCCGTAATTGGCATCCGTTCTTGATGCTGGAAATGGCTCTTTTGTATCTTTCGGTTCTGCCGGTATAAATGAACTTAACCGCTGGACTGACAGCACTGGCAACGCGATCCCCTACCCGGCAAACACGTATAGTACCACCAAGTCCTCGCTGTTGCCGTAGAACCGGTGATGCATCCCGGCGGGCATGAACACTATCGAACCCTTTTTCACCGGGCGCCTGCGCTTGCCGATCTCGATAAGGCCGCTCCCTTCGATCACATAGTACAGCTCGTCAGCCAGGTGGGGTTCTTGCGTGTCCTCCTCCCGGGGATGGAGCACGATGATGCCTGCCTCCATGTCGCGCACTTTTAAAAAGTCGAGAAAGTAGCCACCCTCTTTTTCCAGCCTTGACACCAGGTCTTGCAGCTCAAACGCCTTTTCCCCTGTCATCTGTGCCTGCCCCTGTCCACCACCGACCGGATCAGCTTCATCAGCGCTGCGTGTGTCTCTTCGTCGCGCTTTCTCATATAGTAATACAGCTCTTCCGTGGCTGCGTGGTAGTCTATTCCGAGGTTCTGCGCTATTTCAAGCGCAATGTGGGACATGACCAGCTTGCGAAGCACGATCTCTGTCCCATAATTGGCGGTGTCGCCCAACAGCTCGTCCAGCGCGTTCTTGAACTGCGAGTCGACGTATCTGTCCTTCGCCTCCCTTGTCTTGATGGCGAATGTTCCGCCCATCATCCTCTGCTTCATGTGGATGTTCTCCACCATCTCGATGAACTGGTCGTTGAGCTCCGGCCTTGCCAGCAGCACTTCTGTAAGCATGTCGGCCGCGGCGGTCTCGCTCAGGCTCATTCTTTCCCCAAGAGTAAAGAGCACATGACAGGCCGCGCATCCGTTCTCTTTGATCCGCGCCGGATCATTTGCGATGGCGCTCACTTCTTGGGAGATTATCTGCTCGGCCGCGTCCTCTATATCAGCGTCCAAACCACAATAGAGTCGGCTCTAGTTCGCTAAAAATGTTTTAAGAAAAAAAGGAGAGGGGAGCTCGTCTAGCTCATTAAGAAGGTGACCTGCACGGTCATCGAGACCTCTTGCTGGCCCGGCAGTATAGGGGTTGACGCTCCCTCCTGTGCCAGCGCAAAGTCCCTGTACAAGACCGGGAAGTACACGTCGTTCAGGTTGATCGACTTTACTCCCGTGATCTCCATGTCCACCGCGGCTGCCGCGCTGTTTGCGCGGACTCGCGCGTTGTCGATTGCGGCCACAATCAAGCCGTTGCGGATTTCTTCCTGCCTCTCGGTGGAGACAAAGAAGTATGCGCCGTTCACGTTGGTCGCTCCTGCAGCGACTGCCGAGTCGATCACGCTGCCGACGTCCTCGCTAGCGTCCAGCGTCACCGTCACGCTGTTGTGTGCGACATATCCGGTGATCTCGTTCTTTGGATCGCATTCAGGTGGCTGCGGATAGATCTCTATGCATGGCGGCGACCTCCATTCGTATGTCGGGTACACGGTGTACCAGCTGGTGCTTATCTGGTCGTCCTCTATGCCAAGATCCCTGAGCGCCGCCAGGACCTTTTCCATCAGCTCTGCGTTTGCCGCTGCGGCTTCTTCTGCGGTCTCGCCGTTTGTCTCTACTCCGATCGTCACGGAGACTTTGTCAGGATCGACCTTTACGATCGCAGTGCCTGACGTCGACACTACGGACTGGATTACATCCTCTATCTCCTGTTCACAGACTTCGGCGCCCGTTGGACACTCCAAGTCCACCGGCAATGGATCCTCCGAGTTCTGTGCCTGCGCACTTAGCATCTGGCCGCCCGTTATGCTGGCTGCCACCATGCCGATTGCAAGTATGCCCGCAATCAGGGCCAACGTCCGTTTGTCTGTCTGGTTTGACATATTCGGACTTGTTTACTATGGCCGGATAGGTAAGCCTAGGTTTCAGAACGCTGCCAGCCCGGCCGTTCGCCGTTCCAGAACGCCCATTCTGCAATTGCCATGCTTGGAATGTGGCAAAAGGCAGCTGCACGCTATAGGATTTACAGGTTTGTGCGCCAAACATTGAGTTAGTGATATCATAGATGACGTTTCCAGCCAGATTAACAGCATCGTCAGCAGACGATATTTCGCCGGAAAAAGTGGAACGATCAGGCCGTTCCAACCCCTAGAACGCCCCTGGTTGCTGTTCTAAACTATAGAATTAAGATTGAAAGTTTGTTAAAGAATGGCAATAAAGGATGCGCGATAGTTGATGGCAAGAAATTCCATGTTTGGCATGGCCGGTATAGGCATTGCAGCAGCGATAGGCTTTGTGTTTGCACTAAGTTCTCTAGGAAGTACTTTGACTCCGCCTGAATTTGGCGGCGGTCCCGGAGTATTTGATATTGGCATCGGAACGCCTGCAGGGCTTAATTCGACACAGGACTTGAAAAAGTTCTCTACGGTTGACGAGCTGAAGACTTTCCTGATCGGCCTCGAAGCAAACCGGGAACAGCTTGCACAATTTAGCGGAGATACCTTTAGAGAAGGATCTATTGGCTCTGGAAGCCCCATGTTGTCTGCTCCCGCACCCGAAGGCTTCTCTGACCAAGGCACCGCGCAGTCGGCTCCTTCTGTTACTACAGATCTCAAAGTAACAGACCCTGACTACTCGACTACCAACGTCCAGGTACAGGGAGTCGACGAGCCGGACTTTCTAAAGAACGACGGCAGGTACGTCTACATACTGTCAGGCGAGAGGGTGACGATAGTCGACGCCTTCCCGGCAGACAACGCGACGGTCGCGACAAAGATAGCGCTTGACATACAGGAGGGCCAGTACCTGCAGAACATGTTCCTGAACAACGACACGCTGGTGATATTCTACCAGGAATACAGCCAGGACTTTGTCATACAGGAATACGACTTTGCCCCGCAGCCGATGTACCAGCCAAAGACTCACGCGATGGTGCTGGACGTGTCTGACAGGGAGAACCCCGAGGTCGTCAACGACTATGAAGTGTCGGGCAGCTACAACAACGCGAGGATGATCGGAAGCCAGGTGTACCTGGTCACCACGAGTGATCTCTACGACTACCGCCACCCGATAGTGCCGCTTGTGAGCGAGGCAGGGAGCGCCATCATCAGGCCGGCGATATACTACTTTGACAACCCCGAGCTGTACTACGCGTTTAACACGGTGACTTCGATAGGCATCGCCGGCGACGCGGAAGACGCGGTCAACTCGACCACGTTCATGATGAACCCTGCAAGCACGATGTACGTGTCGGAGGACAACATCTACATCGCTTACGAGAAGAACCAGCCATATTACTACTACCAGACGAACACCCGGGACAGGTTCTTTGAAGCGGTCGTGCCCCTGCTGCCGGAGGAAGTGCAGGAAGAGATCGAGGACATTGAAAGCAGCGACGATCAGAGCCCGTCAGAAAAGTGGGATAGGGTCTCTGAACTGCTGCAGGACACGTACAACGGCATGTCTGAATCGGAAAAGACCCTGCTCTTTGAGGACATACAGGAGGCGCTTGCGGCTTACGACGAAAGGATGGCAAAGGAAACGCAGGCGACCGTCATCCACAAGATAGCGATCGGGCCGGAAGGGATCAACTACGACTCGCGGGGCGAAGTCCCCGGCAGGCTGCTCAACCAGTTCTCGATGGACGAGAGCGGCGACAGGTTCAGGGTGGCCACGACGTCCGAGTTCTACTCGCCGTACCGCGGCTCGACGCTCTACAACAACGTCTACGTGCTTGACGAGAACATGGAGACGGTGGGCGAGCTGGAGGAGATAGCCCGCGACGAGTCGATATACTCGGCCCGCTTTATGGGCGACAGGCTCTACCTTGTCACGTTCCAGAGGATAGACCCGTTCTTTGTGATCGACCTGTCAGAAGACGATCCAAAAGTGCTGGGCGAGCTGAAGCTGCCTGGTTACTCGAACTACCTGCACCCCTACGACGAAAACCACGTCATAGGCATAGGCAAGGAGACAAAAGAGAATGAATTTGGAGGAGTCGAAATACTCGGAGTAAAACTTGCGCTCTTTGACGTGTCAGACGTCGCAAGCCCGGAATTGGTTGACGCCTACGAAATAGGCGGGAGCGGCACAGACTCGGAAGTGCTGTACGACCAAAAGGCGCTGCTCTTTGACCGGAGCAAGGACTTGCTGTCGCTTCCGGTGTCGATATATCCTGACTACAACGAGCCCCGGCCGTTTGAGGACGGCAGGTACGTCGAGCCCCGGATGTGGCGGGGGTTCTACGTCTTTGGCGTCGACCCGGAGGCGGGCTTTAGCCTGAAGGGGACGGTGGAGCACTTTGACGACGCGAACGACTATTACTACATCTACGGTACGCAGGGAAGCCGGTCGTTCTACATCGGAGACGTGCTCTACACGGTGACTCTCAACAACCTGATCAAGATGAACAACCTGCAGAGCTTGGAAGAGATCAACGAGCTGGAGATCGGCTCCACCGGCGGGATAATAAAGTACCCGACGCTGGAAGGCGACCAGCAGTAGGCCGGCGTTTGGGTAAACACCGGACATTTGGCGGAAAAGAAATTTCAGTGCAGTAACTACACTATGCTTATGTCGAACCTGTAGCTAAAGCTGCCTTTCTCGAACCACGAAGCCTGCACTTGGAGCTCGTAGCGGCCCTGCTCGAGGTTGATAAAGAACTCGTTGTTTATGTTGTACGACTTGCGGAGCAGCTGTATGGCCCCGGTGTCAGTGTCCCGGGCAGTCACCCTCATGCCCTCCGCGGTCCTGTAGTCGACAGAGTCAAACCTGACGTGCGCACTGCTTGCAAGCTGTATCGGCTCGGTGTTGTTTGCCTCGTACTGAGCGACCGCGCTGCTTGCGTCCTCTGGTCCCTCTAGCAATGCCAGTAGCATTCTGGGTGGCTCGACGCTGGGCGACGCAATCGTTGTGCTGTCATTATCGCCGTCGACCTGAGGAGGAAGCATCATGCCCGGAGCTATAAAGTACGCAATACCTGCTATGACAGCGGCTGCACCGATAGCAGAAGCGGCTATTACGCCCTTCTTGCCTTTATCCACACAATATGGGGTCTGAAAAATTATTTAAGAAGTGCCCATACAGCCACTATAAAAAACTACACTGTTAAATATATGGCGAGGCTCGCTCTGCAAGCTAACGCTTGATCGCCGCGCCCTTGATCTCACTCAAAAAGCCGAGAAACGTGATCTGGTGCTCCTTCTGGCACTTGCTGCAGACAAGCGTGCTTGACTGCGCGTTGTTGCCGCCGACGACGCGGTCGATATATTCTATGGTCTTGCCGCACGTGCACTGGAATTTTCTTGGCGCCAAAGCAGTGCAGAGTTGTTTGCGGCCGCTATTATATTTTTACAAAGCCTTCATTCATTTAGAAAAATGGACGAGCTGAAAAGTAAGCGTCTGGTCAGCTACGGTTCATCCTCTTGTCGTACGCCTCTATTATCTTTGAAAGGGCCTCGTCTTCCTCTTTTACAGCGGCCAGGAACTCCTCAAAATAGCCGTTCTTTTTCAGCACCCTGGCGGTGTCGACAAAGTCCTTGCTCTGCGCCTGCTCCATCTTTTTCACCTTTGATGCAAGCGACCTGTCGCGCGCAGACCTGACCAGCGCCTGGTGGATCAGTAGCCTGCTGTAGCGGCTTGAAGCGAAATAGCGCCGGAAAATGTTCATCCGCTCCTGCCCGTCTGCCCCTGCAAGCTCTTCGAGCAAGAGCTTATGAACGGTCACGGCGTAACAGCAAAATCCTGCAATAAAAAGGCCGCTGTTCATTCGTCTTTTTCTGCCGCGTAAACCTGTCTTGGGTCGGAATATCCGCGCTCATTGACAAAGACCCAGATCTTGCCGCATATCGCGCAGGTTATCCGCCTGTCTGTGGCAGAAAATTCAAGCTCGTGGTGGCTGCACCGGATATGGTAGTGGCGCTCGTGCGCCTCCATTTCCCTGAGCGTGTCGATGTGCCTGACAGAATTTTTCGTCAACAAAAATCGTGCATTGCCGTGATAATATATTCCATAACATTCCTTCTGCCATGCTTAAGTAAATGGTGCCCGCATGATCGCCATACTGCAATGACTGACAAAAGCGGGAAACTTGCATGGCGCGATGCACCATCGGATCATGGCCGACACGTACAAGTCGATACTTGAAAAATGCTTTTGCTAGCGGGCATTATATTGAATAATTTTTCGCAGGCGATATAAGCCCGTAGCTTGTTTTCCACTGTGGCTTTGGCATCCAAACTTTTCAGTACTGGTGTCAGATCAGGGTGTCACTAAGTTGCCCCGCACGCAGTCGATACTGGTGGTGGACGACGAGCTGGACATTGTCGTGATTTTCCGGCAGGCCCTTGCCAGGCACGGCTACGCCGTCTTTGGCTTCACCGACCCTGCACTCGCGCTCGAGCATTTCAAGCTGGATTCCAGAGACTATGCGCTGGTGATATCTGACGTGCGGATGCCACCGATGAGTGGCTTTGAGCTTGCGGCGAGCGTAAAGGCGATCAAGCCTGACGTGAAAATAGTGCTCATGTCGGCGTTTGAAGTGAATGACTTGGAATTCTCAACGTCAGCGATCAAGGCGAACGACTTCCTCAGAAAGCCTGTCGACATGAAGACCCTCGTGCAAAGAGTCCGGGTCGCGATGGCAAACTAAAAACTATTATCTCTGAGCCTGATTGTGGAATCGTGGCCGGCCGCAAGAAAACGAAAACCAGCGACTTTGGAGTGTCACGGCGCGAGGGCCACGACTCTTCAAAATTCTACAGCCGCAAGCTGTACGGCGAGCCCAAGGGCGTCGCGGCATTGGAGAGCGCGGAAAACGCCGTGCCGCAAGAATGCGTCGATCGGGTGCTGTGCAAGAGCAGCGAAAGGATGGAAGAGCTGCCGGATTCGTGCATCCACCTTGCAGTGACCTCGCCCCCATACAACGTCGGCAAGACCTACGATCAGGACCTTACGCTTGCGGAATACCGGCAGCTGCTAAATGCCGTCTTTGCAGAAGCGTACCGGGTGCTCGTGCCCGGCGGGCGGGCCTGCGTCAACGTCGCCAACCTCGGCAGAAAGCCGTACATCCCTCTCCACAGCTACGTGATTGCGGACATGGCTGACATCGGGTTTCTAATGAGGGGCGAGATCATCTGGAACAAGGGCTCCAGCGCCGGCGCGTCGACCGCGTGGGGGAGCTGGCTGTCAGCTTCAAACCCGTCCCTGCGCGACACGCACGAATACGTCCTGGTGTTTTCAAAGGGCTCGTTTTCTCGCGCCGCCGGCGGCAGGCAGAGCACGATAAGCAAGGAGGAGTTTCTGGCGTACACGAAAAGCGTCTGGGAGTTCCCTGCCGAGTCTGCCATCAGGGTGGGGCACCCCGCCCCGTTCCCAGTAGAGCTCCCGCACCGCTGCATCCAGCTGTACACTTTTCAGGGCGATTTCGTGCTCGACCCGTTCTGCGGCGTGGGATCTGCCTGCGTGGCGGCGCTGAGGGCAGGCAGGCACTTTGTCGGCTATGACATAAAGCAGGAGTACGTCGACGCCGCGCTCAGGCGCATCGAAGAATCCAAAAAGAAGATATGACTAGACGTACGTACCAATATGCATGCCAGAGAACGAAATCGTGTATCTAAAGTACCAGAACCTGCAAGACATGCTCAAGGTGATAATCTACTCCGCCCAGTCGATGCTCGGGGTCGTCCCGATGCTCTACCACATCAACCACGACGGCAGGCACGTCCTCTTCCTCCAGACGGGGGCCGTAGGCGGCGTTACTGTCCACTATGTCGTCCAGTATGAAAAGCCGGCCAAGAAGTTCATCCAGCTAAAGAGGCTTTCCGGCGAGTATACGTTCATTGACGGCATAGGCACCGACGCGCAGTCGCTGTACGTCCCGATCCTTCAGCTTGAAAAGTCGACGCTTGCGTTCCCTGCCTAGAAAAAGTTTTAGGGCAAGGGCGGCGTCATTTTTGCATCAGAACCAGGAAGCCGCGCAGAAAGGTCAAGCCTGCGAACGAAGTTTCAGAGGGCGAGATCAACGCCTTATTTCAAGCCATAAAGGATTTTGACGGCTACCCTCGACTGAGGGACCTTGGCAGGATGGCACCCTCGCTGACCCCGCTCCAGATAAACGTCATCATCCGCTACCTGGAAAAGTCAGGCGCCATCGTCGTGGACACCGAAAGCTACATCGTCTGGGCGCGGAAAGATCAGGATCAACTGACGCTCGGCGAAGTTGCAGAAATGAGCAACGACCTGAAGGACTACCTTGAAAAGCACCAGGAGTAGTACGTTCTTCTATAACATCACATCATTCTACTTTTATCGGATCCAGTTATGTATGCCTGCTAATGAAGTATCGCAGCAGGACTGACATTGTCGCAACGATACTGGACGCCGCAAACGACGGCTCGACCAAGACTAGGATAATGTACAAGGCCTACCTGTCGTACGCCCAGCTGAAAGAGTACCTTTCGATACTGGTCGGAAACGGCCTGCTGGAGTACGAAGAGGGTGAGCTAAAGTACAAGACTACCGAGAAGGGTCTCCGCTTCATGAGGACCTACCGCGAAATCGGGGAAATTGTCTCGCCGGAGACTTGACCTTCTTTTTCCATACATGGTTTTTATGTTGGCTAGCCTGACCGTCAGGTGTTGCTAAAGCCGATCACTTCTGACCAGATGTACCGCATTGAAGAGAACGGCCACTCTGTCCTCGGGATGCGCCGGTTCCTGATGATGGAAAACGCCGGGCATGGCTTGGCAGACTTTGTCGCGCGCAGGTTCAAGAATCTAAAGAACAAAAGAATAGTCGCGGTGTGCGGCACCGGCAACAACGGGGGCGACGGGTTTGTCGCGTCGCGCCACCTTGCGGGCTATGGCGCAAGAATAACAGTCGTCCTGCTTGGGAGCCCGTCAGACCTCAAAAGCGAAGAGGCGAGGCTCAACTGGGGCATAATAGAAAAGATGGACTCGATCGAGATAATATTTGGCAATGGGATGACGGACGAAGTAAAAGACAGGATTGCAAAGGCCGGCATCATACTGGACGGCGTATTTGGGACTGGCATAAAGGGAGAGATCCGCGAGCCGTACGCGTCTGCGATAGACGCGATAAACAAGTCCAAAGCCTACGTCGTTGCAGTGGACGTCCCTTCGGGCTTTGACCCAAACACGGGCCGGATCCACGAAAAGTGCGTCAGGGCAGACGCCACAGTCACTTTCCACCGGCTAAAGGTGGGGCTCGTCAAGGGCAAAAAGTACACCGGGCCGGTGCACGTGGAGCGGATAGGGATACCGCCGGAGGCAGAGTCAGGCGTCGTATGAAGCCGACGATACTCCAGATACCAGTGGGCCAGATGGCCAACTTTACCTACGTTATCGCGGACGAGGAATGCGGCGACGCTGCAATAATCGACCCTTCCTGGGACCTGGACGAGATATTCCACGCGCTGAAAAAGAACGGCTGGCGCGCAAAGTACGTCATCAACACCCACACACACTTTGATCATGTGCTCGGCAACGACCAGGTGGCAAGGGTGGTGGGCGCAAAGATAGTGCAGCACAAAAATTCGCAGCTGGAAAAGCACGTCGAGGTTTCTGACGGCGACGTGATCGAAATAGGGAGCATCCGGCTGCGCGTGCTCCACACGCCGGGACACTCGAAGGACAGCATGTGCCTGCTCCTTGACGACCAGCTCGTTTTCACGGGCGACACGCTCTTTGTGGGCAACTGCGGCAGGACCGACCTGCCGGGGAGCGACCCTGCAGAGATGTACCACAGCCTGTTTGACCGGCTGGCAAAGCTGGACGAAAAGCTGGTAGTGTACCCGGGCCACAACTACGGCTCGACTCCGACGTCGACCATAGGGCGCGAGAAAAAGACAAACTTTGTGCTCCAGCCAAGGTCAAAGCAAGAGTTCCTGGAATTCATGTCAGCCGGTGATTAGATGCAGGACATTGCGGCGCCCGGCAACGCGATCAGGGGGTTTGCAACTAAAAATCCTGTTTTTGCATGCGTGATTTCGTATACCGCCACAAGCGAGGTCCCGGGGCTCACTGTTGCAGGCGCAAACCCCGATCTGGTGAAATACACGTCGCCGGCAGACGGCGAGTTTTTGCATTACGGCCGCTGCAAGTGCATAGGCGTCGTACCTGCGACTCCTGACGGCAAGCCGACTCCCGCGCTCATCACAAGGGCGGCTTTGCAAATGGCAGACATCCCTCTTTTCGTGGTGGACGCGGGGGCAAAAATCAAGCCTTCAATCCCGTACATATCTTTTGGAGTAGAGCCGGGCAGAAACATCGTGCATGAAAACGCGATGGACGAATCAAGCGTCAGGCGGGCGTTTGAGCATGGCGAGCTGCTCGGCAGACAGCTGGCAGGCTTGTCAGATCTGGTGGTGGTTGGCGAGAGCATCCCCGGCGGCACAACGACCGCACTGGCTGTCCTGAGCGCGCTTGGCATAGACGCGAAATTCAAAGTGAGCAGCAGCATGCCGGAAAACCCCCATGATCTGAAGAACAGGGTGGTGGCGTCCGCGATAAAGAGGGCCGGCAGCGTCAGCTCGCCCTTTGAGGCAGTAGCGACTTTTGGGGACCCCATGATGCCGTCTGTGGCCGGCATTGCCAGCGGCGCGCTGGCTGCAGGAGGCAGGGCGATGCTTGCCGGAGGCACGCAAATGTCTGCAGTCGTTGCGATACTGAAGGGCCTTGATAGGCCGCTAACGGGAATATGCATCGGGACGACGTCGTACGTCGCCAAAGACCCATCCGCGGACCTGCCAGCCCTTGTCAATGCGACATCGCGCCGCGTTCCGATTCTGTCGTGCGACCTTCATCTTGGAGAGTCAGTCAAGCCAGGCCTCCAGGCGTTTGCGAAGGGTTTTGTAAAGGAAGGGGTCGGGGCGGGCGGCGCTTCGATTGCTGCAATGCTGAAATCAAAGGGCAGGATAAATGGAAAGAAGTTGTTAAGGGCGATCGAAAAAGAGTACGAGACCTCGATAGAGGCCGCGCGCTAGCCGATAACGTCCTTTATGCCGGCGAACATCTGGGACAGTGTGTTCTAGTTAGGAGCAAATAACTAGCAAAAGCTAAATAGTATGCTCACATAGGGTAAAGCGAGGAAACGAGCACCCATGCAAAAACAAGCTACGGAGGGCCTACGCTCCGGGGACTATATCGAATACTCGAAGGATGAGCTGATGCAACGGAAGATAGAGAACGCGCTAGAAGGGCTAGAGTGGACCACGAAGCACCTTTTTTCGCAGCTGAACCAGGCCAACAAGCGCACGCTCGCAGAGTTTTTGAACGACATGATCACAAGGGAAAATCCCCGGCCAAACACAAAGAGGACCTACGTTCAGACGATGGTTTTACTATCGCGTTTTTACAAGCATGGCGATGACAAGCCGTTCAAGGGATTTACCCGCGACGCGATTATGACATTCCTTCAGAGCTACCGGAAGGCGCCCGCAGTAGACCCTAAAGAAAGGTGGATCTCGACTTACAATCAAAAGGCGATAAATATCGTAAAGTTCTACAAGTGGCTTTTCCATCCAGACCTTACACGGGAGGAACGAAACGAGGAAGAAAAGCCCGCAGCTGTCAGGGATATTCCACTTTACAAAAAGAAGGAAGTGACAAGCATCGAAGCAAAGGACCTGTGGATACCGATTGAAGATAAGGTCTTTTTGAAGTACTGCCCGGACGTCCGGCTGAGCCTTTATCACACTATGGCAGACGACACAAGCGGCAGGCCTCACGAGCTCTTAGCGAAACGCTTCGCTGATGTCAAGATAAAGAACCATAACGGCCGGATATACGGTGAAGTCGAGATCGGGCGCGGCGGCAAGACAAAGAGCAGGACGGTGCCGCTGATAACATCAATTCCATACTTTAAGCAATGGCAGGGCCAGCACGGTAGCGATCCTAATTCCTTCATATTCCGGGCCTTTAGCCCACAGGCGAAACACAAGAACCGGCCCCTTACCAGTACCGCGCTCAATCACATCTATTCCGACATGAAGGACTTTTTCAAGACGCTCCTTGACCGTCCAGACGTTCCGCCGGAGGACAAGCGGGTAATTGAAAGCATGGTGCAAAAGCCCTGGAACCCTTACATCAGGCGTCATAGCTCGCTGACTGAAAAGGCCCGCCTGCTAAAGAGCGATCATTCATTGAGGCTTCATGCAGGGTGGACAAAGAGCTCCAAAATGGTGGAGATCTATACGCATGAGCTGGGCGGCGAATCCAGCGCGGAGCTGCTGGCTGCTTATGGGATCATGCCAAAGGACGTAGACGGAAAGACGGACCTGCTGGCCCCGAAGGTGTGTCCAATGTGCAACGAGCCGAACAAGCCGGACGCCCGCTTTTGCGCTAACGTAAAGTGCGGCATGCCGCTGTCATTTGACGCATACAAGGAAACGAAGGAAAAGGAGCAAGAAAAAGATGAGGCGATGGTTAAGATGATGGCCCGGCTAGAAGCATTAGAGCAAGCCAACAAGGAACGGACGACACTTGGCGAGAACGCGGATAAACTGCGCGGGAAGGTCGCCGCTTCAACAAGGAGAGTAAAACGGACCTAACTCTTTCCCCTTTTACTTCTACCTGCGACTGCTTTTACGTTCTTGGTCAGTTGCCTCAAATTATCGCTTTGTTGATAATGTTTTGAGAGACTAATCAGAGTCAGATTGTTCTGTAATTCCTGCAATGGATCCATAATCAATTTTTCATAGATTGGATCATTTTGTGATTCCGCCGAAAGATACTCGCTTGCTAACCGAAACATTGCCGAGGTAAGACCTAGTTTGACCTCGGGCGGCATTGTTTCACTTCGCATAATGTGTGAAAGTATGGTCTCAATCGACTTAGGAGATAAGACTACTCTCTTAATATCATCTGCGTAGATGAATTTACCATCGTCCATATAGTCTAGAAGCTCGGTATATACCAACAGCTTTTCGATGCTTTGCAACATGGTTTGCTTTATACCGGCATATTCAGATGATTGGTTTATTTCAGCTAATTGCTTCTTGTCATTGTCAGATAGTGTTTTTTCATATTGGAGCATGAGCCGTCTAGTCTCTGATAGCGAATATGTCAAGACGAACACTGTCAGATAGACAAAAAGGCTATTAAGCATTGCGGCGACTTGCTCGCCATGTCTCAGCAAAACTTGAGAACCACTCTCCGCGCTCAAACCCTGGCGCGGTTGGAAAAACATACTACTGTAAGGGTTGGAATGACACCGGATGATGTCATAAACCAAGTGCTAGACAAGATCGAAAGGCGGAGTACTAAATGAAGCCGGCAATCAAGGCAGCCGTGAAGGTGCATGACATGACTGCGATTGTCCTGCACGATTCTATAGTCAAGGCTGCGGGAATCAAAGACGGCGAGTTATTCACACAGCAAGTAACGGACGAAGGGATTCTGCTACGACGTGTCGACAACGAGCACGACGACAAGCGCGATAAATAGGTGTTAGAAAATGCTACAACCCCTAGGAAGGGGTGGGCGGGGGCCGCACGCGGAGCCAACCGAAACGGCCGCGCTCACCAGGACAGCAGATGATACAGTCAACGACAAACAAGTATTAAGCTTTTACTCAGTTGTTAATAATAGGCACCCCTCAGGGTGCGCTTGCTGGTCATGTGCTGTCAAGTGCCAATTCTGCAGCTATTCCACTAAAAACATTGACAGGATGAACTTGCATTACAGAGAAGACCATCACAAAAACCCTCCGGCAGTGATCACAAATTGAGCGATTCGTGTTTAATCTGCTATCAGATTGCAAACGAAATACCCTCGGAAGTTATGCTGGATCAATTCGGAGCGACGGCGCTATGGCAAGCCCAGAGAGAACATGATGAAGAGCAGCATAGCCCGGCAAGTTGGCCCATCGTGCGGCGAGAGCTTGACACCATCGAGGATGAGAGCACTTGAAAACAGTCTGCCTTTTTTGTGAAACACCCATCAAGCCGCGCTCCTGGCTACCGTTCGCGCCATGTCCAAAGTGTAAACAGTGGCGACAGGTTGTATTTGTCTGCGAGCAGAGTCCGGAAGAGTCGCTCTATTATGACTCTTACATGATCAACTTCTATCTTGATGTTGAAAAAAAGCAATGCGTCTTACAGACTTCGGGAGAGGATTGCAGGTTCCCGATGCCAAAACGAAAGGATGCTTATGCATTGACGCGGCTTCTTCATGCTGCATCGCAGGAATACAATGTCGATTATGTCAGTGAGGACCATGTTAAGGCGCTCGTGCAAAATGCTATCGATTCGTACTGGATTGGCATGAGATCCAACCAAGCGAAGGCCCAGGGAGTAGCGCAGACATGACCGGTGAGATAAAGAAAACGCTTGCAGAATTGAACGCAAGTGTCAAAAATGGCAATGGCAGGGCGAAAAAAGAAGAGAAAAATGATGATCGCAAAGAGTTTTACATCCAAAAGTTCACCAACGGCACGCTTGCAGAGGCCGTACTGGTCAAGGGCCTGTCTTCATTCCTTCAATTGGATGGCAGCGGCCAGCCTGTTTTGAAAGACAAACTGGAATTGCCTACCATGATTTTGAAGCCAATGGACAAGATAGCCTACCTCAACAAGCCTTACGAGTTTGATTCGCTTGATGAAGTCAGATCCTACATTCAGAGGGCGCAGCTTGCAACGGTGGATTCACTCTATCAGAAAATAAAAGCGATCTGGGCAAAGTACATCGACGGCAGCGACGAACATATTGCCATATGCGCGGCGGATACATTATTTACATATTTTCAGGACAAGCTCGGCATGTGTCACTATCTGTTGTTTGTTGGCGACAACAACACTGGTAAAAGCAACAACCTCGTTGTGTTTCAGCAGCTCGGTTATCGACCTTTATTTGATACCTCGGTTACGCCGGCGAATATCTACACATACCTTGGCTCTATCGAAGAGGGCCAGGGCATCCTTCTTGAGGATGAAGCCGACAACATCGACCAGTCGCATGAAAAAATGAGGATATACAAAGTCGGGTACAAGTCTGGCACAAAGGTATCAAGGATAGAGACGGCACACGGCCGCAACCAGCAGAGCTATTGGACGTACTGCTTCAAGGCCATGAGCGCAGAGCGGCAGCCAGATACTACGATAGCAAAGGGTTTCAATGAGCGTATTTTTGTTATCCAGTGCAGGGCGGGCAATCCTCAGTACGATATTGCCGAGGTAATCAATCACGGCGGCGAAGCCAGCTTTAAGATGCTCATGGGCGAAATTGAAGACCTACGCAAGTTACTGCTTGTCTACAGACTGCTTCACTACAAAGAGGCGATCTCTGATGTTCAACTGAATATCAAGAATCGCGAAAAGCAGCTTTGCAAGCCATTGATCAGGCTGTTCAGGGGAAGCAAGGTCCTACCGGAGATCATGGCCACCCTGGGCTTTTACCTCAAGGCAAAGAGGGAGCGCAAGGGTAACACGCTCGAAGCAAAACTGTACTCCATAATAACAGAGCTCATCGAAGGACAAAAAAATGACGTAGAACCAAAGCAGGGAGAGCAGGACAAGACAAAGCCGGATCCATACATTCTGACAAACGAATCAATCTGGAGCGCCATAATAACAAAGATAGACGGCTCATCCATCTTTGGCAAGCCGCAGTCGTTCGA
>CAYYYR010000032.1:0-15931 GCA_964476255.1 uncultured Nitrososphaera sp.
AGGTCGTTTGGATGCATCTGCCTACGCCAGCTGGGCTACCAACGGATTTAAAGAGTAGACACGGATGTCATATTCGTTTTATTTAGAATGTGGCTCTTGTTTGCGGCTCTCGGATGTCGTACAGAGGCATACTCAAAAAAAGTTTATCAACCAGCAATCACTTTAATTAGTCGGGTGGCAGGGTCATTTGGTTCAAGTTCCTCCTGAAGAGGCCAAAAAACACAACCACCCCGTTTACGACGACCAGACCATAGAGAACATGGTGCGGTATTACAGGGTCGAGGAAAATTTTGACACCCTGCTGAAATACATTAAAAGCCGCGGCCTGCAGGAAGACGTGATCTAATCTTATTACTGTCCTTGCATAACCACACTGCATGCGCCTGGCGGCCTTGTTGTTGCAGTTGCCGGCAGATAATATAAGTGAGAAAATATGCAGCATTGCCAGCGTTGACGCTGATATTTCCAGAGTCAGAGGAGTCGGCCGCCCTCGCCGCCAGGTACGACTACGATGGGTGGCTAGTCCGCAGGTTCCTAGAATACGTTCCCGATGTTCAGAATTTTATGGGTAAGATGGAAAGGCCGCCTACCCAGTACATCAGGGTCAACACGCTCAAGACTGGCAGGGAAGAGCTGGAAGGCAGGCTGCGCTCAAAGGGATTCGAGCTGAAAAGGACTGCAATCCCGGAAGTTCTTGCGGTGAAAAAGGCGCCGATGTCGGCTGGCGCGACTAACGAATACCTTCTCGGCCACTATTACATACAGGACCTCAGCTCGTGCATGGCAGTCGACGCGCTGGACGCCTCTGAAAACCACGCCGCGCTGGACGTCGCGGCTGCGCCTGGCGGCAAGACGACGTTCATGGCCCAGAGGATGAACAACGGCGGCCAGATAGTCGCGCTGGAGCCAAACGAGAAAAGGGTGAGGTCCATGTCGTTCAACCTCGCGCGCTGCGGCGTCTACAACACCTGCATACTGAGGATGGACGGGCTGCAGGCAGAGAAACTCCAGAGCAAGTTTGACAGGGTGCTGCTGGACGCCCCGTGCAGCTGCGAAGGGGTGATAGCAAAAGACGCGAAGAGGAAGACGAGCCACACGCCAGAGGACGTCGACTATTGCTCCAGCAGGCAGGACAGGCTTATAGAAGTTGCGGCCAGGATGGTAAAGCCGGGCGGCATCCTTGTGTACTCCACGTGCTCGTTTGCGCCTGAAGAAAACGAAATGGTAGTAGATCGGCTCTTGAAAAAGTCCGGCAACATTTCAGTCGAGCCGACCAAACACGGCAGCAGCGGGCTGACAAGGTTTGGCGACATGGCGTTCGACGGGCAGCTAAAAAACGCGCGCCGCCTTTACCCGCACATGCACGACACAACCGGCTTTTTCATAGCGAGGCTGAGGGTGGATTGACCTACAGAAAGCCCACCAGGGAAGAAACGACTCTGATAAACAGGGCCCTTAGCAGGTGGGGCGCCTTTGAATTCTTTAAAGGCAGATCGCTCGTGATACAGGAAAACGGCAGCAAGACAGTATGCCTTGTGCCCGGCGGCCTGGAAGCGGTCATGCAGATGCAGCCGTACCTTGCGGGCCTTGCCATAGGCGAGCTGAAAAAGCAGTTCGTGCCTTCGATGGCCGGCGCAGACCTTTTTGCGCGGTCCGGCAAGAGGAACGAGTTTTACGTCACCGTGAACGAAAATGCGGAAAAGCTGGTCCTGTACGGCAGGGATGTCATGGGCGAGTCGATAGTCGAGGCGTCGGACACGCTGGGCGAAAACGAGCTCGTGATAATCCTGAACGGCGGGCTTGAAGCCATAGGGATCGGGAGGACAAGGTTTGCAGGCAGGTCGCTTTTTCAGAAGGGAAAGGCTACGGTGACAACCCTGATGGACGCGGGCTATTACCTGAGGGAAGAAGGCTAGGCTTCGGTCGGCACGTCTCTGAGAACAGAGTTGACATAGTCTGAGGTCGTGTCAAGGCGCTCGCAGATGCTCTCGACAGATATGCCGCTGTCGTACAACTCGAATATCCGCTCGTGGAGGTCGTATTTTGCCTCTTCTTCCGTTCTCATTAGCTGGACAAACTTGATTTCAGATAATAGGCATTGTGATTGATATTGTATGTACCTGCTTGTGAAATAAATTAAAGCGGGCCGGGCGCAGCTCTTTACTTTCTCGCCTTGAAGAGGACGAACAGGGCAATCGCGCCCATCATGCCGCCAAGAACCAGGAGCACCTGGATCGGAAATCCGCCGGAAGAGGTCTGGGCTCCATCCGGGGCGTCCGCCGTCACGATTGCAAATTCGGCCCCTTCTGATTCCTGCACGTTTGAAAAGCCTGTGACCGTGATCTGGGCGCTTGGAGGTGGAGTTATGGAATGCACTTCGATGTCGGCACCGTCAATGTTTGCCGACACGTCCTTTTCTTCAGCCAGGTGGACGCCTTCCCTGAGGCTGCCCTCGCCGTAGGCATAGACGGACAGCACGCTCGCGCCCTCGGTCCCCTGCAGGTCTACAGAGCCGCCATAAGTCCCTACAGGGTCAAACAGCCTGTGCCACGACGCCATCGGAAAGTCAAAGCCTTTAAAGTTCATGATTGGATCTTCCATTATTTCGCTAGCTTGCGAATTCAAGAGTTTATCTGCAACATTTGGATATAGCGCCTGGAAAATGCCGGCGGGATGGTTGATGTCAATTTCTCCAATATCCGGAGCGTTCACGACAACGGGAGTGTTGATTGCGATGCCCCTCCATTCGAGGTCTATGATCTGGCTTCCTTCTTGAACAGCAAGGACATAGTTTTCCAGCGTCGGCTCGAGCTCTGCCTTGTAGGATATGATTGCACGCGTCGGGTCTCCCCTGAGCACGGCGCTGTACGACACCGTGACTGCCGAGGCCTGGGCCGGGCTATTGGCTTCCAGAAGGGCAGCGTTTATGGAATTGATAAGCTGGCTAATGCCTGTTTCGTCCTGCTGGCTGGCTGTCCCATTCAGCGTAAAAGAAATACGCTGGATCTCGCCGTCAAGCTCTTGCGACAGAGAACTGCCAGCAGGGTAATTCAGTGTGATAGTTTTGACGCCAATGTATGAAGGGACCATGCTGTCGCGCACTGGAACCAAGAGCGCCCGCAGGTCTGCAGCATGTGCCTGTGAAACAAAACTCGAGATCAAAAGCGCGGTGATTATTCCAGAAAACACAGTGGCGGAATACTTCACAAGATAATTTGTCTCTGTCTGGTTTATAATTCTTATCTTCTCAGGTTCTCGACAGAGCCTCTTCTCGGCAGATATAATAAAACGCAACCTTGCTTACAATTTGATGATAACGGTTCTTGCCGGCGGCACCGGTTCTGTAAAACTGGTCAGGGGCCTTGCCAGGTCGGCAAAGGACATGGCGGTGATTTCAAACGTCGGCGACAACATCTGGCTTTACGGCCTGTACGTATGCCCCGACATTGACACGATAATCTACGGCCTTGGTGGCGTCCTTGACGAGCGGCGCGGCTGGGGCGTCAGTGGAGACTCGTTTGAATGCCTTAAGCAGCTAAAGCAACTTGGCGCGCCGGCGTGGTTTTCGCTGGGTGACAGGGACATCGCAACTCATGTATTGCGCACAGACATGATCAGGGCCGGCAAGAGCCTGTCAGAGGTCACCGGCTGGATGAGGGATCGCTACTCTATTGCGGTCAGAATAATCCCGGCAACAGATGACGAAGTGACGACCCGGATCATGACCGGCAGAGGAGATATGCACCTCCAGGAATTCTGGGTCAAGCACAGGGGGGCGCCAAAAGTGACAGGTGTAAAGTATGACGGCGCTGACAGTGCAGCGCCATGCCGCGGTGCCGTCGACGCGATAAGGCATTCAGACGCGGTGGTAATCGCGCCGGCAAACCCCGTGTCGAGCATCGGCCCGATCGTCGCTATTGAAGGCCTGCGAAATGAGCTTGTGCGAAACAAGGAAAAGGTGCTTGCAGTTTCTCCGCTGATTGGAGAGAAGGCTGTGAGCGGGCCGGCGGTAAAATACATGAAGGCGCTCGGGCTCGAGATCTCGCCGTTAGGAGTCGCGCAGTACTACCGCGATTTTGCCGGCGCGTTCATTATTTCCAAGGGCGACCATCGCATGGCGCGCAGGATAGAGGCCCTCGGCATGAAGGTTTACGAAACAAACATAACCATGAGAAGCCGACAAGACGAACTCAGGCTCGGCAGGCACATTTTGAGCAAGATCAGAAAATGAAGATATTTGCAATCGTCCCCGTGAAAAAATTTGAAAACGCCAAGACGCGGCTGTCGCCGACGCTCAGCGCAGACGACCGCATTCTTCTGTCGTCGCTGATGCTCACCGACACGCTGTCTGTGCTGGCAGGCGCGCGGTCGCTCCAGCAGGTCGTGGTGGTTTCAGGCGATCGGCGCGCAGAAGAAATAACGCTAACGCACGGCGCGAAATTCCTGTACGAGGAAAAGGAAAGCGGGGTCAACTTGGCCGTCGCGCTGGGCGACCGCTACTCGGCAGATCAGGGCGCCGACGCGACTGTGGTGATCCCGCAGGACCTCCCCCTCCTTGACGCCCTCGACGTTGCGATGGCATGCGAGCTGGCAATAAGCGAAGACAGGTGCATCGTGATCTGCCCGTCGCTCCGATACGACGGGACCAACCTCCTCCTCAGAAAGCCCCCGTCTGTGATAAAGACCTACTACGACAGCGAAAGCTATGAAACGCACATCAAGGCCGCGGGGTCGCTCGGCATCCCGGTGAAGCTTTTCTTTTCCAGAAAGCTGATGTACGACATCGACACCCCCGAAGACGCAAGGCAGCTTGTAAAGGAATCCGGCGCCGGCAAGACCCTAGAGTTTCTGAAGGCAAAGTTTGGCAAACTCTAGACAGTGCTTGCGCCCTCAAGGCCTATCACCCTTGCCACCCTACTGTATGACGATATCAGTAGCTCCACCTCTGACCCTATGTCAACCAGCAGGGCGTCGCCGTCAGAGACAGCGTACTTTACCACGGTCCCGCGCTCTATCCGGAAGACCCTGTCGTCGTTTTCAATTAGCACTGAAATGGTCTGCGTGGAATGCGAATTGCCGTTGCCAAGGTCCAGGGTGGCGGTCCCCTTTTCAAGCACCTTGCCTTTTACTATCGTAGACGTCTGCGCCGCGACTGCCAGCGCGCCCGCGCCCAGCACTACGAGCGCCACGCAGAGCACCACTGTGAAATCCATCCAGTCTGGCACGGCAGGAGAAAAGTGCATGCCGCTTTATTTCTACTTGCTGGGCTTAAATAGACGCAGGCCACATCACACGCGACATTGAACCCCGACCTGCTTGTCAAGGCGCTCGCCGCCATAGAGCCAGAAACCACGCTTGAAGAATTCCAGGCGGCGTCGGGAATAGCCAGCAGGGCCGTCGCAAGAGGCGTCCTTGATTTTCTGGCGTGCAACAACATCGGCGCGACTGGCAAGAGCGCGACAAAATTTTCCGGATCCGACAGGCTCTACGCCGCAATGCTCGCCCTGCAAGGCGGATGCGACATCGAGCGCGTGTCCGGGTGCCTGTCGTGGAAGGACTTTGAAAAGCTGGCATCGGAGGCGCTTGCGTCGTTCGGTTACAGGACGCAGACAAACGTGCAGCTAACAAAGCCCCGCATGGAGATCGACGTGGTCGGGGTCAGCTCGGGGTTTGCCATTGCAGTGGACTGCAAGCACTGGAGGCGAAGCAGCATGTCGTCGATAGAGGGTTTTGCAGAAAAGCAGGCGGCAAGGGCCCGGCGCCTGATCAAGCAGGGCGGGGCATCTCAGGGCGTTCCAGTCATCATGACCCTCCACGCCGAGTCCGTGAGGTTCGCCGGCGGGGTCCCCGTTGTGCCGGTGCACAAGTTCAGGTCGTTTGTCATGGACATAAAGGGATTTTTGCCTGAAATTTACGTGGCAGGCTAGGACAGCACCAGCATCGCGATGTAGGTCGCGACGGTGACCATGACAAAGACTTTGGTCACTCTCATCGACTTGTCGAGCGCTTTGGAATAGTCCTCAAACTGCTTTTGCCCCATCACCTTGACGGTCGACTGCGCGGTGGCAAGCTCGAACGCGGACCCGGCGGCGCGCCCTGCCGCCTCGGAGCACAGCTGGCCGTACGCCGCGGCCAGGCCGTCGGCGCTGCTCGTGGCGCCAAGGGCAAAGTACCCCACCCGCGTCCTCTTGCCCGAAGTGGAATGAGTGTCTGAAGAGCAGAGCTCCAGCATCGTGACGCTCCCGTTCACCCTTGACACGACGCGGTCGCGCACGCGATTCTCCATGTTGTTCGAGTCGGCCCAGCCTATGGCGTAGTCCTTGCCGTCTACGCAGATGACCAGCACCGCAAGCCCGGCCTGGCCGAGCTCGCCCGCCAGTATCGGCATGTGCGAAACGCCGTCCGTGCCGGCAAAGCCGACCCTGAACTCGTGCTGCGGCTGCTTTTTCAGCTGCCCGAGGCACTGCTTTGCCGACGCGACGAGGTCGTTCCTGTCAGCGTCTTCCAAGTTTCTGCCCATCGCGTTGTGGCAGTCCACCACGAGCACGTCTGAAAAGCCCAGTCCTATGCCAAAGGATTCGAGCTCGATGCGCACGGTCAGCGGAATGTCTTCCATGCCTTTTGGCGCAAGCGACAGCATCACCATCGCAGAGTTGCCAAACGTGATGCCGGTAGAAGTGGCGTTGCCAATCCTGATCTGGGCCGGCGCGCTGCACGTGCCGCCCTTTTCCACGACTGTCGCACTTGCAAGCGCTTTCACGTACTTTTCAACTTCCCTCTTTGAAGGGATGTTGAGCGAATGGTCCGAGACGCTGTGCATGACAATCGCGCTCTTGTTAAAAGTTTCATACAGCACGTACGGGAGGTTGCTCCCGCCTACCGTGCTGAAAGGCCCGGGGTGAACGTCCGGCAGCACGATGGCGGCCTGGCTGCCAAAGCGGATTATCTTTGTCGCGATAATGTCGTCGTGCGCCTTTGCTTCCGTAAACTCCTCCATCTTGTCCGCCCTTTGCTCGGTCCACGCGGCGATGAACGCCTGCAGCACGCCAAAGGTGCTCTTTATTCCCGGCCTCCCGGCCCTGTCTGCAATGACCGTCCACGCGATCCCAAGCCCCAGGAATGCGGCCCCGAACATTAGGCCGGCAGAGCTGAACGTAGCAGGCGAGTGGTACGACACCGGTATGAACGCAAGGACAAAGATCACCGGCTGTATGAACGACACCGCTGTCGCCCTGCCGAGGCCGGCTCCAAAGACCGAAGTAAAGATGCCTATCCGGAGGCCGGCCGCAAGCAGCATGCCTGCCACAATATAGTCGACTCCTGGAGTCTTGGCGAAAACTAAATCCGCGGCTATCCCCATGAGGACTGTCAGCAGCCAGAGCCCGTTGGCAAACGCGGACACGTGGGCGACTTTTGCGAGCTTGTTTACGGGCGTCCCGTGCAGCGCAAGGTAGTCAAGATAGTGCGAGCCTACAAGCGCGGCGATGCCGAGTGGGAGGTAGAAGGCAAGCCCTTCCAGGTCGGCCTGCAAATGGAAGAGATGGGAAAAGATAATGATTCCCACAGCGCACCCAAGCCAGATGGTATAAGATACCTTGGAGGATGATGGGCCCATCGTAGTAAATGACCAGTGCTTGTGAATGTTCGATACGTCGTCCTGGCCGGGCGAAAACATGTACGCTCAACCGACAGGGAACAGAATTCTTATCAGAATTGACGCCGCGATAACTGCGCCGGTTACGGCCAGCACGATCTCGGGCTTTACCTTGACGCCCCTTGTCTCGTCTTCGAAGAACCTGAGAAGGCCCGCGCTTGAAGCCGGCAACGGGGCATTCTTTTTCTTGCTGCTCATCTGATGCAGATTGTTTTCAAGCGCTTAAATACATTCCGCTGGTTAGCCCATCAGGCTCTTTGCCTTTTCCAGAATCCGGAGGTAGCTCTCGAGCAGATCGGCCTTTTGCTTTTGCGCCAGGACGTCGCTTTCAGACTTGATCTCTGCCGCAATGAGCGCGATCTTTTCTTCAATGATTGAAGCCATTGACGCCAGCCCTGCCGACCCTTGCGCAGGCGCCTTTTCCATCTTTTGCTGGGCACCTGCCCTTTCCTCGTTGCCGCAGTTGATGCACGTGGTCTTGTCGGCAAAGCGCACCTGCACTCCCCCGCACTTTTTGCATGCCTCGCTTGTCAGGGTCCCTCCCTTTACAAGGAGCGAAGCGGCCGACCTGATCCTGCCTGCACTGTCTTCCGAAGACATGTCAAGTTATCTCCAGCCGGCAAATTTCTTCTTTGTGCTCGCAGCACGAGACAATAAGGCTTAATAATAGGAGTCGCGAAAATGTGTTACTCGATGGCGGTTATCTGCAAAAAATGCGGCCTACCAGACGACCTATGTGCCTGCGGTGACTTGGACAAGGAAGACGCGCGAATAGTCGTCCGCCTCGAAACAAGAAGATTTTCCAAGAAAACGACCCTTATTGAAGGCATCAACCCGAAGCAGAGCGACATGCAAAGAATAGTCAAGGAATTGAAAAGCACTTTTGCGTGCGGCGGAACTGCAAAGGATACCTTCATCATGCTGCAGGGCGACCACCGTGACGATGTGAAAGGCTACCTTATCAAGATGGGCTTTAGCGAAGAAGCAATCGAAGTCCAGTAACCGTTCTGCAGAACTATTTCTCTTGTTTTAATATTTTCACACGAAGGCATTTAAACCGGCCGGGCTAGAATCTGCTTGATGCACAAGAATTTTCGGCGACAGCGGAAGCTGGAGAGCCGTCTTGACGAAACGGTAAGGATCGCGTCGATTGTGCAGAGGGGCATGGCCACGGGCAGATCCAGCTACGTCGAAATGCGCGCCCTTGACAGGCTCACAAGCCACAACATCAAGACAAAGGCGAGCGCGCTAAAGAAATCACTCAAGCCAAACGCCGAGCTCGAAGACATCCTGACAAAAGTCCCGCAGGCAATATTGGAAGGCTACACAAGGATCCTGACGCCAAACGGCATTGTCAGGGAGAGCGAGCTTGACCTCCTGCTGTCGATAGACGCGGACATTGTCATGTGCCTGGGGATGATCGAATCGGAAAAGCCGCAGAAAATGCACGACGCCGTTGGTGCGCTGAAAGAATTAGTAGAGGAAAGAAAAAAGTTAGTAGACTCCCTCAAAGTTTGAGGTGTGTCTTTAGTCCCTTGTAGCGGTTCCTGATCGTTACCTCGGTAACGCCGGCCGCTTCAGCCACGTCCTTCTGGGTCTTGTTCTCTCCGTTCATGACGCACGCGACGTACAGCGCAGCCGCTGCCAGGCCCATCGGGTCCTTGCCGGCCGAGATCTTGCCCTCTTCTGCCTTTTTCAGGATTTCAAGCGCCTTGCGCTTTGTCTTCTCTGACAGGCCCGCCTTGCTTGCGATCCTGGCGACACATTTCACCGGGTCGACAACCGGCATCTTCAGATCAAGCTCGCGGATAAGCAGCCTGTAGCACCTAGCCACGTCCTTTTTCTTGATGTTGCTTGCATTTGCGATGTCCTTGAGCGTCCTTGGGGTTTCAGTGTCGCGGCACGCGGCATACAGTGCAGCCGCGACAAGCGCAGAAATAGAGCGGCCGCGCACCAGCCCTTTCTCCAGCGCTTTTCTGTAGACGTATGCTGCCTTTTCGATCACAGCGTCGCCGACTGCCAGCTTGTCTTTGAGCCTGTCGAGCTCGGAGAACGCCTGGCGGAAGTTGCGGTCCACCGGCTCGTGCACCTGGCTTCTGCTGTCCCACGTCCTGAGCCTTTCGATCGTGCTCTTCATGGAGGCGCTGAGCGGCTTGCCTGACGCGTCCTTGTCGACCGGGCCGATTATGGTCGCAAGCCCCATGTCGTGCATTGCAAGCGATGTCGGGATGCCTGCCCTGCTACGGTCTTCGTGCTCTTCCTTTGAGAAGGCACGCCATTCCGGTCCGAGCTCTTCTATCCTTTCGCTTACTACGAATCCACAGTTGCCGCAAAACATTTCTCCGCTAGAGTTGTCAGTCACCATCGAACCTTTGCCGCAACGTGGGCAACGGTCACCAAACATCGAAATATCTTTTACCAATTTCTCCACCAAAACTTTTTTCGCTGCATTTACAGCCTTATATTTATATTTTACCTAATATATAAAGTTATTGCGAGTAGGCTCTGTCACATCTTCGTCGGATTCCTCACGCTGTAACATTTCGTCGGATGCACTGCACGTTAGTGCATTCTCCATCGCTTTATACTTGAACGCGGAGCAAAGTCTATGCCTAAAAATGATGATGTGGACAGCGGTCATGGGTACACAAGCAATATCTGCTTTGATTGCAGCATTGACTATCCCGTCTTTACGAAACACTGTCTGAAATGTGGAAAAAAGCTCCAAGATTAGTTGCTCTGCTTGGTGCTGGCGTTTTGTATCAGGGTTAGCCACTTGTTTGAACCCTCTACCTTTATCCCGCAAGCCTCAGCCGGTGTTTTTCCATCCAACCCTTCATGCTGTCTGATATAGTTGTGGAAAAACTGATAGCCAGTTAGTATGGTCGAATCAGCCTTCTTTATCCCTCTCATGGTCTTTTCCCTATCGCGGATTTCGCCGTTCATCCTCTCCGTCCCGCACAGCACGAGGTAGCAGAAGGTGAAATAAGCGGAATTACAATGATACAGGATGCGAAGAAATTACATTATCTCATGTATTGTCTTTTTCATATTTCTTTACTACTTGCAGTAGTCGTTGAAGCTGGAATGGCTTTTGAAGAAACTCATTTACTTTGAGTGAAGGGAAAATTTTATCGAACTCCGTAGTATTGATTTCAAAGGCTGTCATAAATACAACTGGAACATCAGGAATAATAGCTCTAGTTCTTCTTGCAATTTCAAAGCCACTATGTGCTGGCATACGAACATCCGTGATTAACATGCTAACCCTTTCCCTGCATTTCATTTCAATGTCTTCTAGGGCTTCTGACGCGCTGCTGAAAGAATGGACAGCGTAACCGTGGCGCTTCAGGGCGGAAGCGGCGGCAGTGACAATATCTTTTTCATCGTCTATAATGTGGATAGCACGATTTGGAGTCACCGCTTTGTCCCCCCCCTTTATCACATGTAGAACACGGGACAACGCCCTACTATTTACAACTTTCGGTATATTCTCTTATGTCTAACCCAATCCGGCAACTGGAGAATCCCATAATGGTAATTAATAAATGCGTCTCATTGTACCTTACAATTAGGATAATGAACGACGAAAGTCAACTCTCTACTTACTGCAGCCAGACATTTGTTATTTTGGACAAGTGGTTAAATCAAGTCGGAGGAGAAAAAGGTGAAGAAGCTTTAGGCATTGTAAAGTCCGCACTGCAGAATAATATCAGGGCAAACATGACTTACTATGAAGGTCTTGCAAAAGAAGCAGAAAATAATGGAGAACATGAACTTGCTTCCAGAAACAGGCTTCTTGCAAAGTTGTACAAGGGGCTTGCAGAATAAACAACATTCGGCACTAACCCGACATTTGACAGTCTTGGTAATATGGTAAAACTGCCGCAGGTATGACAGAACCTGCGAGAATTGCCTATGTCTTGATATCATCACATAATACTGGAGAATCAACAAAAATGTCAGAAAGAGCAGGTACAATACCAGTAAAGGCAGGGCACTGTCATTCCACTTACCCTTACGGTCGATCAAACTCGAAAGAAAATTTACCTTGGCTTGCTACGCTTGCGCCTTTCCGCCTTGGCGTACTTTTTGCTGCCCGACCTCTGGGCGCTATAAGCATGTGTTTTTGTGATGTCGCGCTTCCGTGGCATAGGCAAGCTAGCGTGATGCGGGTATTATATATCCTACCTTGGCTCTTCCTTCAGCTTTAACATCCTTCTTTCTATTTCGCCCACGATCTGCCGCTGGTAGCCGCTGTTCTTGTAGAGGTCTAGGTTCTTCTCCAGCGTCTTGAGCAGCCACTTCCCGTCCTTGAACTCGTAAAAGACGTTTTCCCATTCCTGCGAAAACGCGGTTATCACTTTTACGACCTTGCCAATGATGTTGTGCTTTAAGACGCTGTAGGCCGAGCCTGAAAGCGGGTCTTCAACGTTTACCGCGCCGTCGACTATGCTGATCTTGGCGACCTTGGCGTGCTCTATTGACAAATCCTTGACATCTGTCATCTGGAGGACCTGGATATAGTCGCCGGTCCTGAGCATGTCGACTACGGCGTAGACGATTATGTCGCCGGGGTACATCAGGTTTGGTATGTACCTGTCAGAAATCCCGACGTGGCCCGAGTCTGCTATCAACAGCCCATAGTCGTCCTGCAGGTATTTCTTGCATGTCCAGTAGACGTGCGACCTGTCAGACGCGGCAACCCTCTTGAGTACTTCGATCAGCGTGCTGCCGACGTTCTTGTCAAGCGACATTATTTCGTCTGCAACTGCCGCGATCTTGTCTTCTTTCGTAATAATGGGCGGAGACACTGCCTGCGAGTTGTTGTCCGGCTGGGGTGGTGAGGACAATGGAAATCTACTAGAAGATTCCACTAGATAACATTACCCAAATTAGAAATTGACAAGCCGAGCAAAAAAGTACGATAATCAGGAACAACAAACATTAAATTAACTGGCAATGGATGCTATTCCCTATGCAGGGCAATAGCAGGATTCCAAGGTGGCTCGTTGAAAGTGACCCATCGTGGGAAAAGTCAATTGATTCAGACCTTGGGATGCTAAAGTGGACAAAGAAGGGGACGGGGATTCAGGCGACTTGCCAGCCGGCCAGCATGTTTTGCGACATCATCGGTCAGACCAACCAAGCAGGCCTCTCGGACATTGCAGCCAGCATGCGGACGGACAAGCAGGCCGCGCTGGCATCAGGGGCCGGCGACATTGCAAAATACCTCTCCAGCAGATACCTGAACCCAGGCGTAAACGGCCCGAGGTTTGACCTGAGAAAGGTTCACAAGTTCTGATACTTTTTTCTATAAAGGAGATTGTGAGAATTCTTGCAGGTCAAGACACCACAATGACTTAAAGCTTGCCCGTGCATCCAACCTGTGTAAACATCCATCGACCCTACCGACCCGAATAATTGTTGCAGGCCGATCTCCCTTGCTCCCCGCGTCTGCAACAATTATTTTATATACAAAACCAACTGTTGATCGCTGTTGTCATTACAGGATGCAATGCAAAAGCTCTCAAAGGACGCGGCAAGGCGCGTCAAGGGGGCCAGGGTGGTTGGTCTCGGCAGTGGAAGCACGGTCACGCACATTGTGAGGGAAATGGCGAATCTGCCGAACAAGGGGTCGCTTGAATTTGTCCCAACTTCGCTCCAGATAAAACTCGAAGCGGAAAAGATCGCACTCAGGATCGCTGACGAGAGCAGAATCCCGGACATCGACATCGTCTTTGACGGCGCCGACCAGATAGACGGCGAGTTCAACATGATAAAGGGAGGCGGAGGAGCCCTGCTGAGGGAAAAGATCCTGATTTCTGCGGCCAAGAAAGTGATTATAGTGGCAGACGAGAGCAAATTCGTACAGTCTTTCAACAGGTCGGTGCCGATAGAGGTCCACCCGATGGCGCGATCCTTGGTGCACAAAAAGTTGACAGAGGTTGGCGGCGAGTCGACGCTTCGAACGCTTGACAAGGGTTACCCGTTTGTAACGGAAAACGGCAACGTCATACTTGACACGACTTTTGCCTCGATACCGGACCCGAAGAAAAAAGAGGCCGAATTGAAGAGCATCGCAGGAGTGCTCGAAGTCGGGCTTTTTACGAGGAGGGCGGACGTCTACTACAAGGCAAAGGTTGACGGCACGTTTGAAGCCATTACGTTCTAAGCCTTACGGCGATGAAATATTTTAGATGCGTTTATCTAATACCGACATCTATCGAGCGCCGTGACTGAGAGCCCCCCACCTGAAAAGAAGAGCATGATTCAAGAGTTCATGGACTTTCTGAAAACTTTTGGAGTTATAGGGCTGGCTATAGCCTTCATCATAGGCGCTGCCGCGTCAAAGCTAGTTACCGCGTTTGTAGCTGACATTGTCAACCCATTCGTGGGACTTTTTCTGCCCGCCGGCGACCTGCAAGCAATGTCATATAATGCAACCAGCGTAGTTGGTTCAGGTGTGATCTCGGAATTCAAGTACGGGGATCTGATTGCAAACATCATCGATTTCCTGATAATAGCGTTAATTGTGTTCCTGGCATACAAGCAGCTGTCAAGGTACAAGCTTGTAGAGGACAAGAGCAAGCCGGCGCCTAAGTAGCAGGCCGCGGCACAAACTCGCCGTGCCCGAGTGCCTTGCCGTCAACTTGGCCGCCTTCCATCACGACCCTGCCCCTCACAATGGTCATAACCGGCCAGCCCTTCAACAGGTGCCCGTCGTAGATGGTATAGTCGGCGTACGACTGGAGCAGCTCCGGTGTGACCTTTTGCTCTAGATCAAGATCGACTATTGTCAGGTCCGCGTCAGAGCCGGGCTTTATCGTGCCTTTCTTTGGGTACATGCCAAATATCCGGGCGGTATTGTAGCTGGTGACTTCTGCAACCCTTTCGATGCTTATCCGGTCCTGGTTCACGCCGTGGCTCAATAGCACTGGCAGCATCGTGGCGATGCCCGGAAATCCTGCGAGGGCCGACCAGACGTCGCCCCTTCCCATCTTTATGTCAAGCCTGTTTGCGACGTGGTCGGTGCCGATCGTGTCGACCAGGCCGTTTCGCAATGCAGACCACATGCTCTGGAGGTCGCTCTTTGACCGGATGGGCGGTACGACCTTGCCGGTCAGGCTGCCAAAATCTACAGTATGCGTCAGGTAGTGGGGGCACGTTTCGATGTAATAGTTTGACCTGCCTTTTTCCCTCTGCGCCAGTATCGCGTCAAGCGCCGCGCTCGAGCCAATGTGCACAAAGTACAGGTTTGCCCCGAATTTCCTTCCCAGCTCTGACACCTTTGCAATGCTTTGCGCCTCAGAAGATGGCGGCCTGCAGTCAGACCACGCCTTGAGCCCGGCCATCCCCCTTTCCTTTCCGCTGCGCATGTGATCCGAGCATGTCGCAGGGTTTTCTGCGTGCACGAGCACGGTAGAGTGCACATTCGACCCTTCCTTCACGATTGCAGACAGCAGTTCGTCGGTCATATCGACCTCGCCCTCCCGGACGCCGCGCGTGCCCGGCTCGAGATCCATGTATATGCGGTTGAGGTCAGCGCC
Source organism: uncultured Nitrososphaera sp. (assembly GCA_964476255.1). Taxonomy (GTDB): domain Archaea; phylum Thermoproteota; class Nitrososphaeria; order Nitrososphaerales; family Nitrososphaeraceae; genus Nitrososphaera. The sequence goes on from CAYYYR010000032.1 coordinate 15,205, forward strand.
TAGGTTCATGTAGATTTTCAGCGAGTTGATGCCCAGCTCCTTGAGGTATGGGACGTCCCTGACCTGATCCGGCCGGAGGATTGAAGCGTGGATCGAGTAATCGATGTAGTGGCTGCCCTTGCTCGCCTCCAGCTGCTTTTCCACGTTGCGGTAGCTGTCGTAAAGCCGGAGCATCCGGATCATTGTTGTGACGCCGCCCACCGCGGCCGACTTCGACTCTGTCCTTGCGGCTTCGTCGATCGGGGTGTAGACGCCGTAGTGGACGTGCGGGTCGATCGCGCCTGGCAGCACGTACTTGCCGCGCGCGTCAATTTTTCTCGAGGCAGAAACGCTGCCGGCGGAATTCGTGAGCGCCTTTATCCTGCCGCCCTCGATCATTATGCTTGTTTCGACCACTCCAACTTTTGGAATGACGGCAGACGCGTTGGTTATCATAAGGTCGCAAGAATTATTGTTTTGCGGCAATCTCCTTCTTTTTCATTATTGGCATGGCGCCCGCATGTTTATGCTTTTGCCTTGGGTATTCTGCAGGTACTTTCTTCCTGTATAAAGTATTGCTAGCAGATGGGGAATCTTGTACCACATCCCATAAAAACAATGTTTCATTCGTTGGCTTCATGAAACGCAATCCATTACTTATCGTAGGAGCTGTAATAACGGCAGGCATACTTGCATTCAGCCTGCTTGCGACATCGGCACTGTCGCCAGCGGCCGTTGCAGATCGCGC
>CAYYYR010000033.1:0-81923 GCA_964476255.1 uncultured Nitrososphaera sp.
TGCGAGATTTGTCACCACTCGTGGGAAGGGCCTGCCATTACCGATATCGAAGGAAAGCCGTTAGATATGGCCGGTTACAAGTGTACAGAATGTGGACATTGGAACAACATAAAAGACAGCTTGAAGAAATTTAGTGGTGAAGGATTGAAGCAGTTAGTTTTTCCTACTGAAAACGGTGTTTAGTCACCTGTTTATGAGACAAGGTTAAAGATCACTCCGATTCAACATGGTAGTTATTCATGGCATCATTTTCTATAGCGATTTAAAAGCTAAAATACACGATTTCAGAAGCTACACTGTCAACAGTTGAGTAATATCCAGCAGGGTAAGACCGAAAATCCTACTACAGCTATCATCGCTCTTGATTCCGCAACTAGAAGTCTGCTCTTGAGAATGAAGGACCAACAGTTGTCCACACTAGAGCCAATTTTCGAGCAAGGAAAGGGCTTTATCTATTCGGAGCTCGAGGGACATGATCTTCAAAAGCACCTGGCCATTCTGCGCAAGCTGGAAAAAGATGGATTTCTATCATCAGAATTGCTGGAAAGTGTCCTGCAATGCCCTAGCTGTTCCGCGACACAATTTGCTATTCAGTTTTGCTGCACGGTGTGCAATTCTGCCAACGTTACAAGAGGATCTGTAATAGAGCATCTAGTCTGTGGCAACGTCGATCTTGATACAAAGTATGCTCAACAAGAAGGCAATGTTTTGGTCTGCGGCAAATGCGGCAAGAGGCTAAAGGCAATCGGTGTAGATTATGCAAAGCCCGGGGTCTTTTACAAATGCTTGAATTGCAAAGCCTTACTCCCACAAGCGCAGGATCTGTACACTTGCTACGGCTGCTGCAAATCATGGAAGGGGGGACAGCTGAAGGAACTGCATCTGATGAAATATCGCGTTGACCTTGAAAAATTATCAAAATACTTTGTAGAATACGACCTACTTCCTCTCGTCGCTGAGCGACTTTATAAAAATCATGGGCTCAAGGCAGGATCGCCGGGCAAAGTAAAAGGACTCTCCAAGATAGAGCATATTTTCGATCTCTTGGTTTCACATTATGAAAGCGGAGAGCCAATACTCGTCGCCGACTTGTTAGTAGACGGCATGGACGGCAATCCCGCGCAAGGCGGCATGCGGATCCTGGCATTCTACGCCAAGTGCCTCGACGCTAATTTCGCGACGTCAAGCATAATAAAGAAGGTTCTGGTGACCCAGTCAGAACTCGGCAATGACGCTAGAGAACTGGCCGCGGCATACGGCGTAAGAACTGTTCAATCGCCGGACTTGGAGAATATGGTGTCTCTGATTCTGGAAATGCTTGGCAGCGGCGGGTCGCGGCAGCCATGATGAATGAAGAAACAAATGCAGCACGCGACGAAGTAGTAAATGATAAGAAACAAAGCCCAATAGCAAAATTAGTAGTTCTAGCAGGAATTGCATTTGCAATACTTGCCGTCCTAGTGGTGGCAACCCAGACGTTCATCCTTCTCGTCTCCTTGATAGCGACTCTATCTCTTGCCACTTACCTGTTGGCTGCGCTGAAGAAGCATAAGCGAATGCCTGCAGGCAAGAGGGTCCAAGTCCCTGTTGCCCTCTTATTTGGGCTGCTTTTTGTTCCTATCGCATTTGCTGGATATTACTCATTTGGCAACGTTGGCGCGCATTCAATATACTCTATGGTTGTTGCGTTTGGCATGACCATGACTTTCATGTATTCGATGGTAAATGTCCCTCTAACTATCTACCACAAGCAAATGGAAGAGACCAGAAAGGTACTGTACGCTACGCCATTGGTGAGTATAATCGTTCCTGCGTTTAACGAAGAAAAGAGCATCAGGAGGGCTCTGGATTCGGTAATTGAAGCAGACTATCCTAACAAGGAAGTGATAGTTATTGACGACGGATCCACTGACAACACGTACGCGATTGCGCGGAGCTACAAAGGCAGGATGCCTTCAGATAGCTATCTGATAATATCTAGATCTAACGGGGGCAAGTCATCGGCGATAAACTATGCAATAAGGTATGCGAAAGGCGACTACATTATTACAATAGATGCGGATTCAGTCATAGGCCGTGATTCGATCAAGGAAATAATGAAGTACTTCCAAGAACCTGACGTGGTGGCAGTAGGCGGCAACATCAAAGTGAGGAATAGAAACAAACTGCTGACTTATTGTCAGGCACTCGAATACCTTGTAGGAATCAATCTCTTCAAGCGTGCGTACGATGTGTTCGGCGTTGTGATGGTGGTGCCGGGACCCCTGGGCGGATTCAGAAAGAAAGTCCTACTCGAGCGCGGCGAATACGATACGGATACACTCGCCGAAGATTTTGACACTACCATAAAAGTACTCAAAACTGGAAGAGCGGTTCAAGCAAGCACTCATGCGATGTCATTTACTGAGGCACCAGAGACTATAGGCGGGCTGTACAAACAGAGACTTCGGTGGAATCGGGGAAATCTGCAGACATTGATTAAGCACAAGGATGTCGTTACAAACTCTAGGTTTGGGATGCTACAAAAGTACGGCTATCCCCTGGTCTTTCTGACGATGATTGCGCTTCCGTTTCTAAGCATGGTCGTTGCTGGGTTCACAATTCTAGCCCTACTCGATGGCGAGTGGTACTTTATACTAGTCACTTTCCTAGTCTTTGTGGCACTCGAAGCTGTCCTGACTGCGATAGCAGTCATTATGGACGAAGAAGAATGGAAGTTGATCCTCATAGCGCCACTCTTGGTGGTGGGGTACAAGCATCTAATCGATATTATTACTATCAAAAGTGTGTTCGATGTCGCATTCCGCAAGAACCTAAAGTGGACATCAGAGAAGGCAAACAAGACGAATAACAAGAATGATAATGTTGGCGACGGCGCACAGACTTAGCCAAAAGATCTATGCTAAAACTAGATGCCGGGTTCCTTCTATCATCTTCTTCTATCCGGCGCGGTGGTGATTGTGTCGAGTTCCCGCTGATACGAGTTGGAAATCAAGGAAGGAATTAGCTTAAAATCGACTGCTTCTCGCCTGTTCGCGCCAGAAGATGGACACAGTCGTTATCAATTGAGAAGGGCAGACAGATACTTGAGAAAAGAGACCAAGGATGAAATGCAAATTCTGTTTCCTATGCAAGTATTATAACAAGGAATCCACGGTATGCAACAATGATGACAACGCATGGAAATCGTGCAATGCTTATTCCGAATTCGAGGTGATAATAGCCCTGAAGCAGAGGTATAACAAACTGCCAGAAATCGGCCCCTAAGACCTAGTTCTTTGGGATAATATCCTAACTCAGGCTTAATTTCTGATATGTCTCGTCTTCCCAAGCTCTCTCGGAAGGCGTCATAGATAACTCAACATGAGGACAAGTCCGATAAGCAGACTGGATCCTCCAAACATCTTTATCCAAGGTAGCAGGTCGATTCTGGTATTTGTTGCCAAGCCAATATACCTCCTTGAATCTATCCTGAAAAGCATTTGGGTGAATGATATTTTACCATTTTATGTCAATGTTCTGAAGAACCCCTTCTCAAGTATATACACAAATATGCTAGAATAGCCCACACCATCCTCACCATTGACAAGATAATGTTCGATTAAAGCAAGTTCTATCGTCTCAATATCCAATGACGCAGAAAGAAAAGAGAGGAGATTGCCTGCTCTAGTTCAGCGGGCAACCAGCATTGTTTGCTGCGTCAAGTGCGTCCTTTCTCTCCTCCATGTCATCATCTGCGTCTGGCCACATGTCAAAGAGCTGTGGATCAAGGCCGTCTTGGAATTGCCTGAGTGTGGTTGCTTCCGAAAAGTCATAGTCTACCTCTGTGCTCAACACATTTAGCATTCCAGCCGTTCCCTGTCTTATCAGAGCGTTTGCGCCGCCGCCCTTAAGCTGTAAGGCCTCTAGCACTGTTGTATCCTCGTAACCTGGAATCTCAAATCCAAGTAGATCAGTCAGCAGAGTGTCCGGGGTTATCCCTGCGGGGTAGCTGTCAAAGTGCTGCGATTGTTTCCAGTAGCCCGGCGTGCATCCTTCATCGCCATCACCGTCAGCATACGCTGCCAGTTGCGGCGGTGTTACGAATATTGCTGCTGCCGAGAGTATCGCTGTGGCCAGTATTGCAAAGCTTAGATTCTTTTTCATCTTTGGAACGTACTTACTTACCATTGCAAGTCATTTGAGAGTTTTCGGCTATTAAAGAAGTGTTATCATAAGACATGCCTGAAGTGAGCTTTCACTGCAAAAATCACAGGAAAATCGCAGGTATGAGCATCTGTTCTACCACGAATTGCAACGGCAAGCATGAGATGCTCCTGAACCAAAGCAGAGTTCCTTCTTACCCCCAAAGTCGGTATTGGGAAGGGCTAGTCCCTAACCAAACAGTATCATCCTGATTGTATTTCAGGGATTCCCACATCCGCTCAATTATTTATAGAACCTTACCATAGGATCTTTGCTGAAGAATAAATTAGCCGTATTTTCGGTTGGCATTATAGTATTCGCGTTAGCCATAGGGGGGATAATGCTATTCAACTCTGGATTAGGTATACCAAATCCGTTTTCACCGGCGAACATTGAATCGTCAAGACAGGTAAGAAATCTCGATGATCCTATTACGCGAGATACAGACGGCGATAATTTGTCCGACTTGGTCGAAACCAATTCTAGCTACGCGCAGCAATTCGGCCTGAATCCCTACGCTATCGACATAATCGCAAAGTGCTATGTCAGGGATCTAGGTTCTAACACAAATACCACTAACGTGCTGAATCGACTCAAAGATGACCTAAAGGACAAAATAGAATTTATCAACCTGGACAATAGCTCAGGCGTGAATCTTCATGTAGATGGACCGTGCATAGACATTCCCCAAGAAATGGATTTTAGTGGGGTAGAATATTACGACCCGGAACGCAAGGACATCGATGCCGCATCCATACAGGGTACAAGTCTCGGACAGTATTTAGACCAAGTGGCAGGACCCGTGGATCAACGAGTGCACTTACAAATAATTATTACGAGCTTTGATGCGTCGCGAAATGAGTATGGAATTGTCGGATTTCCAATCACTGATAACAGACAGATCGTTGTGAGTCCAACATCTGATGATGCTATGGTTGCGATCACCATCGGACATGTGCTAGGACACCTGATCAATCTCGATCATTCAAATGAAATTAACAGCGTTATGAGCGAACCAGGAGGACCTGTTTATTATGATAGCGAATGGGCTACAAGACTCGAAGAGCTAGATCAGAAAAGCGAGTTGTTGTTTGACTACTAGTGATCGTTAAGAAGTGAAAATCCCTACTGGTCATCGACGGTTCAATCATTCCCATCCTGCCTGACGTTCTGATAGGCCCATCAGCGCATCCTTGATAAGATTGACTGCGCTTTGCTATCCCGGAAACCATGATCGAGGAGCTCACAAAGGAACTGTTGTCACTTTCCGATCCAAAGAGGGCGGTTATCACGCAAGGATTCTTCAAGACTGGCCGGGGCCAGTATGGCGAGGGCGATGTGTTCCTGGGCATAAGCATGCCCGATGCGCGAAAGGTTGCCAAGAAACACTCGCACATTACACTTGCCGAAGTAAGAAAACTGCTCCATTCAAAGATCCATGAAGAACGCATGTTGGCCGTTCTGATCCTTTTGATCAAGTGCAAAGACGATCCTTCTGGCATTGCAAAATTCTACATAAAGTACATGAAGCAAGTGAACAACTGGGACCTTGTTGACGTCTCTGCGCCAAAGATCTTGGGTCTATACCTCTTGCAGGGGGATAGGTCGCTACTGTACAAGCTCGCTAGGTCGCCTAGCGTATGGGAAAGGAGGGCATCAATCCTGGCCACACAAACATTCATCCGAAGCGGTAGGTTTGACGACACGCTCAAAATAGCAGAGATACTGCTGCGAGACAAGCACGATCTGATGCACAAGGCAGTGGGCTGGATGCTGCGGGAAGTTGGTAACCATGATCTAGCTGCGGAGGAAAGGTTCCTTAAAAAACACTACAGGGAGATGCCCCGCACGATGCTAAGGTATGCTATAGAAAAATTCCCAGAAAACAAGCGGCGTCTTTATCTGGATGGAGGAGCGTAAGATGTGATAACCCATGTTTCATGCCAGGCAACTCTGCCTAAATCTCGACATTCAGTATGCTCTTCGAAAATCGACTGTCCGGACACTATGCTTCAACAAAAACCTTTCCTTGCATGTCCAGATAGTTGCAGCATTGAATGCAAAAGTATGGGCCCCTGTAGCTGTGCACAGATGGTTTTACGCCACTCTTGCTTTCACATTCTTGGCAGCTTGGAATCTTGTTCGACTGATAAAGTTCGTTCTGCTCGCCTTCCACATATTCTCCGGTAACTAGTCCTTTGTTCGCTCGTTTCATTTTCTTTCTTGCGCGTGTCATGTGCGGAACCACGATCAAAAAAGCCCTAGCATGTAATCCGACTAACATACAGCTTCTGTTGATAAAACCGCGACGCGAGAGTCTTGAGAAACGCCATGCGCATACTAGACAAGCTTAGAGAGGTTTACGATTCAAGATGATCCAAGGAAAATCATTAAAATGTTTATAATGATCGGTTCCGAGGCTATCGTCGTGAGATTCATAATAAGAGCTCAGATACCAACTGAGGCCGGTAACAGGATGATGCAGAATCCTAATGGAATGCAGCAGATAGAAGCATACATACAAAGCGTCAAGGCGGAAGCAGCATATTTCTTTGAAGCGGGCGGAGACAGGACGATGGTATTCGTGGTCAATATGGATAGGGCAGATCAGATGGCAGTATTCGCAGAGCCACTTTTCATGATGGGAGCTAAAGTCGAATTCCATCCTGTGATGTTGTTAGAGGACTTGAAGAAAGCAGGAGAAAGTCAGAGCAAGCATTAAAGGCTTGCATTCCCGGCAACGCAACTCCGATTTGTAGGGAATAGCGCCACAGGCCGTGTCATCACTTTGTGTTGCGATAGCAGAATCTGCTCAACAAAATAGTAAGGGATAAAGAACGCAAGTGGCAATTGCCCATTCCTACGCAATGGTCCTGATAGCATCAAAGCAATCTCGACCGCGATCTAACGACTGTAGAATAAAAGTTCGAGATAGGCAACCGATGCTTAAGTATGCTTACTCTTCTTAACGACTACGTTGCCGTCCTCATCCCTCTCGGCTATCAGGACAAGATCTGCCTCTTTCCATTCCAATGCAGCTATCCCGTTCTTGTAGGCAATCTTTACTAGTTCTTTCATGTCGCTGTATGGATTCGAGCGGGTTGATCTGCGTGCCCGCCCTTGTATGAACTTTGGAGGGGAGCTGCGGTTCCTAAGAGATGCGGATCTGTCCTTTGAAATTAAGTTAGTTTCTTGAGCCATTTAGACACCGAACGAGCAATAGCTTATTCCGATTACTAAAGGCCGTGTCCATATGAAGGCCCATTTTTGGTTAAATTAACCACTCATAATTCAGTCAGTATTCTGCTGGATGAGGCGAGATTGGCCGCAAGATTATTCCCCTTTTTGGTGATTATCTAAGACCTGCTTCATTGGCGTTCTTGAGGCATTCCTTGGCTCCCTTTTTATCTCCCATCTTTAAAAGGAGGAGACCTTTGTTTTGCCATGCCATTGCATAGCCCTTTTTGAGCTCAAGCGCTCGTTCATAGCATGTCAATGCATCGTTTTTCTTATCGAGCATTGTGAGCACGGCACCCTTGTTGTTCCATGCCTCGGCATAAAGCGGGTCGATTTCTATTGCTTTTTGAAAGCAATGCAATGCTTCATCATTGGACTCGCCCAAGCCCATCAGACTCATTCCTCTGTTGTACCAAGCCCTTGAATGATTTGGGTTTAACTTTACAGCTTGCTCAAAGCATTGAAGAGCGGCCCTAAGCTCCCCAGTCCTCACAAGGTTCATTCCTTTGACATTTAACGCTTCAGCGTCAGTAGGGTCGTGATTATCAACGCGTTCAGGTGTTTGTTTTGAAGGTGGCTTTGATACGCTGTTATCATCGTTCTTGGCCTCAGAATGAGACTCTACACTTGCTGAAGGCTTTTCTTCGTGCAGTCGCATGTCATTTGAATTGAGAATAGGAATCGCTGTCGGCTGCCTAGAGCCATCCGCTACCCGAATAGGCTTTTCTTCCTCAAGGCTGCTCATGATTATATTCCCACTATCGATTTATTCTCACCTGTTTATAACACAATAGTCCGTCTTAAACCGATGTAATACTTTTTTGTGACAATGCTCCTTTCGTAAGCCTGGTACATCCTAGCTCATTAAATCCTTAGAACTTGGAGAGTCCATACTATCGCTCACAAGAAAGATTTTCAGCTTTGTTTCGATTAAAACAATCTATGCAAAGGCTAATGGTCGACAAAAGAAAAATTAGCTATGGAACTGTGGTTATACATGTTGCAACGAGTTCTATTCCTGTATGGCGGTCTTTTTGTCTTCTCGACTATCGACATGTCTATCTTTCGCACTTGGTGGCGGCCAAAATACAAGACGCGGGACTAAACACCTTGGATGGGTTAATTCGGGCCAGGCACAGCATGAAGCTGAGTGTTACATACTGTGGAACAGTCTGTAACACGAGATACACACGAGCCATTAAACCATCAACATCCTATAGTGCTATTGGTGAGTAGAACACTAACCATGCAGCACGCAACACCTGTGAGTCAGCATCAATGCTCCATTTGCAAAGGTTTGAGGTTCTGCAAGGGGATTGGAGTTGAATTCAATTCGAAATTGATTTGCACCAGTTGCCTAAGCAGGCTACTCTCCGTCCTGGCAGTGCAGATCGATTAAACTGACCAATTGTGAAGAATTAGATTTCCAAAATTGTTGAAATCTTGTCTAGTTTCTTTTTGCCTTCCCTTTCTCTAGCATTATTGGACCGATTGAATAGTTGTCAGACATCGCGCACTCCTTGCAATTAGTTGCTCACTGAGACAACACCCTAACCTACTTCTAGTGGCTTCTAGGAATAGTTGCACCCTGGCCTCAAGGTGGCGAGCATTCCTGTTGGAACAATTTCCGCAACCCAAGATTGAACCGGCCAAAGTTCTAGGCACTGGTCTTTGTATTCGGATCACGAGGAATCCTCAGGATAGTAAAGTCATTCTTAAAAATAGGATTTGCAAACACCATTTCTAACTGATAGCCAGTTTACTTTTCTGTTCCTAATGTATTCTTGGCTTTCTCAGTTCTTTCCCATTTTCCATCTTTGTCTTGACCCACGAGATGATGAACACCAATGACATTGGCTATCATCTTGACAGTAAATTCATCGCCAAAGAATAGGTCAACTATTTGTTGTTTTGTAAATCCCCTTTCGATACACCGGATCACATACATGCACTGCGACATAGAGTTCAGCGTTCTTGGATCCGGTATGCATAAAACAGGGTCATCTTGCACTTGGTCCATCAGCTGCTTCCTTCTTTGTTCTATTCCATCGCGGCGTTTTTGTTCCTGCTGTGACGGTAACGACGCGACTAGTGAAGATAGATCGAACGTCATTTTGTCCTACCATTCTCGTAGAAAGTCACGAACTTATGTTCGTTTGAATGTATGGGAATTTACATACAATTCGAATCATCTGCACGAAAGAGAACTACGATACGCGAATCAAGAACATCAATAGACAATTGGAACCAATGTATTAAATGGATAAATTAGAAGCCTGTGATATTCAAGGCCAAACGAGGCCCTTTGGGATCCAACTTCTAGCTGCGTACATGATCTGGGTGGGAAGTCTCCCACCCAATTGTCTCTTTCTCAGCAATTCACGAGCGGGCTTTGCTTGTGCAGTTTCTTCAACGATTGAAGCAATTCACGGAGTTGTTCGTGAGTCGGATTCCATCCCTGAATTGCATTGATATCTACGTTTATCTTCTTTAGAGCTTCAAACATTTCCTTGTCTTCTACCGTATCAACTAGGACACTCAACTCAAATGGCTTTTGCAACAGCTCTACGATTGCATGCAGGTTCTTTACCGATTCCTGCAATGTGCTCAATACATAAGCTGAGGCAAAAATTATTCGCTGGTGCGGATTTTTCTGAAGGATAGACTTTGCAGCGTCCATTCCGTCCATTTTTGGCATTCTGTAATCCAAGATTACTGCATCAAATGGTGGATGAACAGTAAGATATGCTTCAGACTTGTCGGCAAGTTTGCTCAAGGCCTCTTCATAGGCATTTACGCATTCCTGACCATCATTTGTCAATATTATCTGGTGCCCTCTATCTTCCAGCGCAAGTCGGTAAACAGCCGAGATTGAAGATTCGTCTTCTGCAACTAGTATCTTCATTTCTTCTAACCATCATTAATCTAGTTATGGTGCTTATCAATTGTTGTATGTTTTAGGAGCAACTTACACAATCTGTCAGACATCGCTAACCCTTAATCGGAAGAGTCACCAAAAACGTAGCTCCTCTACCCGTTGAGTTGTTATATGCGATAATATCTCCACCATGCGCCCGTACTATCGATCTGGTGATGAACAATCCCAGGCCTGTCCCGTTCTGACCACCGGAATGGTGGCTGGGACCTTTTGATGAGAACCTTTCGAATAGCTTCGGCAATATTTCCTGCGGAATGCCTTCTCCGGTATCACTTATTTTGATCTCAAATATCCCCTTTTCAGCCAATATGTGGGTCCGCACTGTTATCTCACCATCCTTCGTGAACTTCATGGCATTTCCGATCAAGTTCGATAACGCCTGAATCAGGCGTTCCCTATCAATTTGGAGTTCAATGTCCTGATCCAGTTCAGCTACGATTTGGACAACGCTTGGTTCATTTTGGTTCTTCATATCGTTGTTACTTACATGCATATTGATTCGTCCATTCTCCACAACTTCGTTTAGAATTTCGTTGACCCTGATTTTTCTCAAATCGCATGAAAGGCTTCCATTTTCGATCTTGGCGAGATCCAGGAGGTTATCGGCGAGCTTTTTCAGTCTTTTGGCTTCTCTGACAATAATGGTAAGTGCTTCATCCAGGTGAGCGGGGTTGCTCTTTGCCATTTCGGCCATGATCAGTATTGGCTGGATCGGAGTACGAAGGTCATGGGCAGCAATTCGAATGAAATCCTCCTTTAATTTCTGGGCTTCCTTCAATTGCTCAAAAGCTTCCTGCAGCTGTTGTCTTGTTCTTTGCATTTCAGTCATGTCTGTGATCGCAGTATTGCTGCCAACAAGATTGTTGTTATCGTCATAGAGGCTGGTTGCATTTAGCAGTGCAGCAAAAATGCTGTTGTCCTTCCTCTTGAGAAATATTTCCTTATCCTTTACTGCTCCGCGCAGCTGCCATTCCTTGAATGAATTGTGCATTGCATCCATGCTTTCTGGTGCAACGTGTTCGAACAGTGAATGCCCTATTACGTCACTTTTTGTAGAGTATCCTAGGGTATCGGCGTACGCCTGGTTGCAATCTATTATGAAGCCATGAATGTCTATAGTCCGGTACATCGATGGCGATCCTTCATACAATTTCTTGTATCTATTTTCAAGTTCTCTTACTTGGTTATAGAGGGTCTCTATGACCTCCTCCCTTCGTGAGCCGAAAATACCCCTCTTTGTTACATTACCGGAGTATGGCTCTTGCCTAACTGACAACTAGACAGAAATCGCTTCTTGGTCACTAATAAAACCAAGCGTGTAATTGCCTTTACAGACAAGACAATGTCGTTCGCAATCGAATAGGCTCCGCCGGGTGAGTCGGAGACAGGGGAGTAAAACGATTGAAAAATGTTGCGAATAGGATTTGACATATGAGCCTAGTCTAGCGAACGCGTCCTTCAGACCCGCCATTCCGAATCGTAGATCTTAAATATAACCAAGTGAACTTGCACCAATGGACTCTAAAGGTTTTTTGAGGTCAACTTTCGCATCGTTAGTGGCGGCCGCTTTCCTATCCCTTTCCTTGACTGGTGGGGCAGCTGCACAAACGATTCCGGGCATGACACTGGTGAGCGGTACATATACAAATGCAGACGCAGGTGTCGAAATTGAATTTCCCGAAGGATGGGAGGGATTCGAATTCGCCGCCGAGCAAGCATTGATCGTAATGACAACTATGGGAGGCGATTCGGAAAAAGTGATCGGGTTATTAATTGGCGACAAAACAGAAGTAGAAGATCCTACCGATCCCAGCGAATTTTCGCAAGACGCTGAAATGGAATGTGCAACGCCATCTGTCACATCTACAACTGTGGCAGGTAGGTCAGGTCAGGAAGTTACCGTCGAATGCACAGTAGATGGAGTTGCAAGTAAGATGAAGATGGTCGTCGCAAATACCGAGGAACAATGGATTACCCTAATATACATGGCTCCTACCGCTGAGTTTGCTGCAGACGAAGCTTCATTCGACGCAACAGTGCAATCACTTACGGTGCAAGGTGCAGTTGACGTCGAGGGGACCGGAGACGGCGGCGTGATTATTGACGTGCCTACTATTGATCTAACTGTCGTGACGCGTACCGTCGTTATTGCCGGGGAAAACGTGGATGTCGAAATCAGAACAAGCTCTACAATAGGCCAACTTGAATTGGATGAAGAAAACAACCGAGTCTCATTCACAGTTGACGGTGAGGATGGAACTGAAGGTACTGCCGAAATATCTATTGGAAGAGTACTCGAAGGACCTTACACCGTGACAATTGACGGTCAAGCCACAACTGAATTTGAGGAAACTATGTCAGCATCAGGCGAAGCCATGCTCACAATATCGTACACACACAGCGAACACGACGTCGATATTACTGGTACCAGCGTTGTCCCAGAGTTTCCAGTAGCTGTTATTGGCGTGATAGCTGTCGTAGTAGGAATCGTAGCTATTATCGGGAGAACAAAGCTGGTTTCAGGATATCGACACACATAATCGAGGAGCCAGAGGGTTGGAGGTAGATGCCTCCGCCCTCCCTCCCACAACATTTTCTTGTCTTTTACCCAAACGCCACCATTGAATAGAATCGCGCTATAGGTACAGTTTTTCCCATCCAAAGCGCTCTTTGGCCTTTTCCATGCAGTTGTTTAGTGCCGTCTTGCTGCCTAGGAATGAGACCTTTCCTTCCGCGATATTGCCTTGGAACTTTCTATCCTCAAATGCGTCACTCAGAATATGGCGAAGTTTGGATTTTGCCATTGTTTTCAGGATTTCAGTTATGCCTGCCTCTATTCCGGTAGAATTGCCGTAATGCTCGACGAACTTTGCGAATCTGGGATCATTCATCAAACCCTGCAGTGACAGGCACCAAATGAGGTTCCTGGCCTTCGACGATACGTACCCGTATTTCGCGCCTCCTGTATTTCTTATCTCCCGGAGCACGCTAGGAAGTCTGAACTGAACCTTGTAGACCAGGACGAATTTTCTTGGATCAACCTCAAGGTACCTGTCTTTGAAAGTATCAGCGTACCATGCCTCATTCTCAAAAACCTCTTTCATTTCAGATATTCTATCTATCTGACTCTGCATTGCAAGCAATGTCTGCGCAAATTTCCTAATTTCAATAACCCCTTTTTCCACGCCTTCTGCCTCCAAGTCCTCGTCAGTGAGATTCTTGTACGCATTTTCTCTTCTCTCATAGTAGATGCCCAGCTTGGCAAATAGCTCTTCAAATCCGACTTGAACCAAGTCATTTGCCCTAAGATTCCATGGCATTATTGGGTTCTGCCTGTTGTTGTTGATTGTCACCCGCTTCAGAAAATCATGATCGCCTGACTTGATCACTCTGGTCAATATCTTGACGTTCGCAAGACCATCACTTATAGAAGTCGCTGCAGAAGAACTCACATCCGATTTCTTCCTCTTCCTGCCTCTGCTTTTCCCTTCGTGTTCATCAACAAATTGTTTGAGAATTTTAATGGTCTGCGCCCCGTTCAGGACCCGAGGCTCAACCAGGCGCAGCTGTACCCCGTCAGATTCGAGCTTTTGAGCCGTCAGAGTTATGCCATTGTGATAGAGGGTAAAGTTCTCGGCAGACTCCTCAGCAGAAATAATCCTGTCCAGTGACTTTTTTATATGATCATTTGTCATACTTCCATCGTCAAGACCGGAGCGGATATTCTTTTCAAAGAACCGCTCGCCAAGGTCCCTGTACATCTGGTACAACGAATTGAGAGGAATGAGTGCTATCGTCATTTCATTCTGGTTTCCGGCAATCTTGAGCGTCTGTCCAAGTGGAATCAAGTATTCGATGCTGTCCCTGGATGACGTGGTATGACCAAACGATCTTTGTGTTGAAACGTATTGAAATATTACCTCATGAATGCGATCAGGCTGATCCACACGACTAAAGTATCCTTCAATTATTCCCCTCTTGTCTTCAACAGTCTCCCTGAGGAAGCTGAGAACCTTGCTTTGCTCTGCGTTAATAGGATCTCCGTTAAATACAAAGTTTATTACAAACCTATCAATTTCCTTCCAATTCTTGAAAAGATCAGACTTTAGCAGGGTAATCATGGGCGGATCATCAGGATCCTTGGTAAGGTCAATGAAAATCTTGTCAATTCCCCTGCTCCCGAGTTTGTCCAGCGGATCCTTGAATGACCTGTGGTCTTCAGACCACCTAAATGTGAAAATATGGAATGTCGCTTCTCTCTTGTCTAGGTAATAACCGTCTACTCCATAGTCAGTGCCCCCGAATGCTACGCAAGACAATACCTGCTCAGGAGGAACGCCAAACTTGTTCGAAATGTGCGCGACACCAAAGTAGTCTTCCTTTCTTCCCCCACATCGTGGTGAAAACCTCGAATGTAGCTCGGTTACATGCTCCAGAGTTACACTTTTTGCTTTTCCTGCTGATGGTGACGAATTTGGTGTTATCAACGTACTTGCTTCGGATGCAGACCGACTTAAATCCTTTACAAACATGTGTAACCTTATTTCTCCTTGTAATGAGCAGATTTATTCGCTTGAATTTAAAATGAAGAATACGCTTAATTGTGGTAACAAAGTCAAATTTGTTTAACAACCCGTCATTTAGACGTATCAGATACCAATAAATTCAGATGATAGTTTCCTCTGACTTGGTTCCAAATGGCCGCAACAGCCTTGGAATTGTCATGCAAAAGATCCTTGTAGTGGAGCAGGAAATACTGATGCTCAACCGACACGAGAGAGAGCACGTTGCAACGAACGGCGAGCAGGCTAAGCAAAGTATTTCATGTCCATACTGCCAGCAAAAAAATTTAAAGCAGCAGGCAAATGCCTGTGTCGAGCAAGGGGAAAACGGCAAAAGGATAGCAACGTTAAATGAAATGGAGCGGGAGGTCGAAATCTCTGGCAAGAACGGTTGTGTGCTTGTGCCCAAGACGTGGGCTGGAAAAAGGGTAAGAATCATGATATTAGATGATGATACGGCTTGAGGCCGTTGCATGGAAACATCATGACACGACTATTGACGTAAATTCAATAATTCTTTCCTGCAAGGAAGCTTCTTCGTAAAGTTATCTGCTTGAATGTCGTTTTGCTTGCATCTAGCCTTTTTCCACATGTCGCGCCTCCTACATACAACCGCATAATTCAACTACAGGGCGTTTGATCAGTGGAATGCGAAAAAAGTAGGTAAGGACTGCCAAGACTGTGACAACTGAATAAAAGACTGAAATAGTTCAGGGAGGCTAGTTCGGCAACGCGATTCTAGCCAAACAAGGACGATAGCCCTTCGAGGGCCTCTTCTTCTTTCTTTTCATCCTTCTTTTCTTCTGCCTTAGCTGCCGCGCCAGCCGCCGGAGCTGCCGCGCCACCTGCTGGAGCAGCCGCTGCAACTGCCATTGGAGCTGCCTTTAATGCCTCTTCAATGTTTACTTCGCTCAAAGCCGCCACTAGCGCCTTCACTCTAACATCGTCCGGAGTGACGCCGGCAGCCTTTACAACATTCTTGACGCCGTCTTCCGAGATATTCTGCTTTAATTTGTGTAGCAGCAATGCCGCATATACGTATTCCATGATGAAGTGCATCCGTTAAATACCATATTTGAACCTAACGCCCTTTGCAACAGAATAAGATCGCCTTCCAACATAAATCAAGGCTGACTGCCACCTCTGATCAACATCAACCTGCTGAGTGCATTGGCTATCCTCCTCCTTTCCATTCTGCAGATAGTTCTGCTAATGAATTGAATAAGGACAACAGTATACGTCCTGATGCTAAACTTGGACATCATCCGTCATAAATAATACTCATTAAATCGATACTCAAGTCTTGTTATTGTAGCCAGATACTGCGTATTCGGCAATAACAGCTGAAAACCCTCTTTAAGATGAGGGAGTACCTTTTATTCGAATTTTGGAATTCTAGCTTTTGCCGGTTGTGTCACTGTATGGCTTCAGCATAGAAGGAGTGGATAGAAAATGATGGTATGCCGAGAACTCTGTAAAAAACTAGGCGTTCGACATCGGGTGAGCAGCTACACATCTGGTCTGGCATATTGCAGCCATTGCGAGGTCTATTTTGACCCGGTAGAGCTGAAGAAAAAGACAATGCGGTGTCCTTGCTGCAATCAGCGCCTTAGAGTAAGACCGAGGATGAACATCAATAGCAAGAGAATTCCTGACAGTCGATACCACTAAGTATACAAAGTAACCCTTATTCTGATGGTGCTTCATCGGTCTTGATTCATAGCTGTGTTGATAATATTATGGTGGACCGGGTGGGATTCGAACCCACGACCACCTACGTATCCTCTGCCGGTGTTGCATTCGGCATGCAAGGCAGGTATTCTACCGGACTAAACTACCGGCCCACTAGGTCATATACTACTAAACTAGCCAAGACGATGATAATTTAAGTGTGTTGTAGGGGATTATTATTAATCCACATCAATACGAATGCTTCTCAACCTTGTGTAGCCTCAAGTGTTTCCAAGCGCCGAAAATCTGGCCGCATTTCTCGCAGGAGTAACGGACGCGTGTCGTGCTTGATCTTTCATTTTCCTGCATAACGTTGAAGCGGACCAGCCTTTTTGCTACCCTTACCAAGTACTATCCTGTTACTGATTGCCAGCCTTATATTGATATGGATTGTTTAATGACCGTCTCTTGCCTAGATATGTCCACAACAAGTAAGTTCAACGAAGAGTTCTGGGGGCTCGCCTATCTCTAGGGAATATGCCGTTCAGGTCCCACGAGCAGAATATCTGCAGAAACTGTTCTTCTAGGCAGAAAGTAAATCCCCCTGTATGATACATCAGTGAAGCCGCCAGAAGGGAATTACCTCTTGGTTTGTTTTCAGCCGCGTGCGAGTCAACTAGGTAATTGATAAAGTCTCGCTTCGCAGGAAAACATCAGGATAGCTAGTCCAGTCCTGTAAGCAGGCCATCTTGCTTCATCTTTTCTGCATGGGCGGAAATGTAGCGCCAGATGATGTCTGCCCTGTCAGCCTTAAAGTCCCACGGAGCAATCAAAACCAGGTCTTCGTCTCTAATCCACATTCTTCGCTTGATATTGCCCCGTATTCTGCAGGTTCTGACCTTGCCATCCGTACATTTTACGATAATATTATCTCCGCCAACTAGCTTTATTACAAGACCAAGCAGTTCTCCTTCTTGAGGCATAACCATTTCCTTGAGTTCTGACTCAGAAAGTACCTTCTTACCTAGCTTGGATCAAGTAAAGTTGAATAAATAGTGTTAAAAAGTTTACCGATATTCCGCCCGCCACACGATTAAATAACGCTGGCAAGTCTGAAATGAACGGGCCGTTAGCTCAGCTTGGTGGAGCGTTCGACTGATAATCGAAAGGTCGAGGGTTCAAATCCCTTACGGCCCACTTCATGATTAGGATACTCGTTACTCTGGCCATTTTTGACGCTTTTCGGCATATACAACGTATAGACCAAAGCTTAAAGCTAGCCGGCGATATACTCTAGTTGACTATGGTTGAGCTTCAAGAGGTGAAGGTAGACAGGAGTAAACGAGAGTAAATGAAAGTGGCGTCTGCAAAGTTGACTAACCCTGAATGGGAAGCGGTGCAGGACTTGTGCAATAGCAAGGGCCTAACTATCGCCGAATACCTGAGGCAACTAATACAAGAAGACGCTGAAGGGCTGAAGGAAAGTGAAACACATGATGCAAAAGAAAAGCCTAGTCCACTTTTTCAATTGCTCAGGAAGCAGAAGAGCAATAATACCAAAGGCGACGAGTCAAATGTTGATGCAGATGCTGAAGACGATGGATTCCCGCCATCCCCGTCATCAAAATTGCCATCGGAAGTAGCAGCAATCAGACAGGAATTGGCAAACTACACCTACGCCATGCGAGAAACATCTGCGCAGTTAGCTGGAATGAAAAAAGATCTCGAGAAGAAAAAGTCAGAGTCCGTTCATTCTATGAACCAAAAAATGAGATGCATGTCATCAGACGAAGGGCCGCTCAGAAACTACGTACGCCGTTATGTATCCCTAGTCTTTGCAGTGCAAAGGATGTATAGGCCGATTTTACTATTCTGATAGCACCATTGAACACAGTCGTGGAATATCATTTTAGCAACTAGTATAACATTTCTCACCAACAGAGGCAAAAGTAATCCTTATCCTAGTCTTACATGTTGAAATGCCAGCTTCCCGATTGCAGCGAACTATCTGTCTGCAGAGTGACAAAGGCTAGAACAAAGAATTCAATGCAAATATCGCTGCATTTATGTAAATCCTGTGCAGCTGATGACATGATGGATACCTCATTCAGGGTCTGGGAAGCTGCGGCCCTGATGGACGTCAGCCATACCCTTATTTGAGACGATTCCAGAAATATTTGCATCACAGAGTATCGCTGGTGTTACCAATCTGGTTACCGCTACCATTCGGAGCCAGATATCTGATTCTTATTTATTTTTACTCGATATCACTTGGGTAGAGTAACACGAGACTTATTGTGACATTTCTATTTGATTGAATGGAACAGAACATCAGTTTGAGGCACAGAAACGGACTATTCCCATTTTAGTATAAGGCTGCGAAACTGACTATAATGGCAGCAAACGGCCTGATCAGTAAATTATGTGCAGCGCGGGTTGTAGAAAGAGAGAATTATGACCTCAGATTTGCAAATGATTTCTGCGCTTATCTTGCGCAGTACAATCAAAGGAATCTACGCAACAAGGCTGCAACGGTCGAAGGTTGGCGAAGTATCATGAACGGCTATGACAATTCCCTGAGGACAATATCAGATGAAGAGATAGGTATGACAATTGTGCTGTTAGACTACTTTCTGGAAAAGGTTGCCGTCAGATAACGCCTGAGTCATTCAAATACAAGAATAATCAAATGAATTTGTTTATTACGGCTCTCAGACCATAATACCTTTCTGTTGTTATCATTGCCTTTTGTATCTCTTCTAGAGAGTATCGATGTGACACGATTTGCGAGAGATCTACTATCTTCTCTGTGGCAATCCTTGCAGCCTCTTGTAACATCTTTGGCGTAGAGCTAAATGACCCAGTAACCGAGATCTGGTTATAGTGCAGCCAGTTTGCATCCAATTGAAACATTTGGCCGCTTGGCATACCTGCAAAAACATTGATATTGGAATCTTTGCCAACAATTCGAGTCGCAAACTCTAGGGCAGCGGGATTACTCGTGGCAACTATTGCAATGCCCGCGCCGGTGGGACCTGTAAAATCCGATATCTCGTGGATAATTGTCTCAATGTTGGATTCTTCGTAGCAAAACGACTCGTCTGCGCCCATAGCATTTGCCTTATCAACTCTCGACGCGACCTTGCCGACGATTGCTACCCTAGCCCCTTCTAGCTTCTTGAATAATTGGAGGTGAATGAGCCCCATTGGCCCATCGCCTATTATTACAACAGGCTTTGACTTCTTGGGAGCCATAATTGAAAAGCTGTTGAGACAGCATGCGAGAGGTTCTAAGAGAGCGGCTTCTTCGTCGCTTAGCCCATCAGGCACAGGAACGATGCCGCCAATTTTGACAATTTGTTCGGGTATAGCGACAAACTGCGCAAAGCCACCATCGATCGTCGAGCCTATTTCCTTTAGGCTCATGCACAGATTATGCTGACCGTTCTGGCAATATGGGCAGACAAGACATGGAACCAGCGGACATAGAGCTACCCTCGTTCCTGCCTTTATTGCCATGCCATATGTCATAACATCGCTTTGAATTTCTCCAGAAAGCTCATGTCCCAGGATAATAGGCGGGCTGACCTTTCGATGACCGTTTCTAAATACACGAGCGTCGTATGCACATACGGCGCACGCATTTACCTTGAGCAAAGTCTTGTTGCTGGCAATTACCGGCACTTCTTCAACCGTGATATTGCTTGGGCCACGAAATACTGCTGCTAGCATGCTATTGTCGTTATTTCCCATTAACTAGTTCCAACCAAAGTCCGTAGATGCGACTACCAAAGATCTGTTCTGCAACTATAAAAAGGGTTACATCATAAATATACAGCAAGATGACTAGGTTGTTCGAACCGCATATCCATATGTACTCACGCACCACGGATGACTATGAGGCAATGTCGAAAGCAGGTATTGAGGTTATTGTCCAGCCGTCGTTTTGGCTTGGGAGCCCTAGAACGTCAATAGGAACCTTCGAGGATTATTGGGAGCACATGATAACGTTTGAGACAAAGAGGGCTAGAGACTATGGGATTGACCACTTTGTCTGCATTTCCGTTAATCCAAAGGAAGCAATTGAAAGGCCGCTTGCTTTGGATGCAATAGAAGCTATGAAGAGGTATCTTGACAGGGAGAGAGTGGTTGCTATCGGCGAGATCGGCTTCAACCTAATAAATGACTTGGAAGAAGAAGTCATGGTAAAACAGATGGAAATTGCGAATGAAAAGGACATGCTGATGACTGTGCATCTGCCGCATAATAACAAACCAGAGGGCATGCGAAGAATGGAGAGCATATTGAATAACGAGCAAAGCAAGCACTACAAACGCCACAAGATACTCGTCGATCACAACGTAGAAGAGACAATTGAAAAGACGCTGGAACTTGGAATGTGGGCAGGACTATCTGTATACCCAGTGTCAAAATTATCCCCTGAGCGGGCAATGAATATCATCAAGAAACACGGTACTGAAAGAATAATGGTGCATAGCGCAGCAGACTGGGGACCATCAGATCCTCTTAGTGTCCCGTTGGTGGCAAGAGAAATGAGGAAAGCCGGATTCAGTACAAGTGAGGTTGAGCGAGTGACCTTTTACAATGCCTATGAATTCTTCAAGCAGTCGCCGCGTTTTACGTGGAAGCCCTAACAAATGAAGCTGGCATTTAGCACTAACGCGTTCAAGCGATACTCACTTGAAGATTCAATCCGAGAAATAGCGAAAATCGGCTATACCGGTGTTGAGATTCTCTGCGATATACCACATGCCTATCCACCAACTTTTGACAATACACAAGTAAAATCTGTGAAGGAAACGATCACATCGCGCGGGCTTCAGATTTCAAATCTTAATGCGTTCACTCTGTACGCGATTGGCGACGTTTACCATCCATCTTGGATAGAAGATCAAGAGGGTCTAAAAGAAAAACGTATACAACACACGATCAATTGTATTCGGCTTGCCAAGAAAATTGGCGCGAAGAACGTGTCAACAGAGCCTGGAGGACCGGTTCCTGTCAATGCCAATCGATACGAGCTTGAGAAAACGTTCTCTGCTGGCCTAGCAAGGGTGGCAAGGATAGCGGAAGAAGAAGATGTGCTTGTGCTCGTTGAGCCAGAACCCGATTTACTTATTGAAGATTCCCATCAATTCAAGAAATTCATGAAAAACTTATCATCCAATCATATCAGACTCAATTTTGACATCGGACACTTTTTCTGTGTAAATGAAGATCCGGCCGAGCTTGTCTATGAACTGTCAGAAAGTATAGGCCATTTCCATCTGGCCGATATTGCCAGTGACAGGGTGCACAATCACCTGATACCCGGCAGGGGCTCCATTGACTTCTCTCGAGTGTTTGATGCCTTAGACAATATAGGATATGATGGCTTTGTAACAGTCGAGCTTTATCCATATCAGGAGAGCCCAATAGAGGCTGCAAAAGAAGCATATAACTATCTAGACAAGATTATCAGATTGAGCAAGTGATTATTTTGCTGAGGCAGTACCTGACATTAATTAGGCTGCCAAATATATTCACTGCTCCAACTAATATTCTTGCAGGATATTTCGCTGCAATTGCCCCGCCAGATGCAAACGGTGTGCATGTACTATCTCTTATGATCTCCTCCGCCCTACTCTATACAGCCGGCATTGTACTTAATGACTACTTTGACATACAAGTCGATAAGAAAGAGCGCCCATCAAGGCCTCTTGCTTTAGGCGCGATCAAAAAAAGAAACGCGTTGATTATTGCGCTATCTGCTCTGGTAGCTGCCAACGTAATTCTTCTTGTAATGGTTAGTCTTGCAAGCTTTGCGATATCTGTAGCTCTTTCAGGAGTAATTGTGGCCTACAATTTCAGTCTGAAGCGGAACGCTATTGCTGGACCGATTTCCATGGGCACAGCAAGGTTTCTAAACGTCATTCTTGGCGCTAGCCCGATACTGGGTATGCTCCTTCTCAAAAGCGCCGATGAAATGAAATTGTCAGATTTGTGGAATGTGGTAATTGCTGCGGCATCATTGTTTGCTTATGTCATCGCGATAATGACGCTCAGCAAAAGGGAAGTAATGGGAGGCGGTAGACAAGCTAATCTTGCAGCGTTTTTCATCATTCTGGCAGTGATTGCATCGGTGGGAGTACTTGGCTTTGTTCTTCAATTTCAGCCTGCATTCATGATTAACTTGTCACTATTTGCTGCCGTCATGATTTTCACTTTTAGACGCTACCTAGCTACAGAATCGTCTGCAGAACTTCTGCAGAAGGCAATCAGAAACATGGTTGTCTCGATAATAATACTCGATTCTGTATTTGTGAGTGGCACAGCAGGGCTAATCTATGGGGCGGCCACTCTGCTTTTCATTATACCTGCAGTTGTTCTCGCGAAAAAGATGTATGTGACCTAAACCCATTTATCCAAGATTCAGATATTAGAAGCAGAAATATGTGTCGATATCCAAGGATCAAACCCCGTATAGGTAGGTAATCAGGGATTTGCCAGCACCAAAATATTCTATTGTCCTAGACATTGTCGGTTTGGAATACGAACACATGGCTTCAGGTCTACTTCCAAATATCGCCGAGATTGCACAAACAGGCGAGGCAGCAAAACTAGAACCAGTATTCCCTGCAGTTACATGCACTGTTCAAGCCAGCATCCTCTCTGGCAAATATCCACGTGACCACGGCATAGTGTCAAACGGCCTCTTCGACAGGGACACGTACAGCGTGTCGTTCTGGGAGCAGCCGAGCTCACTGGTCAGAGCAGAAAGGGCGTGGGACGTCGCCCGGCGGAACGGCGCAAAAACAGCCGTCCTCTTTTGGCAAAACACGATGTACGCCAATTCTGACATTGTGGTGACGCCGCGGCCCATCCATCTTGACGACAGGATGGTGATGTGGTGCTATTCAAAGCCGCCAGGCTACTATGAAAAATTGAAGGAAAAATTCGGCGAGTTCGACCTTGCTAGCTACTGGGGGCCTCTCGCATCTGCCAGGTCAAGCGAATGGATAGCAAACGCCGCGGAGTACACGCTTGAATATGAGCGGCCAAACATGCTCTTTGCCTACATTCCACACGTGGACTACTCGGCGCAGCGGTTCGGAAAAGACGCGCCGCAGGTGAGAGACGACATAAAAAAAGCAGACGGAATAGTCGGCCGGCTGGCAGAGAAGGCTTCAAGGATGGGGATCAGGGATCAAACCGAGTTCACGATAGTATCAGAGTACGGCTTTAACGACGTCAGGGGCGCGGCGCCGCTTAACCTAGCGTTGCGGGACGCCGGCCTTGTTTCAGTCCGCTCCATACAGGGCAGGGAATACCTTGATCTTGAATACAGCAAGGCGTTTGCGATGGTCGATCACCAGGTGGCGCACGTGTTTGTCAAGGACGGCTTTGAGCAGCAGGCAAGGAAAGCTCTGGAGGCGGCCGCCGGCGTGGACAGGGTGCTTGATCGCGAAGGCAAGAAAAAGCTTGGAATCGATCATAACCGGAGCGGCGAGCTTGTAGCCATAGCCGAGAGGGACCGGTGGTTCAGCTACTACTGGTGGCACGACGAAAGTATGGCGCCGGATTTTGCGCGCAGGGTGGACATCCACAGAAAGTCCGGCTACGATCCTGCCGAGCTTTTTTTTGACCCAAAGACAAAGTCGATACCGCTTGACCCGGGCATGGTAAAGGGGTCGCACGGAAGGCCTGCCGACCCTGCAACAGGCGAAGGACTTGCGTTCTATGCTTCGAGCAGAAGGCACGGCATTGCAAAATCTGGCATCATGAAATGCACAGACATCATGCAGGGTCTGGTGGGCAGCGCATGAAGTATTCGATAACGCTAGCCTCCTTTAGGAAAATAGAGCCAGTTGAAGAAACGCTTCCAAAGCTGGCCGGGCAGGGGTACGACGCCGTGGAGATGTTTGGCGAGCCGCAAGACGTGGAAGTTGCAAAATTAAAGGACGTCTTTAGCGCATACATACCTGTCTGCGGGATAACCGGCATGTGGGGCTCTGCCGGCAGAGACGGCTGGAAGCGCAAGCTCCTGAGCTCCGACCAAAACCTTGTCCAAGCTTCGAAAAAATACGTGCAGGACTGCATAAAGATGTGCAACTCGCTGGGCGGGGCAGAGATGAACGTCTGCCTCTTTGCCGACGAGCTGCCGGGGTTTGACAGGACGCACAGCATGCTCGCCCAAAATGAAAAAGAGCAGCTCGCCCGGAAAGCTGTGCCGATGCTGGCAGAGCTCTGCAGGTTCGCGGCAGATCATGGGGTGAAGCTTGTGCTCGAGCCGCTCAACCGCTACAGCACGCCGTACTGCTCGACGGCAAGGGACGCTGCCGACATAGTCAGGCAGGTGAACAGCGATTCGCTTGGAATGCTGCTGGACACTTTCCATATGAACATAGAAGAGGACTCGTTTGAAGATGCCATACAAACTGCCGGCCAGCTATTGAAGCACACGCATTTTGCCGACAACAATAGAAAAATGCCGGGGTCCGCCCACATCGACTTTGCCGCGATTATGAGGTGCCTGCAAGAAATTGGCTACGGCGGCTACGTCAGCTTTGAGCCCAACATTGCAGACAAGAATTACGAGCATGCTACGAAAACCGGCCTTGACTTTGTAAAAAGCAAGACAGCTTGCTACCAGCGTGAGCTTTAAATGGTAATGTGCTATTCGTTTTTTCAGCATTGCGTAAATAAAAAACGGCGTCATTTGTTGTATGTCATCGGTCGCAAAAATCATAGAGGTCATCTGCATCTCTGACAAGGGGTGGGAGGACGCCGCGCAGATAGCCATCACCGAAGCCAAAAAGACCGTGCACGGGATACGTGGGATAAAGGTCCGTGACATGACGGCAAACGTGGACGGATCCGGCAAGATTATCAGGTACAAGACCACGGTAAAGATGTCGTTTGGAGTGGAACGCTAGGAGCCGGCATCGGCAGCGCTTAAATCCTGATGCCCATTAGGAATGCTGTTGCTACAGGAGCTTCTGCTTCAGGGCACTGAAATCGCGGCGATAGCCGCCGCGGTGATAATCGGCCTGATCGCGCTGTGGATAATCGTCACGGTCCCGGTGTGGATAGCGGCCAAGATCCTCACCCTGGGCAAGGCAAAGTTCACCAGAGCCATGCTGGTGACCGCAGCCGGCCCGATAGTCTACGCGATAGTGTTTTTCATCTCTGCCGCGGCGCTGACTATCGCGCTCGGCGACCCCGTGCTGCCGGCCGTAATAGCTTTCATCATTGCGTTCATTGCCTGGATTGGCGTGTTCAAGAAGGGCTTTGACACGGGGTGGCTGCGCGCCCTTGCAATAGCCATACTTGCGATCGTGGTGTTTGCAGTCATTGGGGCGGTAATCACGCTGATAATGCAGGCTGTGGTGCCCGGCGCCCCGGCGATAACCCCGATCCCGCTCCAGCAGGCCTGACTACTTTGCAATGCTATACTGGCGCTCGGCCCACTCGACCAGCGACGGCAGGTCCTTTGCCACGTGGTCCGAGTTCTCCTCTGCCGCCGCCTGCAGCTCCGGCGTGGCAACGACCGCGATCCGAAGCTCGCCCTTGAGCCTGCCCTTCATCGCCTTGGCAGTCGACGAGAGGAACCTGAGCGAGCCTTCGCCGGACGAAAATATGCACACCAGCATCAGGCCGCGCCTGTTGCCCCACACCCGGAAAATGTAGCGCTGGAAGTCAATGTCGAAAAAGGGGTCGATCTGCTCCTCGACGTCGCCGATGTAGACGGAGTCCCACCCGAGAGCCGAAAACGCCACGGCCGCGCTCTTTGCCACGTGGACCTTGTCGCCAGAGCCGGCCACGACAAGCACGCCGGCGTTTGCCTTTTCCTCTTGCGGACGGACGTTGAACTTTACCAGATCGACAAGCTCCATGATCAGGCTGAGCAGGAACGCCCTGTCGGTCTTGCCGAGCCTGCCCCTGCTGTACAGCTCGCCTACCGTGTTGACGGCCGGCATGATCACGTCAGTCAGCACCCTTACCTGGTCTATGTCGGAGTTGAGCACGCTCAGCAGGATCCTGCGCGCCTGTTCCTCTTCCCCGGCCAGGATCGCGTTTATCATCTTTTGCTGCACCTGGATATAGTTGACCGGGAACTCTATGTCCGCGACACCTGCTTCCAAAAACCACACGTTCACGTTGCCCGTCTTTTTCTTTTTCACGAGGCCCACCGCGTGCATGACGTCGAGGTACTTTGTTATCGTCATCCTGTTGATGCCCGTCCTGTCTGCAAGCTCGATACCAGAGAAGCCGGCGCCGGCGCCCTGCAAAACGTCGACTATTTTCCGCTTTACCTCGTCGAGCGTGTAGCGCCGGTACACGCCAGCTTTCTCGCCTGCTGGAAATAAAACCTTTTTACCTGTGCTTTTTCTTCGACATCTTTCTCGAGCCAGATATGAGATCCGTCAGCGCGTTGAACGCCTTGCCCACCTGGTCCATCCTGACGAGCACTATCGTGTCAGTGTAGCAGCTGACGGTGTCTTCGATGTTGATGTGGCGCCTTGCAAGCTGGTTGTAGAACGCGATGGCGCACCCCGGCGTCTTGATTATCTCCTCGGGGCTGTGGACGATGATTGCCGCCAGGTCGTCTTCAACCTCCAGTATGTCGTCGTGCGCGAACATAGCCTTGACCTCGTCGAGCAGCGCGTCGTCAAACACGAGGGTGAGCGACATGATGCTCTCAGCCACGCTGATAAAGTTGCCGACGTTCTGCGTCATGACTTTCGCGACCTTTTCAATCGTCTTCTTGCTCTTTTCGGCCGAGACCTTTGCCACGTCGGTCCTGACGCTTATCGTGCTGCCGGCCAGTATGGACGCTATCGGCTTTTCCGGCACGTTGTAGTCGCGCCTAGATCTTTTGAGCGCGGTGACGATGCTTTCGATGCTCGTGTTCCTGCCGCCGAGCAGCTGGTCCACCTGCGGCTTTATTATCCGGGTGAGCGCGCTGATGTTGCAGTAGTCGCGCTGGAGCGAGTCTTGGAACGACAGGTCGTTGTTGACCACTTCCTTTACCGCGTTGGTTATCGACTTTTCGTTATTGACCAGCATTGGCCACTATCACCCTTATTTAGGTCATTCCTGACCAAAAAATATAAATGTAGTGTTTGGACCGCACCGGTATATTCATGAGTAACGGCAAAGTTGTCTTGGCCTACTCGGGGGGCCTTGACACTTCTGTATGCGTAAGGTATCTCCAGACGCTGCACAAGCTCGACGTGATAACGGTCACAGTCGACTGCGGCCAGGAAGACGACTTTAAGGAAATTGAAAAGAAAGCGAAAGCCATAGGCGCGATAAAGCACGTCTACATCGACGCCCGCGAAGAATTCGCCCGCGACTATGTCGCCCCGAGCATCAAAGCCAACGGCCTGTACCAGGGCAAGTACCCGCTTGCGACGGCGCTTGCGCGCCCGCTGATCGCCGCAAAGGCGATACAAGTCGCAAACAAGGAAGGCGCGGCTTCAATAGCGCACGGCTGCACTGGCAAGGGCAACGACCAGATAAGGTTCGACGTGACGATGCGCGCGCTGAACCCGCGCTTAAAGATAATCGCCCCGATCAGGGACATGAACCTGACACGCGACGTCGAGATAAAGTTTGCAAAAGAGCAGAACATCCCGGTAAGCGCGGAGGCCAAGAAATACAGCATCGACCTCAACCTCTGGGGCAGGGCCGTTGAGGGCGGCAACATCGAAGACGCCGACTTTGAGCCGCCGGAAGATGCTTTCCAGCACATCAACTTCCGGAACGTCAGGGCCGGCTACATCGAGATTGAATTCAAGCAGGGCTTCCCGGTGGCGGCGGACGGCAAGCGCATGCCACTCATCGACCTCATCCGGTACGTCAACGACAAGGCCGGGGCGCACGGAGTCGGCATCGTCGACCACATCGAAGACCGCGTGGTGGGGATAAAGTCAAGAGAAGTGTACGAAGCGCCGGCGGCAGTCACGATAATCGAAGCCCACAAGGACCTAGAAAAGATGGTGCTGACAAAGCACGAGCTCGCGTTCAAGCGGATGGTCGACGAGCAGTGGAGCTGGCTCGCATATTCCGGATTGTGGCAGGACCCGCTGCGCAACGACTTGGATAAGTTTATAGATGCCACTCAGGTCCGAGTTTCCGGAAAAGTAAAACTGAAGATGCAAAAGGGATCTCTCCGGGTGGTTGGAAGGGAATCGAAATATTCCCTGTACAAGAACGATCTGGCGACTTATGCCGCCGGGTCGACCTTTGACCAGAGCCTGGCGAAGGGATTCGTCGAGCTATGGGGGCTGCAGTCCATCATCGCAAACTCGGTGGCTGCAGACGTGACTTCAACAGACAAAAAACAAAAAGGAGGAAAAAATGAAATCAAAAGTTGAATGCCAAGAATGTGGAGCCGAAATCAGCGTTCCAGAAGACACAGTGGTCGGGGAGATAGTCACGTGCCCCGACTGCGGCGGCGACTATGAGATCGCCTCAAAGGCTGGCGACAAGGTGGAGCTGAAGAAGGCAGAAACAGTGGGCGAAGACTGGGGACAATAATGGTAGAGCTTTCTATCATTTACGACAAGGTGCGCTTTGAAGAGAAGGTGCTGTTCGAAAAGGCGCAGAGCAAGGGGGTAAAGGCGCGGATAGTGGACGCCAAGACAGTCGCAATAAGCACAGACAGCAAGAAGAAGGACTTTGCCATAGGCGACGTGGTGATGCAGAGGAGCGTGAGCCACTACCGCGGGCTCTACCTCACCGCGTGCCTTGAGCACCTGGGATTCAACGTGATAAACAAGTTCAAGGTGGCCGAGACCTGCGGCAACAAGCTGATAACCTCGCTCGCGCTGTCGGGGAGCAACGTCCCGACGCCAAGGACGCAGTTTGCGTTCAGCGCCGAGGGCGCGCTTGAAATCATACGCAAGACCGGCTTTCCATTGGTGCTCAAGCCGATCGTGGGCTCGTGGGGCAGGGGCGTGTTCCCGCTGCGCGACGAAGAGACCGCCGGCATGGTGGTGGAGATGAGGGAAGAGGACGACAGCCCGTTTGCCCGCATCTACTACGTCCAGGAGATGATAGACAGGCCGCCCCGCGACCTCCGTTGCATCGTGGTCGGCAACAGGGTGGTCACCGCGATCTACCGGTATTCTGCAGAAAAAGAGTGGCGCACGAACGTCGCCCGCGGGGGCAAGGCCGAGCTCGCGCCCATGACAAAAGAGCTTGAAGACCTTGCAATAAAGGCCGCCAAGGCCGTCGGCGGCGGAATCGTGGGCGTGGACATGATGGAGGACAAAAAGCGCGGGCTAATAGTGCACGAAGTCAACAACACAGTCGAGTTCCACGGCGCGGCCAGCGTGTCAAAGACCGACATACCCGGCGCGATGATAGACTATGCGGTCAGGATTGCAAAGAAGTAGTGACCAGTTCTGGCCATTATTGACCCGCAACAGGTCATATCTGACCAAAAAATATAAATGAGGATTTTTGAAGCGAAATTCCATATAACATGCACAATGCAACGGAGAAGAACTGCTAGATGATGAAAGTCGGAGTAGTCGGCGCCTCCGGGTACGTGGGCGGGGAGCTGCTGCGGCTGCTGGTCACGCACCCAAAGATAGAGGTGAGCATGGTGACGTCGCGGCAAAAGGCCGGCGACTATGTGCACCGCGTCCACCCGAGCCTGAAGGGGTTCATCGACATCACCTTCTCGCCGATGGACATGGACAAGCTGTCAAGCGCGTGCGACATCGTGTTCACGTCGGTGCCGCACGGCAAGGCGAACAAGATAGTCAAGGACCTGTACGACAGGGGCATGAAGGTGATCGACCTGTCAGCCGACTTTCGCCTCAAGAACCCGAAGGACTATGTAAAGTGGTACGGCTGGGAGCACCCCTTCCCGGACATGCTGAGCAAATCCGTCTACGGCGTGCCAGAGATCCACCGCGAAGAGATCAAAAAGGCGCAGCTGGTGTCGTGCCCGGGCTGCATGGCAGTCACTTCATTGCTTGCGCTAAAGCCGCTCATTGAAAACAATCTGATCGACACGGAACATGTAGTGGTCGACAGCAAGATCGGATCGTCCGGCGCGGGCGCAAAGGCCAACGCCGGCACGCACCACGCGATGCGCTACGGGGTAGTCAGGCCGTACAAGCCTGTAAAGCACAGGCACACCGGCGAGATCGAGCAGGAGCTTTCGGCCATAGCGAAAAAGCAGATCAAGATCAGCATGAGCCCCCACGCGGTCAACATCGTAAGGGGCATACTGACTACAAACCACACGTTCATGAAGAGGCCTGTGGAAGAGCTTGAGCTGTGGAAGATGTACCGCAACTCGTACAAGGGCGAGCCGTTTGTCCGGCTCATACGCGACAAGAAGGGCCTCTACAAGTTCCCCGATCCAAAATTCGTTGTCGGCTCGAATTTCTGCGACGTCGGCTTTGACATCGACGAATACAACCATAGGATAGTGGCGATTTCCGCATCAGACAACCTCATGAAGGGAGCGGCCGGCTCTGCGATACAGGTCATGAACGTAATGTCCGGCTACGAAGAGACCGACGGGCTGAGATACACCCCGCTGACGCCGGTATGATAGTCATAAAGATAGGCGGGAGCGTGGTCGACGGGCTGCACCCTTCGGCCCTCGCCGACATCAAGGAGATCGCCGAAAAGGACAAGCTTGTATTCGTGCACGGCGGAGGCAAGGAAGTGACCGCGACCGCGGCAAAGCTGGGCAAGGAGCAGAAATTCATAGTGTCGCCCGGCGGCGTGCGCAGCCGCTACACGGACAAAGAGACCGCGGACATTTACACGATGGTCATGTCCGGCAAGATAAACAAGGCGATCACCGGCATGCTACTGCGGCAGGGGATAAGGGCCGTGGGGATCGCCGGGATTGACGGCGGCATACTAAAGGCGGAGCGCAAGAAAAAGCTGCTGATCATAAACGAAAAGGGGAGAAAGATGATGATCGACGGCGGCTACACCGGCAAGATAAGCGCGGTAGACCCGGCGCTGGTGCACAACCTGGTCAACAATGGCTACGTGCCGGTGATATCTCCGATCGCGCTGAGCGAAGAATACGACTTTTTGAACGTAGACGGCGACAGGGCTGCGGCGTACGTCGCAGGCGGAGTAAAGGCCGACAAGGTAATATTCATCACAAACGTCAACGGGCTGATGCTCAACGAAAAGCTGGTCACGGGCATGACGCTGGAGCAGGCAAAGGCCGCCCTGCCAAAGATAGGTTTTGGCATGGAAAAGAAGGTGCTCGCCTGCACCGAGGCACTAGAGATGGGGGTCAAGGAGGCGATAATCGCGTCCGGCCAGGTGGACAGCCCCGTCTCATCGGCCATCGCTCATAACAACTGCACGGTGATTACACCAACTTGAGCGAAGACCATCACTTGGCGGCGCTCTATCAGCGGTTCCCGGTCAACCTTGCAAGGGGCAAGGGCGCCCGGGTGTGGGACACGAGCGGCAAAGAATACATCGACTGCATGGGAGGCTATGGAGTCGCGCTGGTCGGCCACTGCAACGACAGGGTGGTCGCCGCGATTAAAAAGCAGGCGGACATTCTGATAACGGCGCACATGTCCGTCTATAACGACACGCGCCTTAGGTTCATGGAGAAAATGTCGGCGATAGCGCCTCCCGGACACGGCAAGATGTTCTTTACAAACAGCGGGGCAGAGTCGGTCGAAGGCGCGCTAAAGTTCGCCCGCAAATACACGGGCAAGCACGGCGTAATAGCCATGAACGGAGGGTACCACGGCAAGACGTTTGGCGCGCTTTCTGTCACCTACAACGAAAAATACCGCAAGTCATTCATGCCGCTGCTGGACGGGGTAAAGTTCGTTCCCTACAGCGACCCTTCAAAACTTGAAGAGGCGATCGACGACACGACGGGGGCCGTCATCCTGGAGCCGATACAGGGCGAGACCGGCATAATCGTGCCGCCTGACGACCTCCTGCCAAGAATAAGGGAGATCTGCGACAGGCGCAAACTTGTCCTGGTGTTTGACGAAATCCAGGCGGGGCTCGGCAGGACGGGCAGGATGTGGGCGGGGCAGAACTGGAACACCACGCCGGACATCATGTGCCTTGCAAAAGGGATCGCCGGCGGGGTCCCGATGGGGCTCATTACCACAAGGCCGGAGATAATGGAGGCGACAAAGCTCGGCGAGCATTCGTCGACGTTTGGCGGGAGCCCGATAGCATGCGCTGCGGGTGTCGCGACCATTGAAGCGCTGACCGACGATCGGCTGGTTGAAAATGCCTCCAAAGTCGGCAGGCACTTTAAGGAGAACCTGAACCGGCTGAAGGAGAAGCACAAGATAATCCGTGAGGTGAGAGGCCTGGGCATGATGCTTGCGGTGGAGCTGCGCTTTGAAGTAAAAGACGTGCTCTATGACGGAATCCGCAACGGTTTGCTCATGCTGTATTCGGGAAGAAACATCATTAGGCTCCTTCCGCCACTTGTAATGGATGAAACGACGGTTTCCCGCGCAGTTGATATAATGGATGCTGTATTGACTAGCGAGGAAAAGAGAAGGAATGTCAGCTAACATCGACGAGACCGACGAAAAGATAATCCGAATAATGCAGGGGGATTCCCGCAGGGCGTTTGTCGAGATCGCAAACGAGATCGGGCTGTCAGAGTCGGCCGTCCGGCGCAGGGTAAAGAATTTGGTAGACAGCGGCGCCATCAAGCGCTTTACAATAGAGCTAGGGGCGAGCGACAAGACCAGCGCGATAACGCTCATTTCCGTGGCATCGACGGCTGACACGTCGGCCGTGTCCGGCAGGCTGATGAAGCTGGGCGGAGTCGAAGTAGTATATGAAATAACCGGCCAGTTCGACATTGCCGCGATAATCGCAGCGCCGGCGATAGCGGAGATCAACAAGTGCATCGACGACATACGCAAGATAGAGGGCGTGTCTGACACCAACACGGTCATCATACTGAGGACGATGCGCTAGACAGTAGTTCATATACTACTTGTCTTCTAAAATTATCTGATGTCAGGGCCGCAGGCAGACCCGGAGACCCGGAAATACCGGGAGAAATGCAGCAACATCCTTGCGATATCGCCGCGCATACGCTACGCCGGCATCATGAACAGGTTTGGCCGCACGCTGGCCGGCGGACTGCGCAAGGGAGTGGTGCCGCTGCTAAAGCAGGACGAAGCTCGCAACGAATACTTTATTGAGGCGACTAGGAACCGGCTCCGCAAGAACTTTGAAGGATCGATAGGCAAAACGGAATACACATTTACCGAGAACGAGAAGGTCAAGATACTGACGATCGCAAGCGAGGAGCACTTTTACTACATCACTATGGACAAGGAGACGCCCGCAGCCGAAGTTGCCAAGATCGTTGAAGCCGTTAAAGAGCTGGTAAAGTGACTATAGCTCCGGCTCTTTTCCCTTGAAATGCCGCTGCACCGGCTCGATTATCCTGTTAACGTAGGTAGCCGTCGCGCCCTTCAGGTCCATCGGGTGTATCTTTTTCGCCACGAATTCGCGCTCGACGTCGCTGTAGCTCGAATACGTCGTGCCGCCGCCGTACTTTGCCGGCCGCTCTATCACAAACTCTTCAAACTGGTGGAAGACCACGTAGCGCACCAGCTCCAGAATGGGGTTGCTCTCTGCCACGCCAACGGGGCAGAACGCCTTTGAAATCTTGTCCCTGATCGCCTTTTCGTCGTCGTGTACGAGTATCCCGCTCGCCGGCTTGCTCTTGCTCATCTTGCTGGATATCTTTGCGTCTTCGGCCGCGTTTTCGTCAAGGCTCGTGCCGGCAGGCTCTGAGAGGTCCGGCAGCAGGTGGTGGTGGACTACGACCGGTACCTTCCACCCCAGCTTTGGGAATATCTCCCTGACAAGCATGTGGATCTTGCGCTGGTCCATGCCGGCGTGCACGATGTCGAGGTTGAGCGCCTTGATGTCGACTGACTGCATCGGCGGGTACAGCAGCTGGGAGAGGTCCAGGTTCTTCTCCGCCTCGCTCCTGCCCATTATGGTGAGCGAGCGCATCGTCCTTGCGAGCGTCATGTGCTTTGAGAAGCGCACAAACTCCTCCCAGTAATTTTCGCGCTGCCTGTACAGGTCGCTGCCAAGGACAATGTTGACGCCGGGGCAAAAGAACCGGAACGCCTCCGCGTAGTATTGCGAGATCTTTTTTATCTTATTCCAGTCGCCGCCCAGCTTGTCGTTGATATAGGTGTGCCAGTCGGCGAGGAAGACGGTCGTGTCGATGCCGGCCTTGATAAAGTCGTTTATCTTGAACCCCGTCAGGATCAGGCTGCCGAGGTGGAGCGCGCCGGATATTTCCAGGCCGATGTAGTGCTTTGGGTGCGCCTTTGCTTCCAGGAGTGCCCGGAGCTCGCCAGCCGTCACGACCTCCTCGGTCGGCTCCCGCGTCACTAGTGCAAGCCGCTCTTCAACGTCCATCTTAGAGAAATTCCACGTCAACACTTCTATAAACTTTGTACCCGGGGTCGGACCGAATCATGATGAGCTAAGAAGGTTCGCCAAGCCAAATAAGCAAAGGCATCATGATCGGATTATCTGTGCTGTCCCTCGTGCATAGATACCTCGCAGGGCGCAGGAGTGAAAATTCCTGTCGCCCTGCGTTTCCTGAACAATCCTCGACCCCCTTTATACCGCATTTTGGGCTATGATTGGCATGAAGCAGCTCGCGCTGGTCGCGCCACTGGCAATCCTTCTCCTGTTTCTGCCGGCATTCGCGCAGAAGGAGAACATGACGCAGGACAGCCTCCAGCTGCAAGCGCCCGGCGACGAAGAGCCCGTGCTCGAGCAAATGTCAGATAAGGCCACCTACCTGGTGCAGCTCAGGTGGCCCCAGGACGGGCCGACCTCACAGGTCGGCCTTTCGATAGAGCTAGTCTTCCTGAATGCCAGCTCTCCACAGCCGACTGAAGAAAACTTTCCCCAGACCGAGACCAACGAGACCGGCGCGAGCGGCTTTACCGATCCTGGCATAATAGAGACCACGCTCCATGTGGAAAGCTATGACATCACGATCTATGCCGGCGACGGCAGGGAGCTGTGGGAAAAGGCTGACCAGCCCGGCGAGGGCGGCAGGGGCACGCAGAGGATAGATTTTGAAGGCAACTACACCGGCCCGATCACTATAAACATAACCAACATCCGGCCCGGGTGGGACGCAGGAGGGACTGTCACGGCAGAGGACCTGACCGACTCGGTTTCATTCACCGCGACGGTAGTGCCGGAATTCCCGGTAGCCCTGGCGTTACTGGCAGGCGGAGTAGCCGCAGCGATAGCTGCGGCGCGGCTAAGGTAGGCACGAGTTATGTAACATTGGTCTGAAGCCGATAAATTCCATACAAGCAAATCCCGCGGCATGAGTGACATTATATCATGGGACAAGGCGATCGGCACAAAGGTAAAGTCTAGCGACGACGAGGACCTTGGCGACGTGGAGAGCATCGCAAGCGACTATGTCGAAGCCAAGGAAGGCGTGGTGAGCAAAAAGCACTATTTCATCCCAAAGTATTTCATCCAGGGCTTTGACGGCGACAAACTCTGCGCTTCGCTGACAAAGGACGAGGTCAAGGACCGCTTTGAGCGCGACAGCCCCCCGCCGCCCTCAGAGTTCCAGAACGAGGCGTACAGGGAGCATGTGCGCAGGGTGGAATCCAGCTACCCGCAGTTTGTCCACGGCGTGCCCTGGATGGCCAAAGAGCCTTCAACAGAGATCCCGGTCGACTACTCCGGCACCACCTACAACATACCTTGGGACCAGCTGATCCACAAGCACGTCAGGACCACCGACAACGTGGAGGTGGGCTAAGTTGAGCGGATCGGCAACGAGTTTGTCGTGGTGAGGGAGGGCGTTTCGGACGTCCATATCTATTACGTCCCGAAAACGTACATCCGCGACTATGACGGGAGCCAGCTCTGGATAGACGCGCCGAGCGGCCTCGTCAGGTCAAAGTTTGAGAGGGAGGCCGAGCCCACGGCGGAAGAGCTGCGGGCTCTTGCAGACGACGCCCCGCGCTACAGGCGTGCGGAGCCGCAGGCGCGCGCAGAGCCGGACAGCGTGATGGTGGAAACAAATGTAGACGTGGAAGAAAAAAGAACGACAGAGGGCGCCTAGCCCTACCCTATCTTTACGACCGGCGCATAGCTGGCGAGCCAGTCCTTGTGCTTTTTGTACTCCGGGTCCGCGTCCTTTACCAGCTGCCAGAACCGGGGCGAATGGTCCAGCTCTACAAGGTGCATGAGCTCGTGGATGATGACATAGTCGATGACTTCAGGCGGCGCCGCAGCCAGCAGCAGGTTAAAGTTCAGGTTGCCCTTTTTCGAGCAGCTGCCCCACCTGGATTTCTGGTTCTTTATCGACACCCTGTTGTATTTCAGGTTCAGTTTGCTGGCAAGCGCCGGGAGGCGCTCTAAAATTATCTTACCGGTCTGCTCTTTGTACCATTTCTGGATCTCCTGCCTATGCCTGCGTTTATCGGCCACGTGGAAGGTGATGACTTTCATCGAGTCGGAAACGA
This sequence comes from uncultured Nitrososphaera sp., assembly GCA_964476255.1. Classification (GTDB taxonomy): domain Archaea; phylum Thermoproteota; class Nitrososphaeria; order Nitrososphaerales; family Nitrososphaeraceae; genus Nitrososphaera. The sequence goes on from CAYYYR010000033.1 coordinate 37,131, forward strand.
CGGCCGACTGCTGCCGGTCCTTTACGGCGTGGAAGCGATACTTGCCGCCGAGGAAATAGATCGTGCCCGGCTCTAGCCCGCCGCAGCGTTCCTTCAGCCTGTCGTAGTAGCGCGACGTCCTGATTATCCAGTCCTTTTTTGCAGAGACAAAGCTCTCGAGCTCCTCTGCGCGGTAGTTCGGCGGGACGATCGCCTCGACGCCGTTGATGCCCGAGACGAGCTTGAGCCTCTTCGCCCTATTGCTCGTGCGGACGCCTATCTGTATGCCACCGAGCGACAAAGTCAAGCTGTATATCCAGTTTTGCAGGTTGTTAAAGAATTTTTTGCAAATAGAGATATATCTTTTCCCGTGCAATTTCAGCAGATGCCGCGGGGCACCCGGATAAGGGCAGGCGAGCTGGCCGGCAGGCTGGGGGCGCTTGACAACGACGAAGGCATACGGATAGAGGGTGTCGGAGGCAAGATGTTTGTCAATCGTAACGCCTCCGGGATATTTGTAGTGCAGCTCGGCAATGACTTCCAGGACCTCGGCTCGGCAGGGCAGGTGACCTGCCTGATAAAGTCAAGGTTTGGAAAATACTCAGCATGGGCCTATTGAATAGAAAATTCCACGCTAATTACAGATATCTTAATTAAATGAAGCCGGGTTCTATGTGTCATGGCATCCGGCAAGTACTTTAACAAGGGCGTCAAAGCGCTGGACTCACCGCACGTGGGTCATGTGGTAAGGGAGACCGAAGACAAGATTGTAGTTTTTGGCGGCGGCGATGACAGGTATGACATTCCAAAATCAAAGATCAAGTTTGTCAGCGGCAACGTGCTTATCGACCTTCCGCTGTATGAAATCGTAAAATTGTACAAGATCAGCAGGGCCGAGCCGCTGCCGGCTGGCAAGGAAGTGAAGGACCCGTGGACAAAGACCGGCAACGTCGACCTTGCCGCCTACGAGAGGGAGTATCCAAAGTCCCTGTTCAACAAGGGCGTAAGGACTCAGGACGAAGAGCACGTCGGACACGTGATGAAAGAGACCGACGACAACATTGTAGTGTGGGGGCACTATGACTACAGGTTCGACGTCCCCAAGAAAAAGATAATCGCGGTCGGCAGGAACGTCATCCTGGGGATGAACTACCAGGACATATTCAAGTACAGGGCAGACAGGAACGAGCCGCTACCGGAAGACTAGATTACGCCTGCTTCGCGCAGCTTGCGCGGCAGGTAGACGTCAGCCAGGTACTTGAAGCCGTGCTTGAAGAACGCGTCCAGCTCGCACTTTTCCTCCTTCTTTAAGAACAGGTCGAGCTCTTTCTGCCACTGCTTGTCCTGGAACCACGGTTTTTTCTTCATGTCGTTTGCTCTGTTGATGTCTTCGTCTGTCGCGGCAAGTCTTGCGACTTCCGGAATGTTGTACTCGTAAATGTCGGAGAACATCATGCCGAGCACCTTGGCATCGGGGGTGACGAGCCGGTCGCTGTCGTAGCTCAATGACTCGCTGCCGACCTTGTAGCGGAGCGCGATGCCGAGGCCCCACGGGTCGGCGTCTGCAAACACCACCACTGGCTTTTTCCACTCTTCGTTGAGCGCCTTGACCATCATCCTGGTCGCCCTGTCCGGCTCGCCCGAGCCTGTCATCAGGATCGCGTTGTATTTCTGGATAAAGCCGGATTTGCGTATGTTGTTGAGCACCGTGTCCTTCTCCACCACCATCACAAAGTCCGCCTTGACCTTCATTATCTCCACGTCGCGTATGTTGGTTGGTATCAGCTGCGATGTCGCCCTGCTGCCAAGGTTGCAGTCGATGACGTCGCCTCCTACCCGCAGTGTGATTGGCCCGGAGATCATGCCCTTTGGCTTTGACGTGACCGAGAACTCTTCCCTTGGGACGCCCGTCAAAAGTTCGATCGCCTTTATCGCGTCGTCGGAATTTTCCTGCCCCGCCCAGAACTTTTGCTTGTTCTTTTCGTCGCCCACCGTGCTCAGGGTGGCGTAGTACATGCCCCTTATCGTGCTCTCCATCTCTTCGTCCAGCAGCCTGCGGACGGCGTTTGCCATCACGAGATATTGGGTAAAAGTCGGGATTTTCTTGGTGCTGTCGGGGCTTATGCGGACTATCTTTTCGCCGATGGTGAGCATCCTCTTTTCGTCAGACCACACCGTGTTGTCCGAGCCCACCTTTGGGATGTTCAGCACCGGCATTGTCTTTTGAACCATAAGATCGGCGCTGACATCCTTCATTATCAGCTTGATCTTTTTGATAACTTCCTGGTGGCGCTTGTCAGTTGTCGGCATTTGCTTTCTTCCTCCCCTTTGGCTCGCCCTTGATCACTGCATCCAGAGTTGCCTGCTTGTCCTCTTTCTGCAGCGTTTCAGGTACCTTTTCCTTCTTTGCCTTTGGCTTTGACAGCTTGCCTTTTTTCCTTGCCGCGTCGATTGCGATCTGCTCCCTGTCCGGCTTGATCACTTCGCCGTCGATCTCGACTTCCTCTTCCACCTCTTCCTCGAGGCGCTCGCTGGTGATCTTGTCTTCCTTCTCCTCAACGGGGGCGATTGCCAACTGCTCGACCTTTACGTGCTTTTCCGCAAGCTCAGTGAACGCCTGCTCAAGCTTTGCCGCGTCGACCTTGATCGACTCAGAGATCGCGCTTATGACCAGCGGGATGTAAAACTTGTAGAGGTTCAGCCTGCTGGCGGCCTCTTTCATGCGCAGCTCTTTTCTGATCTGCGCGCTCACTTTTCTGTAGAGCTCAGACAGGCAGTACTTCATGTATTTTTTCAGCTCGCCTTCCGACGCGATGCTCTCCTTGCCGGCCGTCTTGTACGGTATCTTTGTCGAGCAGATGTGGAAGAACACGTGCAGCGGCAAGAGCTCAACCGCTCTATCCGATTTTACCTCTACATTGGCAAACTCTTTCGCCTCCTGCTTTGTAATGCCCATCCTGTTTATCGGTACCTCAGATACAACTTCCCTTGCCACGTCGGACCCTTCGTCGTACAAAAGCGGGATCTTGTTTGCAAACCTGTAGAGCTTGAACGAGGGGATGTCGCCTCCGTACGCGATGCCGCACTCTACGATCGTGGGCCGGTTGTTGATGACGCACGTGCGCGAAGAATAGGCGGTCAGCGACGGCTTTAGTATCTTTACTGAAATCTGCGGCCGCTGGACATCCGGAGCGCCCGCGCCTTCCGCCGTCGGGACGGCTTCCTTCGTGGTGATTATCGTGTATTCAGAAGTCATGCCGGCAGTCAGGATCTGCTCGCCAATGGGGCTCAAATGATCCGTGTTTGCCTGCTGGAAGGGCGTGTGCTTGCACACCTTTACTATCTCGATGAGCTCGTTTTCGCTGTACCTGTCGGCGGGCTTGTTCTCCACGCCGGCCTTGGCGATGATGTCCTTTGCCTTTTCGCTCGACATTTTCTGGAACGACGCGGTCAGGACCCCCTGGAGCGTGGTCTTGTTGTTCATAAAGTTCATTATCGCCTTCTTTAGCGTCTGGAGGTCCATGTCTGCCGGGTGCGGAAGGACCTCCCTTGCGGGCTGCGGCATCACTTCGGTCCTTTTCTCAAAGGTGACCTTGCCCTCGTCCGTCTCGTACTCGATGACCGCGTAGGGGTTGACGACGCTCGTCTGGCTGATGTATTCGTTGACCTTGGCCTTTATGTTGTTCCTCGTGATCGGGGAGAGTTTCGCGTGGAGCACGGCCTCGACCCTGAACCCCGAGTCGCCGGCGATCCTGCCCTCCTCGCCCCTTACCGGCTTTTTGGCAAGGACGATCGGCTTGTTCGTGCTGATGTCGGTCCTGAGCTCGAAATAGTACTCCGAGCCCTCTTCTTGCGACTTTGACCAGACCCTGAGCGGATGAATGGTATCCTTTGTAGAAAAGGCGGCTATCATCTTCAGGCCGACCCCGAACAGGCCGCGCTGCTGCTTTTCAACGTACTTGCCCGACGTCAGGAACGAGCAGACCGCGACGGGCACCTTGTCCGGCGGCACGCCTATGCCGTTGTCTTCGCAGGTGATCGTCCACAGGTCGTTTGCAGGGTCGAGCATCTTCAGCGACAGCGACAGCCTGGGCAGAATGTGCTCGGTTTCGCAGGAGTCAAGCGAGTTTTCGATGAGCTCCCTTACAGCCATGTACAGGATGCGCTCGGTTGTAAAGCCCGCCAGCGCAGAGTTGTCGACAAAGAATTCCGATTCTGCCTTTTTGTCGTACCTGACCCTTCCTTTCGGCCTTTGCTGCGCAGCTGCAACTTCTACAGTGGCCTTTTGTGTCAAAGACGATGGGGCTATTTCGCTATCTCAATTTAAGTGATTGCTCAACATTTATCTACCAAGTCAACAAAAGTTGTTGCTAGTCTATCTGCGAGCCGTACGGCGTCGTCGAGTTTTTCAGCTCCTGTATCTTGAAGCTCTGGAACTCCAGCAGGAGCCGCTTTTTGCCTTTCTGTATGACGATAAAGTCCGAGCCCGAGCCCGCTATGGTGCCGTCGACCAGGTCCTTCAGCTGCGCCATGACAGCTGCTATGTTGGCCTGATTATATAACTCTGTAAGTCAGAGTAAAGCAGAGTTTTAATATCAATTCCAGAGAAGCCAGAACAGTAATGTTTTTTCCCCTGCTCGGACAGGCGACCGTGCCTCTCGATCTGCTGATATCGATAATAGGCGTGGCGGCGGCGACCCTCACCACCTCCAGCTTTCTGCCCCAGATATTCAAGGCCTACCGGACAAAGAGCATGGAGGACGTCTCAAGATACCTGATGAGCTTTTTCGCCACGGGCACCTTCCTCTGGATGGTCTACGGGGCATTCCAGGGCGACTGGGTGATAATAGGGGCGAACGCGACTGCGAGCGTGTTTAACATAATCCTGCTCTACATGAAGTTTGCATACCGGAAAAAGCCGGCCAAGGTGGCCTAGGTGTCGGCGTCGTGCGTGAACTGGTAGGGGTTGTTCCGCTGGTCACGGTTCAGCACCGCGATCGTGTTCCTGACGAGCTGGTACATGCTGTCGTGGCAGGGACACGCGCACATCTTGGTCAGGTCCGCGGCCTCTGATGATGCCCTTGCATGAGCCGTGCTCGTTGTTAACGCAGTCGTCAGACTTTGACACGCATGATATTTCCATGAAACTGTATTTATGTTGATAGAAAATGTTAAATCACTTTACCGCCTTCTTGTCATATGGAGATTTATTCTGAAAGCAGGCCGTGGGGAAGGTTTGAAAAGTTCCACGAAAACAAGCCCTGCACAACAAAGTTGATCTATGTCAACGCGCATTCCCTGCTCAGCCTCCAGTACCACAAAAAGCGGGCCGAATTCTGGAAGGTGATAAAGGGCACCGCGGTCGTGGAGCTGGACGGTCATCCTCACCGAGGGGGAGACTGTCTCGATCCCAAAGCAGGCGCGGCACCGCGTGGCCGCGCTCGACAGCGAATGCGTGATACTTGAAATCTCGTACGGCAGGTTCGACGAAAACGACATTGTGCGCATTGAAGACGACTACCAGAGGGCCGCCGCGCCAAAGCGCGAGGTCGAGGCCGCCTAGCATTGATATAGCTGCGCGCAGGCAAATAGCTCACCTTGGTAGAGCTGAAAATTCTAAAGGGCGAAGGCGTGTCAGTCCATTCGGCGAAAAAGAACATCACGATAAACTCCGAAGGCGACGTGCCCGCGCTAGAGATCGCCAACGAGTACGGCAATTCAGTCAGGTACGAGATTTCCGACGGCCACCGCTTTGACAGCCTCGTGGCGAACCTCTGGCAGTTCGTCAAGGACAGACAGCACTAAGCCTATATATTCAGAAGCTGGGAAAGGGCCGGGGACAAAGTGCAGCTTGTAGACACCTTCAAGGCAAGTCTGGACCCCACTCTATTCCGGCTTTACCGCAGGTACCTTTATTCGCGCCACAGGGCGACTGACGAGCTCGCGCAGGCAGAGGTGGTGCACGAAAAAGCCAAGGAGCGCCTGCAAAAGATGGCGGCAAAGTTCAGGCAGAACGCGCCGTATTTCGACCCCGGCGGCCAGCTGGCAGTTAAAATCGTAGACCGCGAGCTGAAAGGCCCGGTTGGAATTGCCGCCGGCTTTGACAAGAACTGCGACGTGCTGGAACCGATGTCCTACGTCTTTGGATTTCTGAACCCCGGGAGCGTGCTGAAAAACCCGCGCGCCGGCAACCCCCAGCGGCCAAAGAGCGAGGGCACGGTCAGGATTGTAGTCGACGACGAAAGGGAGGCAATAGTCAACGCGCAGGGGTATCCCCACAAGGGGCTTGACTACACCGTCAAGAACCTGAAAAAGTTCAGCGAAGGGCCAAAAGGCAACGCGAAAATCCTGCTCAACTTTTCCGGCATGACCGACACGTACACTGAAGACGCGGTGCTGGATTCGTGCAGGGAAATATTGGTAAGGACCGCGCCCTACGTCGACTTTGGCTTTGAGGAGAACAGGACCTCACCAAACACCGATTTCAATAAAGTGCTGCAGACGCCAGAGTTTACGAAGAAAATGATCGACCTGATGAACGCGCACACGCCGAATAAAATAAAGGCGTCCAAGGTGTCGCCGTACTGCAGCCTGCCGCCATCAGAAGAGGAAAGGGAGGCAAGGATAAAGTCGATCAGAGTCTTTTACGAAAACGGCGGCCAGGTCGTCACTATAGGCAACACCCGGCCGGTCGACACGAAATCCGCAAAGATCACAAAGCACTTTGCAAGGGGGATCGCCGGCGAAAGCGGCAGGCCGCTCCTGCCCTACATGCTACAGCTGGTGGAGGACGTGCACGGGGCTTTTCCGGATCTCGCCATAATCGCGTGCGGGGGCATCTTTTCGGGCGAGGACGCCTGGAAGGCGTACGAAAAGGGCGCGGCGGCAGTCTCGCTGTATACCGCGCTGACCTTCAACGGGTTTGGCGTGGTGAGGGACATCCACGACGTCCTGAAGAAAAAGCTGGGAAAAGAGACCCTGCAGGGCTTTATGGAAAAGCGAGACGCTCGCATGCGTTGAGTCCCGGCACGCACGATATTGGAAACCTTTTAATGCATGCGCCATCATTTTCTTCTGAATAGGGATTTAGAGCGTTGGGAAGGTCTCCTAAAGTCGTTCTTACGGCAGATCGCACTTTGATGTCACCCTATCGTGGGATCTCGCTTGCTTCGTTCTTTGGATGCGCGCCGGCCCTCGATTTCAACAGGGACCACGGCACGTTCTGGTACAAGGTACTGGGCAACCAGGTCACCCCGAAGGTGCTCTTTGACTTTATCTGCAACACAATTGATCACACCAACGGCTACGCCAACTACGCCCCGTACGGCCTGAGAAAGGTCGAAGCCGCGCTCCTGCGGGACGGCTACGCCCGCGAAGACGTGGTCGTGGCACACCCGGATCACATCGAGCGGTTCATCGGGCCGGAAACCCAGGTGGTCGGGACGTACGAGATGGACCCGCTCGGCATGGGCCCGGTCACCATGACGTTCACCTACGGCCGCAAGCACATGTCCTATGACGAGTTTTACAACCGCGACCTGCACCAGAGGATAAACGCGGCAAAGGCGAGGACCGGGAGCAAGGCCAAGGTAGTCGCGGGCGCTTCGGGCACGTGGCAGTACAACTATGACCCGGCAAAGATCGAGGAGTACGACCTCTACGGCATCGTGGAGGGCGAGCTCGGCGGCATCGGCCCCGAGATCGACGGTGCTGCAGGACCGTTCTTTGACGCGCTCATCGGTGGCGAATTTGACACCGCCAACCCGTTCAAGAAGAGCCAGTTCAAGGTCGAGATTAAAGAGTTTGTGAGGAACGAAAAGACACACCACGGCAGGTTCATCCACTACTGGAACGAGCCCTCGGTGGACGAGATCCCGAACATCGTCAACCCGAGCATGCACGGCATGATAGAGGTCATGCGCGGCTGCGGCCGGGGCTGCAAGTTCTGCGACGTGACCCTCAGGCCCTTGCGCTACTACCCCGTAGAGAAGGTGCAGAAGGAGATAGAGGTCAACATGAAGTACGGCGGCCTGAAAAACGCGTGGGTCCACAGCGACGACATTTTCGTCTACGGCCTCAACCCGAGGACGACTAAGAACATGCAGCCAAACAGGGAGGCCATTGAAGAATTATTCAAGGGCATCATGGCGACCGGCATCGAGCACACGAACCCGACGCACGGCACGCTCGCAGGCGCGATCGCCGACGAAAGGCTGATTCCGAACATCTCCCGGATAATAAAGTCGGGTCCGGACAACCACATCGGCATCCAGTGCGGTTTTGAGACGGGCAGCATCAGGCTAATCGGCAAGTACGCGGACAGAAAGCTGGCTCCATACAAGCCAGACGAGTGGCACTGGGTGGTAAAGAACAGCATCAAGACGCTCAACGAGAACTACTGGGTGCCCGCGTTCACGCTCATCATGGGGCTTGACAACGATGAGACGCCGGAGGACAGCTGGGATACGATCCAGCTGATCCACGAGATAGAGACGGAACAGCCTGATAGCAAGTTCACGACGACGCCCCTCACGTTTGTGCCTATCGGCCTCTTGGAGAAGTCGGACTTTTACGACATCGGCAACACGATGGACCCGGCAAAGCTGGGCGTCATGTACAAGACGTGGCAGCACAACTTCAAGTACGGCATACAAAAGTTCATGGGCAAGGTGGGCCGCGACAACCCCATAAAGAACTTTTTCTTTACGCAGCTCGCTTCGACCCTGGGCGGCGTGCCCCTGTCGGCGATGGAAAAGTATGCAAGGAGAAAGGGCGCCGAGCACGAGCGCGTCATCGACAAGATCAAGGCAAACTACTGGTAAATTATTAAGACGCGGCCGCCTTTACAACGTCATGAAAATTGGCATCATTGGATCCGGAGAGGTCGGGCAAAAGCTCGCCGACGGGTTTATCGCGATCGGGCACACAGTGAAAATAGGCACGCGCAGCCCGGAAAAAGTCGCGCAGTGGGCCGCAAGGCACGGCGGCAAGGCGTTTGTCGGCAGCTTTTCCGACGCGGCGTCGTTCGGGGAAATAGCAGTGCTTGCGACATCCTGGGAGGGGGTGCCGGGCGCGCTGCAGCTGGCCGGCGCCGGGAACTTTTCCGGCAAGGTCGTTATAGACATCACCAACCCGCTTGACTTTTCAAAAGGCGTGCCGCCAAGGCTGGCCGTCGGCCGCGACGACTCTGGCGGCGAAACCGTGCAGCGCCTGCTGCCAGGCGCCAGGGTCGTAAAGGCGTTTAACATCGTCGGCAACCCGCACATGTTCCGGCCGGACTTTCCGGGCGGCCCGCCGACCATGTTCATATGCGGGGGCAGCGAGCGCGCCAAAAAGCAGGTGGCAGAAATCCTTGACGCGTTTGGGTGGGAGACTATCGACATTGGGGGGATAGAGATGTCGCGCCTGCTGGAGTCGCTCGCGATGCTGTGGATAATGTACTATTTCAAGACGGGCACCGGCAACCACGCGTTTAAGCTGCTGCGGAAATAATTTCCGCCGCGGAAAAATTCTGCCGTATTTAATGGGTTGTCAGAAACAGGAAAATACGTACTGGAAAACGGGGTATGCACGATTACAAAAAACGGGAACTAAAACTGGAGATATTTATGCATTATGCATTAATTTGAGCGACTGGCTATTGTTTATACTCGCACCCGCTCGTATTGGCTCCTATGAGTTATCCAAACGTAACACCGGAATCGGTGATGGAACAAGAGACTATTCGCGCCGCGATGGAAATGGCCAAACCAACGGTTTGCGTCATTGGGGCGGGAGGCGCGGGCAGCAACATTGTGTCCTGGATCAAGACAAAGGGGATCTCGGGGGGCAAGCTAATTGCTGTCAACACGGACGCGGCACATCTAGGAATCACGAAGGCAGACAGGAGGATCCTGATAGGTCCGAAGCTGACACAGGGCAGGGGTTGCGGCGGCTATCCTGAAAAAGGCATGCAGGCCACTCGTGAAAGCATGGCAGAAATCGTAAGGGAAGTGCAGGGGGTAAACATCGTATTCCTTTGCGCCGGCCTCGGGGGCGGAACAGGCACGGGAGCGATCCAGATACTCGCAGATGAACTCAAGAGGGCGACTGGCGCGCTGGTCGTAGGCGTTGTCACGCTGCCGTTTGCAGTCGAGCGCTTCAGGTACACGATGGCAAAAGAAGCGCTGCTCAGCCTGCAGAGGTCGTGCGACACGGTCGTCGCGATCGACAACAACAGGCTGACGAGGGTAGCAGGCAACCTGCCGCTGCAGCAGGCGCTTGGCGTCGCCAACGAGCTGGTCGGCCAGTTCATCAAGGGGACGACAGAAACGATCACTACAGCGTCACTGATCAACATCGACTTTGCAGACCTGACAGCAATAATGGAAGGCAGGGGATTGGCTGCAATCGGCGTCGGCTACAACGATGGCATTGACAGGATCGAGCAGTCGACCAGGATGGCCCTTGACACGCAGCTGCTGGACGTCAAGGATATGTCCATGGCCCACGGCGCGCTCGTGCACGTGACTGGAGGCGATGACATCACTCTCGAAGAAGTCACGAGGGCAGGAGAGCTGGTCACAAGATCCTTGCCGCAGGATGTCAGAATCGTGTGGGGTGCAAGAGTCGACCCGGCGATGAAGGGTAAGGCGCGCGTGATGGTCGTCCTGACAGGCGTGGAAAGCACCTTTGGCGAACTACCCAAGATCGCCCAGGCGCCGGTTCAGGAAGAAAAGAGAAAGCGCTTCCTTGGAATGTTCTGAGGGAAGCCAAATCCCTTTTTTCTTTTTAATAACTAAACCTGAGGAATTGTAAAGGTAAACGTTGCGCCGCTTTCGCCTTCATTATTCGTTCCCCATATCTCTCCCCCGTGCGCCTCGACGATGCTCTTTGAGATGAACAGCCCCAGGCCCGTGCCCCTCTGGGATTTGGAGGTAAATTTTGTAAAGAGGCGCGACATGATGTCTGGCGCTATCCCGATCCCAGTGTCTTTTACCGACACGCTTACGCTTCCATCATTCTCTTTCTTTGTAATGATGGCGACTCTCCCGTTCTTGGTGAATTTCAGCGCGTTGTCCAGCAGGTTGGAGATGACCTGGATAATCCTTTCCTTGTCCGCTTCCACAGCAATTTCTCCTTTTGATTCGTATTCCAGCGAGGTGTCATGGCCGTCGGCGGCTCGCTTTCGATGATCTTCGACAAGGATCGACACCAGTTCGCCGATGTCGAACCTCTCCTTGTTTAGCTTCAGCAACTGGCTCTCAATCTTTGCAACGTCAAGGAGGTCCCGCGTCAATCTTTCCAGCCTTTTTGCGTTCCGGACAATCATCTTGATGTCCTCCCTTTCGTCGCCCAGCTTGCTCTCCAGCATCTCCGCCACGCCGAGTATGGGCTGGATGGGCGTCCTCAATTCGTGGGCGGCGATGTTGATGAATTCCCTCTGCATCTTGTCCTGGGTTTGCAGCTGCTCGTTTGCGGCCCTGAGCTCGGCAGTTTTCGTGTTGACGATCCGCTCGAGCCTCTTGTTCCATATCAGGATGACCGATATCGCCCCTACGGCCGCGACCGCGGTTATTGCGACCAGCATCACGGAAAAGTTCTTTTGCTGGTCTATCAGCGCGGTGACGCCGGACGCGTATGCGTGCGGGGTGACCATGTACAGCACCCCGAACTGCTTTCCTTCGATCATGATGGGCTTGTACACGAACGTGGCCTTGCCTCCATCCAGAATAATGTCTTTGGTGCCAGAGTTTCCTGCAAGCGCCTCGGTGAAACCCTCGTTCATCGCCCTCTGCGTTTCCACGTCGAGCGACGCAAGGAACGACTGGAACCTGATGCCAAAGACGTTCCCACCGACGTACTGAGGGTCCTTGGAGTACAGGACGATGCCCGTGTTGTCAAGCAATACGACCTCGCTCTGCAGGTTCGGCGAGAGCTGGCCTTCCAGGAACCCGCCGATGACGTCAGACCTTATCCCTGCGGCGGCAAGCCCCATGAACCGGTCCGCGCCGTCCAGCACAGGGTACGAGATGTACAGCCTGGTGACGCGGTCGTTGGAGTCGATCACGCTGCTATAGTACGCCTGGTGGGTGTCCCTCGGCGAGGTAAAGTAGAGCCTGTAGCTCAGATCGGTGCCCTGGAACTGCTCGTAGGCCGTCTGGTTGATGTTGCTGAGCCACACGAGCCGGCCTGCTTCGTCCAGCCACATGTAAAAGTCGATGAGTTCCGGGCTCGAGTCCTCGGCCTGGTCGAACATCGGCTTTGCGCTTTCCACGTCGCCTCCTATCACGGCCGTGACCCGGGAGATGATCTGCAGCGTGTTGACGACGTCTCCCATCTTGTTTGACAGCGAGTTTGCCAGGTCGTGCGCCTGAATGTCGGTGTTTGATCTGATCTCTTGGACCGCCAGCTTCTCGATCTGGGCCGACGTGTACAGCGAATATTCGTAGAATATTACGGAAATGGTCGCGGCTACCGCGACTACCAGAACAATCATCGCTAGGTTGTTCCTCGAAAGGATCGCATTCACGGACGGGTTTTCGTTAGGTAGAGCCCCATAGATAAGGTTCTCCCTGAAATGTCCTATGGGGAAAAAGTCTCTTCAAGCCTTTCCGGGACCACGAGCTCGCCTGCGAGCAGGTCGCCCGTCAGCTCTTGCAGCCTGGATTTCACGTCCGCCGGGACCCTGTCGTCAAGACCGTGGAAGGGCGCCATGTAGACGACTCCGTCCCCGGCCGCCCCTTTCCCGGCCTCGAGGCCGGGCTTGTACACCTCGCCGTCGAGGGCGCCGGCCAGCGTGGCGTTGACCGCTTGGCCGTACGCCTTGTCGACGTCCAGAACAAAGGATGAAAGGATGTTGTCCGGCGCTAGCGAATTCTGGTCCTGCACCGCTCCAAGGGCGTATAAACCGTTCTCCCTAGCGGACTCGATCACGCCGTGACCCGACGAGTCGGCGACCTGAAAGATTACGTCCGCGCCCTGCCTGATGATCGAAGTCGCCGCCTCCTTGCCTTTCGCGGGGTTGTCCCAGTCGTTCAGGTACGTCCCGATGATCTGGACGTCGGGGTTCACCGCCTTGGCCCCCTGCCTGTAGCCTTCAAAGATGTTGACGACGTTGGGATACTCCTCGCCGCCGACGTAGCCTATGACGCCGGTCTCTGTCATCATGCCGGCGAGAGCCCCGAGGAGGAACGAGCCCTCCTGCTGCTGCGGAAAGATCGACGCGACGTTTTCAGACCCGACGAGCCCCGTAAAGACCACGATCTCCACGTCCGGGTGCTGCCCGCCCACCCGCAGGGCCGGATCGCCCCACTGGACGCCGTGCGCGATGATCAGGTCATAGCCTTCAGCATACTTTTTCAAGGTCGACTCTATGTCTGCTATAGAGACATTGTCTTCTGTCGCGACTTCAAAGCCATATTCGCTTTCGATAAACTTTGCAGCATTCAGGGCGGACTCTCCCCAGCCCTTGTCGCTAAACAGGGCGTCTGTGACGACCGCTGCCCTTAGCGTTGATTTTGGCCCGGGGTCCCTTGGCAGGGTGGTTGAAGCAGCAAATGCCACGATGAGAGTTGCCGCTATCGCGGCGGCCATGATCGCTACTTTTCCATATTTTTTTGCCGAGCTGACCATCGCTAGCTAGAACTAATGTTGCGGCTGTGATATTTAAGAGTCTGGGAAAAATTGATTCCTGCCAATTATGTGCAGAGTATATATTGTAAATGCTGCGATAATACATCCGGCCAATGCCGGACTATTTCGAAATGGACAGGCTCGTGGAAGACCTTGCCAAGATTTATTCCACAGCGTGCGCGACGTCGTGGTTCAAGATAACCGGCAACAGGCACCCCACGCCGGAAGAGTTCCGGAGCAAGGTGGCCGAGTTCATGAGGCATTTCGAACACACGCTTGAGGCCTTTTCCCAGCTGCCTGCGGCGGACCGGTTCCTAGAGCACGCAAGAAAGAGCCTCGAAAGCGAAATCGCGAACGTCCTTGCCGGCGAAAACAGGGAAGTGGAAAAGCGCTACAAGTACTATGTCGACTACAACTAGATCTCTTTTTTCAGCTGCTTCACAAACTGCTCCATGAACCCTGCTCGCTCCTGCGCCATCTCCCCGGCGGCCCTCGTGTGCATCGACTTTTTCAACCTGAGAAGTTTCTTGTAAAAGTGGTCGAGCGTCCACTCCCTGTCGTTCAGCTCCCTTCCGGATTTCCAGAACGGGTCGCCGGGGTTGTAGAACAACCGGTTCTCGGAGCCGCCCACGCTGAACGTCCGCGCGACTCCGATCGCGCCGATAGCGTCCAGCCTGTCTGCGTCCTGCAGTATCCTGCCTTCCAGGGTTGCCGGGACGAGCCTCTTTGAGTAGCTGTGCGTCCTTACGCAGTAGCATATCCTGTCTATCTTGTCCTGCGGATAGCCGTAGCCGCGCAGCCACTTTTCCGCCATGTCGGCGCTGTCGTCTGCCGACTTGCTCGTCTTGGCGCTCCCCTTCGGGTACACGACCAAGTCGTGCAAGAGCACTGCATGCAAAAGTACCTCCATGTCGGCGCCTTCTTTGCGTCCTATCAGCTCGGCGTTTCTGTAGACGCGCATTACGTGCTGGAAGTCGTGCGCAGGATCGCGGCCCTCAAGCGCCTTCCTCACCCTCCTCCTGATCCTGTCCAGCACCATGGTGGACAGGGTTTAGTTGAATTAATAAAAGTAGCTCACGAATTGCACGTTCTGACTATTTTGCAAATACTCTGGCGTAAAAGCGCGGCCCCTCGACCTTCTTTCGTGCTCAGCTGCTTTTCAAATATCTGCCTGCCGCGCCAGCTGGTCATTGGTGAGCGACAACGCGTGCTGCAGGCTCGTGTGCGACGCGACAAGGCCAAAGTTGTCCTGCCCCAGCCGCCTTGTCTACCCCTGCTGGTCCTTCAAAAAGTCAGCGGCAAGCTCCAGCTGCTGGAGATGAGGAGCGAAATAACCGATCCTCAGAAGAAGGCCAAGGAGAGAGCGGAGCGCCGCGTGCGCAAGGCCGTGAAAAAGCTGACGGACTTTATCGCCTGATCATTCTCATGAGCAGAGACTTTGCCCTGTGCATGCCGGGTATCGTAAAGCTCCTTGCGACTATCACGGGGCAGTTGAGCTGGTCCAGTAGCGCCAGAAAGTCCGGGTTGTTAAAGACCGAAAAGCCGCCCACGCTGGCGCCCATGACCACGAGGTCCGGCTGGAACGAGCTCACAGCAGAGAGCACCGCGTCGGCTGACCTCGAGCTGAGCTCTGACTCCAGCTGCACTTCCTTCATCTCGACTCCCAGCTGGACCAGGTAGTCCTGCTGCATCGCGGCGCTGTCCTTTTCGCCCCCGCCTTTGTTGATTGAAAGCAGGCCGACTCTGAAGCGCCCGGAATGCTCCAGCCAGCTAGTGGCCTTGAGCACCGCGTCCGAATGCTCGCCGCCGTCGTAGACCACCACCATGCTCTTTTTTTCTCCTGCGTCGCCGCGCCCCGGCTCGAGCTCCAGCGCGTCGTTCTCAGCCCTCACCGCCAGAACCTTGCAGGTCATCAGGGTCATCAGCTTCCGGTCGTGCCGTAGCGATTCAAAGTCGGTGACGAGCAGGTTGATTTTTTGCTCCTCTATCGTCGCCAGGATCGCCTCCGTGGCGTCGTGCGAGACCCTGACCAGGTAGTGGTTCGGGACGCCCTCGCGGTCGAGCATCTTTTCTAGGGGCTCAAACGACCTCTTTGCCGCGTCGGCAAAGGCCACGCCGGCGGAAAGCGGGGTCTGCGCCGGCACGGTTATCACGCGCAGGATGTTCACCTCGCCGGCCGTCTCCTTGGCCGCCCTTATCGCGTACTTCAGGAGCCTGTCGGGGTTTTCAGGCGTGTACGGGATCAGGATCCTGTAGTCCTGCCTTTTCAGGTCCCCCTCGGACGTCACCAGCGGGGCGTAGTGCTGTATCTCGCTCTTGAAGATGAACATGCGGTAAATCGCAAAGCCTATCAGGATCCACAGGACGGTTATTGCCCAGCTGAGCGGCTGGGTGACGAGCAGGTAGAGCGCAAGTCCGAGTTTCAGGAAGATGCCCACAACGGGAATCACCGGGAACAGGGGCGTCTTGAAGCCGTACGACAGCTTGTCGCCGTATATCTTGCGCACGGTGATCACGGCAATGTTGACCTGTATGAACAGGAGCAGAAAGATGACTCCTGCCGCCACTGCAATGTCTGTCAGCGGGAGCGCGTACGCAATGAACGCCATGATGATCCCGGATATCACTATCGCGACGTGCGGCGTCTTGTTCTTTGGATGGATCGAGCTCAGCTTGTGCGGCAGGTTGTAGTTCCTGCCCATCGCAAAGGCCACCCTGGCCGAAGAAAACGTGGTGGCGTTGAGCGCGGCCAGCGTAGACACCATGCCTCCGCCAAGCACTATCAGGGCGCCGTAGGGCAGGAACATTTCGGCGGCCCTCATGATGCCGAGCTCGCCGTTATCGCCTATGAACTTCCACGACGCGATTCCTTCTGGAAATATGGCACCTATCGAGACGAAAGCCACGAGGCTGTACAGGGTGACGACGATTGCAAGGGAGATAAAAATCGCCCTCGGTATGTTCCTCTTTGGGTTCTTTACCTCCTCGCCGCTCTGGACAATGATCTCGTACCCTTCAAACGCAATGAACAAGAGGCCCATCGCGGCCACCAGGCCGGCTATGCCCATCGGCATAAAGTCTTCAAAGTTGGCCGTCCAGCCCGGGTTGTTGTACATGGTCCAGAACCCTGCGCCTATCAGGACAAAGATGGCGCCCAGCTGGATAATTGTCGCTATGGTGCCCGTCTTGCCAGTTTCAGAAGTCCCCTTGATGTTGATGTAGGTAAAAGCCGCCACGGACCCGATTGCGATGAGTTTGTCGAGCGGGACGATCCCGAAAAGCGGCTGGTCGCCGATGACCTGCATCATCTTTAGTAGGCTGGCGAGGAACGAGCCAAACCCCACGGCGTATAGGCTGCCCGCGATAATGTGCGCAAACCACGCCATCCACCCGCTTATGAACGCGTTTGGCCGGGGCAGCCCTTCCCTGACCCACAAGTACCCTCCGCCCGCTTCCGGGATGGCCGAGCCGAGCTCGGCGTACGCCATTGCGGTAAAGATCGTGATTATGGCGTTGATAATGATCGCAATGAGGACAGCCTGGCCTGCCAAGCCTATCGCCGGTCCGGTAAGCACGAATATCGCGCCGCCTATCATGCCGGCGATGCCAATCATTATGATGTCCGTGAGGCTCAGGGTGCGCACAAGCTGGTGCTGGGGATGTTCAGACGGAGGGCGCCGAGACTCAGAGCCTGTAGAGGCCGACAAATTTACAGTAGAGCTCTTTGAAGAAGAAATAAACCTTTAGCAATGCCCTTGCGGTAGAGGTGACTGCCTGCAAAGCCATGCAAGGCCGGCGTTGCAGCCGCGCCACCACGCATATTGTAGGTGGGCGCGTGCGCGCGTTGCCAGTCCAGAAGCAGTTAGTTCTTTTATGCAAGCTGCTTTTCTTGCTTGAAAGGATTAATTTGATACGGATGCGCAGTAACGCCCGATGTCGGTTGCCAAGGTCCGCATGGTAAAGGGCCCTGCTAGGGTGGCCGTTGACGGGGCGTGCCAAGTCCTTGGAAGCGACGTGTCGGGCCAGACGATCAAGATAAGGGCAGGCAGGGTACTCCCCTTCGAGCCTTCCGGTCGGTGCAGGCTGCGCACCCGGCTTGGGCACGGCGGCAGGACATGGCTGGCCGACCCTGCAGGGGCGGGGACTTTTATGTGGCGCGATGTCGCCCAGCAGGTTTCTGCCTTGGCAGCCGGCAGAAAGATTACGGTTATGCTCGCAGGCGACACGGACACGGGCAAGTCCACGCTTTCGGCGTACCTTGCAAATGTAGCGCTTTCGCGCGGGCTAGCTTCGTGCGTCATTGACGGCGACATCGGGCAGGGGGACCTCGGGCCGCCGGCAGGCATCGGCGCCGCAGCGCTTTCTGGGCCTGTGACCGACCTGAGAGACGCCAGCGCCAACCTGCTTGAATTTGTGGGGGATATCTCGCCGGCGGGGCTTGAGCGCCTCGTGGCAGAAAAGTTGAGGTCCATCCTAGAGCGCGCCGGCCCGCTTGGCGACGTCTGCATCGTCAACACGGACGGCTACGTCAGGGATGCCGGCGTCGAGTACAAGCTGATGATTGCAAAAGAATTACAGCCTGACGCAATAGTGTGCCTTGGAGAAAACCCTGCATTGCTTGAAGCGCTTGGCGGCGGACCGTGGCAGGTCCTGCGCGCTAGGGCAAGCGGGCAGGCGTCAAAATCAAGGTTCGAGCGCGCGAGCCGCCGGCTGGACCAGTTCCTCAGGCACGTCGGCCGCGGATCGTCTGCTGCAGAGCTGCAGCGGCTCAAGTTCGTATATGCTGGCAAGCTTTTTTCGCCGCCAGAGCTGCAGCGGCCGGCGATAAAGCAGCTAGAGCGGGAAAACCTGAAAAGGATGTTTGTCGGGCTGGGCTCAGCCGGCATGGTGGCAGGATTTGGAGTTGTCACATGCGTCAGCACGAGCATCATTCGCGTCCAGACCGACGTCGATTATTTTGACACGGTCTACCTCAGCAACATCCGGCTTTGCAGGGGAAGGGCCGCCGAGATCAGGCTTTGAATACTGGGTCCTTGAGTCCGAGCGAGCCAAACGCTTCAATCCTCTGCCTGCACGCGTAACACCGGCCGCAGTGGGCTTTGCCTTCCCTGTGGCAGCTCCAAGTCTGCCCCACCGGGGTCTTGAGCCTGATGGCGAGCCTGACTATTTCCTTTCTGTCCATCCCGGCCAGCGGGAGCAGCACCTGGTACGCCCGGCCATCGCACAGGAGGCACCCCTCCCTGAAAAGCGCGTTCAGCCTTCCAATGTAGCCTCTCGAGGCGTCCTTGAAGAACGCGGCGTCGTGCAGGTTGTGGCCGCCGACGATCCACCTTGCGCCGAGGTATTCCGCGTGGTGGGCGGCTATCGAATAGAAGATAAAGTTCCTTGCAGGGACGTACGACGACAGCAGGGCTTCGGGGTCGCGCCTTTTCAGCCGGCCGTTGTAAAAGTCAGACGCCTCCTTTACAAACGGCAAATCCACTTTTATCAACTCTGTCACGCCGGCGCTTTTTGCCAGCCTTGCCGTCGCGCGCCTTTCCTGCGCGAGCCTGCCAAAGTAGTTGAACGTAATCGCCGAAACACCGGCAAACTTTTCTTTAGCCCAGTAAAGGCACGTGGCGGAATCCAGCCCGCCAGAAAGCATTACCAGAGCCTTATCGCTCAATCTAGTCCTTCTTTACTCCGGCAATGATGTGGGCACCCTTGTTGACTCCCTCGTATATGTACACGCCCAGGGCCTGCACGTTCGGGGGCATCTTGGGCGCAAGGAGCCTGATTATCTCTGAAGAGAGGTTCTCCACCGTCGCCTCGCCGGACAGCATGTACGTGGTCATTTTTGGCAGCTGCAGGCTGAAATGTCCCTTCGGGCCGTCAAACGCGATATAGTAGTGCTCAGGGTCTTCCTTCTGCAGGTATTTCCTGTTGATAAAGAATTTGTGATCTATTGCGTTGAGCGCTTCCTTGATTATCCTCTTTGCCTCTCCAAAGTCGATCACTAGGTTGTTATTCATGCTGCCGATTATTTCGACCATCACGGTAGACGTGTGGCCGTGCAGCACCGAGCACTTTTCCACTAGGGGCAGGATGTGCGCGTAGTCAAACGCAAGCGACGGGTCTTCGATAAAGATCGAGCCGGTCTGCATGTTGTCGCCGCCGTCGTAAAAAAAGAGCGAGTCCATCTCCTTTATCTTGCTCGCGTACTTTGAATGGCCGACTGCAATGATGTCAAGGCCCGGCAGCTGCTCGCGCACCTGCCTGAACGTGGCCGCGTCGGCCTCGGAATCTATTACCTCGATGTACCTGCCGCCCACCTTAAAGTCGATTTTCACGGACTTTCCATCCGGGAGTTGCACGATGGCGTCATACTCGTAATCTTGTCCAAGGAACGACAGCATTTTTGCAACGGACAGTTCCGCCCTGCTCCGGAGCAGCCTGCCCCTGTCTAGGTAGCGGAGATCGCTGTCAAGAACGACCCTTTCTTTGGTCATTAGGTCTTGTCTGCCAGAGTTTGGGCTCGAGCTTATATAAACGGTATTTCCATCTGGCGAGATTTGCATTTATCTGGGTATGTGAGATGTAGCGGTGTTGACCGACCTGAAGCGGGCCCTTTATGACGCAGTGTCCGGGAACGTTCCCGAAGCCAAAATAGCGGTAGCCTTCTCGGGAGGAGTCGACAGCTCCCTCCTTGCTAGGATATGCAAGGACCTCGGCAAGCAGGCCATGCTGTTGACCGTGGGCTTTGCCGGCTCCCATGACATCGAGTTTGCAAAAGGCATCGCCGTAAAGATGGGCATGGAGCATCAGACGATAGAGATCGACTATCCGGATTTCCAGGGAAACCTGCGGCGCGTCAGGCAGGTCATTAATTGCGAAAACACATCACATATCGAAAATTGCATTGCGTACTTATATGTCTGCAAGCTCGCAAAGCAAAACGGGCTGGACATTGTCCTGAGCGCAAACGGGTGCGACGAGCTTTTCTGCGGCTACGACGGGTACCGCAGGGCGTACAGCGGCGGAGAAGCGGCCATGATGAAGCTGATGGACGAAAAGATCGCCAACGAGTTTGCGCTCGTAGCCGAGATCGCGATGGTGGCAGGCCAATTTGGTGTGGCAGTAAGGCAGCCGTTTCTTTCAAACAAGTTTATCAAGTTTGCCAAGACCGTACCTATGGACCAAAAGATCAAGGGGGCTGACGACATGATTAGAAAGCACATGCTGCGGCAGGCGGCGCTTTCAATAGGGGTGCCTGAAGAGTCAGCGATGAAGCCCAAGAAGGCTCTCCAGTACGGCTCGTCAATCCACAAATACTTCAAGAAGGCAAGCGCCTAGCCGGTTGTAGAAAAAAATACACACTAACGCATAACAAATCTTGCTCTAATGTATGACATATAATGAGATCTTTAAAGACATCTATCGTACTAAATGCCGTTTCAGATGATGCATCACTTGAGCTATTCAAGCTTGTTGCACTTACAAATGGTACCAGCGAAGTCCTTAGGAGCAGAATGGACATCACGCGCAAGCAGTATTATTCGAGGCTATGCAATCTGGTCCAATGTGGACTGATAAAAAGAAAGGACAGTAAATACTTCTTAACAGCTCTTGGCAGAGTGATGTACGACGCGCAAATAACCATCGAAAATGCCATAAGCGACTACTGGAAGCTCAAGGCTATAGATTCTATTAGAATTATTAGCGACATTCCATTGGTAGAGCAGAAGAAACTCATCGAGACCATAATAGAAGATCCGGGAATCAAGAATGCACTTACACAGCAGTCCTGACAGCATCAGCGCCATTATAAATAAAGTATGAAACTATGCAATTGTCAGTCGTTCAATCTTCAATAATACATTGTCAACCAGATCTGGGGTCTTCTAGCTCTGAAGAACAAATTAACTAGATTGCAAAATCTTTATAATCATATATAGGAATTACAATCTAATTCCCTTTTTTAGGAAAAGCATATGTCTGTACCTACATATACACCAGCTACTTTATATAGTTCCGGGATATTGTTCTAGCTCCGAATCTAGCATGGCTACAAGAATAGACGAATTCAAAGCAACGAACCATAACCTGGAAATGGAAAACAGCCTGACAGTAGAATTGCAAAAGCTTGACCTGACGCTCAACGAAGCAAGAATTCTCCTGTTCCTTATGACCCATGGGAATTCAACAGCAAGCGATGTTTCCCGATATACAGGAATCCAACGAACTGAAACATATAACTACATCTCAACACTGCTAGCGAAGGGCATTGTCTTCTCAACCTTTGACAGGCCGCAGAAATACTACGCCTTGCCTATCCATGAGGTGATCGATTGCCTTGTTCAGACAAAGCACAATGCTCTACAGACGATATCAGAGAAAAAGAAGGACTACCAGGAAATGGTTGAGGCTATACTTAGTAGGACCATGGTTCCCGAATCTGACAAAAAGGAAAGCTACCAGATAGTGATGGGTGAAAACGCGATCAATGCAAAGATAAAAAGGATGCTTGTAGAAGCAAAAGAAGAAGTCACAGTTCTGGTGACAGACAGAAATCTTGTCAACCTTTATCACGCAGAAATAACCGATCAACTAATTCAGCTGACCACAAAGGGAATCCACGTCAAGTTGAGGACGCCTTGTAAGAACGCGAATGACTACATCAGCTCTGAAGATGGTGACAAAACTTCGATTTCGCTAAGAACAACAGCCAAAGTGGTTCCGGTGAATTTCGTTCTTATCGACAATAAGGACATCATACTTTTGCTTGAGAGCAACTCATTCAAGAAATCAGAGCTATGCGGCTTCTACACCAACAACATATCGATGATCTCGGTCTTTAGGTTCATTTTTGATAACCTTATATAATTGACCGGGATAGCCGGGTTGTGTCCGGCAATTCAATCGAGAGAATATTGGACAAGATCGATGCCGATATTTCCAAATATTTGATATTTGCCGGGGTTCTTGACAACAACGCCAAGCTTCTCAGCTTTAGAAGGGGAAAGGCGAACTTTTCTTTGCCAATAGAAAGACATGATACGCTCGATGTCCAACTATCTCTTATGTTTTCACTCATACGCCAGTTGGAAGACATCTCCGGCGTCCATAGATTCACGGTGACACGCTTTGCAAAACACGACATTTTCTTATTTGGTACCCCTGAACTCCACATTTTCGTGATAACCTCACCTACATCGGAAGAGCACGTTGTAAAAACATTGGCGGAGTTGGTTGCTACAATGAATGATACTGATCCGCAAATGGCAGCGGCTGCCTTTGCCAATAGGACAATAGCTGCAACTTTGACTTCAACTACGATTCGTCGCGATGAACATGATATTGAGACAAAGTTCTCGCCGACACCCAAGCCAGAGATTATTTCTGTCCTACAGGGCTATCTTATGGCTCTCGAACCGGGCTACACCATACAGGACGACGCAAGCAGTCACTACAAGATAAAAGCAAATGATAACAACCAGTTTACCTGGTCGTCGCTTCAAAAGATCAGCTCGACTTTCAAAGACAGGATTGAAATCCATCATATAGGCTTGGATGCCAATGGCAATGTCTTTGTTAGAATTTCGCTGAGATATTAACTGTTGATAGGGTTATATCGCGAATGCAACCTTTTCACACCAGCAGATCGTTATGTTTGACTTTCTCAAACTTGCCATCATATAACGAACTTATAGCAACTATCAAATCTTATAATGAATCTTGTCACAAATCTTAATCAACTATCAATCTTTCCGAGATTTCTCATAACGGCCATATACCTTCAAGCACAATCATGCTCATTGCGGACAGGTTTCAAAAAAGGTTAGGATCCTTTTACAAGGATTTCCTTTAGCGCTTGGTTCTCCAGTAGCGCGTCAATCAGCTTCTGCTGCTCTTCCTTCGGAAGTTCGTTGGACATTTCGAGCGAATCGATTGCCTTGAGCTTCCAGTAGCTTATGAGGGCATTATCTACTGTAGTTTGAGCGTCATGAACGATCTTACCAAAGGCAGTGAGAAGGTACTTGCCGCTCTTTTTCCTGACGAGTCCCGTCTTTGTCATCCGCGACAACCTCGAATAATACTGCTTGCGCGTGAGCTTTGTCTTGCTCTTCAGGCTCTCACTGTCGATCGTTCCTTGAGCAATAGTCTTGAAAAGTTCTAATGATTTGTCATCGGCAATGGCTCTTAGGACTGTCGCCGATGTCTGTAACTTAGCCATATTCTACCCCGTTTGGTGGCTGCGCGCTTATTATAGGTTTATTATCTAAAGGCAGGTTCTGCAGACAGATAGTCTCTAGTTATGGATACTTTTGTATTATAGAGGAGGTGTATGCTCAACTGATAAAGTTGTCACGCCGTGCAAAGCTGCTAAAGCAATAGTATCGTTCCAACTGCAAGGTTTAGCTGCAGCACCAAGTGCAGCGGAAACAACTTCTTGTGATGCTTGCGCATGAGCTCCATTTCTAAATCATCCAGTCTTTTTCGCATCTGTAATAGTCTGTTTATTACAAGTAGTGCAAAGAGGCTTGTGCCCAAAGTCATAGCTATGCCAATGTTAACCGATACTCCGTAAAGTGCCCACGATGTGAACAGCATGCTCGCAGCCAGGACCATCATCATCTTGATGGTGTTGTTTCCACCAAGGACGATAGGAATTGTGTGTCTTCCTGCTGCCCTGTCTCCTTCGATGTCTCCCAGATCGTTTAGCGTCGACGAAATGAATATCATAATCCCAAGCATCACCATGGCATATACAGGTACAGCCGGGTTGCTGAATGCAAGATCCATGCCATAGCTTGACATTACGCCGAGCAGAGCGCAGAGCATGTAAAAGGCAGCTATGGAAAGTGTCTTGACTACGAACCTGTTCATGAACGCTGTTTTGGGAGCCGAATACATTATGCCGATGGCCAGCATTGGAACAATGATGATCATGCTGGTTAGGTTGAGCGTGGCTATTGACAGCAGTACGGCAGCCCCGTTAGTTCCCGCTATAAAGATCCAGGCCTGTCTTTTTGAAACCAGCCCGGAAGGTATTGGCCGGTTCTTGCCATTTGCCCTGTCGAGATCCGCGTCAACAAGGTCGTTCAATATGTACATGCCTGTTGCCACGAGCAGCGAGATCAAAGGCAGTGGCATAACTATGTGGGCAAATGTCAGAATGTTTGTCTCTGAACCCATTGCAATGAGCACGCCGGGAACGCAAAGCAATCCCGCGACTGTCGCCATCGAATAAAGCATTCCCCATTTCTTGCGAGATTGGAAGAGAATCAGTTGAGACCGGACAAAAGAAGTTTGTGTCCTGCTCCCAGCGCTCCCGTTCTTGGTTTGTCGCCTAAATTGGGGTATTGGTATCGGCATGTCGGGTAAGGAGCTGCTGCTCCTTTTTTTGGATAGGGTTTCTCTGCAAGGGGAATATTTGCGCTAATTCTTGTAGGTACCTCAATTATAGAAGAAATATAGCGAACAATATACTGGAAATGAGTCTAGCGAGACATGCAGCTACGCAGGAGACCATAGTCGCGGCCGAAAAGCTTGTATTTTGGCTAGCTCCGAGCTTGGGCTGTCACCAAGGTCGTCAGCACAACTGAAACTATGACTAAGAAAATAGAGATTTCTACTAAATATAGGAGTTAAATTACAGGTTTAGATGCTATTACTTCCCATAAGCGGGAACATACTAAAATTTAAATACACCTATGGCTACTTCTACAGCAATATGCCTGGGCAAGCTACTATGGAGCAGGTTTTCTCTGTCCTAGCAGACAGGCACTCATTAAATATAATGAAGATGGCTTATTCTGGCTTTAAGGCATCCGCTACCACTTACAACGGCAGTCTTTCCAAAAAGCAGTTTTATGTCCGACTAAAGCGACTGCGGGACATTGGATTTATTGAGAAGCGTGACACGGTTTATAGGACTACTTCATTTGGTTCCATAGTCTATAATGGTCATATCAGGACGCTCGAAGAGATACTTGGCAACTATTGGAATCTCAAGGCAGTGGACGTCCTGAAATCAAGGCAGGACTTTCCGCTGCAGCATAAGGAGAGGGTGATTGACGAAATAATTCAAAACTGCAACCTGAAGAACATTGTGAACGGAACACACCTATCAGGCTTCTCTGTAATCAAGGACTATAACCGACTTGTTGTCGAGGTAACAAAGCTCCTAGAAGGTGCACAGAAAGAGGTGTACTTGGCAACCCGCTATCACGACCCCCACTTCTCAAAGCTTCTGTTTGCAAAGGTCGCTGACGGCGTTACGCTCCACATGCTTGACAGCCTTCCTGACCAGATATCTGTTGAAAACAGGCTTAATGCAGTTTTGAGGACGCCGCCAAACAAGGAAACCTTTGACATGGTAAACTCGATAATAGGGTCTTCTAGGTTTGACCTGAAGCGGGCCAAAGTACTGGCTAGTTTTATGGTAGTTGACGGCACTACTGTCGTCTATGAAACGACAAACTATGCCAACCCCGAGCAATTTACGCTTGCAATCTCCCACTACGACGATCCGTACCTTGCCCAGCGCTTCATATCGTACTACCAGATGCTGGCAAAGGACGCCACGGTTCCCCAGCTCCTTGCCAGCGTCCGCGAAAAGCAGCACTAATCGCTGTTTAAAGAGTCAAGCCATTTAGTTATCGAAGAAATAAACTTCATCCTTTCTTCTTCAGCATATTTTGAGTCCTGCTTGTAAAATACTGCATCATAGAACCAGTGGTCGCAGTCAAATGTTTTGATTTCCTTGTCTTTTGTATGGAGCAGCTTGAAAAATTCCTCAGAAACCTTTGGGTAGACATTTCTGTCTTTTAACCCGTGCAGGACAAGCACCGGCACATTGACTTCAGATAGTTCTGCGATCCTGCTGTTTCGTTTTGTAACCACGTCTATAAGATATCTATATGAGTACTCAAAGTTCACTGCAGGGTCCTGCATCATGTAGGTGACCTCACTTCCACCGATCCTGACATAGTTTGGAAGGGCCTTTGTAACGTTTACCTTCTTAGAAGGAGCAATTAGGCGCCCCAAAAGCAGGATTACAAATGCAAGCGGACTGGGCTCTGCATCAGATCTCTTTATGCCGCTGATCCTGATGTAAGGGGCCATCAGGACAAGACCATCCACCAAGCCGGACGAGCGCGCATACCAGAGGGCAAATGTGGAGCCCATGCTGTGGGCTAGAATAAACACCCTTGACGACTTTTTCTTCAACTCCATAACGATCTGTTTGATGGATTTCAGGCAGGCGTCAAAGTCAAGATCACCTTTTTCACCGTCAGATCTGCCGTGGCCGGGCAAATCCATGCTAGCAACATCGTATCCTGCCTCCGATAGCTTGGCTCCAACATACGCAAAAATTCGTGCGTCGCAACAAAATCCATGTATACACAGCACTGTGCCGCGGGCAGGTTTTCTGGACGGGATTTCGATGACATTTATTTTGCCACTTGCGGTTTCGTAGGTCAAACATGATACGCCTCTGTTGGCATGCTTGTGACAATTGAATTGTACAAGTTATTATGTTCTTTTTCTTCCAACCGCGCTAAATAACCTAGCATACGTCACAAAACTTCCCTTATTCTTTGCAAGCTTTTTCAGGCCCTCATACATCTTGGCATATTCCTCCTCACTTTGAAGCTTGTGATTAAGAATCTGTTGCTTTATACTCTGTGCCAGCTGCCATCCGAGGGAGCTGTACGGCTCATGGCCCATCAAAATGCAGGGAGAGTAGCATTCTACACTTGCGTCAAAGGATTCATCCGCCAACAATTTGTACAGCTTTCTGCCTGCTAGCGGGTCTCCGCCTGCCCTCTTGATCAAGGCGACGTAAACTTTTCTAAGAGTATTAAAAGCCTCGCTTTTCGGGTAGCTGAGCCACGATCCCTGGTCATGGTCTAGATCTTGGATTACAACTGTTCCTCCTTTTTTTGCTAGCCGTTTCATAGAACGTACTGCTTCCTGTGTGTTCTTCAGATGCTGGAAAGTAAACCTGGAATAAACAATGTCAAAATCCTCCTTGCTGTCAAGCCTGCTCTCGCAAATATTGTCGTAGACAAATTCCATGTTAGACTGAGTGCTGACGCTGCGGCAATGCTGGAGATACTTGTCGTCCACATCTATGCCCGTTACCCGTCCTGTTCTGCCTACCATTCCAGCAATCAGCCTACTGACAGAACCAGAGCCGCAGCCAATGTCGGCACAGATCATACCCTTCTTCAGTCCCACATTCAAAAGCGTCTGCTTTGTCAATGGTTCAAAAAAGGTTGCCTGCATTTCGAGGCGTTCTATCTCACTGTCACGATTACCCAGAATATAATCTTCTTTCATTGCTCTCCACTAATCTGATCTTTCTACACGCGCTAGACTTGCGCTCATAACGGTGAATTGTTTTGCAGATTCTCTTAACCTTTTCTGATCTAGTTCTTTCTACCGACCTTACGATAAATCTAGAATTTGTGTTCCAAGTCGATGTAGTAGCGTTAGATCGGGATGGTTACTCTTTCAATTAAACCCGGGTGGTTTTCTTTGGTGCCTTACCAGCTCCTTGATCGAGTCAAAGCCTTGTAAGCAGCTGTACGGCTCATCATAGGGTATCATGTGGTAAACCACCAGATGGGGTTGGGTGCGATGTCTTCTTGTTTCACTTGATTATTTGTGTTCGCCGGCTTTATTTCGTTCTCCTGCTTGCAGTGTTTCTCAAACTCGTCAAGATCCTTAAAAGACGCCATGCATTTGTTGCAAACGAGGTAGCTGACCTTCGAGTCGGTAACGATTGAAATCAGCGGGCTCTTGCTGATCCTTATCACCCTGTCCTGCGGCAAGGTTATCGCGATTATCCCGCCGTCCTGCCAGCTCTTGAAATGTTTCTCAAATTCCTCGTAGACTGAAAGTGTAAAGCAAGCGACAGGGTCGTTTTCAAAGTCGCACAATTTTTTCTTGCTAATGTATTCGGTGTGCAGGCCTTGCAGCCAGCGGTCAATGATTTCCGGGTGTTCCGATAGGATCGACTGGACAATCTCGGGAGTGTAAATCGCGATCTTGGTTTCTAGCGCGTCATTTGGCACCAAGCTATAGCCTTTCAGCTTCAAGCCAAGCGATCCGTCCTCAAACGCATTTGCCATGAAGTATTGTTGTTTTCCAAATTATTAAGGCTTTATTTAGTAAAACTGAGAAATCTAGGTAGAAATATCAACATAGATATATTATCAATTGAATAAGTAATCTTTATTGTATGATTTCAAATTCAGGCTTTGGAAATTTTTCTTTGGGAACCCAAACATACAACTTTGGTCAAAGGGATAATGGGGCGACGTCATTTACGTTGAAGGGGAACGGGTTTGATCACTAGAATTTTATCCTCCACGTAGTTTACCAAAGTCCGGGGCATGAACTACCAGGAGCTCTGCAAGGCGGTGGCCGGCCTGCACGGCAGCGTCGAAGTAGCCATGGTGCTGTCAGGCGGCAAGCTCGCGGCGTCGCACCTGAAATCAGGCGGCCCTGCGCCGGACGAAGACGAGTTCCACTACATGATTTCGCAAATCGAGATGATAGTCAGGGCAACAAAGGCCAACGAAGACAAGTTTGGCGAGCTGGGCTATGTCTCAATCCACTACAAGTACATCGACGGTCTGTTCTTCCCGCTCGACGATCACAACACTCTGATCGTGGGGGTGGTGCAGCCATACGAGCATGACGCTCTGGCCGGCAAGGTATTGACGCTTTTGGCGCGTGCAAAATAGGAGAAAAGTGGGCCGGGGGTGATTTGAACACCCGACCACCTCGATGTCAACGAGGTATCATAACCGAACTAGACCACCGGCCCTTAGTGCAAATTTTTGCTGCCCAAATATATGTTGTAGATTTGGCACTCCCGTAGAACCGCACTCGAGCTTTGTTCTACAAGTCTGATATACAGTGCAAACCCAGCTTTAGCTAATGAAGACCGAGCGCGCCGCAGACGGCATTCAGAGGAAATGTTGCGGCTGTTGAACGAGATCCTTGCGACGCTGAAGGAGAACAACAGGATACCCAAGGAGCACAATTCTGTCGTCAGCAGCATCGACGAGCGCGTACGGAGGATCGGCGTCAACACTTCCAACATGCGCTAACCATAGATAAGGTTAAGAGCCACCTGCGGCGTTTTTATTCAACATTTGGACAACGAGTCCTTCAAGATAATCAACGGCGACGCTTGCGATATTGTAAAGCGCCTGCCAAGCGGCAGGTTCCGCGCCGTCGTTACCTCTCCGCCGTACTACGGCCACCGGCACTATGGCGACAACGATCATGAAATAGGCAGGGAGCAGACTGATGAAAACTACCTCAACTCGCTGACCAATGTGTTTGCAGCGTGCAGGAACACGTTGACAGAGGACGGCAGCCTGTGGATAGTTATAGGCGACAGCCGGCGGCGGCACGAAAAGCTAAGAATCCCACACCGCCTTGCAGAAAGGCTGGTGCAGGCCGGATACGTCTTTCGCGAGGACATTGTCTGGTACAAGAAAAACAACGTCAGCAGCAGCTCGCAGGACAACTTTTCGCAGGCGTACGAATACGTCCTGTTCTTTTCAAAGAGCCGCCGCTCGTTCACAAACCTTGACGCTGTGAGGGTGCCCGGCAACGAGGCGGCAGAGGGCCGCAACAAGGTGCCGCCAAAAGACATGGTGCAGTACTCCCCGGAAAGCCCTGACAAAAGTGGGATCGCGCGCATTGCAAATATCATACATAGCGCGTCCCCTTCCACCCCGCTTTCCGATCTCCCGACGACTTCAGAAATTGCGCGAGCCTACGGCTACGACCCGGAAAAGTTCTGCCCGACATGCTACCGCAAGTTCAAGCGTCACGCGACGCGGAGGAGGATAGGCGATCACAAGCACTACCCAATATTTGCAGTCTGCAACCCGAACGGCAAGAACCCGTCGAACGTGTGGGAGATCGCGACAAAGGCCCATTATGGCAACGAGCACTTTGCGATATTTCCAGAAGAGCTGGTAGACATGATCGTCAGGTTTGCGACTGAAAAGGGCGACTTTGTACTCGATCCGTTCGCCGGCAGGGGGACCACCGGCATAGCCGCGACGTCGCTTGGGCGCAAGTTCGTGGGCATCGACCTTTACAAGGAAAACGTGGAGAAGGCCAGCAGGAACATCGCCAAGGCAGACGGCCGCACAAATCTAATAATGGGACTTGCTCCCAATAGCCAGCATTGACGCCCGACGACAGCCTGAGGGGCAGCGAGAAAGAGGGACTGTACAAGGCGATATTTTCGAGGAGGGACGTCCGCTCTCACTTTGTAGGCAGGGAAATCCCGGACGACGTTCTTCTCCGAATGCTGAACGCGGCCCACCACGCCCCTTCAGTCGGGTTTTCGCAGCCGTGGAACTTTATCCTGGTAAAAGACAGAACGATCCGCCAGAAGGTCAAAGAGTCGTTCGTGCGCGAGCGCGACCGCTCGATTGCCATGCTGGACGGCAACGAGCAGCGGCAAAAGCAGTACGCTTCGCTAAAGCTGGAAGGCATAATGGAGTCTGCAATCAACGTTTGCGTAACGTACGACCCGACGCGCTTTGGGCCGTTTGTCTTGGGCAGGACATCGATTGAAGAAACGGGCGTCTACAGCGTCGCCTGCGCGATCCAGAACCTCTGGCTTGCGGCAAGGGCAGAAGGGGTGGGCGTCGGATGGGTGAGCATCCTCGCAAACGAGGATCTTGAAAAAATACTGGCGATACCCCCACACGTGAGGCCGGTCGCGTACCTGTGCTTGGGGTACGTGAGCGGGTTTGCAGAAAAGCCGGACCTGGAGCGCGCCGGCTGGCTCCCGCGGATGGGCCTCGCCGATGTGGTGTGCTACGAGCAGTGGGGCGTGCACCAGTCAGAGCCGTGGTCTGCCCTCCGCGCGGCGATCGGCAGAATGGGCGAAAGCAAGCGTGAAAATATATAATCGTACACTGAACGATAAACAATCGGCAGGCAAACAGGTTGAGATTCAGACCTAGCGTTGGCGGGCGAGAAAACCACGATTGCTGCACGTACGGCGGCCTGTTTTTTAGCATAGATTATCACAACCTCGCCCGGTACCTGTTTATCACGCTCGCTTTCACCGGCCTTCTCTCCACCGGTTGGTTCGGCATACCGCTCGTCCCAAACTATTTTATCGGCAACCAGGTAAACATACTGGCCGGCCTCTTCACGCTTTTCAGCGCCCTCGGCACAATCTGGGGTGTGATGGCATACCGCGAATTTACAAAGTCAATCGAGCTTGTCATGGACGCAAGGGACGCGGCCCGCCGGCTCGACCCGATGATGGGCGAGTACGAATACCGGTCGTACAACCCTGTCACAAAGGACTATGAAGCCGGGTTTGTCCCGTCCGGCCCGATAGACTTCTGGGACAAGGAGATGCAGGTGCCTTCTTGGATGGACAAGGGCAAGTACTGGCACATACTGCTCAGCCTCCAAGCCGGGAGCAGGGAGGTCAGGCTGAAGGTGGTCAAGGACAGGGATCTGCCATTCCACATAAGCCCCCGGAGAGTGGCAGTCACCAGCCGGGAAAAGATCGTCAGCGAAGAAACAAAGTCGTGGCGCTACGTCTACGTCGTCAGGGTCCCGCAGTGGCTCGTGATGAACACCGAGCGCAACAGGTTTGCTGACGTTACGGGTGGCCAGCTGGGCGAGCTCGTCGCCGACCTCAATCGGAAGATAGTGGCCGCTTCAGACGAAGTGGCCGAGTGGGAGAAGCAGAGGATAAGGCACCCGTGGGGGGGGCTTGGCATATACCTCAACAAGAGCCTGCCCCTCAGGATTGTCTATCGGCAGGTGATAAGGAACTTTCCCGGCGCAAAAAAGCGCGGCATCGAGGAGACAAACGCCAACCTTGCAAACGTCAAGGACGACGAGCTCGTCGCCTCGCTGCTGGAACTTGCGTCCCAAAAGGGCGTCCAGCAGAACAGGATCGAGATGCTGGAGCTGCTCATAAGGTTCCTGAAGAACGCGTACACCCGCCTCGGGCTCGGCGAAGGCGCAAGCGAGTACCACAACTTCCACCACTCGCTTGAAGTGTCCTACATGGCCCTCTACATGGTGCCAAGGGAGTTTGAGAAGTTTGCGTTCGGCCCCAGGGACTATGAGATTGTGCTGGTGGCGGGGCTGCTGCACGACTACGACCCTGCCCAGCCGCTCGCGACTCACGAAGGGCCCAAGGGCCCTAGCGTCGCAAGGACGATGCAGGAACTTTCAAGGGCCCGGATCCTGGACGCCTACTTTACGATGGGGAGGGAACAGTTTGCAGACTATTTCCGCGCGTTCCAGTCGGCGCTTGCCCCGCCGGAAGAGTTCTCCACCACACACCCCGAGTACGTCAAGGCGGAGTGGAGCCCGACGGAGAGCCTGATGACAGAGATGCTCATCTGGAGGACGGACTTTCCGTTCTTCCGGCAAAAGCTCGCCCTGGAAACGTTTGCGCGCCTGCAGGAGCAGCTGAAAAGCAAGGGCGCAGACGCACAGAAGGCGGAAATACTCGCCGAGATCCTCTGGCTTGCCGACCTTGCAGTCACGTACATGGGCTCTGACCCGGTCAGGGCGTGGGACAGGGTCACCAACCTCTACGACGAGCTGAACCTGCCAAAGCTTGAAGCCGTGCGAATGACCGACGCCTTTTTCGCGGATTTTGCCGAAAACGAAATCTTCAAGCAGATAATCGGCATGAAGCACTTTCCCTACATATTCAGGCAGCGCTGGAACCTGATCTATCAGTTCTTCCACGAAGGCAACCCGTCGACTCAGCTCAACAGGACCATAGCCACCGCGAGAAAGATGTTCCTGCGAGTCAACCTGGAGATAGGGATGAGGAGGGGCGAGCTGCTGCATGCCCTGGCTGTTGACAACTGGGCCGAATATTTCATAGGTATAGGCAGGGATCAGAGCGAGGTATTCAAGGCAAAGTCCCGGTTCACACAGCTAGACCCTCAGAACGCCTCCGCCTTCTGGGGCGACACTGAAAAGCTGCTCCCGGCAATCTCGAACCGCTCGATAGACAACTTTTTGATCGTGCTGCCAGAGCACTCTGCGCCCACCACCGCGGAAGGCAGGAGCTCGTTCAGGTTGATGCTTGAGATAATGTCGAAAAAGCTGGCGCGAGGGGGCGCGCTCAGGGTACTGACGGATCTCGACGGCGCGCCGTTCCGGGAGTTTGTAGAAGCCGCCGGCCAGGCCGGCCTGCAGGTGGTCCCGGGAAAGGGCAAGACCTATTTTCCAAAGGACTGGCGCGACCCGGAATTCTTGCCAGACAGAAAGCCACAGATCGTGGTGCTCGTGCCTAAATAGACGAATCCTTAAATTGGCGCTTCAAAGGTTGAACAATGCGCGGGGCTCGTAGCTCAGCATGGACAGAGCGAACGCCTCCTAAGCGTTAGGTCGAGGGTTCGAATCCCTCCGGGCCCGCTCCTTCTTAGGGTCGAGTACCTTATATTTTAGCATATGATTTGCATTACTATATCTTGAAAAAGACGAAGCCTCCGCAAAGCAAACATGCATGGTTGCTAGAGGATGACGGAGTAAGACGCTGGATCAGGAATATGGAAAGGGGAAGCGTCATCACCGCAGAAGTATCACTACGCCGGCTTGGCAAAGTATGCGAGCTTTTGGATACTACTCCAGAGGAAATGGTCTCAAGAACTAAAAGGGATATGAAAGAATTTCAAAATGATTTGGAGGATCTAGTGTCGAGTTTAGAAGAGAATCGCAAGGCGCCTCAGTATATTACCGGCATCATGAAAGTCATCAAGTCTTGGCTCAACTACAATGACATCACTTTAACACGCAAGATAAAGATAAGAAACGCTTCTTCTACGCCTACTATTGAAAATGAGCAAGTTCCCTCGCAGGCAGAGCTCGCTCGCATATTCAGAAACTCGTCAAGTAGGGTGCGGCTTGCAGAGGCACTGATGGCATTTGCAGACCTGCGGCCGGAGACTCTGGGCAACCACGATGGCTCTGATGGACTTGAATTGAGAGACCTGCCAGAAGTGCGGATTACAGCAGACAAAAAGCGAGTTGAGTTTGACAAGATACCAACGAGGGTTAACGTTCGAGCAAACTTGAGCAAGACTCGCCAAAAGTACTTTACATTCCTAGGATCTGAAGGTTGTGCTTACCTGAAAGAAGAGATTGAAGCGCGTATGAGACGGATGGAAGAGCTGAAGCCTGATAGTCCTGTGATAGAGTATGAGAGGCTATCAGTAAAAGAGAAACCACATCTAAAGACCCGAAAGATTACTGCTCTAATTAGAAAAGCAATGCGCAAGGCTGGTGTCTACAAGCGTCCATATGTATTACGCGCATATGCAGAAACGCAGCTAATAATTGCAGAATCCAAAGGCAGGATAAGCCATCCCTATTTGCAGTTCATTGCAGGTCACAAAGGCGACATCGAGGCCAGATATTCTACAAATAAAGGCAGTCTGCCACCTGATATGATCGAGGGGATGAGGAACGCATACAAGGACTGCGAGCCATTTCTGTCCACTATGGCTGACTTGATCCAGCAGAACACCATAGTAAAGGAGGCAAAGATAGAAGCGCTAAAGAGTGTGGCCAAGTCAATGTTCGGGATCGACTTATTGGATGTGAAAATAGCCAAGGAAAATAAGCAGAAAAAGGAGCTAACCCAGGAGGAAACGATAGAGCTGTTTGAAGTAGAGATAAAGAAGCTCAGGGAGCCCGATCCACAGGCAATAGTGGAAGAGAAGAACTTGGCATCGTTCTTGAAGGATGGGTGGCAGTTTGTCAGTGTGTTGCCAAGTCAAAAGGTCGTCATAAGAAAATAATCTGAACACAATTTCAGACAGGAATTATTGCCAGAGCGCCTGAAATATACTATTTTTTTGAAGCATCCTGTTTCCGTTGATGCTCAATTTCTTCTACAAACTCATTGAATTTCTTTTGGGCTGCTTTAATGATTCCAAACAATAAATCATCTTTAGCGAATAACTGGATGTTCTCTGGATGTCGTTCATACAGCGCAGAATAATGGATCAGAAAAGAGAATACATTCCAAGTTATTACCATAGACATAGTTCTTACCAATCCCAATCGGCTGTTAGAATCATCCTTGTATTCTTTGAATTCCACTAGCCCTCTCTCAAGGTGGACGGCCATGTCCTGTACATAGCCTATTAACAGCATTCGTAATGATTGAGTGAGTCTTTCAATCGTACTCTGACTGAATAGATTAACTAAGGTGATCTTGAAAAGTCCGGCGTCTCTATGAGCATTGAACACGTTGACAATATCAACAGTGGGCCCAATCATGGTAATGTAATTGGAATGTGAAAACAAGTAGAATAAACCCAGTTCTGTTAATCGATGATATGCATAGCGCTTGCTTCTCTCATCAACCCTGCCGGTCTTTTCTAAGAAGTTTAATTTGACGAGCTGTCCTATTAGTGCATCAACACGCTTGTAACTTAGCTCTGGATGTGTTTTGTTCAATCTATTCCAGACTGCGCGGGGTGTATCTTCACCAACTTCCAGGAATTGCTCAAGCACTTTTCGCTCCTTTGGTCCCAAGGGCTTGCGACGCTTATAGATATCAAGCTGCATAAAGTACTGGTCAATCATGTCATCCAGCAGCCGCATAGCCATCAGGATATCTACGGCTCTTTCAGAAAGCCTTAATTACTTAATGGTTTCTAGCATGATATCAAATCTGGTTCCAGCCTGGAATCTGCTCCAGAATATCCACATTTGCCTTCTAGCTCTCATAAATGCAGATTCTGAGACTGTTCATTATTGAAGCTAAATAGCTTTTCTGTCGATATAACGACAAAGCGGGAATGGAACCGTACATATAGTAAGTTAGGGCTTGCGAATAGTGCAACAGAGAACAAGCTTGCAATTGCGCCAGAAAAACAGTTACGATTTCTGTGCAAACAGGCGGAATTCGGCGGGCTTATTACAGGCGGAGGTAGATCTTGATTGTCCACTAAAGGCAGAAACCGAGATAGTGACATCAGAATTTCTAACCTGTTGGACAAAAAAATGGAGGAGCTTATTGCTGATTCAGAGTTTGGATCAAATTTAAAAGTTCGGTGGAAACCTGGGCAGGACTTTGCCAAAGAGGGAGAAGTAAAAGGAGACATCGTTTCAATATATTCAGAGTCTGAAGACACTGCTCTCAAAACTCTGCGACATGAATTTATCGACTCGATCTTTTTCCATGGGATAGAACCATACCGTGACATGGTGAACCTGCAGCGAGTTGTCATCAATTCCATGTTAAAGTACATTGAAGATGACGCTTACGCCAAGAAAGAGCAGGCAGTTGAAGCGCTAGTAAGGCTGCTGGAGGCACAGGCGCGGAGGGATAAAGCTGAATGAGGCAGCTATTGGGGGACGTATTAGGATGGGATGATCTCTTTACGATTTGTCCTCATTGTAATCGTCTTTTCCTCATGTGTCCGTGGTGTGAGATCCTGATTTCAAATTATAACGACTTTGCCGAATACGGATGTGCATGTTTGGGAGGTGCAAAGTAACGACGATGTCAGAGCCCATCGACTTAGATATATCCGCGCAGAAGCCACCATGCAACCGCTGCGGCTCACAAAACGTGGAGTGCAAAGGCAAGCGGCACGGGAAACGTCGATTTAGGTGCAAAGATTGTCGAAAGTGGTTCAAGGACGACCCTCCAAATGAACTTGATTATGATGATATGCTCACAGCATTTGAGGTCTATCTTTTTGATGTGACTGCCCTTGATCGCATGAATAGGAATACTGCTATTGCAGCTATTAAAGAACAAGGTAAGGCCTTGCCAAACAGCAAAACGCGCTGGTCTGGCTTTTTTATCAAAGAGGCTGAGTGCCTTGAAAATGGGCCAGAGATAACGAGGGCAAGACGGGACTCTATGAGCGGAATACTTGTGATCGATTCCATGCATCGAAGAATAGAGGGCGATATGCATTACATTTGGGTAGCAATTGACGCCTTGCGTGGTGAGACAGTTCACTATGACGTTACTTCCGACAAGACACTTCCTACCGTCATTAAATTCCTGTATGAATTGAGGCTCAAGGGAGACTATGAAGCTATCATTGTCGTCAGTGACCAAGAAGCTGCTATTCTCTCCGCAGTCAGACTGGTATTTCCACATGCCAAGCTGCAAGGCTGTGTCGTCCACAGAATGCGCCGGCTCTACAAGAAGCTGCGCACACGGCAGAGGAGGGGTAGACCTATCAGTCCAGAGCGTCTCAGGATAAGGGTGGACTTTATAGATCTTGCTCGCAGGCTAATCCATTCGCTGACGCCTGGAGAGAAACACGGACTCACAGAGCAGATGAGATCTAGAGAAGCAGAGTGGGCGGCCGACCCACAAACGTTGGTTGAATACAAGAGTTTGATGGCAAATCTTCGTTATTACCTTACAGCTCAGGAGCGGGGTGAAGCCCCTGACAATACAAATCAATGCGAGTCGGCTAATGATTTGTTTTCGAAATTTGTCAGCAGGCGGCAGGGCTTCAAGAATCTGCGCGCCGCTAGGGCCTACCTTAAAGCATTTTTTGCTGTATATCGATTGAAAAGAAATGGCACGATTGGCCGTAAGGAATCTCCATATCAGCTGCCTGCCGATATAGTTGAAGTAACTGACGAAAGTCAACCGTTTGTACAGCTACCACTAGCAACGAATAACTCTGATCCTATCCTCCAGAATGACTCCGAGACAAATGATACAGAAGATGAGGTTGCTTCTATGCTCACCACTGAGCAATTACAGAAATTCAAAGACTTGGAGTCTGATATGAGGGAAATGCTCGCAGCAGATAGCTACGTACAAACGTCGCCAAAGGCATTTGTTAACAGATTTGAATTACTTGCTCGAAAGGTTGGTTTGAGTCCATTATCCATTGCGATAAATAAGACCGATGGATCTGTGGTTAGGATAGCACCAGTAACAGAGAAGCAAGAATCGATTAGATCGTGCAGGGTCCGTTCTACGGATCCAGATCGAGTGTCCCCAACGGAACTACAATGTTTACAGAAAAGATTTGGTCAACTTGCTAACAGTTTGACAGGCACTTACTACAGGTACGCCTGTGCAAAATCGTTTAGCAACGCCTATTACCGCATTGTCGATAAACATGGCAGAACTCCAAGTTCTTGTGCAATCAGTAAGCATGATGGCTCAATTACCCCCGTAAACTGACGCAATAATTATGCGGGGGATAGCCGGCAAAAATCCATGTCATATGAGACATTCAAGCACTGTCACAACTTTGGTGACGAACGGAACAGTAGCCTTTGCGTTAATGTCTAGGCGGCAAAGTGGAACAGTCCTATAAAAGCTCCAGAATCGGAACAATGCCGATAGTGGCATTGTTCCTGTTTTGGCTCTTTTATAGGACTGTTCCATATCGTCTCCTGATCACAGATAGCTTGCGAAGATAGCTCTACTGTTCCGTTTCGGCGCCTTGGTTGGAATGAAGAAAACACGACTGTTCCATTGTGGCACCCAGTGTCAATAATTAGTTGTGTGGGGTAATGAGACGTTAAACAGTTGATTACAGCCTATTTTTGGGTCTTTTCTTGCGGCAGTTTGGGCCGGCAGGTGCGGCGGGCGGAATCTCCAGCAGCTGCACAGCGGTGTAAATTCTTAATCGTCATTCTTGCTTAATCTCTATCTTATGACCATCACAGGTTATTTCATGATGGAAATGCTGGGTATAGTTTTTCCATTGGGGTATAGTCCTTTAGCTTTTTGTAAATTTCATGACTGGTTATTTCGGCATACACTTGCCTCGCTGCCTCAAATATGGGATTGAATTTTGGCCTTGCTATATCGGTTTCCAGTGCTTGATGCCGATACGTAAAGTAGATTACAGAACCCTCGAGTATCAGGTGGAAGCACCTTTCTGCAGTAGCGGTGTAATTAATGCCAGCGGTCGTCTCTAAAGGTCCAGACGGTTAGGCTTGCCGGCCCACTTTCTCACGTCGCGGGTTACCGGTGCTTTCTTGGCCCTGTCTGTAAGGACGGCATGATCAGAGCGTCCATGCAAAGCGTAGGATATGCCGGCCAGCTCGTCATCGGTAAAGGGCTGTTTTTCATCCTGGATAGTCAAGTTCTGGACCTTGCGCTCGTCAATGCCAAATTCTTCATTTAGATGGTCGCGGAATTGCTGGAGCTCGGTCTTGGCCTTGCCTGTCATGCGAAGGTTAGGATAGATCTCTTTGAGTGCGTTAAAGGCTTCATCGTATTCGAACGTCCTGTCAATATCGTCCGGATCGACCTCGACATCTGGATTGTTGCGCTCAAGTGCCTTTAGGAAATTGCTGTACAATAGCGGGTTTTCAAGTGTGGATTTTGCCATACTACTGATAAACTAGTAGCTTGAGGTATGACTTAGCTTTTTCTGAATATGAAGGAACCTACAATGGTTGTAAGAGAAGAACACAAACAAATCCTAATCTTTGGCTATCCCTGCTGACTCTTGGTTGCTGTGAACAAATCACGCCCTAAACGACGGGACCCTAGCCAAACCGTTGCTATGATTGCGGGCTTCATTACGATCATTATGCTCTTGTCAGCGTATTCTATTTCTACGAAACTGGTATTTCCGTTCGGAAAAACATCCGCGCATTACTTGGTTCCGAACGTTAACGAGCAGATTCCTGCAAAAATGATTTCAGTGCCGATTGAGATTCATGTCATTGAAAGTGAAAGCAACAAAGTGGAATACTCGGAAAATAATTTGGTTGAAATCTTGGACTATGCTAACATCGTATGGCGAACAAACGCAAACATTACGTTCGACTTAAGAGGGATAAATCGTGTGGGTGTACCTGAAGATAGCGCTGAACCTAGCAAGTCCCTCCAAGCATTGGAGAAAATAGGAAATGATTTTCTCAGAAGCAAGTTAACTGACGGCGTAATAGACATCATTATTGTAAAATCGTTCAAGAATGATGACTTGGGTGGAATAGCGCATCCTAGATTCACAGCTGTCATGATAAATGAATTCGAAGACAAGAGTTGGGCCAAGTGGAACCTCGCGCATGAATTGGGACATCTGCTTAACCTTTTTGACGTTTTTCAAATGGATAATCTAATGCAGGCCGACGAGTACCCTTGGAATATCGTATACAAGAAGGAACATTTGCCTCAGGGCCTAACCAGAGAACAGGTCCTTACAGCTCGAGACTGGGCCTACAAGGTCTATTGTTCAGACGAATCATGCATTAGGAATGTCTAGTAACCGGTAGCTGTAGCACTCTATAGAGTACAGACTCGTTTACTTCATAATATGCGATTATGTTATGATAAGGTTCAATCTCACCGAAGGGTTGGGGGATCTCGACTCCTGTTAGGTTAGCAGTACAGCAATGCCTAATATTGAAATACAAGCTCTAAATGCTACTGATGCATTGGAGTTTAACTATGCTCCTGATAACGTGGAAAAATGTATCAGAGAGACCGAAGTGCAGCTGCGTGATTTGATAACTTCAATTCTCACTAGAGATTATGGTACTCGATGGGAAGACATTCCGACTATCGGTTTTCCCAAGAAAAAACGTGAAACCCTCGAAAAGAGAAGAGAAGATAGGAAGAAGGAGTTTCCAAACCAAATTATTCCGATGAGGCTTGTTGACTACACATACATTCTTGACTTACGTGACCTAATAACAAAGAACGAATCCCTCTTTAGACCTCTCTTTCCAAGGTGGGATGAAAATCAAGCCCTTTTTGGGATTTTGGGTAACATTCGTGATTATTTGGGACACATTGATGAAATTCCAACAAATCAAAAGTATCTCGCGCTTGGAATCTGTGGTGAATTTTTACAGGCAATCGAGACATGGAAGAAAGGTTACTCGCGGCGAATCAAACTAATTTCCTGTAATCTAGAATGGGGTGAGTCAAACAATTCCAACGATGTTGAGGCTCAAAAAAGAGTTTTGGCACTGGCACAGAAATGGTTGGATGGTATAACAGCCATAGCTACAGGCGCAATTACTAGAGTACATATTCAGGGAAGGGGGGATGCGGAGATTATCCCTATGACAGAGGGTGTTCTAAGAGCTACTATACCTAGGCTTTCGCCACAGGCAATTGCAGCGGCAGATGTCTATATCGAGACAGAGAATATGTCTGCCTTCGATCGAGTGGTTCGCGAGAATAATCATTCCTATTGGACACTTGAATGGACTCTTTCAGATAGCTTGGATGTAAATTCTCTTATCACCAAGATTTCCGAACTCACAGGTAAAATACCAACATCAAGAAGTGGGACTGGCACAGGGAAGAATACGATGTGGACAGATGCAA
Source organism: uncultured Nitrososphaera sp. (assembly GCA_964476255.1). GTDB lineage: Archaea > Thermoproteota > Nitrososphaeria > Nitrososphaerales > Nitrososphaeraceae > Nitrososphaera. The sequence continues at coordinate 79,042 of CAYYYR010000033.1, forward strand.
CCTATACCATCTTGAACGATGAAGGGTTTACTACAGCTGCAAACATATCAGGAGATGGTCAACACCTAGGAAAGATAAATCTAGTGAATTATGATGCATCTGCTAATGGTGGATTTCGCCGCGCACATGAAATCTTTTCACCTGATCTAATCTTATCTATTCTTTTTGGTGAGAAGCGTATTCCCGAGGTTAGAGAGCTAGTGCGAGCGGCTTGCAAAGTTGAAGATGCTACTCAGGCTTAAACAACCAAGCATTCTTTGTTGTATGGTCGTCATCGAGTCGTTTGTGCAAAAGAAGATTAATTGCAACACGTTCTCTGGAGACTCAACAGATGCTATCAAATCACCAACCACGGACAGCACTTCAATGAAATATGATGCAACAAAAGGTCAGTATGTAGGCTTGTGGAAAAGTCCGATCAATTCGGCTAACACTTGTTGGGAAGTCACTGTAACGGCAATTGATGGAACAAGCATCACAGCGTACTTTAAACTGACAAAGTAGCCTTATTCGGTAGATTAGCTAAAGAAACAATCGAGTATAGTGTTGAGCTTCATGGATCTTAATCAATTCTGCAGATATGATCGGGCTCTTAGGTCTGAATTCCGAACCATACTCACTACTTATGACGGCGGCGGTAGAGCTAAATCGAGGAGCGGTTGTCTATGTTACATTCGAATCCCCTGGGTTCCGATAACGCCTGACGGCGCGAAGGACAACGACCCAGAGCAGGAATGGCGCGAGCGCGTCAGGTACAACGAGAACGAAGATGCCGATAACGACGACGATTGATTCTATTTATCATAAAACACGACGCGGGTCTTGTAAGAAGCTTTAAGGTATTTACTCGGATCAATAATCCGTAGTAGGAGCGATACTTAATCCCGCCTATTTGGAATGTATCGCTTTCAATCTAATTCCGTAGCTTGAGAAGTGTTATTAGAAACTTATCTGAGATCTCGCTACATTTGGATGCTCCCTATTTGAAAATCTTTGAGGATGTTAAGCTTATTGATAAAATCAAAACAAAACTTCCACGTCTGTTTTTTCTTGCGGAACTGGATGCATCAAGGGCCGGTAAAGTCGGCATGGAGATTGGTTCAGTCAGGGAGCGAATAATCATCGCATTAATGATGCTAAAATTCGGCTTAGAGGGCGTAAAAACAAACATTCCAATTACCAATACTGAAATCGACGTGATAGTTCAATCTCATCCTCTTTCAATCAAAACGATTTCAGGTGCAAGAATTGGAGGCGTCAAGGCCATTTGGACTGTAGATGCACAGAAAGCCAGAGAATTTGTAGCGGGATACAAGCCGAAGTATGATATCCTTCTAGTACAAGTAAACTGGGGAGGCTCAGGAGTTTTTGCCTATATCCCGTTGAAAGTGCAGGAGGAGATCTTTAGTGTATTTGGAAGGGACGAGTATTTCTCACTTCCGAAACAGGGCACAAATCCACGCGGAGTAGAATTCAGTAAGGAAGCCATGAACCGACTCTCTCTTCATCCTGATGTGAAAAGAATAATGATAAACTGGGTTCGGTCAACCGAAAAGTTCAACCAGTACCAGCGCTGGCTGGATTATTGGGCAGAGAATTGAGGAATACTCATTTGCTCTAGCGCTTCAGTTGCCCGCCTAGTCGCTATTCTGACATACTCTTCGTTAATATCATAGCCAACGAAATGCCTGCCAGACTTGATTGCAGCAAGACAAGTTGATCCAACCCCGCAGAATGGATCCAATACCACATCTCCTCTGAATGTATAGAGTTGAATGCAGCGATATGGCAATTCTACCGGAAATGGAGCTGGATGACCAACCCGCCTTGCAGATTCTGTCGGAAAGTCCCATATGCTTTTTGTAAATGTCAAGAATTCATCCTTTGTTATCGTGTCTTCTCTGTCTTTTGACCTTGAGTAGCTTCCCTTTGAGAAAATCATGATGTATTCATGGACATCTCGCAGAGTAGGATTGGAAGCTGATTGCCAGCTGCCCCATGCCGTTGACGTCCCCGCGCTGGCAGATTTGTTCCAGATAATTTCGCCGCGCATTAAGAACCCAAGTTTAGACATGTCCTGAATAATGAATGAGTGGAGTGGCAAGTACGGCTTTCTTCCCAGGTTGGCCACGTTAACGCATGCCCGGCCGCCATTTACAAGAACACGCTTGGTTTCTTTGAACACATTCTTCAACAGTTGCCGATAATCATCCATAGTCAGATCTTTGTCGTATTCTTTACCAACATTATAGGGCGGAGACGTTACCATAAGATGGACGCTTGAATCTGGCAGCTCTTCCATCCTTTCACTACTTTTACAAAATACTTTGTCTAGGTTAGACTGTTTGATTGGCTGCTCGACGTATTGTTCTTCATCCTTTCCATTGCCGTTCTCGTATATCTTGCGGGCGTAGAATTTTGAAGAATCATGGCCTTCCCTTTTCGAAACGCCGAAGCTCTGCGTTTCGGTCCCATTGCGCTTCTTGGCCAAATCTGACAGAAAAGTTGGCTAACTCAGTTAATAAGTTTGTCCATGACAGTCATTGAAGCCTTAAGCTTTGGTGGGTGCGAAAGAGGGCATTATCGCCCTTACGATGATGGGTGATAAAATCTAGAGTCTTCTCTATACCCCCTACGCGTAGTGGGACAATCAAGATTGAACCATAATCATTACTTATGACAAGTCTGGAACTTAGAATACTTTTAAACAACAAGGCAGTTCAAAGACTGATCAAGTATGCTAGGAGATCTTGTCTTGGAAATGAAAGGAAAGACTACGGGAAAGCGCGTTATATCAGCAGAAGGTCCAAAGGTCGAAATTTCGTTTGAAGCCCAGGGGACGTACAAAGGTACACCTATTCAAGAAATAGGCACATTCTGGT